>NZ_CP160906.1:2400000-3000000 GCF_041080865.1 Psychromonas sp. MME1 | reverse complement strand
CAGCGTTTCATCATCCTCAATATTGCTCGGAGGTAACAATTGCTGAATAATTTTTCTGCCCGTCACGAAGTCGTCGCCATGAACACGCCCTATCCAATTCGAGAAAAGCCCCCTTAATAAAGTTGATGATTGCCTAAAGTCTGATTGTAAGGTGATCACAGGAATATCATGCTGATTAGCCGCATCGAGCAACTCATCCCCTTGGCCTAAAATAGGCACAAAAATAAGCCCTTGAACTTGCTCTTTAATCGCTTGCTTACCTAAATCAAGCAGGGTATTAACCGTTCCATCACCATAAACGATATTCAATTCAATATTTAGGTCCTCCGCTGCAATATTGGAAAACTTAGCAACTTGCTGCCAATAGCTGCGCTTTGTATCTAAAATCATGGTTACTTTAGGACGCTTTAAATATTGGCTAAAAGGTTGAATCTGGCTTATGTTTTTTACATCGGCATGGTCTGCAAAAGTTGGTTTTATGACGCAAAAACAGATGACAACTAACAAAAAGAGTCTCTTTGCGGCAATAAAACAGCCAGAAAACAGATTTTTTATCTTAAGGTTATTATTTTGAATTGTTTCTTTCACTTTTGGCCCACAATGACATTTAAAAGAGATATCGACTACCCTTAAGGGATGGATATGGAATAATGAGAAGTAATCCGTTATTATAACACTTCATGTCCATTTACTTTGCATCAACAATTTGCAATTATTTATCTAACTCACTTTACTTTGTATTAACATATTACAGAGGGTTTTTTACTTAATATATCCCCAAGGCAAGAAAATGGAATCAAAGCAACAGAACATAACTATTTTGGTCGTTGATGATGTCCCTGAAAACATCCAACTTATCCATAATACATTATCAAAAGATTATACCATTCGTGCCGCGACATCAGGTAAAAGAGCACTGCAACTTGCCGAGAAGCACCCCCTACCGGATTTGATTTTACTTGATGTGATGATGCCAGAAATGGATGGCTTTGAAACCTGCAAACAGCTCAAAATGAACACCATAACCTCAAACATTCCAATTATGTTTGTCACTGCCAAAACAGAAACAGTAGATGAAACGAAAGGTTTTACACTCGGTGCAGTGGATTATATCTCCAAACCTATTAGTCCAATCGTCCTTAAATTACGCGTTGAAACCCAACTTAAATTGGCAAATCGCGAACGCCACCTCGAAGAAATGGTGAAAAAACGCACGCAGGAGCTAGAGCAAAGTCGTTGCAACCTTATCTATCGACTTGGCAAAGCCGCAGAATTTCGCGATAACGAAACAAGTTTTCATTTGGTACGCGTCAGCCACTACAGCAAAACATTAGCTGAACATATCGGCATGACTAAACCATGGTGCAAATTATTAGTGGATGCAGCCCCCATGCATGATATAGGTAAAATCGGCGTGCCTGATGCCGTGCTACTAAAACCAGGGCGACTCACTCCCGATGAGCGCTTAGTCATAGAGCAACACCCTATTTTTGGCGGTGAAATTTTAAGTGGAGATGATTCTCCCTTGTTGGTAATGGCACATGAAATTGCATTAAGCCACCATGAGCGTTGGGATGGCACTGGTTACCCCTATAAGTTAGCAGGCGAGGAAATTCCCTTATCAGCTCGAATTGTTTCCATTGCCGATGTGTTTGATGCCCTAACCACCACAAGGCCCTATAAACAGGGTTGGCCATTAGAGGATGCGATAGACTTTATTGGCAAAGGCAGCGGCACAATGTTTGACCCACAATTAGTCAGCGCCTTTTTTGAATGCATTGATAAGATTAAATCGATTTATAGTGATACAAGCTCAGAGTTAAGAGTAGCAGAGTAAAGGCACTTAGCCTGCTTACAAATGTAAGCAGCAAATCCCCGCCCAAGACCATAACGGCCAAGCTAGTTGACGCCTAACATCTAATAACTTATTAACAAGGAGCTAATATGGGCCATGATCTGTATGTCTGAATTCTAAAGCCACAACAATAATGTTTAAGCATGCCCATTATAAATACTGAACTGAACCTAGTTTTAATTACTCCCTCCAGAGAGAACGAGATCAATCTGGTCTTTCATTAGCTGATAATTTTCTTCCACAGACCGACCATGTTTTTCTGATGTGTCAATCTCTACAATGGGAATATCAAACCACTGAAATATTTTTTTGTAGGCTGTTTCTACACAATTATTTTGCGTTATAGCATCGCCGTACCACTGAAGTGTGCCTCCTCTGGTCTCTATCCTACTGTTTATAGTTTCAGCATCAGCCTTAACAAAGACAATTACTTCAGGAAGAAGAATATTTTGGGTAATTTTAAGCGTATCAAAGATCTGCTTGACTATATCTTCTTCAAGTATAATTGTCTGGTATGCCAAGGTTGAAAAGATATACCTGTCCAGTACCACATCTCCAGATTCTAATGCACCCGAGACTTCATGACTCTTTAATAAGTTGTTCAACAAAAAAAACAGTAAAGCGCTCTCCTTTGACTGGTAGGAGTCAATGACCTTTCGTAATGCCTTTGCTTCTTTCACTACAGCAGAATGAACAACTGAGCTTCTATCTTTTGCATAAAGTGAGCTTAACGTTGTTTTTCCGCAGGCATCCAGTCCTTCAAAAACAATAAATTTATTCATTTTTATTCTCATTTTTTATAATGTAATAGTCGCTTTTTTGAAGGGCGCTTAGACCTCATGCAGGATACCTAATGCATTACCCATACACAAAAATTTGAACGCCCTCTATTTACTTTTTTAATCATCTTAGCTGGTATAACGCTTTTAAATTTATCCTGTGCTTGCTTATCTCCGATGAGGTTTGGGCTTAAGCTTTTTTCAATTATTAAAACGAGAGCGTATTAAGAAGAAGATCTACTCTACAAGGGAAGATGCGCGAAGCGAAATATTCGATTATATTGAAATTTTTTATAACAACAAACGCAAACATGGTTCCAATAATTTATTGTCGCCAGTAGACTATGAAAAGCGCTATCAAGAAAGGCTAGAAAGTGCCTAGTAAAATAGTGTCGATTCAGAGCCACAAATTGTTTGTCATCAGAAGTGGTATTCATGCTATTCTCCTTGACTTAAAGAGGCTAACTGTTCGTTTTGTTTGAATATATATTCATTGTTACTAATAAGCTTAATTGCGTTATCAGTAGAAGGCTTCTGATAACGACTAGTGAATGTTTCCCAATTAATCTCGCAGACACTTAATGCTTGATCAACGCTAACATCCAGAATCAATTCGCCATATTGATAACCTACTTGTGTTGAACTATTCTGATAAAATCGACCTTGGGGATTGATCATTAAATATGAATTAGTCATCGCATCGTTATCCTCAATGACCATCACACCCTCTAATTGAGCATGATGTTCACCAAACTCAGTAAACTGTTTATCAGTCACTAGCAGATGATTATTTAATACAGGAAGAACCTGAAAGACCTTCCATTTATCAGGCTGCAACTGTGTAATTAACCCTACAAATGACTCTTGATAATTTAAACTATTAACAACCGTATTTACCTTTATCGAAATAGATGGATTGATCTTGCGAAGGCGTTCAACGGTATTAATTAAATCAACTTCATCAAATGAATTACCCTTACGATCTATTCTTCCAATATTTTTCCTCACATCAGCAGATTGACTATCAAAACTAATACCAATCATCGAGAATAAAGCACCATAATTATCGACAAACTCTTTGGTTAGATAATGCCCATTAGTTATAAGCGATAAGTTAAAACCAAGCTCCTTAGCTTTTATAATGAGTTGTGAAAAACGGTTTTTAAGGATTAGTGGCTCACCACCTGCAAAATTAATGCGAACACTTTTATAAGGAAAGACCGATTTAACTTTATTACCAGCTTCATTGAAAAAATAGCGAGCAAGCTTTTCTAGCATCAATTCGGCGTTGTAACCTTGAGTATGAATTTCGTTTGGACGATCCCACTTTGCATAACAAAACTTACATGAATAATTACAGATCTCTGTAACGTGATAATTAATTACTAATTCGTCAAATGAATTACTCATGAGAACCTCCTAGTACAAGTGCAAGAAGGTCTGTTTTAATAACAGTGTCAGATGGGGAAAGTTGATCAGTCGTATTGAGTAACGAAAAAAGAATTAAATGATACATATTGTACTCCTAATATCACCACACTATGCGGTGACTTCAGGAGCAAGTATCAAACTGTTAAATTCACAAAAAAGAGAAAATAAAAATTATTCAATATTTATTTTGCAGTTATTTATACTCTTCATAGCGGTCTTCTACATCTAACTCAATTGGGATTAGTTGTGCAGGTTTATCATGCTTATCATCTTTCAGTGACATAAAAGCCCATTACCAGAGAACTGATAATGGGCTTTATAACCATTTGGATCGGATAACCAAAAACGTTTCCTATTTTGTATTAATTTTTTCCAGCAGAAAGAACACGATCAATCTTTTCTTGCATCAGCTGATAATTTTCAGCTATCGAGCGACCATGCTTTTCTGATGTATCAATCTCTACAATGGGAATATCAAACCACTTAAAAATCTTTTTGTAGGGACTCTCTACACAGTTATTTTGTGTTATTTCATCACCGTACCATTGGCCATTACCAACTCTGGCTTTTATCCTGCTCTTTATCGTTTCCGCATCAGCCTTAACAAAAACGATGACGTCAGGAAGAATAAGTCTTTCAGCAATATTAAGGGTATCAAAGAGGCTCCTAACTGTATTTTCTCCAAGCATAATGCTCTGGTATGCCAAGGTTGAAAATATGTATCTGTCTAGTATGACATCCCCCGACTGTAAAGCACCAGAGACCTCATGACTCTTTAAAAAGTTATTCAACAAAAAAAATAACAAAGCGCTTTCCTTTGACTGATAACAGTCAATAACTTTTCTCAGTTCCTGTGATTCTTCCACCACTGCGGAATAAACAACGGAATTTCTCTGTTTTGCATAAAGTGAGCTCAGCGTTGTTTTTCCACAAGCATCAAGACCTTCAAAAACAATAAATTTATTCATTTTTCTTTATCCTTATATCACCGCACTGTGCGGTGACTTCAGGAGCAAGTATCAAACTGTGAAATTCACAAAAAAGGGAAAATAAGCAGTTATTTAATACTTATTAAGTAATTGGCTGTACTCTTCATATTCAGCTTCTTTACTATGATAAAGCTGTACCAACCATTCACCATGTTCGCTAATAAAAGCCTGAGGATTGTTTTCTATTAGCTTACCAAGCACACCAAACTGACCTTGAATAACCGCTTTTAACGCTAAATCGTATGCGCTTGAGTTTTCATCAAATTCAATTGAAGCAGCAATCATCTCCATCGAACTATATTTGCCTTCATTAAAAGGATAAGGGATTTCATCCTGCGACCAATCTTTTTCACCACTTAATAAAAAAGCGCGCAAATCAGTCACACGTTTATCAAGCGCCTGAAATAATATTTTCTTTGCCCTCCACTCATTGGCAAATTGGTCAAAACTAGCGGCCTCCATTGCTTCGCCACTCAACCAGTTAATCACTAATTTTTTATCTTCAAATAAAGTATCTAAAATAACAAGATTACGGATAAAAGTATGATTGCCCGGCTTAATAGGTTTAGGCACATAATCAACAGATTCTGAATTGGCATCTTTCTGATCAAGCAATTTAGCTTTAAGCTTTTTATCTTTAACGTAATAATTCAGACGACCTCTTAAACGCTCTGGTAAAAGATTTCTTTGAATACCTAATGCTTCGCAGGCAATGGCGGCAATACTTGTGTTTTTACCCGCCATAACAAGAAAGTCTCTCTCTAATTGCCTCTAAAGAACTCGCATTTTCAGCAATTCTTAAATATTCATTCTGACGCACATGGGTGCCACAGTTCTGTGCAATTCGATAAATAACCCCAACACAAATACCTGCATAATGCGCTTCTGAAACAGATGTGCTGAAAGCGGGTAAAAGTGCATTTTTTTGTTCTACAAATTCTGAACATGATTCTTTTATAGGAACTATTTCAAAAGACCAATATCCTGTACATTGTCCTGCTAAGTGAGCCTCACTGACAGAGGTAGACATTTCTGTTAATAGAGACATTTGCTGCTCTTTCTTTTCTTTACAAGCAAGATTTAAATTTATAGATGCAACCGTGCTTGCACTAAATAAAATACTTATTAATATCGAAACCCATTTAAACATTAGCTGACTCTTTTGCTGCTGAAGTGATAGGGGTTTCATCAACAAGATTATTCGCCTTATAATGAAATAAACATAGAATAGACAAGCTGATAATAATCACATCATCAACCCAATAGGGTTTAAAATTAGCTGTTAAAGCAATGGGTACAAGACATAACAAACTCACTTTCAATAGTGTATTTAACGAGTGTATTCCTAAGAGACTAACTCGGAACTTGAATGGACTAATTGGTGATTTTTTAAATGGTTTTACTAGCCTAAGAGCCGTTTTAAAGTGCAAAAAACACAACCAAAATAAAATCAGAATAACAATCAAATTATTTTGTGTTTTCACCACCATCATCAAACTAGCACTACCTAATATAAAGAGAGCAACAAGGGTAAGCAAAAAGTGAATTAAAGAATGAGTCCCATTACTACTCCTTTTTTGCTGTGCGATATGTTTTTTCCTAGAAACAAAGTAAAACGTCGATTTTTCATCTGAGTTTGTCGTCTTTGTTAACTTGGATAAATAATCAAACACAAGCATATGCAGAGCCTTGTACTTAATAAACCCAGATTCTGAGAATAAAAAGTCTTCATTTTCATCTAACAAAGTATTTTTTTGCTCTAAATAACTAAAGGCTTCTATAACAGAATCAAGTTTGCTTTTTTCTTCACCTGTCACATTAGCCATACATGCAGGAAAACCGACATCACCTTTTAAACATTCTAAAGTACTGCGCCACTGCTGAATTAATTCCAATTGGGATTTTGCCTGAGTAGGCTCTGATGTGCGATTCATGTCGTTCTAAACCTTTCCTTTTTCAAATTACTTTATGATGTATAACTTTCGATTTTTACATCTCATTATACGAGTTCTTTTAATTTATTTTTAAATGCCACTTGTGCTTTATTAAATGAGTTTTCGTCACCTATTTTCATAAAGTCTTTAAAATGTAGCCACATTTCTAGTACAGATATATATCCAAAATTATCTATTTCAGGATCAACACCACTTAAATATTTTTCTGGGGGCTCTAGAAATTCATCGACATACCAGATTTTACCATTTGCAAGCACAAAATATTGCTAGCCTTCGTCAAAATTATAATCAATTAATCTTGTACCTTTGTTGATTGAAACAAGCCACTTTTCATCTACTGTTTTTCCTATGGGTTTAAATCCATATTTAATTAATAAACTACAACTAACCGCAAAATAAACCCGTGCTTTCCAATAGTCATTTTGTTTCTTCCCTGCAAGATGGTAACGATAAATTTAAGGAAAATAAGGCATAAGACAATGTGCTTGTATTCCGAGGATTCAACACTGCCACGTAACTTATTGGCGCTATCCCATAACGCTTCTCCGAAACCAACTTGTGATTTTTTTTTGTTGTTTTAACCTGGTATTTTACCACCACCTCAAACCTAAGTCATTGTTAATGTATGACTTTGCTCTTTAATAATTTCAATAACAACAAACGCATCACAAATAACTCTACATCAAATCAACTACTTTTAGAATATTATGAAATAGGTATTTATATCAGACATAAAAAAACCTTCGATAGATTAAATCTCATCGAAGGTTTCAAGTGACCAAACTTTATTGTCGACCTACAATTGTATAGTAAAAGCGATAAATAATTATTCCACTGTCACGCTTTTGGCTAAATTTCTTGGTTGGTCAACATCCGTACCTTTTATGAGTGCCACATAATAACTCAACAGTTGTAAGGGAATGGTGTAGATGATCGGTGCCAGTAAAGGATCACAGGTTGGTACTTCTAATACCTTCATTGTTTTATCGCTTTTAAAATGGGCATTTTTATCGGCAAAAACATACATCAAACCGCCACGGGCACGTACCTCTTCGACATTTGATTTTAATTTTTCAACGAGCTCATTATTTGGCGCAACGACGATAACTGGCATATCAGCATCCACCAATGCCAAAGGACCATGTTTTAATTCACCAGCGGCATAGGCTTCGGCGTGAATATAGGAGATCTCTTTAAGTTTAAGCGCTCCTTCCATCGCGATTGGGTATTGATCGCCACGCCCTAAAAATAGGCTATGGTGTTTATCGGCAAAATCTTCGGCCAATTCCTGAATCGCTTTATCCATCCCTAATGCCTGCTCGATTTTTGCGGGTAAGCTTTGTAGCGCAGCGACGATATCCGCTTCCCCTTGTACAGTTAACGCATTATGGCGACCGATTGCTGCGACTAACATCATTAATCCAGCCAGTTGTACGGTAAATGCCTTGGTTGATGCCACGCCAATCTCCGCACCCGCTTTCATCATATAAGCCATATCCGATTCGCGTACCAGCGATGAACCGGGAACGTTACAAATGGTTAAACTAGTCATATAACCAATTTCTTTAGCAAGACGCAATGCCGCTAAGGTATCAGCCGTTTCACCCGATTGGGAAATCGTAACCAACAGGCTGTTAGGCATGACCATCGATTTGCGATAACGAAATTCGGAGGCAATTTCAACATTACAGGAAACGCCGGCAATAGCTTCAAACCAGTAACGCGCAGTCATAGCTGAATGATAACTTGTACCACAGGCGATAATTTGTACATGCTTAACATCTTTGAGTAACTTTTCAGCCCCTTCACCAAAGGTATTATCAACGACTTTCCCATTGCTAATTCGCCCTTCAATAGTACGTTGTAGCGCGACGGGTTGCTCATAAATCTCTTTAAGCATGTAATGTTTATACTGCCCTTTGTCACCCGCATCATGGCTAACGGCTGACTCTGTTACCTCTCTTTCAACACTATTTCCATCTAAATCATAGATATTGACGCTTTTACGGGTAATTTCAGCAACATCTCCCTCTTCTAAAAAGGAAAAACGACGAGTTACAGGTAGCAATGCCAATTGATCGGAGGCAACAAAGTGCTCGCCAAGCCCATAACCAACGACTAATGGGCTGCCAGAGCGAGCAACGATTATACGTTGCGGATCATTTTTATCGATCACTACGGTGCCATAGGCTCCTTCCAACTGTTTGACGGTTTTTTGCACCGCTTTGAGTAGTGACGACTCAGTTTGTAGGTGTAGATGAACGAGGTGAGTAATTACTTCGGTATCGGTATCGGAGGTAAATTGGTAACCCTGCTGTTGTAACTGGTCACGTAATGTTGCGTGGTTTTCAATGATACCATTATGCACAACTGCAATTCTGTCATTAGAGGTATGTGGATGCGCATTAGCTTCATTTGGTTCACCGTGCGTTGCCCAACGGGTATGTGCTATCCCCGTCCCACCAGAAACAGGGTGATCGGCCACTGCATCAGCCAATGATTTCACCTTACCTACACGACGTAAACGTTGTAATTCCCCTGTTTCAGAAATGATAGCCAATCCCGCTGAATCATAACCTCGGTATTCAAGACGTTTTAATCCTTCAAGTAAAATATCCGCTACATCCCTTTGCGCTACCGCGCCCACTATTCCACACATAATATTGCCTTTAGAGTTTAATTAATTACTATAAGGGGTCAGTATCACCTGCACCCCTTGCTCTGTTATTTTTTGTAAATCCGATGCAGGTAATCTATCATCGCTAATTAGTATTGAAATTTGTTGCCAAGGAAGCTCTAAATTAGGAATGCGACGACCAAATTTATCGGCCTCAACCATCACAATAACCTCGCGAGAAACCTCTGCCATCACCTTGCTCAATCCAGTCAATTCATTAAAGGTTGTTGTGCCACGCGCAAGGTCAATCCCATCGGCACCGATAAATAACTGATCAAAATCATATAAGCGTAACACCTGCTCCGCGACTTGCCCTTGAAAGGATTCGGAGTGGGGATCCCAGTTCCACCGGTCATGAGTAATGTCGGTTCATGCTCAAGCTCATGAATCGCATTGGCTAAGGACAATGAGTTAGTCATCACCAACAAACCGCGTTTGTCATTCAATTTTTCAATGAGCGCGGACGTTGTACTACCACTATCGATAATGATACGGTTATTGTCTCGAATCAGGTTGGCAGCAGCTTGCGCCATTCTTTGCTTATTTGGAGATGAATGCTCCATGGTTGATTGTATTAGCTCTTCAGGTACGGTTATAGCACCGCCATAACGGCGCAGTAGTAAACCATTTTTTTCTAATGCAGAGAGGTCTTTACGAATAGTCACTTCAGAGGTGGCGAAATGGGATGCCAAATGTTCAACGCTCACTTCCCCCTGCTCGGCCAATAAGCGGAGAATAATATGACGCCGTTGTTTACTGTTGCGCTTAACCATTAAGTTTCACTTAAGTTTCGATCAAAACACAAATATAGCACAACAAAACAAAACAGCAACAAAGTGTAAGTTAATTGTTTCACTTAGCGAAATAAATTAAAAATTTACGAACAGAGCAGATTTGTAATAATTAAATATTCACTTCTTAGTTGTAACTGTTTAAAGTTATCGTGATTATTTTTTATCTGTTCGCTCACTAGGAACCTCTCATGCTACGAGCTCGTCTAGGTCAATTACTACTGCTACTTTGGAAGCTATCATCGGTGTTCATTATTCCAATTATCATCTTATTGTATGTTTATGTAATGAATACTTACTTTGGCCCATTTAGCTTTGAGCAACTTGATCAAGGGCAAAACAAACATAAATGGTTAGTTTTTGCGATTTATCTTATCTACCTTTTATTTTGGAAAATCAGCAATAAAAAGATCATTAACTACCTGCAACGTTTTGAGTACTCATAATGCTAAATTTTTCTGCAGATTCCGTTGTTATTATCCTATCGATCACCCTTGGCTGCTCACTGCTTTGCTTACTGTGGTTTATTTCATCTTTAAAAAAAGCCAATAACGCACTTAATGTTAAATTAGAATTAAGCAATCAAGCGTTACAATTTCAAAGTGAACTTAACCAGCAACAAACAGAACAGCTACAAGAGAAGCAGCTTTTTATTGATTCACTACAATTGCAAACCAATAAACTCACCACAAGATTAAGAGAAACGGAAATTCGCCTACAAAGTGGCGAGCAAAGACTGCGCGACCATCAATTTAGTGAAGAAAAGTTAAGTCAACAATTTGAACTCCTGTCACAGCGTATTTTTAATGATAAATCTGCACAGTTTAAAGCCATCAATCAAGAGAGCCTCAATCAGTTATTAAATCCCTTTAAAACACAATTAGATGAGTTTAAAAAACAGGTTAGCGATTGTTATTTGTCAGAAAGCAAAGAACGCTATCAGTTACAAAATGAGGTTTCTAAACTAGCAACTTTAAATGAAAAAATGCAACAGGAAACGATCAACCTAACCAATGCCTTAAAGGGGGATAATAAACAGCAGGGTAATTGGGGGGAAGTGGTTTTGCAGCGGATTTTACAATCATCAGGGCTAAGGGAAGGACATGAATATCACACCCAAGTCAGCCTTAAAAATGAGCATGGACAACGCCTACAGCCCGATGTTATCGTCAATTTGCCTGGCGATAGAACTATTATTATTGACTCTAAAGTCTCCTTGGTCGCCTACGAGCGCTTCTTTAATGCCGAAAATAGCGATCAACAAAAACAAGCATTACAGGCACATATTATCTCTATGCGCCAGCATATCAAAGGCTTAGGTAAAAAAGATTATCAAAAGTTAATATCGACCAACAGCCTAGACTATGTACTACTTTTTGTTGCCGTTGAACCCGCTTTTATTAGCGCCATTGAGCACGACCCAGAATTAGTTAAATTAGCCTTAGATAATAATATATTACTGGCAAGCCCAACTAATTTAATGATCGCTTTACGCACCATTGAAAACCTATGGCGTTTTGATCAACAAGAGAAAAATGGTCGCTTAATTGCAAATCAAGCGGGCAAACTCTATGACAAATTGCGCCTATTTAGTCAAAACATGTTGGATTTAGGTGCGCAATTGGGTAAAGCACAAAGCAGCTATGACCACGCCCTAAAGCAGTTAAGTGAAGGGCGTGGAAATGTCATCTCACAAACAGAGGCGCTTAGAGATATGGGGGTACCAATCAAACAGCCTTTACCAGAAAGGCTAGTTGAAAGGGCGCAACGTGTAGTGAGTATTAACGATGCCAAAAATGAGTTGTAAACAATACCGCTACGGTTAATATTTCTAACCGTCCAAGTAACATACAAAGCGATAATATCCATTTAGCTAAATCAGAAAAATGAGCAAAGTTACCCGACGGGCCAATTTCAGCGGTTAGCCCCGGACCAACATTAGAAACAGCGGTGATCGATGCACTTATTGCTTCCATTGCCGATGAACCTAGCAATGTTAATAACAGTGCTGCAATGATAATCGTTCCTAAATATGCCAAAACAAAAGCAATTAAGGAGCGTAAAATATCATCACTAACTGGGCGATTATTGTATTTCTGTGGAAGAATTGCATGCGGGTGCATTAATAACATAAGCTGACGTTTAAATAGTGTTAAGGCAATTTGAAAACGAAATATCTTAATCCCTCCCGTTGTTGATCCTGAACAGGCTCCACAAAATAATAAGGCAAAGAAAATCATCACACTGAAATCCCCCCAAGTAAGGAAATCATCCAAACCAAACCCAGTTGTAGTAAGTACAGAGACAACATTAAATAGACTTAATCGAAGTGCCTCTTCACCGAAAAATTGCCCCGTGTAAACAAGGTAAATGGTCAAACTAACAGAGGAAAAAATAATAAGCTTTAAAAAACCCACGACTTGCGCATCATGAAAAAGATTAAATACGTTACTGTTTTTAACGGCACGAACAAAAAGCAGAAAAGGCAAGCCACCCAAGAACATAAAAATAATCGCATTCCATTGAGCGAGAATAGAAAAATGCCCCATTGAACTATCGGATGTAGAATACCCCCCCGTTGAGATCGTTGTCATGGCATGATTAACCGCCTCAAAACCACTCATGCCAGCAAAATAATAGCCTAGAATACATAACACGGTTAAAATCAGGTAAACAACCAGAATATCTAACGCAACCGTGCGTGTTTTAGCCGAACTTTTATCGGACCAATCGGAGGATTCGGTTTGGAAAAGGCGCATACCACCAACATTCAGAAAGGGTAAAATGGCCACCCCCATGACAATAAAGCCGACACCACCAAGCCATTGTAGTATCGAGCGCCACAATAAGACACTATGATGCATAGTATCTAAGTCATGTAATACAGTACTCCCCGTTGTTGTTATGCCCGACATGGTTTCGAAAAAAGCATCGCTATAGCTAATATGCTCAATAAAAACAAAGGGTAATGCGGCAAATAGACTCGCTAAGACCCAAACACTTGTGGTTAACAAAAACATCTCTCGCACACCTAAACGAGAACTTTCTTTCTCTTTACCCACATAGAGGAATAGGAAAGAGGCAAAGTGGGTTAGTACAATCGCCATTAAGAATTCCATCCCACCAAGGCTGCCGTAATAAAAAGCCAAAATCATCGGAAAATACATGAAAAAAGCCATTTTAGATAACACTAAACCAGTGATGAAAAAGAGTGGTCGAAATACCATCTTATTAGGCCCTATTTAGAGGAAAAACGGACTAGGTTGGAATAGTTTTTCGATGTCACTAATGTATTTTTTATTAGCTAAAAAAAGGATTACATGATCATCGCTTTCGACTATGGTTTTGTTATGTGCAATCAGAACGTTATTATCTCTAACAATGGCACCAATCGTCGTTCCCCGTGGTAGTTTAAGTTGTGACAGCGCTTTACCAACTACTTTAGATGTCATGTTATCTCCTCGGGCAACAATCTCAATCGCCTCAGCCTGCCCCTCTTTTAAAGAGTAAACATGTTTTAAATCCGCTTTTCTGACATGAGTTAATAGTGCAGAAAGAGTTGCTTGCTGTGGCGATATTGCAATATCAAGCACACCACCTTGTACTAATTCAACATAGGCAGCACGCTGAATTAATACCATTGCTTTTCGTGCCCCCATACGTTTTGCCAACATTGCAGACATAATATTAGCCTCATCGTCATTAGAAACACTAATGAAAAGGTCGATCTGCTCAATATGCTCTTCGGCGAGTAACTCTTGGTCTGAAGAATCGCCACAAAAAACGATCGTATTAGAGAGTGTTTCAGATAGGTATTCTGCACGTTTTAAATTTTTCTCAATTAACTTAACTGAGTTTTCTTTTTCAAGGCGTATAGCCAATCTTTCGCCAATATAACCACCACCCATAATCATAATACGTTTATAGGGCTGCTCTAACTTTTGCATTTCACTCATGATGGCACGAATATGCTGGCTAGCGGTGATAAAGAACACCTCGTCATCAGCCTCAATGATCGTCGTCCCCTGTGGTCTAATTGCAGTTCCACGTCTGAAAATGGCAGCAACTCGCGCCTCTATATTGGGCATGTGCTCTTTCAGGGTGGATATTGCATTACCCACCAAAGATCCACCATAGTACGCTTTAATAGCCACCAACCCGACTTTACCATCGGCAAAATTAGCAACCTGCAATGCGCCAGGATGCTCAATCAACTGCATAATGTAGTCACTTACTAACTTTTCTGGGGCGATAATATGGTCAATCGGAAAAGCATCGCTATTAAACAGCTCCTTTTCGTGCATGACAACACTCTGTGAGCGAATGCGGGCTATTTTTTTAGGTACATTAAAGAGCGTAAACGCTATTTGACAAGCAACCATATTAACTTCATCGGAATTGGTGACCGCAATTAACATATCTGCATCATCGGCACCAGCTTCACTTAAAATAGTGGGGCTAGATGCACTACCTTGCACGACGCGAAGATCAAAACGATCCTGTAAATCCTGTAAGCGTTCGGACGATTCATCAATCACGGTTATATCGTTATTTTCACCAACGAGATTTTCTGCCAGTGATGCACCGACTTGACCTGCACCTAAAATAATAATTTTCATCTATCACCACTATTCCTATGTGATTGTACAACTAATCGTTATAACGATTTTTGTAATTTAGCATAATAAAAGCCATCCATACCTGCTTCATTTGGCAATAATTGACGCTCAGTTTGTCCGTTATTATATTGCTGCGAAAGCGCAATTGCTGTTGCATCACTGCGACTTTCTAAAAATTCTTTAATTTGTAACGCATTTTCATCGGGTAAAATAGAGCAGGTTGCATAAAGTAAAATACCACCCGGTTTCAATTTTTCCCACAGCGCATGTAATATTTGCCTTTGTAATGAAACCAATTCAGCGATATCACTATCTCGACGTAGCCAACGAATATCTGGATGGCGACGAATCACCCCTGTTGCACTACAGGGAGCATCACAAAGAATGCGATCAAATAACTCACCTTTCCACCAATTATCGGGTTGCGAGGCATCACCATGAATAACCGTTGCAGATAAATTAAGACGTTGTAGGTTTTCATCTACCCTTAATAAACGTTTTTCATCGGCATCAACGGCAACCATTTGTTTAATACCAGCTTGCAATTCTAGCATATGTACCGTTTTACCACCTGGTGCGGCGCAGGCATCGAGGATCAAATCTCCCGCTTGAGCATCCAAATAGTGTGCCGCCAATTGTGCAGCACCATCTTGTACAGAGACCCAACCATTTTCAAATCCAGGAAGCTTATATACGTCGGTCGCTTTAATTAAACGTAATGCATTGTTATTTTCCGCATCCTCGGCAGGACTGTTTTCTAATTCAGCCTCATTCAATAATATTTGGTACGCTTCTCGCGTATGGTGGCGACCATTAACACGTAACCACATCGGCGCTTGCTGATTGTTATTATTCATTATGTCGGCGGCAACTTCATTGCCATAAGCATTTTGCAACCGCTTCACCAACCAACTTGGATGACAATAAATGAGTGCTTCTTGTTGATCTGCTTTGGCAATTAAATCAGCTTGTTCGCGTAAAAAACTGCGTAAAACACCATTTACCACCCCTTTTAATGCGGGTTGTTTTAGTGCTTTAGCACCATTAACCGTTTCACCAACCGCTGCATGGCTTGGAATGCGTGTATAAAGGAGCTGATAAAGACCAACGAGAATCAAAAAATGCAGTGGACGCTGCTTACCTTTTAAGCTCTTATTCATTAATGAACGACAGAAGAAGTCTAGTCGAGGTAAAGTGCGCAAAACCCCATAACAGATCATTTGCAGCAGGGCTTTATCCTTAGCAGAGAGATCCTGTTGCACGGCAGGTAATGCTTGAGATAATGAGACGCCCTGTTCAACGACTTGGTTTAACACTTTGGCAGCAAGCGCTCTAATATTCATTTAACTTAATCCTGCTGTTGATGTAAATTCGTACCCAACGCAAATAACTCACGGCGAGAATTTAAAATATCTTGTACTGGCATCGCTTTTTTACCAGCAAGCTGAATAACCTCTAGGTTCAAGACTCCCTTCCCCGTCACAACTTGGATACCCTTTTTATCAGCAGCAATGATTGTCCCAACAGCCTTATCACTAAGCTGATTAATGCAACTCGCTCGATGCACTTTAATGGCTTGCCCTGAAAGCATAAAATAACTCATTGGCCAAGGATTAAAGGCACGAATAGAGCGTTCAATAAAAGCACCATCACAGGACCAATCGATTAGCGCTTCATCCTTAGATAATTTTTTTGCATAGTTGGCAAACTGCTCATCTTGCACTTGTGCTGTTAGCTGCCCCTGAACTAATTGCTTGATCGTATCAACTAAGAGTAAAGGCGCCTGTTCAGCGAGCTTCTCATAAAGAGACGCACTCGTTTCAACCGCACCGATAGTGCAACTCACTTTACTGAGCATATCCCCCGTATCGAGCCCCTCATTCATCTGCATGATAGTGACGCCCGTTTCAGCATCACCAGCCCAAATCGCACGCTGTATAGGTGCTGCGCCACGCCAGCGAGGCAGCAATGAACCATGCACATTAAGGCAGCCTAAACGCGGCGTTTCTAAAACAACCTTTGGCAGAATCAGACCATAAGCAACGACGACCATGATATCCGCATTTAAAGCGCGTAGTTGTTCAACGCTTGCAGCCTCTTTAAAATTATCAGGTTGATAGACGGTAATATTGTTCGCCACAGCAAGCTCTTTGACTGCACTGGCGGTTAATTTTTTACCTCGCCCAGCAGGACGATCTGGTTGCGTATAAACCGCAACAACATCAAACTCTGACTCAAGTAGTAATGCATGCAAATGCTTTGCAGCAAAATCAGGCGTGCCAGCAAAAACGATCTTTAATTTATCCACGGTTAACCTTATCGATATAATAAATTGAGGTGTTAAAATTTATGCAAATTTTTCATTTTGATGTTTTAACTTTTCAAGTTTTGTTTTGATTCGCTTTTGCTTAAAGGGCGACAGATAATCAATAAACAATTTACCGCTAAGGTGATCCAGCTCATGTTGAATACAAATAGCTAATAGACCATCGGCTTGTAATGTTTGCATTTCGCCGTCAAGATTTAAGTACTCAACCGTCACAAACTCAGCTCGTTTAACTTCTGCGTTGATATCAGGAACAGAAAGGCACCCTTCCTGTGAACCTTCTTCACCGGATTTATCAATAATAATCGGGTTGATTAACACCATTGGTGTGTCACGTGTTTCAGAAACGTCAATAACAACAATGCATTGATGTATGTTAACTTGTGTGGCCGCAAGACCGACTCCGTTCTCTTCATACATCGTTTCAAGCATATCTGTAGCTATTTTTTTATGCTCAGGTGTGATCTGAGCTACAGCTTTTGCCACAGTTCTTAATCGTTTATCAGGAAAATGTAATACGTCTAGTAAAGCCATGATATTATAATGCTCTATAGGTTAATGTTTAAATTTATATTTATTAATAGTAATTCTAGTCATTTCCTAAGGCAAAAAACAGTTTTATTAATTACCAAACAGGGATTGTTATGAAATTAAAGCTAATTAGCTCACTCTTAATAGGTGCTGTGTTTTCGATGTCAGCTTTCGCTGACGTGTTAACGCTAAAGGAAGGACACCCAGAAACTTACACCGTTGAAAAGGGTGACACATTATGGGATATCTCCGCACATTTTTTAAATTCCCCCTGGTTATGGCCGCGATTATGGCAAGCCAATAACCAAATAGATAACCCTCATTTAATCTATCCGGGTGATGTGTTAACACTCATTTGGGTAAATGGTGAACCACAAATCACACGTAAACAATTGAAAAAATTATCACCGACTACTCGCATAGAAGAGAAAAGAGCCGCAATTCCAACCATACCTCTTGCCTCTATCTCTGCATTTTTATCAAGAGATCATGTGATAAATCCTGATTTAATAAAATCAGCTCCTCGTTTACTCGGCGATGCCATTGCCACGCCACGTTTTTTTGAAGGTGATGTTTTCTATGCACAGGGTCAGTATGACAAATATAAACTATACGGTGTGTACCGTATGGGTGAGGATTATATCGACCCTGAAACCGAGGAATTTCTAGGGACAGAACTCAATTACATTGGGCTTTCTCAGTCATCTAAAAATCCAAATGTAACCTCCACGAACGAAATGACGCCACTGGATTTCTTAAAAAGCTCTCGTGAAGCTCGCCAAGGGGATCTTATTTTACCCATTCCAGAGCATGATAGCTTACCTGCTTACTTTCAACCTAAGCCTGTTCCAATGACACTGAAAGGGCAAATACTTGCTGCTCTTAATAATTCAAGTGCCATTGGCAAATGGGATGTTGTCGTCATTAATAAAGGCAAGCGAGAAAATATAAAAATTGGCTCGATGTTCTCTATTTTGCAATCCGGGCCCAATGTTTTAGTCGATAAAAAAGCGATTGAGTATCAAGAAGACGCTAACGCCTTTGGGCAAATGGGTGCACCAGATTTGGTTATCCCTGCTGAACGCGTTGGCGAACTGATGGTGTTTAAAGTATATGAAAAAGTGAGTATTGCTTTAATCATGCGCAGTACTGACATCATGGGCGCAAAATATAAAATACAAGGGCTAGAGTTTTAATTTAACCATGAGCCAGTTAATGACTGGCTCATTTGCTTAAACTGTGGAGATGGCCATCGACTTATTTCATAAAACCGATAATACCTTAGATAATGAACAAGAAATAACACGCTGGCTGATTTTAGATGCAGTACCAGGCCTCCCTAAACGCACCCTCTTAAAATTACTTTCACGACACTCCATCGGTGAACTATTACAACTTAATCGCGCGACATTACAGAGCTATAAACTACAAGATACAGAGATCAACGCCTTATTAAATCCAGACATGAAACGCATTGATGAGAGTTTACACTGGCTAAGCAACAACTCAGATAGACACATTATCAGCCTTAATAGCAATGACTATCCTGAGCAATTAAAAGAGATTAACAATCCCCCATTATTACTCTATTTACAAGGCGATATTACACTCCTAAAAGAACCACAAATCGCACTGGTTGGCAGTCGTAAATGCACCCCCTATGGGCAACAAAAAGCTTACCAATTTGGTGCAGATTTAAGCCGTTGCGGCTTTACAATAACCAGTGGGTTGGCACTCGGCGTCGATGGTTTTGCACACCAAGGTGCATTGAGTCAACAGGGTAAAACCATTGCAGTATTGGGAACGGGATTAGATAACATTTATCCCAAACGACATATAAAACTTGCCAAAGAAATCATTGATAAAGGATTACTTGTTTCGGAATTTTGGCCAACGGCCGCCGCTTTTCCAAGTAATTTTCCACGGCGTAACCGAATCATCTCAGGATTAAGCCTTGGCACATTTGTCATTGAAGCTTCGCTGCGTAGCGGATCGCTTATTACCGCTCGTTATGCGCTAGAACAAAATAGAGATGTTTATGCTCTACCGGGTTCAATAGACAATCCAGAAGCGTCTGGTTGCCATCACCTAATTCAGCAGGGGGCAAAATTAGTGATTAATTGTGAAGATATCTGTAATGAATACAAAGAATGTTTAACGCTGATCCCCTCTTCTTCCAACTCCTCCACGACATCTCAGAAAGCAGCACATCCATTATTAAAACATATTGATTTCCATATCACGCCACTCGAACAAATCATGCATCGAAGTGGATTAGATATAATTAGCTTACAAAATCAGTTAATAGAACTTGAGATAACTGGTAGTATTACCGTTACAGCAGAAGGCTACATCAAGTTACAAAGCTGAAATAATATAGAATTATTAAATTTTAAGGCGAATTATGTTTGAAATTATAGTTTATCTTTTTGAAAGTTATATACAAATTGATCAAAGCATTGAGATCAACGCCCAAGAGATCACCGATGAATTATTGGAAGAAGGCTTTCAAAAAAATGACATCGTTAAAGCTTTAGCTTGGTTAGACAACCTCACCCATTTACATGAAAAAAATCCACAAAGTAAAACTCAACTAGCCAAAGAGACATCGCATCGAGTCTATAGTGCTATTGAACAGCAGAAATTATCACATGAGGTTCAGGGCTACATCTCTTACCTTGAGCAAGCAGATATATTAAATACACATACGCGTGAAGTTGTTATAGATTGTGCCATGTCATTAGATATCAACACATTACAACTGGATGACCTAAAATGGTTAACCTTAATGGTGTTATATAATGACCCCAATAATGAAGATGCTTTTTTGCAACTTGAATCAATGCTCATTGATTTTGAAGATGGATTAATCCATTAAATGAGTGATAATCCAAGCGTCTTGCCAACTCACCACCAACATATTGCAGAAAAGTGCCCGCAATGTGGCGAGCCATTGCAAATTCGTAATGGAAAACAAGGCCCATTTTTTGGCTGTTCAAGCTATCCGAAATGTTCATATCTACGCCCATTGCACGAAAAGAGTGAGATAAAAAAAGTGCTTAGTGGCACACGCTGCCCCTTGTGCAATCAAGAGTTAGTCCTAAAACAAGGGCGCTATGGCCTATTTATCGGCTGTAGCTCTTACCCTGAGTGCTTATATACAACACAATTATCAGAAAGTAATGAAAAAGCAGAAACAGAAAACAATGTTACCTGTCCTTCATGTAAAAAAGGTCATTTAATCCAACGTCATTCACGTTATGGAAAAACCTTTTACGCCTGTGATAATTATCCTGCTTGCAAATATGCGCTAAATGACAAACCCGTTAATGAGTTCTGTCCTGATTGCCACTGGCCAATACTCGTTGAGCGCAAAACGGCCAGTACGTTCCGCATAATATGTCCAAAAAAAGGGTGTGGTTACCGCAGTAAGCCTATATAATTACCTCTCTTGTCGATACGCAATCAATTTGCTTAAATACTTTGTAAGGAATACATATGTCTAAACCATTTGTTGCTATTTTAATGGGATCTGATTCAGATCTGCCTGTTATGCAAAATACAATTAACATCCTAAAATCATTCTCTATTGGTTATGAAGTCAAAGTTACTTCAGCCCACCGTACCCCAGCGGCGACCCATGCTTACGTTACGGATGCTGAAGCGCGTGGTTGTAAAGTGTTTATCTGTGCAGCAGGACTTGCAGCTCACTTAGCCGGTGCAGTGGCAGGCATCACTACCCGCCCTATTATAGGCGTACCAGTAGATTGCGGCCCTCTACAAGGTCACGATGCCTTGCTTTCAACAGTGATGATGCCAGCGGGTGTGCCTGTTGCTACCGTCGCTATTGGTAGTGCTGGTGCTAAAAATGCAGCATACCTTGCGGCACAGATTCTTGCTGTTGCTGATGATGAATTAGCACTACGCGTTAAAGAAGATCGTGCAGAAAATGCCAAAGCAGTTATCGCTAAAGATGCCGCATTGCAACTTAAACTAGCAGAAATGTAAGCCTTCACTAATAATGATAGATCTTCAATTATCTAATGCCCTCCATGTTTTAAAAACAGAGGGCATTATTGCTTATCCGACGGAAGCTGTCTTTGGGCTCGGTTGCGATCCTGATAGTGATGCTGCAATTGAAAAAATACTCACTTTAAAGGATCGACCAGCACATAAGGGGTTGATATTAATCGCAGCAAACATCGACCAACTTACTAAATATGCAGATTTTTCCGCATTAAACGAACAACAACTACAACAGATCAAAGCGAGTTGGCCAGGCCCTGTAACTTGGGTCGTCCCTGCACAAAAATCGCTTTCTAAGCTAATAACAGGTGATTTTGATAGTGTTGCAGTGCGAGTGAGTGCACACCCTGTCGTACAAGATTTGTGCTTACAATTCAGCAAACCTATAATATCCACCAGCGCGAACTTATCAGGATGTGAGCCTTGTATTGATAGTGAACAGGTCAAATTGATGTTTAGTAATGCGCCACTTCTTTCTGCTGTAATTGATGCGCCAGTCTCAGGGTTATCCTCACCATCAAAAATATTTGATGCATTAACGGGTAAACAATTTCGTTAAAAACCAGTTAACAATCGATATTTCCCCTAAGCACATATAAATGATAAATTACTTCTATATATAAGTTGTTTCAACGTTGGAGTTTTCATGGATCAATACGCTGTTTTTGGCAACCCGATCAAACAAAGTAAATCGCCCTTTATACACACTCTTTTTGCACATCAAACCGCACAACAAATGCAATACAATGCGATTGAGCCTGCACTTGATAATTTTAAAACAACCTTAGATAATTTTTTCTCTAGCAATGGCAAGGGCTGTAATATAACTGCACCATTTAAAGAGCAAGCGTTCGCTTACGCACAACAACTGACCCCTCGCGCAACTTTAGCGGGTGCCGTTAATACTCTAAAATTGACCGATGACGGTATTATTATTGGGGATAATACCGATGGCGCTGGATTGGTCTTAGACCTTAAGAATAACCATGTCCCCCTAAAAGGCGCACGTATTTTATTACTCGGTGCAGGTGGTGCGGCTCGTGGTGTTTGTGGCCCTTTATTAGCTGAACAACCACAGCAATTAGTCATAGCCAATCGCACCCTTTCTAAAGCACAACTGTTGTCACAAATATTCACCTCCTTCGGCAATATTACAGCCAGTGAATTTAGTGAATTAAGTGGTGATTTTGACTTAATAATCAATTCAACATCAGCCAGTTTACAGGGACAAATTGTCCCTATATCAGCGAATTTAGTCCGCCCAGAAACTGTTTTTTACGATATGATGTATAGCGCACAATTAACCCCTTTTAATAATTGGGCAAAACAGAATGGTGCTCGGTTAGTGATTGATGGGCTCGGTATGTTAGTCGGTCAGGCGGCAGAAAGTTTTGCAATGTGGCGAGCAATAAAACCTGGCGCCAAACAAGTATTAAATGAATTACGTCATAATTTATCAAACTAAAGATCGTTGAGGATGCAATAATGGATAACCATAGAATTAATGAAATATTAGAATTATTAAAACCATACTGGTTAAAAAACAAAGAATTAAGCCTACTAGAGATATTAGCCTTAATATCCAAACAATCTGGATTTGATAAGCCATTAACGGAATTAACGGATGAGGTGATCATATATCATTTGAAAATGGATCAAACAGCTAAAGATGAAATGATCCCAGGTATCGCGAAAGATTGTGAAGACGATTTTCAAACCGCACTATTAAAGGCAAGAGGGCTCCTATAAAAGGACGATTATTAGCGTAATAATGCCATTATCTTAACCTATAATATTTTTATATTGCAACTATCAGTACCGATCGTGCAATTATAAATTTAAAGTTAATGGCTTGTAATATAAAGGAATACTCATGGATTTGTTAACGCTGGCGCGGCCCTTTTATTACCTCGCTATCAGCACATTATTAGTAAGCTGTAATAGTTCATCAAAGCCTAATAACAATGCCGATAATTTAGACCATATTTATACTTATCAACAACCGCTGCCTGACGAACAAGTCGATCCCGCTTCCTGTGTGAACTATTCACGTACCTGCACCATTGCTGAACTTCCATTTATTGCGCTGAGTTATCCCACTCCAACTATTAACGATATTATGTCACGCGTAGTTGTATCCCACGATTGGATGGGGGCGCGATTTGAAACTTTATTGACACAATTACCACCAGAAATAATCACCTTATTGGGTTCCGTCACCGCGATTGTCATAGCAGACAATATCCGTCCTTCTTTTTATTGGACTGGTAGCGCAGCAATCTATATCGACCCCTATGATTTATGGCTAAGTAATGAAGAAAAAAAGACCATTTCACAACAAGGAGATTATCGCAGTAACTACGGTGAAAACTTATCCTATTATTTTTTTCATCGCTTCATCAAAGACAATCAATACGCCTACACGACCATTCCTTTAGACAGCCCAAGTGAGCGCACAATTGACGATATCATCTTTCCGATGGCCAGTTTACTATTTCATGAATTAGCGCATGCTAATGATTACATGCCACAAAATTTACTCCCTTACATTGATATTAAGCAAACCACTAATACAGTAATTAATAACCTTGCTTCTCAACGAGTAAACATATTATTAGCTAATGCCTATCCTCTACAAAATGAAGAACTTAACGCCCACGCAAAAATTATGTATAGAGGTAATAAGCCCAACGAACAACAGCAGCAGGATAGTGCTGAGTATCTCGGCGAATTAATGCAGCAAGAAGGGGCAAATCATCTTTATGCTTATTCTACTAAAGCAGAAGATGTCGCGATGTTATTTCAAGCAACCATGTTGAAAAAAATATTCGACATAGATATGGATAGTGCCTTTGTTGTAAAACCCGAAGGAGCTAACTTAACTTGTGCTGATTATCTGATTGCTTGGGGAGTCCGTAATCGAATTGCTGATGAAATAACTCAACCTAGAGCACTTTTCGTTGCACAGAACATACTACCCAACAGTGATTTTTCTACATTCTTCGATAATTTAGAAAATCCAGCCACCTTCCCAGTATTAACAGATTGGTGTAGCACAAACTTAAACACAATGAGTAAAAAAAGTTATCAAAATAAAAGCGCAATATTAATAGAGAGCCATCTGCATGGGATCACCATCTACTAAGACTGTAACATGCATAATATTCACAACTTTTAATTAATTAAGTTGCAATGCAATAATGTTTAGTGAATTCTCTTTTTATAATTAAAATTCATTATAGGTAATGATAAATGACACAACCTATTAAAATTAAAGAAATCAAAAGTTCGCAAACAACCAGTGTGGATCGCTTTAATCCGAGTAAACGCATTTATGTTCGCGCCACTTATGGATTTTTTCAACGCCTACGTCGTTATACTGGTTGGGGATTAATACTACTCTTTCTCGCATTACCCATTATGCGTTGGAATGGTAATCAAGCCGTTTTACTCGATGTAACTAAACAGCAGTTTCATATTTTTGGCTTAACGCTTTTTCCACAGGATTTAACCATTCTCGCTTGGATTTTTATTATCGCCGCCTTTGCGCTGTTCTTTTTTACTACCTATTTAGGCCGCGTTTGGTGTGGCTATACCTGTCCACAGACCGTTTGGACCTTTATTTTTATTTGGTTTGAAGAACGCTTTGAAGGATCTGCCAATAAACGTAAGCGTTTAGATCAAACGCCTTGGGATTTTAATAAAATATGGCGTAAAACAGCAAAGCACACCGGATGGATTATCGTCTCACTATTCACCGCGCTTGCATTTGCTTCCTACTTTCTGCCTGTAAATACACTTTACTATGATTTCTTTACCCTTAACGCGAGTGCAGCAACCGTCGGTACTATCCTATTTTTTACCTTGATCACCTATGTTAATGCCGGGTGGATGCGATCAATTGTGTGCACACATATGTGCCCTTACGCCCGTTTTCAATCGGCAATGTTTGATAAAAACACCTACATCGTTGGCTACGATAGCAAACGTGGTGAGCAACGAGGCCCGCGCCGCCGTAAAGACAACCCGCAAGCACTAGGGCTTGGTGATTGTGTCGATTGCGACCTTTGTGTGCAAGTATGCCCAACAGGCATTGATATTCGCGAAGGGCTTCAGTACGAATGCATTAACTGTGGTGCTTGCGTCGATGCCTGCGATCAAACCATGGATAAAATGGGTTATCCACGCGGTTTAATCTCCTATACTTCTGAGCAAATTCTTGAGGGTAAAAAAGAGCATGTATTACGGCCTAAAATTATAGCCTACGGCTCTGTTTTACTTATTATGATTGCTGTCTTCATCATCAATATTGCTAACTTAAGTAGTTTTGAGCTAGAAGTTGTACGAGATAGAACGGCACTATCTCGAGAAAATAGCGAAGGATTAATCGAAAACACCTATACCCTGAAAATCGTCAATAAAACCATGCAAGCACAAACCTACCGCTTAACTTTTTCAGGGTTAGAAAATGCTAAATTGCTCGGGCCAACGGAAATTCATATACAATCGGGTGAAATCCTCACCCAACCAATAGCCATTGCCGTTGATCCCTATGGTATAAAAGCGAAAAAATTGATGGTTAGTCTCATATTAACCAGTGATAGTGGCGAAACAATTCAACAGGATAGCCCATTCTTTTTGGGGCTCCGTTAACATAACAGATCGACTCAATTCAAGGTGCCATTAGTGCACCTTTTCTTTAAGGTTAGCCATGACAAGCAAGCTATTTAGTTATCAATCTTTAACACCAGAAATACAACTTGATGCGTTAGCGAGTATCGGCATTTACCCCGAAACGGGGTTAGTCGCACTCAACTCCTACGAAAATAGGGTCTCTTTATTTACCGATGAGAATAAGATTCGTTATGTAGTAAAATTCTATCGACCACAGCGTTGGTCTGACCAACAGTTGCTCGAAGAACATCAATTTTGTCAGGAACTACAGCAACAAGGGTGTAATATTGCAGCACCAGTGGCCATTAACCAACAAACAGTCTTTCAATTTAAGCACTACTATTTTGCGCTATTCAAAAGCCTATCGGCACGGAGTCTGGATATTGAAAATATTGATCAGCTCTATGAGGTTGGCCGCACATTAGGAAAAGTCCATCGTATCGGTGCGCAAAAGGATTTTATCTATCGCCAGACTCTTACTATAGAAAACATGGTATCAACCCCGTTACTTGAATTGCGAACGAGTGAGCTGATCCCGAAATATTTACGGCAACCTTTATTCACTGCATTAGATTTACTCGCAGAGCGAATCAAAACATCCCTATCAAGCTATCAAGCTAAGCAGATTCGATTACACGGGGATTGCCACCCCAGTAATATTCTAATGAACAATGAGCAACCTTATTTGGTCGATTTTGATGATTGTAAAATGGGCCCAGCTATTCAAGATATCTGGATGTTATTACATGGCGATAGACAAGAGCAGCAATTACAGCTATCAATGCTGCTAGAAGGTTACCAAGAAGAGTTCGATTTTGATCCTAAAGAGCTGCGGTTGATCGAATCCTTACGCGGTATGCGTATTATAAATTATCTGTGTTGGATCAATAAACGCTGGACAGACCCAGCCTTTCCAGTTAGTTTTCCATGGTTTATAACTGAACAATATTGGAAAGAGTTGTTACAATCACTACAACAACAAATTTCATTGCTTGCACAGGAGCCTCTTTCTCTGCAGCCTGACTATTAATACCAATCAGAATAAATAGCTGATCTATTTTACTGGTTAAAATAACTTACTTTTTTGTTGTAAGTTTCGCAAATGGAACAACCATTTGCGTCAACTTACGCCTCAAATTAAGCCATTTTTCCTGCGCAAAATTTAGATCACATACTTAATCCGATTGGTATAATAAGTGAATATAATGTATATCGTATCCAGATAATTACTAAAGGAATAAATAATGAAACATATTTTTGCATTTTTTCTCGCTTTAATTTTACTACCGCTGACAGCACAGGCAGCGGAGTTCAAAGAAGGCACTCACTACGAAGTCATTAAACAAACGACGACAGAAAAGCCTGAAGTGATGGAATTTTTCTCTTTTTATTGCCCACACTGTTTTCAATTTGAACCATTAATAACGATGCTTAAAAAAGATTTGCCCGCTAACGTCGAAGTTAAAAAGAACCATGTTGATTTCCTTGGTAAAGAGATGGGGCCACTACTAACTCGTGCCTATGCAGCCGCAGAAATGCTTCAGGTCGAAGATAAAGTAGCAGAAATATTCTTTGATCAACTTCATACGCAACGTAAAGCGATCAATGGCGAAAATGATGTACTAAGTGCCTTTGAAAAAGCGGGTGTTTCTAAAGAAGAAGCAAAAGCGGCATTAGCAAGCTTCCCGGTTAGTGGACTCGCATCACAAATGAAACGCAATACGGAAGAGTTTCAAATCCGAGGCGTACCAACCGTTATTGTTAATGGTAAATACAAAGTCAATACTGGTTCTGTTAGAAGCAATGAGGAATTTATTGCTTTAGTTAGCTTCTTAACTAAAAAAACAGATTAATGTTGTTTATCCCCTAGGCCACAGTGGTGGCCTTTTTGTACAACCTTAGTTTTGTGGCATAATGGCAGCCTATTACATAAGGAGTCTGCCCCTTGAAAACCGTGTTTAATAACGCAGCACAAATAAAATCTGTTTTACGCGATCTACACAACAAAAAAGCCTCAAGCAAAGCGCAAATTATCGCGATTAGTGGTATTGAAGGCGGCGGCAAGCGCGCATTAACAGAAAAAATAGCACAAGCTCTGCGCCTTGAAGGTATTAATGTTGCCATCGTCCATGGTGATGATTGGGAAGCCGCTGAAAACATACGTTTTAATGTAATGAACAGCCCAGAAGAATATTATCTCAACGCCTATCGTTATGATGAGATGATTGAACAACTGATTTTGCCATTAAAGCTATTCTCTAGCGTAACAACATCTGTAACGCTTGACGATGTGAACCATCCTCGCACCGTTGAGTATGATTTTACTGATATTGAAATTGTCCTTATTGAAGGCGTTTACCTTCTACAGGAAGCTTATTTAGAACTCTATGATTATACCTGTTGGGTGGAAAGTGACTTTGATGCAGCCTTCACTCGGTTAGTAAATCAAGCCAATATAGAAGAATCCCAAGAAGCATTAGTCAATCTTTTCGAACAATTGATAAAACCTGCGAGCCAATATCATATTTACAGTGATGATCCGAAAGGCAATGCAGATTCAATTTACATAGAACAAGAAGCAGAGAAATCGACGAATGAGCTCAGCTAAGTCGCTAGACCAACTCGACAATCACAGTGCCTATCTGCATTTTCAACGTTCACAATGGGCAAACTTACGCGATAACGTCGAGCTCCCCCTCTCAGCGGAAGAAATATTACAGTTACAAGGGATTAATGAATCCTTATCGATGCAAGAAGTCATCGATATTTACCTGCCCCTTTCTCGTTTACTCAATCTTTATGTCGAAGCGCAACAATATCGTCATACGGTGCGCGATAAATTTTTAAATGCTGGCTATGATAGTGTTCCTTATATTATCGGTATAGCGGGGAGTGTTGCGGTTGGGAAAAGTACAACGGCACGTATATTACAAGCACTATTATCACGTTGGCCTGAACACCCCAAAGTAGCATTAGTCACCACAGATGGCTTTTTACGTCCGAATAAGTATCTCGTTACACGTAATATTATGCATAAAAAAGGCTTCCCAGAAAGCTTTGACATTAAGGCCTTGATTGAATTTGTTGCAGCAATAAAGTCTGGTCAGGATTCAATTACAGCCCCGATTTACTCACATTTGAGTTACGATATATTACCCAATAAAAAGGTCTGTATTGAAAAACCCGATATTGTTATTTTAGAGGGGTTAAACGTATTACAAAGTGCAATTAACTACCCCGAACATTCACATCGCGTTTTTGTCTCTGACTTTGTCGATTTTTCAATTTTTGTTGATGCTGACAGCAATCTACTTAAACAATGGTATATCCAGCGGTTCTAAAGTTAAGAGAAGGTGCTTTTACCGACCCAAAAGCTTATTTCCATAGTTATTCACAAATGTCGGAACAAGAAGCGATAGGGATTGCGAGCAAAATATGGGATGAAATCAATGGTATTAATCTTGATAAAAACATTCGTCCAACACGTGATAGAGCGAACTTGATACTCACCAAAGGAGCCGATCATCAAGTTGAAAGCGTCAAACTACGTAAATAAAAAAGGCACTTAAAAGTGCCTTTTTTGATCATGTGCCATTAGCTTAAAGAATTATCTCTTTTAATTTAGGATCTTTACGGTCTAAATAATGGGTTGAGCGAATACGGCGAACGGTTCGAGATTTACCGCGAACTAATAGTGTCTCAGTCGTCGCTAAACGACCCATTTTTTCAACTCCCTCAACTAAATCGCCTTTAGTGATCCCCGTTGCCGAAAAGATAACATTATCATTTTTAACTAAATCTTCTAATTTCAATACCTTATTAACTTCAATACCCACTGCTTTGCAGCGCTCAACCTCTTCTTTACCAATACGAATATTTTCTTCTGTAGGCCCCTTAACCATCGGTCTTGGGATTAAACGCGCTTGCATATTACCATCTAAGGCACGCACTACCGCAGCAGAAATAACGCCTTCAGGAGCGCCACCAATACAATACAATACATCAACCTGATTATCTGGCATACAGGCTAAAACAGAGATAGCGACATCGCCATCGGGAATAGCAAATACGCGTACACCTAATCCTTGCATATCTTTAATAATACGATCATGGCGAGGTTTTGCTAAGGTAGCAACGGTTAACTCAGTTAGCGATTTACCCAAAGCAAATGCGATTGATTTTAAATTTTGCTCTAAAGATAACTCCAAGTTAATCGCTTCTTTTGCATTTGGCCCAACAATGAGTTTTTCCATATACATATCGGGAGCACGTAAAAAGCTACCCTTTTCACCAACAGCTAATACAGCTAAGGCATTCGATTGTCCCATCGCCGTCATACGAGTGCCTTCAATAGGATCTACTGCTATATCAACAGCATCCCCTTTACCCGTTCCAACATGTTCGCCAATATAAAGCATTGGCGCTTCATCTATCTCACCTTCACCAATAACGATTTCACCATCAATATCAATTTGATTGAATATTAAACGCATAGCTTCTACCGCTGCGCCATCTGCTGTATTTTTATCGCCTCTTCCTAACCATTTATAAGCCGCTAAGGCTGCTGCCTCTGTTACTCGAGAAAATTCAATTGCTAATTCGCGTCTCATTTTTGAGCTCCCAATTCATAATACTGTATTTAAGTCAGGCGCTAATGACCTGCACTTATTTATTATCACCACCAGTCTTTAATAAGAGTTATTTTAGCATTATTAAAGGGGTGAATTATTCTTTTCTTACTCTACCCTAAGAGTATAAAGCCTATGCTGTAACATTGCTTTTTTTATTTATTTACAACAACCGCTTTTACCGCTTGCTTGAATTTAAGCAGCGCTTCTTTAATTTCATCATTACTTATATTCAATGCAGGAGCAAAACGGATCACATTCGCACCCGCAATCAGCACCAACAACCCATTTTCGGCACTCACGGTTAAAAATTCCTTAGCACGCCCTTGATAGGATTCATTCAATACCGCACCTATTAATAATCCCGCACCACGAATTTCCTGAAAAACGGAAAATTCATCATTAATTTCAGCTAATAGTTGGCGTATTAACACCCCTTTCTCTTTTACGCCTTGTAACATTTGTGGCGTATTAATTAATTCAAAGGCTTTGTTTGCTACCGCACAGGCCAATGGGTTACCACCAAAGGTGGTGCCATGAGTACCCGGTGTTAAGCTCTGCGCATACTTCGTTAAGGTCAACATTGCAGAGATAGGAAAGCCTGAACCTAATGATTTTGCCGAGGTTAATATATCTGGCGTTACCCCCAAGCCCATATAGGCAAATAACTCACCCGTACGCCCCATCCCCGTCTGCACTTCATCAAAAATCATTAAGGCATGGTATTTATCGCATAAATCACGTACCCCTTGCGCAAATTTCTTGTCGATGGGTAAAACCCCACCTTCCCCTTGTAAGGGTTCTAAAATAACCGCACAGGTTTTATCTGAAATAGCCTTTTCTAAAGCTGCTAAATCATTATATTGTAAATGTGTTATATCAGCTGGTTTGGGGCCAAAACCGTCGGAATAACTGGCTTGTCCACCAACAGTGACGGTGAAAAAAGTTCGCCCATGAAAGCCTTGATAGAAAGCAATAATTTCTGTTTTATCCGCGCAATAGTTATCACAAGCAAAGCGACGTGCCAGTTTTAATGCAGCCTCATTCGCTTCTGCGCCTGAATTTGCGAAAAACACTTTTTCAGCAAAGGTATTTTCGACTAAATTTTGTGCCAATGATAATGCAGGTTCATTGGTATAAATATTACTCACATGCCATATTTTTTTCGCTTGTTCAGTTAATGCACTAACCAATTCAGGGTGAGCATGTCCGAGCGCATTTACCGCGATACCGCTGGTTAAATCTAAGTATTCTTTATCCTCTTGATCCCAAACTCGAGAGCCTTCACCTCGTACAGGGATCATATTCAAAGGCGCATAATTGGGCACCATTACTTGATCGAAAAGTGCACGAGTGGTTTCTGTGTTTGACATAATGGAGCCTTTTAACTGTATAGGGATGAAAGATAAATAATCAACTGTTTATAGGCGTATAATATACGCACTTATTTTTTGAAACCAATACCCTGTTTAATAAAATTATTCAGTAACTGTAAACCTTGTTCAGACATGATGCTTTCAGGGTGAAATTGCACCCCCTCAAGAGCTAAATATTTATGACGAATAGCCATTATTTCATTGCTACCAATAACATGCGCTGAAACATCAAAACAGCTTGGTAAGGTACTAGGTTCAACAATTAAACTATGATAACGCGTTATATTTAAGGGTGAACTTAATCCAGTAAAGACCCCCTTTCCATCGTGGTTAATTAATGAATTTTTACCATGCATAACCTTCTGCGCACGCACGACTTGCGCACCAAACACTTGAGCAATACTTTGATGCCCTAAACAGACGCCTAGTAAAGGAATTTTCCCAGCAAAACGTTCTATAACAGGCAAAGAAATACCCGCTTCATTAGGGGTGCAAGGGCCCGGGGAGATGACAATGTGGTCGGGGTTTAAATCGGCAATTTCTTGGATACTAATTTGATCATTTCTTTTAACAATAACTTCTTGTTGTAATTCACCAAAGTATTGCACCAAGTTATATGTAAATGAATCGTAATTATCAATCATAAGTAGCATACAGGCATTACCTCATTGTTTTAATTGTAAATTTTATCACAGTGATGGTTACCATACCCGCATTCTACAAATAAAATTTTTATATTCAGTATATGAAAGCGACCTATTTAAAGTGGGTAAGTTTAAAATATTAACGACTTTTTCAAACGCGCAGCAGCTAAATCAATGAAAGTTCTTATCTTTGCATTCGTTCGACGACCTTCTATGTGTAAAATGCTTACGGGAAGAGGCTCACCTTCATAGCTTGTTAGTACATCTTGTAAAGTGCCGTTTGCCAGCTCTTGTGCAACTTGATAAGACATTAACCGAGTTATACCATAACCATCTAACGCAGCCTTTAATGCAGCCGCATTTTGATTGCAAGATAGACGAGGCTCTAACTTAACCGTCTCGATCACACCTTGATGTTGAAATTTCCACTCTGGCCTGCTTTCATAAGTCTCTGGATAAATAATATCATGGTCAGCAAGATCACTTGGGTGCATGGGAACACCTTTATGTATAAAATATCTAGGCGATGCACAAACAACTCTCCTTACCTGCCCCACTTGTGTAGCATAAAGACTTGAATCTTTTAGATAACCAATGCGGATTGCAACATCCAACTCCTCTTCTAATAAACTGGTAACACGGTCAAAAAAAACGGCCTTTACTCGTACATCGGGGTAAGTATCCAAGTACTCTTGTATTATTGGCATTATATATTTTTGGCCAAACAACACCGGTGCAGTAACCGTTAATGTTCCCGCTGGTTTTGAGTAAACGCCAGATGCAGCACACTCTGCCTCATTAAGGGATTCTAATATATTTTCTGCATCATGTAAAAAACGCAGACCTGGCGCGGTTAACCTAACAAGTCTTGTGGTGCGATTCAGAAGCTTAACACGTAACCTATCTTCCAAGGCAGCTACCGCCCTTGTTACTGCGGGCGCAGACATATTTAAAGTTAATGCCGCCTCAGAAAAACTCTGGCATTTAGCGACTTCTATAAAGACCTTTATTGATTGTAATTTATCCATTTACTTCACAACCCTTATCCGTTTAAAAATATGAAATACTTAATAATCGCATTATGATGACCATACTAAAGGCCATAAAATACAACCTTATCCCCCACGCAACTTATAGGAAAACCTGTAATTATATTATCTATTTAGGCAGAGAAAAAATGGATAATAGCAAGGTATCAAGTGGAGTAACTATTTATGCTAATTAACAAATATTAATGGATAGATAATTATAGGAGTTGGTATTAATAGCATTGATATTCATTACCCAGCCAAGGTAATAATCCCAGCAATAACTCCTCACTATTTTCCAATTGATTTTTTTGATAGCCATCAACCCTTAATCCAAAGATTACGATCATCAATTGCTTGGCATACAGCTTACTTTGCGCTGAAGTGAAAAAATGCATCAGCTGACACTTATAATTTTCTTCTATGCGCGCTAACTCAGTTGATACATAAGCAGAAACTTTCGGATTGTGCGCTGATAATTCAAGTTGGCTTTTAATTAAAAAACATCCGCAATAGGAGTCAGAGTTAGCACTCGTTTGCAACCCCTTTAAAATTTTCAACACCCCCTCAAGTACATCACTACTTTCACTGATAACTTGGTTGATATTATCAATCGTCTTTTCGGTATATCGACTCAAAGCTCGCTTATACAGAGCCTCTTTATTTCCAAACTCACGATAAAGGCTCCCTGGACGCAGAGTCGTCGCTTTAACCAATTGAGGTATAGTCGTGCCATAAAAACCATATCGCCAAAAAGTAGCTAGAGCCTGTTCTAGTACAATATCTGCATCAAATTTTTTATTCGCCATTACGTTAAACCTCTGAGTAATTTAGTGCTATTTAATACTATTTTGAACAACTATTCAAAATTAACTATTGACTCATGCATTTCAAGCCATTAGTATTTTGAATGATCGTTCAAAAACATTAATAACTTGATACCACTAAGGAGTTACTATGAGCTTGGAAAAACAACTAAACGAAATACGCACAGCATATGCTAAAAATATTCCGACTGAAAAGCTGCATATTATGTTAGCAGAAACAGAAAAATTGAAGGCTTCATCAGTAGCACAATACGCCCCAAAAGTTGGCGATCAATTTCCTAACTTCACACTAACAGATCAACTCGGTAATGCGGTAAGTTTGTCTGATAAATTATCTCAAGGGGCTGTAGTGCTAACCTTTTATCGAGGTGGCTGGTGCCCCTACTGCAACTTAGAGCTACGAGCATACCAACAAATATTGGATGAAATAAAAGCACGAGGAGCCAATCTATTGGCCATTACCCCTGAACTACCCGATGCATCACTTACAACAATAGAAAAAAACTCACTGAAATTTTCCGTATTATCCGATCCTAAATCGGCTTTTGCTAAAACACTGGATTTGGTATTTACTTTACCTGAATCACTAAGACCAATTTACAAAAGTTTTGGTATTGATCTGGAAGCACACAACGGCAATGGTGTGTTTGAACTACCACTCGCGGCAACTTACGTTATCGAAAAAACGGGTAAAGTCGTATTTGCTGATATAAATGCAGACTACACCCATCGAGCAGAACCTTTAGCAGCAATTAGCGCATTAGATAACGCATAATATATACCCATGTTACCTCAAGATGCCCTCCTAACTTTGTATGTTGAAGTAACATGGACATAGTCTTTATCCTTTTTTAGGAAAATAGAATATTAAAAGCCATTGATTACAGTGACTAACTCTTCTAATAGCAAAATAAATGCAAGCTAATTGTTGCCTAATATACTCCTATCGCACCGCTAAGTAAGCCGCTACTGCGCATGAATCGAAAAACTATCGAACATAATTTTATTTTGTCCGTGCCCCTGAAAAGATATCGGAATATTTTGCTATCCCAAATAACACTCTTATTTTTATTCCATAAAATGAAATAGTGTTTTCCTATTTTATGTAATTATTTCTCTTTGATAACAAACTAAAATTCCTATGTAGAATTACGAAATAGTAAATATTTATATCTCGTATATCAATGACCATGCATTACCACCCAAACATTGAAAAAAGAGGAATACACAATGTCAAGACCACCAATTCCACCTTTTAACCTAGAAACTGCCACTCAGAAAATTCGATTAGCAGAAGATGGCTGGAATAGCCGTGATCCTAAAAAGGTCGCATTAGCCTATACCGAAGATTGTCTTTGGCGTAATCGCGCCGAATTTATTCAGGGACGTGAAGAAATAGAGGCTTTGCTAACCCGAAAATGGACTCGAGAACTTGATTACCGCTTAATAAAAGAACTTTGGGCATTTACTGAAAATCGTATTGCCGTGCGATTTGCTTATGAATTCCATGATGATTCCGGACAATGGTTTAGAGCGTATGGCAATGAAAACTGGGAATTTGCAGAGGATGGCTTAATGCACCGTCGCATCGCCAGCATTAATGAACACCCTATCGCAAACAGTGAACGCTTACTTCACTGGGAAACCGAACATCGACCTAATAACCACCAAAGCCTAAGCGACTTGGGATTATAACCACTGAACTTTAGAAAACATTATATTTTAATAACTTAGCGAGAGGTTAATATTATGAACATAAAATTCCCTACAAATAGTAGCCCAATAAAATTGTATCGTAACCCTATTTCCGGTCACTGTCACCGCGCAGAATTAATGCTAGCACTGTTGGATATTCCATACGAAACGATTGATTAGATATGGCTAACGGTGCACACAAAACACCCGAGTATTTAAAAATAAGCCCTTTTGGACAAGTACCCGCTATTGATGACAACGGTGTCACACTATCTGATTCAAATGCAATAATGATTTACTTATATAAAAAATATAATGAGGGTTATGAATGGTATCCAGAAGAGCCGATTAAAGCAGCGGAAGTACAGCGCTGGTTGTCTGTAGCAGCCGGTGAAATAGCTTACGGGCCTTGTGCTGTTCGTTTAGTTAAAGTCTTCGCAGCGGATTTAGATTACAACAAAGCCAAAGAAATTACGGGGGGACTTTTTTCAGTAATTGAAGCTATATTGAAAACTCGCAATTATCTAGCTGGTGAAGCGATCACTTTGGCTGATGTTGCGTGTTACAGCTATATTTCACACGTCCCAGAGGGGGGCGTCTCACTGGCTCCCTACCATGCAATTCAAGCATGGCTTGAACGTGTTGAAGCGCATCCACGTTTTGTCGCCATGGCTCGCTCAGCGCTTCCAAAAGCATAAACTTACTCAAGATACCCGTATAAAAAATGGAGCCAACTATGCCTAGCACAAAAAAATCTCAGTTTCACGACGCTGAAATTGCAATCCAAGAGAAGCTGGGCATTGCCGAAATGGTTTCTCGATCTAGTGAGGGTTTTATACGTGCAGCTATGCCAGATCAACACAGAGAGTTTTTTACTAACTTACCGATGGTGATCATTGGACTCGTAGATCATGATGGTTATCCATGGGCTATGCCATTATTCGATAAACCTGGTTTTATCCAATCACCAGATAAAAAAACACTTAATATAGCAACACTCCCTGCGCTTACGGATCTTTTTAAACTTAATTTTACAAACAATCAGAAAATAGGCCTTGTGGGTATAGACTCGCATACTCGCCGCCGTAACCGCATGAATGGGGTAATTAAAAACATTAACCCAACGGGCTTTTCAATTGTAGTAGAACAAAGCTTTGGTAACTGCCCTCAATACATTCAAAAGCGAGAATTAAGTTGGACTAAAAGCCATTTACGGCATTTAAATATCTCTACCCTAACACTTGAAAAAACACTATCCCCCACTTCCCTTGCATTGCTTGAATCTGCCGATACGTTTTTTATTGCCTCGCGCACTCGTTTTTTTTCAACCGATAAAAGAGATGGCATCGACGCGTCCCATCGTGGGGGCAAACCTGGTTTTATAAAAGTAGAGGGCGACACACTATACTTTCCTGATTTTAGCGGGAATCGCTTCTTTAACACACTGGGTAATATAGAATCCGATGGCCGCGTTGGCCTATTTATTCCTAACTATTCAACTGGTGAAACTGTATTCCTTACCGGTGAAGCCACAATCATTTGGGATGAAAGTGCGGCAATCGAATTTGAAGGTGCTGAGCGGATTGTTTCAGTCAAAATTCGCAATAGTATTTACCTTGACAACTTTTTGCCAATACAGGGTGTGTTAAAAGAATTGTCTCCATCTTTATTTCACACCGGTATCTGGCAAGAAAACCGAGATGTATGCCTCGATCAAAAAGCATTTATAATTACGCAAAAAATAAAAGAAAGCCTCGACATAACCTCCTTTTACCTCACTCCCGTTGATAACTCTGTATTAAAAGCATATCAACCAGGTCAATTCTTACCCATTAGTATTAAACCAAATGACGCTAACGCCCCCATTTTTCGCAGTTATACTTTATCAAGAGCCCCAGCTAATGACACCTATAGAATTTCTGTTAAACGTGAATCAAACGGACTAGTTTCAAGGATATTGCACGATCAGCTCAATACGGGAGACATAATTTATGCTGGTCAACCTGCAGGGAAGTTTACCCTAAACGCCAATGATAATCCTATCGTCTTACTCTCAATGGGTGTCGGCATTACGCCAATGATAGCCATGCTACAAGGGCTCATTCGCGATATTAAAAATGGAGCTACACCACGCAGCGTCTGGTTTATACACGGCACTAAAAACCCTGAAACTCATGCTTTTACTAATGAATTAACAACACTCACTAAACAGCATCACTGGTTGCATATTCATAGCGTGTATTCTCAACCCAAAAGCACTGATGCAGCAGCTGGTAATGACTCGACTACTGGCCGAATAAACATCGAGCTACTAAAAAGAATTCTGCCATTTGACCTGTTTGATTTTTACCTATGTGGTTCAGAGTCATTTATGCGTTCTCTTTATACAGGCTTAAGGATCACAGGCGTCAATAAATCCAACATTTTTTATGAGTTTTTTGGAGAAGGCTCAATAGAAGAGAATAATACCCCCACTTTACCAATAGCAAAAAAGTCTGAAATTCACTTCTCTAGCAGCAATATAACCGCTATCTGGACACCCGAAGAAGGCTCACTTTTAGAATTTGCTGAAAAACAAGGGATAAAACCGATGTATAGTTGCCGAACCGGTAACTGCGGGGCTTGTCGTTGTCATATCGAAAAAGGTAAAGTGAGCTATACAAAAACACTCGGCTATATACCAGAAGAGGGGCAAGTTTTACTTTGCTGTGCTCGCCCAGCAGACACCCTCCCCTCAATAACACTAGATTTATAATACCAATTACCGCATAAATGACTCTCAACAGTGATCGTTATCATCCCTTGTATCGTTTACATATATATAAACTCATTAGTGATAATGAAAGCGTAAAAAATGTTAATGTTGCAAAATTCAAGTTTCACAGCATGCTGTGTAATACCAATCGAATTAAGTATGTGATCTAAATTTTGCGCAGAAATAATCGCTTAATTTGAGGCGTAAGTTGAGGTGTAAGTTAACGCAAATGGTTGTTCCCTTTGCGAAACTTACAACAAAAAAGTAAGTCATTTTAACCCGTAAAATAGATCAGCTATTTATTCTGATTGGTATAACTAATTTTATGGAGTTCAAGGCAAAGTGCTATGCTCTAATTTAGCTAGAACACAAAGGGATTGTTTTAACACCCGATGTCTACCTAAACTAATTTTTTTTTATAGGTGATATATGTCTACCAAGAAAATACTTATCGCTGGATCATCTGGTTTAATTGGTTCAGCCTTAGTCCCGTTTTTACAAGCGCAGGGGATTAACGTCGGACGTTTGATGCGACACGCTCAAAACGAACACCCATACTGGGATAGAGAAAGTGATACTTTTTGCTTAAATGAATTTAACCATCCCGATATCGTGATTAACTTAGCGGGTGAGAATATTGCCAATGGGCGTTGGTCAGAAAAAAGAAAACAACAACTATTAGATAGCAGAATTATAACCACCGAGAAACTTGTCAAACATTTCATGATTAGTTCACCTGCCCCTAAGTTATGGATTAATGCCTCTGCAATAGGCTTTTATGGCAACAGAGGAGAGCAAGAGCTAGATGAAGAGAGTCCAGTGGGTGGTGACTTTGTTAGCCAATTAGCACAACAATGGGAGGAAAGTAGCAATGCGATTAAGCGTGTCGGTACACGTCTCATTAATTTACGCACAGGTTTAGTGATAAGTAAAGATGGTGGGGCATTAGCGAAAATGCTGCCTGTATTTAAATTTGGATTAGGTGGGAAAATAGGCAATGGCCAACAAATAATGAGCTGGATTGATATTCATGACATGGTTAGGGCGATATCATTCACAATAGATAATGAATCACTAAACGGACCCGTTAATTTTGTTTCACCAAACCCGATTAGCAATAGTATATTTAGTCATCTGCTAGCAAAACAATTAAAACGTCCCAACTGTTTCCCACTACCTAGCTTTATGGTTCGATTACTGTTTGCAGAAATGGGCAAAGAATTACTACTTTCAAGCACCAATGTCGTACCTAAAAAATTAATCGAAGCTGGATTTAAGTTTAAATATGAAAAATTAGAAGAGAGTTTAAAAGCACAATTAGGCGGGTAAATTTTACAGATATATATGACAAAAGAGGTGGGCAGCCTAAGCTGCCCAATTTAGCCATTCTATCTATTCCGTGATAGACCGTGCTCCAAGCGACGCATCCATTGACTATTGCCCATCTAGGCATCCACTCCCCAATCCTTTGGGCTCATCCCTTTACATCCATTTAGATAAACAATCCTGTCTATCATTCATCTCCAATCCTAGGAGTTGTCCATTTTGTCATCCTGACTCAATAATAACTATCCCGTTATTATCGAACCTTCAATCCTTAGAAGGTGTTCCTTAACTACATCCTGTAGCCAATCCTTTAAATCTTCCTGATTAGATAAATAATCCTTATTTATCTTTAATAACATCCTGTTATTGTCCTTGCGGTAGTGATGAATTATTTACATCCTGTAAACCTTGTCTCTACTGCGGAAGGAATAATAAAGCTTTATTTAATAAAATAGGAAGAAACAAATAACAATAATCAACATGGAAATGAACACAAAAAACAAATTAACTTAAAATTCAAGGTTTTAACTGTTTTTTTGCTTTTTTTAATCTCATATACGACTGCAATTTGTGTAGATATCTGCAAACAACAATGGTCGATCTCTTACAAGGATAAACTAGTCAATATCGATTATATTTAACCTCAATCGTGATTATACCAATCCACATAAATATCTGATCAATATTGCTGATTAAAATAAACGATAATGTCGTTGTTTATATTCACAATAGTACGAAATTGTATTTTAACGACTTGCCTGTTCGCTTTAAAACTTATTTGAATCGTAAAAAATCGCGACTAAGCTATTAAAAGTGCCCTATTACAATTAATCACTAATTACTAATGAGACAAGCATTTATAGGAAAACAATTTTACAAAGTAATGGGCATGTTATACCAATCGGATTAAGTATGTGATCTAAATTTTGCGCAGGAAAAATGGCTTAATTTGAGGCGTAAGTTGACGCAAATGGTTGTTCCCTTTGCGAAACTTACAACAAAAAAGTAAGTTATTTTAACCAGTAAAATATATCAGCTATTTATTCCGATTGGTATTGCAACTGGCCAGGTAAGGACAAATGTACTTGGGGATAAAATTTATGCTTTCTATACACCATAAGGAAAAGGTAATGAAACAATCGAAACTTATAAGCGCAATATTGTTGACTTTGGGCATAACGGGTAATGCCCTCGCAGAGAATGGCTTCTATGCAGGTGCGAGCATCGGGCAATCTACCATCGATGCGTGCAGCGGTCTCACCAGTTGCGATGACGAGGACATCGGCTGGAAGATCTTCGGCGGTTGGGGGGTGAATTCGTACCTCGCCTTTGAGGCCTCCAGGGTGGATTTTGGTGAGATCGATGGTTACATAGACGGTTCGAAAGTCAGCGCCGAAATAGACGGGTGGACAGTCGCAGCGAAGGGCACGCTGCCGCTCAGCGAGCAGTTTGCCCTGTTCGGCAAGTTCGGCATGATCATGTGGGATGCAGATGGAGGCGATGCTGCTTCTGGTATTGACGACGATGGCAGCGACCTTTTGTATGGCCTCGGCGCTGAATACATGTTCACTGACCAGTTCAGTATTGTCGGTGAGTGGGAGTGGTATGATATCGATGAAGACGTTGATCTGTTTTCCGTCGGTGTATTGTACAGGTTTTAATCACATCTACTCGGGATAAAAATTGAATTTATCACCCTCTTTGTGATCAGATCTTTCAACCAAGAGGGTGTTCCTGACTAGATAAATAAACCTTTATTTATCCTTAATAACATCCTGTGATTATTATTGCTGTAGCGATGAATTGTTTACATCCTGTAAGCCTAATCTTTGCTGCAAAATGAATATTAAAGGTTTCTCGCGCCCAATTAACAATGTAAACAAATAATAATATACTTCAAAAAAAGTTTATTATTCAATAACTTAATTTTATGGTATCAAATACATAGATTAAAATAGTATGGATATCTGTAAATAGCAATAATCGATCTCTTACAAGGATAACTAGCTGTGATCGGTGGAAGTCAATTAATGGGAATAAAATAGAGAAAATGCAGAGTTATAAAAAGAGGAAGGGCAGCCTAAGCTGCCCTAATTTAATCTTGCCATCAAATCCTTGATAGTAAGTGCTCCTTGCAGAACATCCATTTAATTGCGCCAAACTAGGCATCCCTCTCCCAATCCTAGGAGACATCCTTTTTTGTCATCCTGACTCAACAATAACAATCCCGTTATTATCGACCTTCAATCCAAGAAGGGGGTCCCTAACTACATCCTGTAGCTGATCCTTTGTCTATTCCTGACCAGACAAACAATCCTGTTTGTCATCTATCTCCAATCCTAGGAGCTATCCTTTTTTGTCATCCTGACTCAATAATAACAATCCCGTTATTATCGACCTTCAATCCTTAGAAGGTGTTCCCTAACTACATCCTGTAGCAGCTCCATTGCGTCTTCCTGACCAGACAAACAATCCTGTTTGTCTTCTATACTCCAATCCTAGGAGGTATCCTTTTTTGTCATCCTGACTCAATAACAACAATCCCGTTATTATTGACCTTCAATCCTTAGAAGGTGTTCCCTAACTACATCCTGTAGCTGATCCATTACGTCTTCCTGACTAGACAAATAATCCCTATTTATCATGAATAACATCCCGTTATTATCCTTGCTGTAGAGATGAATTATTTACATCCTGTAAACCTTATCTCTGCTGCGGGATAAATAATACGTTATTATGCAAGGGTATCTGCAATGAAAATAAGATTATTTCTATTAAAAGAATAAATAAAAACAAAAAACATTAAAAATCAATATGTTATTTTTATTCTCGTGTTTTTATTAGCATTTAAACCTCTTTTATTCTTACTATATCTGCAAATAGCAATGGTCAATCTCTTACACGAATAAAGGGGATTAAAAAATGGCACAGAGAAAATTAGAAATGCAAAGGTCTATTCGCTTCACGAAATTTATAACGAATAAATAATTGATTTTAAAAAGCAAAAATTTCGGCTATTTGTACCGAGTAAGCAGCTGGCAAACATGCTCAGATAAGATGGGTATAATGAATAATAAAGTGAAAATTTTTATTTTATAAAAAGAGGAAGGGCAGCCTAAGCTGCCCTAGTTTAGTCTCCCTATCTAATCCTTGATAGTAGATGCTCCTTGCATTACATCCTTTTGACTATGCCCATCTAGGCGTCCACTTCCCATCCTTTGGCCGATATCCGTATACATCCATGCGATAAACAATCCTGTTTACCCTACATCTCCAATCCAAGGAGGTGTCCTTTGTCATCCTGACTAATAATAACAATCCAGTTATTATCAACCTTCAATCCTAGAAGGTGTTCCCTAACTACATCCTGTAGTTGATCCTTATATCTTCCTGATTAGATAAATAATCCCTATTTATCCGTTATAACATCCTGTTACTATCCTTAGCATTGAGATAACTTATTTACATCCCGTAAACTTTATCTCTGCTTCGGAATAAATAATATGCCTTTTTCCAATAAAATAATTGGAAAAAATAACAATCATTCGTGACAACAAACAAATAAAAACAAAATATCCTTTTATTTTCAATTTGTTAATTGTTTTTTCTCGCCACTTTCTATCTTAAATCTCTTGTTAAAAAGCACGATATCCGCATTGGCCTATAGTCGATATCTCACAGCCATACCCATGCTATTTCAAGATACAAAATCCGAAAAAAAGTGCCAATATACGATGCATACAGTTTTAACCACAAGCAGTGGCACTAATAACAATAAGTAGAGTGGTTATTTGCCGATACAAAAGCTTGAAAAGATGCGCCCGAGTAAGTCATCAGAGGTAAATTCGCCGGTTATTTCACTCAAATATTGTTGCGCTAAACGCAGCTCTTCAGCTAATAACTCACCGGCTTTATACTCTTCTAGTTGAACTTTGCCTTCAAGCAAGTGGGATTGTGCATTATCAATCGCTTCTAAATGACGGCGTCTTGCCATAAAACCACCTTCGGTATTACTTTGATAACCCATAATCTCTTTAAGATGCTCCTTTAGCTCTGTAACGCCAAGGCCGGTTTTCGCTGATATTCGATAAACAGGATGATGCTGATGTTCTGTTACAGATAAGCTCTCACCAGTTAAATCGGCTTTATTACGAACAACGGTTAAGCCGATATTTTTAGGCAGTTTATCAATAAAATCAGGCCATATTTCATGGGGATCTTCGGCATCGGTGGTCGTTGCATCAAGCATAAATAAGACTCTATCAGCACTCTTTATCTCATCCCATGCGCGTTCAATACCAATTTTTTCAACTTCATCCACACCTTCACGCAAACCTGCCGTATCAATAATATGCAATGGCATACCATCGATATGAATATGTTCACGCATCACATCACGAGTCGTACCCGCTATATCTGTTACGATTGCGCTCTCTTTGCCCACTAGATTATTCAGTAAGCTTGATTTACCTGCGTTAGGTCGCCCAGCAATAACCACTTTCATCCCTTCGCGTAAAATGGCTCCTTGTTTCGCTTGCGCTTGTACAGCATCTAAATTCGCCATTATTTGTTGTAAATCTGCAGCAATTTTACCATCGCTTAAAAAATCAACCTCTTCCTCAGGGAAATCAATGGAGGCTTCAACATAAATACGCAGATGAATCAGGCTTTCTACTAAGTGATGAATTTTTTCGGAAAACTCTCCCTGTAGAGAGTGTAGGGCGCTTTTAGCAGCCTGCTCAGAAGTGGCTTCAATCAGGTCAGCAATAGCTTCAGCTTGCGCTAAATCGAGCTTATCGTTCATGAAGGCTCGTTCGGAAAACTCTCCAGGCTTGGCACTGCGAATGTTTTCGATGGTTAAAATAGCCTTGATTAGCATATCCATCACAACTGGACCACCATGCCCCTGTAACTCTAAAACATCTTCGCCAGTAAATGAGTTAGGCGCTTTAAACAACAAAGCAATCCCTTCATCCAAAACCTCATTATTTTGATTTTTAAAAGGAAGATACTCTGCATATCGAATGCGGGGGATTTTGCCCAAAATAGCTTCAGCAACCACTTCGACATCAGGCCCTGAAATACGAATAATGCCAACGCCTCCTCGACCGGGTGCGGTCGCTTGAGCAACAATAGTATCACTATTTTGGATCATGATTTTTCCTCAAAAAATAAAGATAAAAAAGGCGACTCTAATAGTCGCCTTTTATTTTAGCCTTAGCTCATTAACAAAGCTATTTCTTCTCGTTAAGCCCTTTTTTCTCAAAGCTGCGATAGATAATTGTTTGTTGAATCAAGGTGACAATATTGCTCACTAACCAGTAAAGTACCAAACCTGCTGGGAACCAAAGGAAGAAGAAGGTAAATACCAGAGGCATATATCTCATAATCTTCTGCTGCATAGGATCTTGCACGCTGTTCGGTGACATTTTCTGGATAAAGAACATACTAACTCCCATTAAAATAGGTAATACATAGTATGGGTCTTGTACTGATAAATCCTGAATCCACAACATAAATGGTGCATGACGAAGCTCTACAGACTCCATTAATGACCAGTATAACGCGATGAAAATAGGCATCTGTAATAGGATAGGGAAACAACCACCAAGCGGGTTAACCTTCTCTTCCTTATAAAGTTCCATCATCGCTTTAGATACTTTCTGGCGGTCTTCTCCATAGCGATCACGTAAGGCTTGAATCTTTGGTTGTAAAAGACGCATTTTAGCCATTGAAGTATATTGCGCTTTAGTTAGTGGATAAAGTGCGCCTTTTACCGTAAAGGTAATTAATATAATGGCAATACCCCAGTTACCAACAATGCTTTGGAAGAAAAGTAGCAGTTTAAATAACGGTTGGGCAATAAACCATAACCAACCATAATCAACACTTAAATCAAGATTTTCTGCTGTTTTAGCCATCTCTTTTTGTAATTTTGGACCAACCCATAGGTTTGCTTTAATCTCAGCAACACTATTTGCATCAATCGTTTTCAGTGGCGCTTTAAAACCGATTGCTGCATCTTTATTCTGAATAATGGCACTGTATAGTTGGTTGCTATCTGTCGGAGAGGGGATCCAAGCCGCTACAAAATAGTGTTGTAACATGCCAACCCAACCACCTTGTGTAGTTTGACTAAGCGCGACGTCTTTCATGTCATCAAAACTATATTTTTTATAACGTGTTTCTGCTGTCGAATAAGCGCCACCTCGGTACACAGGCATCATTAAATTGGTACCTGAATCGTGAAGGCTCTCTTTTAATTGTCCATATAATTGAACATTTAATGGCTCAGCAGTATTGTTTTCTATTTTGTAGGTAACATTAACCACATATTCGCCACGTTTTAGCGTGAATATTTTAGTAAACTTGTTACCATTTTCATCGACAAAGCTTAATGCTGTCGATACGCTATCCGCACCATCAGCAAGGGTAGCTTGAGGCTTTTCAGCTCGATAAACTGGTCGCCCTTTTTTGCTTGCATCGGGACCTTGCCCAATCAACCCACTTTGTGCAATGTAGGTGAAATCATTGCTATCTTCAAGTAAACGAAACGGCTCAATCGAATGAAGTTGTGCATTATAATCTAACAAATCTGCAGAGGTAATATCCCCCCCACGTAGAGAGATATCTAAACGTAACGTATCATTTTCGATAACGACCGTTTGGCTGCTCATATCTTCGCTAGGCACTTCGCTATCAGTTGATAATTGAGCCGATGCTGGAACATCTGCGCTAAAATTATTACTTGATGGCACTGAAGAGGCGTTATTATTTGCCTGTTCTACTGTTTGAGTTTGTGCAACAGGTGGGTTCTTTTAATTTCCCATGCCTGATAAAGCAAAAAGCTCACGAATAGCAAAGCGAGTAAAAGTAAATTGCGTTGGGATTCCATAACGTTTATTAATCTCTTTTATTTAGGTTTATTTTTATTAACACAACAAGTAGGCACAGGATCGTAACCACCTTCACTTAAAGGCTGACATTTTATAAGACGCGAAGCAGCTAGCCAACATCCTTTTATTATTCCATGCAATTTTATCGCTTCGATCGCATAATGAGAGCAACTTGGCGTAAAACGGCAACGGGGCCCAATCATCGGACTGATTGCTATTTGATAAAATCGAATAAATTTAATAATTATCCACTGCAACGCTGTACTAATTTTCGCCATAATTTATCCAAAATTTTATTAATTTCTTGATTTGATAAATCAGCAATACCCGCTTTAGCAATAACCACAATATCAATTGCAGGCAGTTGCTGTTGTTGATGACGGAATTGTTCTCTTATAATGCGACGAATACGATTACGGCCTACAGCACGTTTAATATGCTTTTTAGGAATAGCCATTCCTATACGAGGGTGATCTAATGTATTTTTTCGGGCAAGAAGAGTGAGGTGCGGTGAAACTGCTGGGATAGCATTTTTAAATACAGGTTGAAAATCATCGGGAGTTAACAGACGTAACTCCCGAGAAAACGAATAATTTACCACGTCTGGTAGATTATGCGCTTAAGCTTGCGCGGCCTTTAGCACGACGACGAGCTAGTACGTTACGACCATTTTTAGTCGCCATACGAGTTCTGAAGCCGTGTGAACGCTTACGCTTAATGTTGCTAGGTTGAAAAGTACGTTTCATGCTCTTTTCCACTTATTAGTTAAGTACTGTACAGTAGCCACTATTTTTAGCTTATTATTGGTAAATCGCTCAATGAGCAAATCATAAATAATAAAGAAAAAGAGTTAGCCGATTAAAAAGAGAGCGAATTCTATGTATTGATCGACCAAAAGTCAATCAGAGATGCTTCTTTCAAGCAGATTAAATCGTTTTCCATAAAAGCGTTAGCTTAATATCGATTAATTTAAACTGTGATCCAGACTCAAAAGTCAGGGTGTGGGGATTATATAGAAGCGTGATTAATAAGCAAGGATCTATCAATGATCTTTGCTTATTTTATTTATTGTGCCTGGGATCATGAACGACTTAATACCTATATCCTTCTCTCATCTAGGCTTAATATTGCTAAATTGAATTTAGTTGCACCTAACGAGTATAAATACAAGGATCTTTTTTATTTATTTATTACTAGATCTTGTGGCGAAAAAGCGATCTTATCGGTAGAATTATGCGCCCGAAAATAAATTACTGGAGTGAACGATGTCCCTCGAAATTTGGCAAGAGTGCTTAGCACAATTAAAAGACGAACTGTCAATGGGTGACTTCAGTACTTGGTTGCGACCGTTACAAGCAAATTTCAAAGATTCAACGCTTTCTCTCTACTCTCCCAACAAATACACAAGTGAATGGGTACGTAATAAATACATGGATATTATTGAAAGCAAAGTTCAACAACTTGCTCATCAAGAAAATCCAAAGCAAACAATTAAAATTCGCTTACTGGTCGGTACAGCAAATGCAGATGAACCACAAAAAAGTAGCGCCGTTGTCAATAATGACAACCAGCCGTGGGAAGGTGAAAGTAAAGCGAACAGTGTCGCGCACAAAAGTAATTTAATTAAAAAATATACTTTTGAAAATTTTGTTGAGGGTAAATCGAATAACTTTGCCCTCGCAACAACAAAGCAAATAGCAGAAAATCCCGGTGATGTTTACAATCCTCTGTTCTTATATGCCCATCCAGGATTAGGGAAAACCCATCTTTTACATGCTGTAGGTAATGCGATTCTGGCAGAAAATCCAGAAAGCAAAGTGGTCTATATTCGCTCAGAACGTTTTGTGCAGGATATGATCAATGCAATCCGCAACAATACTATCGAACAGTTCAAAGAATACTACGCATCACTTGATGCACTATTAATTGATGATATTCATTTTTTTGCCGGTAAAGATCGTTCTCAAGAAGTACTATTTCAAACTTTCAATTCGATGCTCGATGCACATCAGCAAGTTATATTAACCAGTGACCGTTTTCCAAAAGAGATTGAAGGCATTGATGAACGACTGCGTACTCGTTTTGGTTGGGGATTATCTATCCCCATCGATCCACCGGAATTAGAAACCCGTGTTGCGATATTAATAACTAAAGCAGAAGAGCGCGGCTTAAAATTACCCGATGATGTTGCTTTCTTTATTGCCAAACGTCTAACCATTACCGATGTTCGCGTATTAGAAGGGGCGATTGCAAATATTTCAGCAAAAGCACAATTTACAGGACAAGATATTACGATATCTTTAGTACAGGATGCGCTGCGTGATATGTTAGCGGTACACACCAAACAGACAACTATTGATAATATTCAAAAGGTCGTCGCAGAACATTACCGCATAAAAACCTCAGATATGTCATCAAAAAGACGCACTCGAACCGTTGCTCGTCCTAGACAAATAGCGATGGCTTTAGCTAAAGAATTAACCCAACATAGCTTGCCTGAAATTGGCGAAGCATTTGGTGGACGTGATCACACTACGGTTTTACATGCTTGTCGTAAGGTAGCTGAATTACGCCGTGAAAATAATGATATTCAAGAAGATTATAAAATCCTGATCCGTACACTTTCAATGTAATTGCTACAAGGTTATTTATATTATGCTGTTTACCATTTCTAGAGACGCATTTCTCCGCCCATTACAGTTAGTCGTTAGTTCAGTTGCAGGAGGGCGTCCGGCTTTACCTATAATGGGTAATATACTTATTGTTGTAAAAGACAATATATTAAGTCTTACGGGTACTGACCTTGAAGTAGAGCTAATTACACAAATCCCCCTAGAGCACCCATCTAAAGAAGGTGAAATAACTGTCCCTGCACGTAAATTGTTAGATATTTGCAGAGGATTATCAGGCCCTTGTGAAATAACGTTTGAAGTAAAAGAAAACAAAGTAACCATACGCTCTGGACGTAGTCGTTACTTACTATCATCATTACCTGCAGCCGATTTTCCAAATATAGAATCATGGCAAAGTTTGCTAGAGTTTACCGTTGCACAGGCGGAATTTAAAAAACTGATAGAACTAACCCAATTTGCCATGGCTAGCCAAGATGTTCGTTATTACCTAAATGGCATGTATTTTGAGGCTTCTGGTCAAGCTTTACGTAGTGTTGCAACGGATGGACATCGACTCGCCTCGTGTTCAATTTCACTCTCTGAAGCCATTAGTGAGCAATCGGTAATAGTACCTAGAAAAGGGGTGATTGAATTAGTTAAGCTGCTGGATGATGAACAAGCAAATGTGACCATTCAAATTGGTCACAATAACCTACGTGCAATTATTGATGGCTTTATTTTTACGACTAAATTAGTAGATGGTCGCTTTCCTGATTATCGTCGCGTTATTCCACGCAACGGTGATAAAGAGTTAATTTCGAGCAGAGAAACACTTAAACAAGCTTTTTCACGCGCTGCTATTTTGTCCAATGAAAAGTTTAGAGGCGTGCGCTTAACACTCTCAGAAAATCTTTTACAGATAACCGCAAATAATCCAGAGCGCGAAGAAGCTGAAGAGTATATTGATGTGAATTACCACTCTGCAGAACTAGAAATTGGCTTTAATGTAAGTTATGTATTGGATGTTTTAAATACAATTAAAAGTGATCAGGTAAAAATAACTTTTAGCTCATCTGATCATAGCGCATTAATTGAATCTATTGATAGTGAAGACTCTCTCTATGTTCTAATGCCAATGCGTTTATAGTCTATTAATATCCTATATTATTTACTAATTAAGAGTCTTGGTTAATGCCTTTAGACAAATTGATAATAAATCAGTTTCGTAATATTCACTCAGCTAACCTGACTTTTAATCACAAAATTAATATTATTGTTGGTGCTAATGGTAGTGGTAAAACATCACTACTTGAAGCAATCTACTTTCTTGGCCTTGGGCGTTCTTTTCGCACTCATCTTAATAACCGTGTTATTAATTATGAGTCCACTGAATTTACCCTATATGGTGAAATTAATCAGCAACAAAATATATTAACCCCGATAGGGCTAAAAAAATCACATAATGGCGATAGTATCGTTAAAATAAATGGTATATATGCTAAGAATTTAGCCATGTTAACGCAATATTTACCCATACAATTAATCACACCAGAAAGTCATACTTTGTTATCGGGAAGTCCCAAAAATAGACGAGCTTACTTAGACTGGGGCGTTTTTTATCATGATCAGCACTTTTACCATAACTGGGCTCGCATAAAGCGACTATTAAAGCAGCGTAATGCCGCTTTAAAGCAATGTAAGACTTACAAAGAGCTACAAGTATGGGATAATGAGCTTTGTCATTTAAGTGAGCTGCTGACAGTACAGAGAGAAGCTTATTTTAATCTGTTGATGCCACTAGTGGAAACAACCCTTAAAGACTTTTTGCCTGACTTTACTATTAGCAGCCAATTCTTTTGTGGGTGGGATAAAAACAATAAGTCACTGCAAAATTATTTAGCAGATAATTTTATGCGCGACAAACAGCTTGGCTATACAACAGCTGGTCCGCAAAAGGCTGATTTAAGATTTAAAATAAATAAGCTACCCGTTAGTGATGTTTTATCAAGAGGGCAGCTAAAACTATTTGTTTACGCCTTGCGCCTTGCACAAGGATTATTTTTAAACTCAATGAATAATAAACAGTGTGTTTTTTTAATCGATGATTTTAGTTCTGAGTTAGATCAGGCCAAACAATCTATATTAGCAAAACACATTAGCAATTCCGATGCTCAACTCTTTGTTTCTGTTATAGAAAAAGATAACATTGAGACTTTGTTTGGACATCAACGCACCATGTTTCACGTGGAACATGGCAAGATTACAGTAAAATAGGTGAAAGTATTATGGCTGAAAATAGTTATGATTCGTCAAATATAAAAGTACTAAAAGGGTTAGATGCGGTACGAAAGCGTCCTGGTATGTATATTGGCGATACTGATGATGGTACTGGTTTACACCACATGGTATTTGAAATACTGGATAACTCTATAGATGAAGCGTTAGCTGGCCATTGTAGTGACATCATTACAACTATCCATACTGACGGCAGTGTTTCTGTGCGTGATAATGGTCGTGGAATACCAGTAGATATCCATAAAGAAGAGGGGGTTTCTGCAGCCGAAGTGATCATGACGGTATTGCATGCTGGCGGTAAGTTTGACGATAATTCTTATAAAGTATCGGGTGGTTTACATGGTGTTGGTGTCTCTGTTGTAAACGCACTTTCTAGCAAACTACGTTTGACAGTAAAACGAAGTGGCAAAATACATCAACAAACATATAACAATGGCGTACCAGAAGCACCATTGGCCATCATTGGTGACTCTGAACAAACGGGGACTGAAATTCGTTTTTGGCCAAGTAAAGAGACTTTTTCAGATGTTCTTTTTCACTATGATATTCTAGCTAAAAAATTGCGCGAACTCTCTTTTTTAAACTCGGGAGTTTCAATTAAATTAATTGATAAACGCGAAGAAGATAAATCGGATCACTTTTGTTACGAAGGTGGTATTAAATCTTTCATCGAATTTTTAAATAAAAATAAAACCCCTGTTCACCAAAAAATATTTCACTTTGCCGTTGAAGGTGAAGACAATATAAGCGTTGAAGTAGCAATGCAGTGGAATGATGGTTTCCAAGAAAACATCTACTGCTTTACTAATAATATTCCCCAGCGTGATGGTGGTTCTCATTTAACAGGTTTCCGTGGAGGCTTAACTCGTACTCTAAATAATTACATGGAAAATGAGTTTGCTAAAGTAAAAAACAACAAAAACAAAACATCAACGGAAGGCGGTGACTCACGCGAAGGCCTAACAGCAGTAATATCTGTTAAAGTGCCCGACCCAAAATTCTCATCACAAACGAAAGATCGCTTAGTTTCATCGGAAGTACGTCCGATAGTTGAAAGTACAATGAGTGAGAAATTACAAGAATTCTTACTAGAAAATCCTGCTGAAGCAAAAATAATTACAGCTAAAATTATTGATGCAGCTAGAGCACGAGAAGCCGCTCGTAAAGCGCGTGATATGACACGTCGTAAAGGTGCTCTCGATTTAGCTGGTTTACCAGGTAAACTAGCAGATTGTCAGGAAAAAGATCCAGCGCTTTCTGAACTATACATAGTGGAAGGGGATTCTGCTGGCGGCAGCGCTAAGCAGGGAAGAAATCGTAAAAACCAAGCTATTTTACCGCTTAAAGGTAAAATTCTAAATGTAGAAAAAGCGCGCTTTGATAAGATGCTATCTTCACAGGAAGTTGCAACGCTAATTACTGCGCTAGGTTGTGGAATTGGCCGTGACGAATATAATCCAGAAAAAACACGTTACCATCGCATAATAATTATGACCGATGCCGATGTTGATGGTTCGCATATTCGTACATTGCTACTGACTTTCTTTTATCGTCAAATGCCAGAACTTATCGAACATGGTTATATCTATATTGCACAACCGCCTCTCTATAAAGTCAAAAGAGGTAAGCAAGAAACTTACGTTAAAGATGAATTTGAGTTACAAAAATATTTAACCACATTAGCAATGGAAAACTCTTCTTTACACGTAAATGCTGAAGCACCAGGAATATCAGGGATCGCACTTGAAGGTTTAATACAACGTTACCGTGCGGTACAAGATACGATTGAACGTTTAAAACGTCGTTTCCCGGTACAAATTCTAGATAAACTTATCTATAAACCAGAATTAACGGTAGATAATCTTTCCGATAAGACCCATACAACTAATTGGGCTAATGACTTAATTGAAACGTTAAATAGTGAAGATTTACAAGGGACTATTTATAGTGCTGATGTTGTTCTTTCTGAAGATGAATTAACAAATAAAGTGATCATCACTGTACGTAAACATGGTGTAGATACTAAATTTACCTTTGATGAAGAATATTTTGGCTCAGACGGTTATAGCTCTTTAGTCTCTATCGGGAATGAAATAACAGATGTTCTTGAAGAGGGCGCTTATATCAAGCGTGGCGAGCGTACAAAAGAAGTTAGTAATTTTATTGATGCTGTTAACTGGCTCATGAATGAGTCTAAGCGTGGTTTATACATCCAACGATATAAAGGACTAGGTGAAATGAATCCAGACCAGCTATGTGATACAACGATGGATCCAAATACACGCCATATGTTACAAGTGACAATAGAAGATGCTGTGGGTGCAGATCAACTATTCTCGACTCTAATGGGTGATAATGTAGAGCCGCGTCGTCAATTTATCGAAGAAAATGCACTACGTGTAGAAAATTTAGATATTTAATAACTTTAAAGTAAGTTTATACTAATAAAAAGCCAGCTTCTCAAGCTGGCTTTTTTATTATCTTTTAGGAAATATGCATAATTGAATGCTATGAAAATATAGAAAGCTGTTGCCGCTACTAACTATTTAGTAATAATACCCTAACAAAGAACCGACTATCTAAAATAACAATTTAACACCACATGTTCCACGTGAAACTAAACTGATTTTTTCATTTTATTCGAACTGATTTTGTTAACTAAATAGTATTGAATTCTGACAGATATACATATAAAGAGCAGTACCTCCCATAATGCTAAACAGAGCATTACCACGCCATAAATGCAGAGTGATAACTAAAAGTAGTGCTAATATTTCTGCTGGACCATCTGTAAATTCATTAAAACGTAGATCGCGAAAACAATAAATCAATAATAAAACCATCACAACCGGTGGTAAGTAACGCCCTAAATAAATCAATACAGGGTGTTCACTTACTTTATAAAGTACAACAAACGGTAATGCACGGGTAATAAAAGTAACAATAGCCATAACGCTAACAAATAATAAAAGGTAATAGCTATCTTGCATTTATAGGTTCCTCTGCTCGATCTCATCATTTGCGATTTGTTTTCGCTGTGAAATTAGCAAGGCTATAATGGAAACTAAAATAGACATTAGTAACATATTATCGCGGCTAAAAAGCCAGATTGATATAAATGCGATAACTGCAGCCATCAAAAATGGCCATGGCTCTCGAATCGATTTATATTGCTCGATCACTAATACCATAAATAATGCAGGAAGGGTAAACTCTAATCCGGAAGTATTTACATTGATATTCGCGCCGATAATAGCACCAAAAGTACAACCGATTATCCAATAACTATGATTCAGAAACGTAATTAATAGGTATAAATTAGTTTTCCCTTGTTCTTCCACAGGACGCGTACCCGTTAACAAAGAATAGGTCTCATCGGTAAGTCCAAAAATTAGATACATTTTTCGTAGCCAACTGGTCTTAAATTTATTAAGTAGTGTGATACCATAAAACATATGGCGGGAATTTAAAAGCAATGTAGCAATAGCGACTTCAATCAAATTAGCATGATTTGCTAACAAACCAACAGCAATAAATTGTGCTGCACCAGCGTAAATAATAGTCGCCATCAATGTGGCATATATCCAATGAAAGCCAAGTTCATTAAAGAGTATACCAAATGCCATGCCCATCGGAATATAACCACACAATACGGGGAATGTGTTTTTTAACGCTTCTAATAGGAGTGATTTATTCATTAATATCATTTAATTTGTTTCACGTGGAACAGATTAAACGCTCCCAGTTTCATACAAAGCATTAATTGTATCAGCAATAATATCAATAGCTCGCACTAATACCGTTTCAGATTGTGCATAGTTTAAACGAATACATTCATTCGTATGCGGCCATTGTTGAGATAAACCAGGAAAAAAATAATGACCAGAGACAACGATGACGCCTTTCTTTTTGAGTATTTTATATAATGAATCAGAGCTGATTGGCAAATCTTTAAACCATAACCACAAGAAGAGTGCACCTTCTGCTTCATGGATTCTAAAATTAGGGCTTTTAATTTTATCTTGTAATAGTTGTATGGCGCGTTGCGATTTATTTTGATAAAAGGGTTTAATGACCTGATCACTTAATTTTAAAATATCTCTGCTTTTAACTAATGGCAATGCAATCTCAGGCCCAATAGAACCGGGTGATAAAGCCATTATTCCCGACAAGTTAGACATTGCCTTAACTATTTTAGGGTTTGCGATAACAATACCACAACGAGCACCAGGTAAACCAAATTTAGATAAACTCAAACAAATGATTGTGTTTTCATTCCAAAAAGGGGTTACATCCGCAAAAATCATATTAGGAAATGGCACACCATAGGCATTATCAATAATCAGGGGAATATTATTTTCATGCGCTAATTTATCTAATTTTTCAATTTCATCATCCGTTAAAACGTTCCCCGTTGGATTAGTGGGGCGAGAAACACAAATGGCAGCGATATCATCGTCAATTTTTAATGCATCAAAATCAACATGGTATTTAAAGTGTCTATTTTCAAGTTCTGATATTTTCGGTTTAACAGCAACAAAAACATCTTCACTGACACAGGCATCTGCATAGCCTATATATTCTGGTGCAAGTGGAAATAAAATTTTACGTTTTTTTCCTGCTTTAAAATCACCAGCTAATAAATTAAACAGGTAGAAAAATGCACTTTGACTCCCATTCGTCAACATAATATTGTCTGCGGTTAAGCCCCAATCATACAGCTCATTGAAAAGTTCAACGAGGGCATCAATAAAACTATTTTTCCCCTGTGGTCCATCATAATTTGCCAGTGTTTTTAACAACTTACCTTGATCAAGTAATTTTTGTAATAGACCTTGTATTGTTATTTCTATTTCAGGAATAGTGGCTGGGTTTCCTCCTCCCAACATTAACAAGTCATCACCACCTTGAACACCTTGGTTAAGATCATCCATTAATTCTGTAATACCAGAATGACGAGTAAATTTATTTCCAAAAATAGAATAGGGCATTTTTTCCTCTATAAATTTATATGTTTCACGTGAAACAAAAAAGCTCAGTAATTACTGAGCTTTGAAATTAGCAATACAAATAATATTGTTAGTTAATCATCTCTATAAAACAGAGACATCAGCTACATTTAAAAATAATTGACGTAAACGGGCTAATAGCGCTAAACGATTTTGTTTAACTGACTCATTTTCATCCATCACCATGACATTGTCGAAGAACAGGTCTACAGGCGCTTGTAGAGATGCAAGTTCAAACAATGCTGACTCGTAGTCTCCTGATGCAAAAAGAGGGCTTAATTTGCTTTCTAGGGCGGTTAAAATCGCGTACAACGCTTTTTCTGCATCAGCTTCAAGCAAAGACTTATCAATATCACTACTGATAACACCAGTCACTTTCGCTAAAATATTACCAATACGTTTATTGGCGGCTGCGATAGGAGATGCTTCAGGTAGCTCTTGGAATTTAGCAACTGCTTGAATACGTTTTTCAAAATCAACAGGCTTAGTCGGACGACGATCCAATACTGATTGAATCAACTCAAGTGAATAACCACTTGCTTGATAAATAGAAGGGAGGCGTGCAAATAAGAAATCAACAACATCATTAGAAACATTATTGTTTGTGAGTTTTGAGCCATATTGTGCTTTGGCAATTTCAACCAATTCAACCATATCCAAATCTAAATTTTTATCCGTAATGATACGTAATAATCCGATAGCTGCGCGACGAAGTGCAAATGGGTCTTTATCACCCTTAGGTGCTTGGCCAATGCCGAATATACCTACTAGCGTATCGAGCTTATCAGCCAAAGATACTGCGCAAGCAACTAAAGAGGTTGGTAATTCATCACCAGAAAAACGTGGTAAATATTGTTCATTTAAAGCAATAGCAACTTCATCGTCTTCACAATCATGTCGGGCATAATACATTCCCATCACGCCTTGGACATCGGGGAATTCCATCACCATTTCAGTCATTAAATCGGTTTTAGATAATAACCCCGCGCGTTGCGCATGTTTAGTGTCCGCTTTTATTTGCACGGCAATATCTTCAGCGATGTTAGCGATACGTTCTGATTTTTCTTTTAAAGTGCCTAATTGTTGTTGGAATAAGACGCTTGATAAGGACTCTAAACGACTCGCTAATGATTTCTTTTTATCGGTTTCAAAGAAGAATTCAGCATCAGCTAAACGGGGACGAACAACTTTTTCATTACCACTAATGACTTGAGAAGGGTCACGACTAACAATATTTGAAACGAAAATAAAACGCGGTAATAAATTTCCAGACTTATCTAAAACAGGAAAATATTTCTGGTTATCTTTCATTGTATAAATCAGTGCTTCTGAAGGAACCGCTAAGAATTTTTCCTCAAAAGAGCCAACCAAGGTAACTGGCCATTCAACTAATGATGTCACTTCTTCAAGGAGGTCTTCATCTATCGCTGCGATACCATTTTCATGGGCAGCAACCGCTTCGACTTGATCGCGAATGATGGCTTTACGGCGTTCATAATCGACAATAACTTTACCGCTATCATCTAATATTTTTTCATAATTATTAGCGTGATCAAGCGTAAGTTCAGCTTCACCTAAAAAACGATGACCGCGGATAATACGCGCAGATTCTATCCCTAATAATTCACCTGCTATTAATTGGCTACCAAACAGCATACAGACAGTGTGAATTGGACGAATAAATTGAGTACTAGCAGAGCCCCAGCGCATCGGTTTAGGTATCGGTAATTTAGATAATGCAGATGCCGCAATACTTGGAATAAGTTGCTCAACAGGTAAGCCCTTCACTTCCGATTTGAATAACAACCACTCGCCTTTATCTGTGACTAAACGGTCAGCCTCTTCAATTGTTATGCCATTAGAACGAGCCCAGCCCAATGCAGCCTGACTTGCTTCACCCGCTTCATTAAAAGCAACATTAACAGCTGGACCACGTTTATCAATAACCTTATCAGGTTGAGTAGAAGCTAACCCTTTTACAATAAGCGCTAATCGACGAGGAGAAGCTAACCACCGAACATTTTCAAAAGCGAGTTCGGATTTTTCTAATTCAGCTTGGAAATTATTTGCAAATGCTTCGGCAAGCTTACGTAAAGACTTAGGAGGTAACTCTTCCGTACCTAGTTCAATTAATAAATTTTCTTGTGACATGTGACTCGCCTCTATTTGTCTTGTGCTTTACAAAGTGGGAAACCTAACGCTTCACGGGCGCTATAATAAGCTTCAGCAACTGCTTTCGATAAAGTACGTACACGTAAAATATAACGTTGACGTTCCGTCACAGATATTGCGTGACGAGCATCTAATAAGTTAAAGGCATGTGAAGCTTTCATTACTTGCTCATAAGCCGGCAAAGGTAAACCCGCTGCAATTAATTTTTGGCTGTCTTGTTCACATTGATCAAACTGTGCGAATAACGCTTCTACATCTGCATGTTCAAAATTATAGGTAGATTGCTCTACCTCATTTTGATGGAATATATCACCATAGGTTACGCGTCCTAATGGGCCATCAGTCCAGAGTAAATCATAAATGCTATCAACCCCTTGAATATACATAGCAAGACGCTCAAGGCCATAGGTTATTTCACCAGTAACTGGTGCACATTCAAGGCCACCAACTTGTTGGAAATAAGTAAATTGAGTGACTTCCATACCATTTAGCCATATTTCCCAACCAAGTCCCCAAGCACCTAATGTTGGTGATTCCCAATTATCTTCCACAAAACGAATATCATGGATAGAAGTATCTATGCCTATCTCCTCAAGTGACTGCAAATAAAGTTCTTGAATATTTTTTGGAGATGGCTTTAATACGACTTGAAATTGGTAATAATGCTGTAGTCTATTAGGGTTTTCACCATAACGACCATCAGTTGGACGACGACACGGTTGTACATAGGCACTGCTCATCGGCTCAGGGCCTATTGAACGTAAGAAAGTTTGAGGGTGAAAGGTACCCGCTCCTACTTCCATGTCGAGAGGCTGGACAATAGCACAACCATTACGAGCCCAAAAATCTTGCAACGCAAGAATCAGCCCTTGAAATGTTTTAGTATCGAATTTTTGCATGATTTCGGCTTTGAGTTGATAGATAAATGGTGGTTATTATACCTATTAGATGCTAATGATAGCAATGTTAATCAACAAGTGAACGTATCAAGGTCCATTAATTTGGTACGGATTATATACTAGGCCGACAAAAACAATACCAAGAACAGTTTTTTTGGCATAGACATAATAGAATATTTGCCTTGATGATAAACAACCATTCATTTTATAAAACAGTTATCATTTAGCTAATAAGTATCATATATATGACGATTCCAAGACAAGAAACCGATCTCTATTTACCAATAAAACAGTTCCTTGAAACTCGCGACTATAGAGTAAAAGGCGAAATTAAAGATTGCGATATTGTTGCTGTAAAAAATAGTGGCGGAGATGAGCAAATTTTAATTATAGAGTTAAAATTAAAGCTTAATATTACCCTATTAATGCAAGCAGTAGAACGTTTTACACTTAGTGATGATGTCTATATTGCAATACCTAAAAACATCCCAATTTATAAGAAAAAAAGCAAACAAGTTAAAAAATTAATAGCACGGTTAGGTATCGGGTTGATTATTGTTGATATTCAAAAATCACAGAGTTATGTAGAAGTTGTTTGCGATCCAAAGGATTATCAACCAAGAAAAAACAAACCCAAACAGAAAGCGTTACTAAAGGAATTTTCGACACGCATAGGCGATACCCAAGAAGGAGGCGCGACTCGGAAAAAAGGGGGATTAACGGCTTATAGACAACGCACTATCAGGGTTGCTCAATACCTAAATGAATATCACCAAGCAACAGGCGCTGAAATCCATAAAAATATCATTGAAAAGCAAGCTAACAGTATCTTATATCAAAACTATTATGGTTGGTTTGATAAAATACAAAGAGGTGTTTATGGTTTATCTAAAACAGGAAAAGAAGAGTTAATATATTGGTTAGCTATACAAAAAAACAGTAATTAAAATAAAAAAGGCAATCCAATGATCGCCTTTTTTGTATAAAGTTAATTTACTTCTTGCGTGTTAACTTAATTGCTCGCAATTGTGCTACTGCTTGTGCTAACTGTGCTGTTACAAGCGCGTAGTCAATATCCTTAGAAGGATGAGCAATCTGCTGTTCTGCAGAACGTTTAGCTTCTTCAGCCTTCGCTTTATCTAAATCGACGCCACGAATAGCTGTATCAGCCAATACAGTTACACCACCAGGTTGAACTTCAATAAAGCCGCCTGATATATAAATAACTTCTTCTTCACCGTGTTGTTTTACCAATTGCACCATTCCTGGTTTAATTGGTGTTAACAGAGGTGTGTGACCAGGCATGATGCCTAATTCACCTTCCTGACCAGACACTTGTACATGTGAAACTCGCCCTGAAAAAATAGATTTTTCAGCGCTTACTACATCTAAATGTGTGGTCATAGCCTTAGTAGTCATAGTAACCTCCGGTTATTACAAGCCTTTTGCTTTTTCAACCGCTTCGTCAATAGTTCCTACATATAGAAAAGCCTGTTCAGGAATATCATCGAAATCACCAGCAATTAACCCTTTAAAGCCAGCTAATGTATCTTTAAGTGATACATATATGCCAGGCTGACCAGTAAAGACTTCAGCAACATGATAAGGTTGAGTAAGGAATTTCTCAATCTTACGAGCTCGAGCAACAACGAGTTTATCTTCTTCTGATAACTCATCCATACCCAAAATAGCAATAATATCTTTGAGCTCTTTATAACGTTGTAAAATGCCTTGTACACCACGAGCAACATTATAGTGCTCTGGACCAACTACTAAGGGATCAAGTTGACGTGAAGTTGAGTCAAGAGGATCGATTGCAGGGTAAAGACCCAGCGATGCGATGTTACGTGACAATACAACCGTTGCATCTAAGTGAGCAAAAGTAGTTGCTGGTGATGGATCTGTTAAATCATCCGCAGGTACGTATACCGCTTGGATAGACGTAATAGAACCCGTTTTAGTTGAAGTAATACGCTCTTGTAGAACCCCCATCTCTTCAGCTAGAGTTGGTTGGTAACCAACGGCTGAAGGCATACGGCCTAATAGTGCAGATACTTCTGTTCCTGCTAGCGTGTAACGGTATATATTATCGATAAATAATAATACGTCTTTACCTTCATCACGGAAACGTTCAGCCATAGTTAAACCTGTTAACGCAACGCGTAAACGGTTACCTGGTGGCTCATTCATTTGACCGTAAACCATCGCTACTTTTGATAACTCTGGTTTTTCTATATTTACAACGCCAGCTTCTTGCATCTCAAAGTAAAAATCATTACCTTCACGAGTACGCTCACCCACACCTGCAAATACTGATAAACCTGAATGTTTCAATGCAATATTATTGATAAGCTCCATCATATTGACGGTTTTACCAACACCCGCACCACCAAATAGACCTATTTTACCACCTTTTGCAAATGGGCAAACAAGGTCGATAACTTTAACACCGGTTTCTAGTAATGTTGTTGCACTAGATTGTTCTTCATATGAAGGTGGCTCTCGGTGAATAGCATATTTTTCTTCCGAAGCAATAGGCCCACATTCATCGATAGGCTCACCCAATACATTCACGATACGGCCTAATGTAGCCAAACCTACAGGTACTGAAATTGCTTCTTTTGTATCTGTTACTTCTAAACCACGACTTAAACCATCTGAAGCACCCATGGCGATACAGCGAACAACACCGCCACCAATTTGCTGTTGTACTTCCATGGTTAGATTCTTTGCAGTCACGATCAATGCGCTGTATATATTCGGTACAGCATCTTGTGGAAATTCTACATCCACAACAGCACCGATAATCTGAACGATTTTACCTGTACTCATCTCTGATCCTCTAAAATCTTAAGTATGTTAATTTGCTTATACCGCAGCAGCACCAGCACAAATCTCAGAAATTTCCTGAGTAATTGCGGATTGACGTGCTTTATTGGCAACAAGTTGTAATTCATCAATGATGTCACTAGCGTTATCCGTTGCAGCTTTCATCGCAACCATACGAGCAACTTGTTCACAAGCTAAGTTCTCGACAACGCCTTGATACACCTGGGATTCAACATAACGAATTAACAATGAATCTAAAATATCCTTAGCTTCACCTTCGTATATATAATCCCAGAGATCATTAGCCACCTCTTTATCACCTTCCGCTTTTGGTAAAGGTAATAATTGATTTACTGATGGTTCTTGTACCATGGTATTAATGAATTTATTGTTCACTATATATAAGCGATCGAGTTTATTTTGATCGTAGGCATCTAGCATAACTTTAACCGAACCGATTAAATCACTAACTGCAGGTTGATCACTCAAATTAGAAACTTGAGCAACAACATTTGCGCCTAAGTTATTGAAAAATGAGGCTGCTTTAGAGCCTATAGCAACTAAATCAACTTCTACTCCAGTTTCAGAATATTGCTGCATTTGTGCAATAACTGGTTTAAATAAATTAATATTTAAACCACCACATAAACCACGATCACTTGAAATGACAATATAACCAACACGCTTAATTTCTCTTTCTTCAAGATAAGGGTGGTGATATTCCAATTTACCAAGTGCGATATGACCGATCACTTTGCGCATAGTATTCGCATATGAAAGCGAACTAGCCATTCGCTCCTGTGCGCGTCGCATTTTTGATGCTGCGACCATTTGCATGGCACCAGTGATCTTTTGAGTGTTTTTAATACTCGCGATCTTATTTCTAATTTCTTTATCGCCGGCCATTTCCTACTCCTAATTAATGATTAGTTAACTACCTAAGTAGTTAAACTAATTACCAGGTTTGCGTCGCTTTGAAAGACTCCAAGATAGCCTTGAATTTCTCTTCAATTTCGTTGCTATAATCACCAGTTTCATTAATTTGGGCATAGAAATCAGCATGCTCATTTTTAGCGTAAGAAAGAAGGGATGCTTCAAAGTCTAATATTTTTTCAACTTCAACATCAATAAGATAACCTTTCTCTGCTGCAAATAGTGATAATGCTTGCTCCATAATTGACATTGGAGAATATTGCTTCTGCTTCATCAACTCTGTTACTTTCTTACCGTGGTCAAGCTGCTTACGCGTAGCATCATCTAAATCAGAAGCAAACTGAGCAAAAGCCGCTAACTCACGATATTGAGCAAGTGCGGTACGGATACCACCAGCTAGTTTTTTAATAACTTTACACTGTGCAGCACCACCAACACGCGATACAGATATACCTGGATCAACCGCTGGACGAGTACCATTATTAAATAACTCTGTCGTTAAGAATATTTGACCATCGGTAATAGATATAACGTTCGTTGGTACGAATGCCGATACGTCACCTGCTTGCGTTTCAATGATAGGTAATGCAGTTAAAGAACCTGTTTTACCTTTCACAGCACCTTTAGTGAATTTTTCAACATAATGCTCACTAACACGAGAAGCTCGCTCTAGTAGGCGTGAATGTAGATAAAAAACATCACCAGGGTAAGCTTCACGACCCGGTGGACGTTTTAGCAGTAATGAAATTTGGCGATAAGCAACAGCTTGTTTAGAAAGGTCATCATATACAATCAGTGCGTCTTCACCACGGTCACGGAAATACTCACCCATTGAACAGCCAGAGTAAGGCGCTAAATATTGCAGAGCAGCAGCTTCAGAAGCAGATGCAACAACAACGATGGTATTTTCAAGCGCGCCATGCTCTTCAAGTTTACGTACTACGTTTGCAATTGTTGACGCTTTTTGGCCGATAGCAACATATATTGAATATAGGCCAACTGATTTTTGATTGATAATAGCATCAATCGCAATAGCTGTTTTACCTACCTGGCGGTCACCGATAATTAATTCACGTTGACCACGACCAATTGGAACCATTGAATCAATCGCTTTCCAACCAGTTTGTACCGCTTGGTCAACTGATTTACGGTCGATAACACCCGGTGCAATAACCTCTACTGGAGAAAAACCGTCATTTATAATCGGTCCTTTTCCATCAATAGGCTCACCTAAGGTGTTTACAACACGACCTAATAAACCTTTACCAACTGGTACTTCTAGAATACGACCCGTTGATTTAACTTTTTGCCCTTCTTTAAGATCTAAATAAGGCCCCATTACTACCGCACCGACTGAGTCTCGCTCAAGGTTTAGTGCCATAGCAAAACTACCATTTGGTAATTCAATCATCTCACCTTGCATACAGTCAGCAAGGCCGTTAATACGAATAATACCATCGCTTACGGAAACAATTGTTCCTTCATTACGAGCTTCACTTACCGCTTCAAATTTAGAAATTCGTTGCTTGATAATATCGCTAATTTCTGTGGAATTCAGTTGCATGCTAATTTCCCATTAAGATTGTAAAGTTTTAGATAATCGACTTAATTGACTGCTCGCTGAGCTATCAATGACTAAGTCTCCCGCTGTAATTACCATGCCGGCAATAAGCGATTTATCAATACTACAATTTAGGTTTACTTTTCGTGCGAGACGTTTTTCTAACGATTCACTCAACTCATCTTTTTGCTTTTTAGTTAAAGCATATGCAGAGACGACTAATACATCGACCTCTTTTTTATACTCATTTTCTAATTCAGCATAGAGTTGTGCTACGCGAGGCAAAACACTCAAACGTCCATTTTCAGCCATTACCTTAATCAAGTTTTGACCATTCTCATCGAGTTGATCGCCACAAACATTAAGAAATAAATTGGCTAGCTCTTGTACCGCTTTATCACTTTTTACAAATTCAGCTATAACTGGATTTTTTACAACTTCAGCAGCAAATGACAACATGTCAGTCCAAGCATCAATTGTGTTATTTTCAACAGCAAATTCAAAAGCAGCTCTTGCATAAGGACGAGCTACAGTAGTCAATTCAGACATAAGCTCATTCCTTATAGTTTAGCAACCAATTTATCAATAATGTCGCTGTTCGCTTCTTTATCAATAGTACGCTTAATAATTTTCTCTGCACCTGCAATAGCAAGAGTAGAAACTTGTTGGCGTAACTCTTCACGAGCACGATTACGTTCAGCTTCTACTTCGGCTTGACCTTGCGTAATAATTTTTTGACGCTCGATTTCACCTTCAGCTTTAGCTTCTTCAACAATTTGCGTACGTCGCTTGTTAGCTTGTTCAATAATAACAACTGCTTGCGATTTAGCCTCTTTTAAACTTTCCGATGCTTTAACTTTTGCTAATTCAAGATTTTTAGCTGCACGTTCAGCCTGCGTTAAGCCATCCGAAATTAACTTTTGGCGAGCTTCGATTGCCGCAATTAATGGAGGCCACACAAACTTCATACAGAACCAAACAAAAAATGCAAATGCAATAGCTTGGCCTAAAAGGGTTGCGTTTATATTCATAACAGCTCCTTAATAATTATGTAAATTAGAGGATCCGTTACTAAGCTGGTAGTTGAGCTAGGAATGGGTTTGCAAATACAAAGAATAATGCAACACCAACTGCGATCATAGAGATAGCATCTAATAGACCAGCTACGATAAACATTTTAGTTTGTAATGCAGGACCAAGCTCTGGCTGGCGTGCAGTTGCTTCTAAGAATTTACCACCTAATAGAGCAAAACCTACCGCTGTACCAAATGCCGCTAGACCAATCATAAGTGCAACAGCAATAGCCGTAGAGCTGATAATAGTTTCCATTTTTTTCTCCAAGAATATTTAAAAATTATATAAAATTAAGTCGTTAATATTAGTGATCTTCATGCGCCATGCTGAGGTATACAATTGTCAGCATCATAAAAATAAAGGCCTGTAGCACAATAACCAAAATGTGGAATATCGCCCATGGCACTGAGAGTGCTGCTTGCGTCCACCAAGGCATTAATGCAATCAGAATAAAGATCAACTCACCTGCGTACAGGTTACCAAACAAACGAAGTGACAATGAAATTGGCTTCGCTATCAAAGAGATTGTTTCCAGTACTAAATTAACAGGAATAAATGCCCAATGATTAAAAGGTTGCAAGGTTAGCTCTTTTACAAACCCACCAGCGCCTTTGATCTTAATTGTATAGTAAACCATCAATGCAAATACACTTAGCGAAAGGCCAAAAGTGGTATTTAAATCGGTTGTTGGTACTATTTTAAGATAAGGAACACCTAGCAACTGCTTGGCGGCTTCAGGTACAAAGTCAACAGGGATTAGATCCATTAAGTTCATCAGGAAAATCCAGACGAAAATAGTCAGAGCTAATGGTGCAATAACCGGGCTACGACCATGAAAAGAGTCTTTTACCGAGTTATTAACAAATTCAACGAGTAGTTCTACAAAACATTGAAATTTGCCAGGGACACCAGTTGTTGCTTTTTGTCCAACCTTGTAAAAAATAAACAAGAACAGAACACCTAAGCCAACTGAAAACAGGAGTGAGTCAATATGCCAAGTCCAAAAACCAGCATCCGCACACGCATGATTAAATGCTATGCCACCATCAACAGTACACATTTGTGCATTGGTCAGGTGATGTTGGATATACGCTGAAGAAGTTAATACTTCATCTTTAGCTGTCATTTTTCATCCCGTTATTATTGTGAAAAAAGAAAGGCGCGAACCACTGTGATATTAATAAGCAAAAAAAAGCGCTATAAAAAGCTAATAAAGACAGCTTAAAATAACCCAAAAAAATACTAAATAAAATAACAGTTAATACGATTTTAATAGCCTCTCCGCCATAAAACCCCCTAATAATTAGCTTTGTTTTGCTCGCCCCTGCATGTGCAAAAGCCATTAAAACAAAAATAATATTAGGAAGTGTAAAAGTTATTCCCCCAGCTAATGCTGAATAACCAGATTTAACTGAAGAAAACACTGTTAAAATCAATGCTAAAAAAAGCATAATTAATAATTGAAAAGCAAGTAAACGAAAACCAGCTCGCTGATTTTTCTTTACGATTTTAGCAACCATTATGATTCCCTTTTACCACTTAAAATATATCAATAAAAGCAATTAGTGATTGTTTTAATGACATAAATCAAAGTATACCGACAAAATTGTTCAATGCAATATTGAGAGAGCCTGCAAATATAACAAGCAACCTGCTACATTTAACATTTTAAATAAAATCATTACAAAATAGACTCTTTGTCACAGAATAACATCAATTATTACTCTTTTTTATTTCAATATTATTTATTAATATATCTAAATCATGGACAGATGAATAATCTATCACTAATTTTCCAGCTCCCTTAGCTCCTATTTTAGCAGTTACATTTAAACCAAATATTTTTTGAAATTTTTCAATAATTTGCTCTGTTTTTTCGCAAGGAGGAGGGGCGTTTTTAATTATTTTTGGGGTTAATGAATTTTTAACTAAGCGTTCTGTTTCACGCACATTAAGTGATTTAGCAACGACAATCTTAGATAGATCCGACTGTAAATCATGATCGCAGCTAAGTAATGCTCGTGCATGCCCCATTTCAATATCACCGTGTTCGAGTAATACTTTTACGTTTTCATCCAAATTATTTAAACGTAACAAGTTACTGACCGTTGTTCGTGATTTACCGACTGCTTTTGCAACCTCATTATGGGTAAGCTCAAACTCCTCAAGAAGTCGCTTTAATGCAATAGCTTCTTCCATCGCATTAAGATTTTCACGCTGAATATTTTCAATAAGTGCAATGGCTATCGCTGCGTTATCTTCTACATTTTTAATTAAGCAAGGGACATATTCTAAGCCAACTAATTTTGCAGCTCGCCAACGGCGCTCACCAGCAATTATCTCATATTTTTGATGACCGGTTTCCCTAATTACCAATGGTTGTATGATGCCTTGAGCACGAATAGAATTAGCCAACTCATCTAATGCTTCGCTAGACATATCTCGACGAGGTTGATACTTCCCAGGCTGTAAAAAATTAACCTCTATATCAATTAAGCTACCTTTTACATCATCGACAAGCTGCTGTGTTTTCTCTGCATTAAAATCATGAGAAACCTGTTTATTACGGTTAACCGTACTACTACTTAATAATGAGTCGAGTCCTTTTCCTAGACCTCGTTTTTTCGCCAACATGTTCATTCCTATTTAGGCTGTTTCTACATTTTGGTTTGCAAATTGCTCTTCTCGTCTTAATATTTCACCGGCTAGTGCTAAATATGCACGAGCACCATTCGATGATTTATCATAATACATCACTGGCGTACCAAAACTTGGCGCTTCAGCAAGACGAATATTACGTGGAATAATGGTTCGATAAACTTTATCGCCAAAATGTTTTTTTAATTGATCCGATACATCCGATGATAAACGATTACGAGGATCATACATTGTACGTAGAATGCCTTCTATTTTAAGCTCTGAGTTCACAACAGAGGCCAATTTGCTGATTGTATCAATAAGAGCTGTTAAACCTTCTAGTGCAAAATATTCACATTGCATAGGAACTAAAACAGAATCAGAAGCTGTCATGGCATTAACGGTAAGCATATTTAATGATGGCGGACAATCTATAAAAATATAATCATATTTATTTTTATATTTTTCCAAGGCAGTGCGTAAACGCGTTTCTCGAGCAAAAAACTCCATTAATTTAACTTCTGCAGCAGTGACATCACTATTAGAAGCAACCAAGTCATAACCACCAGATGTGTTACTTTCAATGACTTGATCAAGAGGTAATTGATCAATCAATAAATCATAAGCACTATGGGCAACTTCATATTTATCAATACCGCTCCCCATTGTCGCATTTCCTTGTGGATCTAAATCAATCACCAATACTTTGCGTTTCGTTGCCGCCATAGAAGCCGCAAGATTCACACAGGTTGTTGTTTTCCCCACACCACCTTTTTGGTTTGCTATTGCAATTATTTTGCCCACAAAAATATACTCTATATATGTTAATAATTAAGACTAAAATTAGATGCCTTTTATTTTTACTAAGCAACGTTCACCTTCAAGATTTGGTACTTGTAAGGAAATTGACTCTATAAATTCAAATGACTCGTTTAATTGTGCAATTTCAATCTCTGGAAATTGTCCTTTTAAAGCTAAAAAGTGACCTTTTTCATTGGGTAAATGTTTACACCAAAAAAGCATATCGTGTAGAGAAGCAAATGCACGACTCAATACTACATCAAATTTTTCTTCTGGTTGATATTCTTCAACTCGACTTTGTACCGTTGTAACATTTTTTAATCCAAGTTCAAGTATTGCTTGACGGATAAAACGAATCCGTTTTCCTAAGCTATCTAATAATACAAATTCTTTATCTGGATTTAATATTGCTAAAGGTAAACCAGGCAAACCAGGGCCTGTACCAACATCAATTAATCGTTTACCTTGGATATATGGTGAAACGACGATACTATCCATAATATGCTTAACAAGCATTTGCTTAGGATCTCGAACAGAAGTGAGATTGTAAGCCTTATTCCATTTACTAAGTAACTCAACAAGTTTTATTAACTTATCTTTTTGTATTTCAGTTACTTGCAAAGAGGTTTTTTCAAGCATCAGCTGTAATTCATCGAGCAAATTCATTTTATATCGCCTTCTGTCTTAAACCATTTTTTTTCAGATAAATAAGTAAAATAGAAATGGCTGCAGGTGTTATACCAGAAATACGAGATGCTTGACCTATATTTTCAGGTTTAATATCCATTAACTTGGTCAGGACTTCATTAGATAACCCTTTTATTGCTGAATAATCTAAATCCTGTGGTAATAATGTATTTTCATGACGTTTGAGTTTTTCAATCTCTTCTAATTGACGATCGATGTATCCCTGATATTTTATTTTAATTTCAACTTGCTCTGCAGCCTGTGGATTTTCGATAGCAGGGCCTAATCCTTCAATAGACATCAAACCTTCATAACTAACTTCTGGTCGGCGAATCATCGCTTCCAAAGTACTTTCACGCTGCATTGGTGTTTTCAGCAGTGCATTAATTTCATTGGCATTACTAGATGTAGGGTTAATCCACTGATTTCTTAAACGTTGTAACTCAATTTCTATTGCTTCTTGTTTTTCACTAAAAGCTTGCCAACGGATATCATCAACCAATCCAATTTCACGACCTTTTTCTGTTAAACGGGCATCGGCATTATCTTCACGTAATAATAAACGGTATTCAGCACGACTCGTAAACATGCGATACGGTTCTTTTGTACCTAATGTAGAAAGATCGTCAACTAATACACCTAAATAAGCTTGATCTCTACGTGGACACCATCCTTCTTTTTCTTGTACGAATAAACCTGCATTCATACCGGCTAATAAACCTTGAGCGCCAGCTTCTTCATAACCCGTTGTGCCGTTGATTTGCCCAGCAAAAAATAAACCTGCAATATATTTGTTTTCTAATGTTGATTTAAGATCACGAGGATCAAAATAATCATATTCAATCGCATAACCAGGACGAGTTACAAACGCATTTTCAAAACCTTTCATTGAACGGATAAATTCAATTTGCACATCAAAGGGTAAACTTGTTGATATACCATTAGGGTATATTTCATGGGTGGTTAACCCTTCTGGTTCAACAAAGATTTGATGTGAATTTTTATCCGAAAAACGACTTATTTTATCTTCGATAGAGGGACAATAACGAGGTCCAATGCCTTCTATTACACCAGAGTACATAGCACTACGATGTATATTTTTACGAATAATATCATGCGTTTTTTCATTGGTATGGGTTATATAGCAAGGTATTTGTCTTGGATGTTGGGCGCGATTACCTAAAAAAGAAAATACCGGAGTAATGTCGTCCCCATGCTGTGTTTCTAATACTGAGAAATCAATACTACGAGCATCAATACGTGCTGGCGTACCCGTTTTTAATCTTCCCATACGTAAAGGTAATGATTTTAAGCGTTGAGCAAGACCGATTGAAGCAGGATCTCCAGCTCTACCACCGCTATAATTTTTTTGCCCTATATGAATTAAACCATTTAAAAATGTACCAACAGTTAAAACAACCGTTTTAGCAGAAAAAATCACCCCCATTTTAGTGATCACCCCTGTTACGCGATCATTTTCAACAGTTAGATCTTCCACTTCTTGTTGGAATATTTTTAAGTTTTCTTGGTTTTCAAGTTTTTCCCTTATAGCCGCTTTGTATAGAAGTCGATCGGCTTGAGCACGGGTAGCTCGAACTGCAGGTCCTTTACTTGAATTAAGCGTTCTAAACTGAATGCCGCCAAGATCTGCAGCCGTAGCCATTAAACCACCTAAAGCATCAATTTCTTTAACTAAATGACCTTTGCCAATACCACCAATAGCAGGATTACATGACATTTGACCTAATGTTTCAATATTGTGGGTTAATAATAACGTGTTCATACCCATACGAGCGGCAGCAGAAGCTGCTTCTGTACCGGCATGACCACCGCCTACAACAATGACATCAAAATATTCGTGGTAATTCATTTATTTTCCAAAACAGATTAGTTAAAAAGCTAAACAGGATTTTACTCTTTTATCGACTAAAGGAAAACAGATAAGATCAAAACAATAGTATTAGTAGTATATATAGATCTTTAAAGATCTTTTATTATTACACTTATTAAGTAAATGAATTTCTGTGTAAAAAGTCGTTTAAATTATAAAGATCAGGATCTTACAGTGGATCTTTAAATGTGTGTAAAAAGAGATCTTTCTGAGTCTATATCAGGGATAAAAATGGTCTTTATACACACTTAAAATAGTCCACATATTTATGCATAAATTAAACAAGAATAATTCATAAGTTATAAATGAACTATGCACAGCTACCTGTGGGTAAGTTAAATATGATCATAATTGTGAATAATTAAGATCTTCAATCCAACTTGGGATCCATTCAACTGCGCGATCTTCTGGAATAGGGTGTGTAACAACATCAATTTCTAGACGATCGCCTATACGCGTTGCGCCCATTTCTTCAAGTATATAATCTAAGTTTTTTGCGGCTTCACAAAAAGTATCATAATTAGAATCACCAACACCGATAATACCGTAGCATACGTCTGTTAATGCAGAATTGACACTTTGTAGTTGTTCTACAAATGCCTTGAAGTTTTCGGGATAGTCTCCTGCACCATGGGTAGATAAGCAAATTAACCAAACTTCATCTTCAGATAAAGATAGGGTATTTAAATCTGGATCAAACTGAATTTCACTATCAAAGCCTGCTTCTTCAAGTAGTGGTTGAGTTGCTTCTGCAACATATTCAGTACCACCTAAAGTACTACCAACCAAAATTTGTATATTCTTCATTATATATGTCCATTAATATTTGTGATGTAAACTATCCCCATATTACCTCAATATGCTTTTATTGCAGAGTTTGCATAATGATGTCGTATGGATATAGATAAAACAAATCGACAAAATTAGCAAACAAGAGCTATGGATGAATAAAAATGGCGAACAAACCAGCATTTTGATTAGTAATTCTACAAACGATTGTTTGTTTTGAATAATCTTTTAATAAACGCTTGCCAATGTGATCTGAATCCCTATAATGCGCATCCACAGACACGGGGCGTAACGCAAGTTAGCCGCTGGTTTGAGAATAAAAGAAACGCATTTATCGCTTCGTAAGAAATGTAAAATAAGACGTTGACATTGTTCGAAAGGCGCGTAATATACGCACCTCGCCGCAAGGCGCGCTCTTTAACAATTTAATCAAACAATCTGTGTGGGCACTTATTGTTGATGTGATTTCAAATAATCAAAAAGTAACGCTTCTGCTTGCAGAAAGTTACACCTAACTTGTTTAGGTAACATCAATAGAAGTGACACACGAATTAATTCATTTACATTGAAAGATTTATCTTTCAATGATTAACAGGCCAAATATTTATATTTGGTGGTTAATTCAGAATAACAAAAAGAACGTAAGTTCTTTAGTTTTAGTCAGTAATATTGAGTCGTATCGAAAGATACAAATTAAACTTTAAATTGAAGAGTTTGATCATGGCTCAGATTGAACGCTGGCGGCAGGCTTAACACATGCAAGTCGAACGGTAACAGAGAATAGCTTGCTATTTTGCTGACGAGTGGCGGACGGGTGAGTAATGCTTGGGAATTTACCTTGTTGTGGGGGACAACAGTTGGAAACGACTGCTAATACCGCATAATGTCTTTTGACCAAAGGTGGCCTCTATTTATAAGCTATCGCGACAAGATGAGCCCAAGTGGGATTAGCTAGTTGGTAGGGTAAAGGCCTACCAAGGCGACGATCCCTAGCTGGTCTTAGAGGATGACCAGCCACACTGGAACTGAGACACGGTCCAGACTCCTACGGGAGGCAGCAGTGGGGAATATTGCACAATGGGGGAAACCCTGATGCAGCCATGCCGCGTGTGTGAAGAAGGCTTTCGGGTTGTAAAGCACTTTCAGCGAGGAGGAAAGGGTGCAGGCTAATACCCTGTATCTGTGACGTTACTCGCAGAAGAAGCACCGGCTAACTCCGTGCCAGCAGCCGCGGTAATACGGAGGGTGCGAGCGTTAATCGGAATTACTGGGCGTAAAGCGCGCGTAGGTGGTTAATTAAGTCAGATGTGAAAGCCCAGGGCTCAACCTTGGAACTGCATTTGAAACTGGTTAACTAGAGTTTTGTAGAGGGTGGTAGAATTTCAGGTGTAGCGGTGAAATGCGTAGAGATCTGAAGGAATACCAGTGGCGAAGGCGGCCACCTGGACAGAGACTGACACTGAGGCGCGAAGGCGTGGGGAGCAAACGGGATTAGATACCCCGGTAGTCCACGCAGTAAACGATGTCTATTAGAAGTTTGTGGCTATATGCCGTGGGTTTCAAAGCTAACGCATTAAATAGACCGCCTGGGGAGTACGGCCGCAAGGTTAAAACTCAAATGAATTGACGGGGGCCCGCACAAGCGGTGGAGCATGTGGTTTAATTCGATGCAACGCGAAGAACCTTACCATCCCTTGACATCCAGAGAATCACCAAGAGATTGATGAGTGCCTTCGGGAGCTCTGAGACAGGTGCTGCATGGCTGTCGTCAGCTCGTGTTGTGAAATGTTGGGTTAAGTCCCGCAACGAGCGCAACCCCTATCCTTATTTGCCAGCGGGTCATGCCGGGAACTCTAGGGAGACTGCCGGTGATAAACCGGAGGAAGGTGGGGACGACGTCAAGTCATCATGGCCCTTACGGGATGGGCTACACACGTGCTACAATGGCAAATACAAAGGGTTGCTAACCTGCGAGGGTATGCGAATCTCATAAAGTTTGTCGTAGTCCGGATCGGAGTCTGCAACTCGACTCCGTGAAGTTGGAATCGCTAGTAATCGTGGATCAGAATGCCACGGTGAATACGTTCCCGGGCCTTGTACACACCGCCCGTCACACCATGGGAGTGGGCTGCACCAGAAGTCATTAGCTTAACCTTCGGGATGGCGATGACCACGGTGTGGTTCATGACTGGGGTGAAGTCGTAACAAGGTAGCCCTAGGGGAACCTGGGGCTGGATCACCTCCTTACGTAAAGAAATTCACAATAATGAGTGTTCACACAGATTGTTTGATTAGAATGATAAAGACGTATGACAGGCCGTTATTGGGTCTGTAGCTCAGTTGGTTAGAGCGCACCCCTGATAAGGGTGAGGTCGGCAGTTCAAATCTGCCCAGACCCACCAATTTCTTGTAAGTTTACTTGAAATTGTGAACAATCTGTTTATACAAACCATGTTGGGGCTATAGCTCAGCTGGGAGAGCGCCTGCCTTGCACGCAGGAGGTCAGCGGTTCGATCCCGCTTAGCTCCACCACTTACATTAGTAAGTGTACCAACATGAACCTCTTTTAGAGGGAGAGGCTTAAGATAAGTTAGATAATTTATCTTAAGCTTTTTTTTACGAAAAAGTTTGCTCTTTAACAATTAGGAAAGCTGATAAAGTTCTGTTTGAACGTATCGATATAGATATCAATATGTTTAAACGAAACGAAATTGTTCTCAATGATTAATTTATTAATCATTGTAATCAAGCAAAAATAAAAAGTTCATTTTTCACGTAGTGAAATGTGAACAGTACGTATCTACTCAATCATATGATTGATAGGTGCACGAAAAACGAATGTTGTTTTTTGTATTGTAAAATATGAGAAATCGCAAGCGTCTTGGAAACGACATACAAAACAAAAATCAGTATTAAGTAGTGATGCCAAATGGTGTTGCCCACTCAGACATTGACAAAAAGACGTCAATCTCTTGTTGGGAACAATACCTAAAACGCGTCACTGCGTGACACTTTTTAGGTGTTGTATGGTTAAGTGAATAAGCGTGCACGGTGGATGCCTAGGCAATTAGAGGCGATGAAGGACGTGGTAATCTGCGATAAGTCCAGGGGAGTTGATAACAAGCGTTATATCCTGGAATTTCCGAATGGGGCAACCCGGCACTTAGTGTCATCGTTAAGTGAATACATAGCTTAACGAAGCGAACGAGGGGAACTGAAACATCTAAGTACCCTTAGGAAAAGAAATCAACCGAGATTCCGAAAGTAGCGGCGAGCGAAATTGGAACAGCCCTTAAGCTGTTTAGAAGTTAGTAGAATGGTCTGGAAAGTCCGACGATACAGGGTGATAGTCCCGTATATGACAACTTCTTTGCAGTGAAAACGAGTAAGACGGGACACGAGAAATCCTGTTTGAATATGGGGGGACCATCCTCCAAGGCTAAATACTCCTAATTGACCGATAGTGAACCAGTACCGTGAGGGAAAGGCGAAAAGAACCCCTGTGAGGGGAGTGAAATAGAACCTGAAACCGTGTACGTACAAGCAGTAGGAGCCGACTTAGTTCGGTGACTGCGTACCTTTTGTATAATGGGTCAACGACTTAATTTCAGTAGCAAGGTTAACCGTATAGGGGAGCCGTAGGGAAACCGAGTCTTAACTGGGCGAATAGTTGCTGGGATTAGACCCGAAACTTGGTGATCTAGCCATGAGCAGGTTGAAGGTTGAGTAACATCAACTGGAGGACCGAACCCACTAATGTTGAAAAATTAGGGGATGACTTGTGGCTGGGGGTGAAAGGCCAATCAAACCAAGAGATAGCTGGTTCTCCTCGAAAGCTATTTAGGTAGCGCCTCGTGTATCACTGTTGGGGGTAGAGCACTGTTTGGGCTAGGGGGTCATCCCGACTTACCAACCCCATGCAAACTCCGAATACCAACAAGTGCAATCACGGGAGACACACGGCGGGTGCTAACGTCCGTCGTGGAAAGGGAAACAACCCAGACCGCCAGCTAAGGTCCCAAAGTATATGTTAAGTGGGAAACGATGTGGGAAGGCTTAGACAGCTAGGAAGTTGGCTTAGAAGCAGCCATCTTTTAAAGAAAGCGTAATAGCTCACTAGTCGAGTCGGCCTGCGCGGAAGATTTAACGGGGCTAAACATATCACCGAAGCTGCGGATGCTTATTTATAGGCATGGTAGAGGAGCGTTCTGTAAGCCGTCGAAGGGAAAGCTGTAAGGCATCCTGGAGGTATCAGAAGTGCGAATGTTGACATGAGTAACGATAAGGGGGGTGAAAAACCTCCCCGCCGGAAGACCAAGGGTTCCTGTCCAACGTTAATCGGGGCAGGGTGAGTCGACCCCTAAGGCGAGGCCGAAAGGCGTAGTCGATGGGAAACGGGTTAATATTCCCGTACCCTTATATTTTGCGATGGGAGGACGGAGAAGGCTAGGTGGGCCTGGCGATGGTTGTCCAGGTTTAAGTATGTAGGTGGAAGACTTAGGTAAATCCGGGTTTTCTTAACACTGAGATACGATGTCGAGTCACTAAGGTGATGAAGTCATTGATGCCATGCTTCCAGGAAAAGTCTCTAAGCTTCAGAAATATAAGGATCGTACCCCAAACCGACACAGGTGGTCAGGTAGAGAATACCAAGGCGCTTGAGAGAACTCGGGTGAAGGAACTAGGCAAAATGGTACCGTAACTTCGGGAGAAGGTACGCCGCTGACGGTGAAGTCCCTTGCGGATGGAGCTATTGGCGGCCGAAGATACCAGATGGCTGCAACTGTTTATTAAAAACACAGCACTGTGCTAAATCGCAAGATGACGTATACGGTGTGACGCCTGCCCGGTGCCGGAAGGTTAATTGATGGGGTTAGACTTAGGTCGAAGCTCTTGATCGAAGCCCCGGTAAACGGCGGCCGTAACTATAACGGTCCTAAGGTAGCGAAATTCCTTGTCGGGTAAGTTCCGACCTGCACGAATGGCGTAATGATGGCCATGCTGTCTCCACCCGAGACTCAGTGAAGTTGAAATCGCTGTGAAGATGCAGTGTACCCGCGGCTAGACGGAAAGACCCCGTGAACCTTTACTACAGCTTAGCAGTGAACTTAGAGCCTACATGTGTAGGATAGGTGGGAGGCTATGAAGCGTTGTCGCCAGATGACGTGGAGCCGACCTTGAAATACCACCCTTGTATGTTTTGAGTTCTAACCATGGCCCCTGAATCGGGGTTTGGGACATTGTTTGGTGGGTAGTTTGACTGGGGCGGTCTCCTCCCAAAGAGTAACGGAGGAGTACGAAGGTTGGCTAATCACGGTCGGACATCGTGAGGTTAGTACAATGGTATAAGCCAGCTTAACTGCGAGACAGACACGTCGAGCAGGTACGAAAGTAGGTCATAGTGATCCGGTGGTTCTGAATGGAAGGGCCATCGCTCAACGGATAAAAGGTACTCCGGGGATAACAGGCTGATACCGCCCAAGAGTTCATATCGACGGCGGTGTTTGGCACCTCGATGTCGGCTCATCACATCCTGGGGCTGAAGTCGGTCCCAAGGGTATGGCTGTTCGCCATTTAAAGTGGTACGCGAGCTGGGTTTAGAACGTCGTGAGACAGTTCGGTCCCTATCTGCCGTGGGCGTTTGAGAATTGAGAGGAGCTGCTCCTAGTACGAGAGGACCGGAGTGGACGAACCGCTGGTGTTTGGGTTGTCATGCCAATGGCATTGCCCAGTAGCTACGTTCGGAATCGATAACCGCTGAAAGCATCTAAGCGGGAAGCGAGCCTCAAGATGAGTTCTCACTGGGACTTTAAGTCCCCTGAAGGGCCGTTGGAGACTACAACGTTGATAGGCAAGGTGTGTAAGTGCGGTAACGTATTGAGCTAACTTGTACTAATTACCCGTGAGGCTTAACCATACAACACCTAAGACGTGTTGATGTAACCAAGAAAAAGTACGTTTGCGACAACATATTTTACAACTTGCAAGATTAAAGAATAATAGACAGCTTTTCTAATTAACTTTTTAGCTTGGCGAACATAGCGCTGTGGTCCCACCTGATCCCATTCCGAACTCAGAAGTGAAACGCAGCTGCGCCGATGGTAGTGTGGGGTCTCCCCATGTGAGAGTAGGTCATCGCCAAGCGCCTAATAAACGAAAAATCCCTGTTGACGATGTCAGCAGGGATTTTTTCTTTTTAGGGTACTGACGAGGATGACCTGCTCGAGAGTAGGGCGAGTATCGCGACAGCGATGTGTCACGAGCGGGTGAGCGCTGCGAGCCCTTTCCATCGCCAAGCGCATAATTACAATAAACCCCATTCTGCATAGTAGGGTGGGCTTTTTTCATTTAAGTAATATAGCAATATTGATATTTCCCCCCTATTAAACTTTTCTATATAATGCGTACAATTAATATACTTAACAGCATAAAAAATAAAGGCACATATGAGCGTTGAACAGTTCGATCCCAAACAAACGACTACTTTGGCAACTCCTGCGAAGATACTTAAAGAACAGAGTGTGATGACGCCATCTTCAGGGTCACGTATCGGCTTTGTTAGTCTTGGTTGCCCGAAAAACTTGGTAGATTCCGAACGCATTCTTACACAATTGCGTATTGAAGGTTATGATGTTGTGCCTACTTATGCTGATGCAGATATGGTTATTGTTAATACCTGTGGTTTTATTGACAGCGCTGTACAAGAGTCTTTAGATACTATTGGTGAAGCGTTAGCGGAAAATGGTAAAGTGTTGGTTACGGGCTGTTTAGGGGCTAAAAAAGATGAAATTATAGAGCTTCATCCAAATGTTTTAGCCGTAACGGGACCACATGCCTATGATGAAGTGTTAACGCAAGTTCATAAACATTTAGCTAAACCCTCGCATAACCCCTTTATTGATTTGGTACCACCTCAGGGGGTGAAGTTGACACCTAAACACTATGCCTACTTAAAAATATCTGAGGGATGTAACCATCGTTGTACTTTCTGTATTATCCCATCGATGCGTGGTGACTTAGAATCTCGACCTGTTGGTGATGTGTTAGGTGAAGCGCAACGTTTAGTTAAAGCGGGCGTTAAGGAAGTTTTAGTTATTTCTCAAGACACATCTGCTTATGGTGTAGATGTTAAACATAAAACGGCTTTTTGGGATGGTGTACCTGTTAAAACTGCTATGCAACAGCTGTGCGAGGAATTAGCAAAACAGGGGGTTTGGATCCGTTTGCACTATGTTTACCCTTACCCACATGTTGATGACATTATACCATTAATGGCTGACGGTAGAATTTTGCCTTACCTAGACATTCCTTTTCAGCATGCAAATAAACGTATTTTGAAATTGATGAAGCGTCCTGGTAGCTCTGATCGCGTCCTCGAGCGTATTGCTAAGTGGCGTGCAATTTGTCCTGAGCTAGTGATTCGTTCTACTTTTATCGTAGGTTTTCCTGGCGAAACTGAAGAAGAATTCGAGGAATTGTTAGCATTCTTAGAAGAAGCTCAATTGGATCGTGTTGGCTGCTTTAAATATTCTCCCGTTGAAGGTGCTACAGCCAACGAGTTACCTGATCATGTGCCTGATGACGTAATGGAAGATCGTTTACAACGTTTTATGGCGCTACAAGCAGATATTAGTGCGCAGAAATTACAAGCTCGTATCGGCCAAGAATATTTGGTTTTAATTGATGAAGTTAATAGTGAAGGTGCGGTTGGTCGCTCCTATATGGATGCTCCTGAAGTTGATGGTAAAGTTTATTTAACTGATGAATTTAATGTACAGCCAGGAGATCAAATTTGGGTGCAAATCATTCACGCTGATGAGCATGATGTATGGGGTGTTAGAGTCGAAGATTAACAGTAAATAGAATAGGGGTTATTTGTAATCAAATAACCCCTTTTATATATGAAATACATTAATCCCAGTCAATTTGCTCTTGATTGATTCTCTCATTGGCAATGTAAAATAAATAACTGCCACTCTTTATAAGGGTGTTTTTATCAGGATTTAGGTCAAGATTATCACCATTTTTAAATGGACTTGTAGCTATCAGTATCATCTCATATTTATTTTTAAATTGATTAAATAGTTCCCCAAAAGTAATAGATTCTCTAATGTTAGGTACTTGGAAGCTAAACAGGGTTGCCCCTTGTAATGTTGAAAGTAGCTGCTCTGCAACTCTACTCGAGCCTGGATCTTGCATACTTCTTACCATTATTTGTGCGCTATTGTCGATACTACATTCTATATTTGGGCAATGTAGTTTGAGCAACTCGGCTTTGTTTTTATCAAAAAAATGGGCTGTTATATTTACCTCTTTATTGATATATGGTGAAACGCTAAGCGCGATAGATAATGTTTCATCATCGCTTTTACCATCTATAATAATTTTTTTTGCCTTACTTATTGCAATTCTATTGAGCTCTGTTTTATCAGAAAAAGTCCGTAGTTTAGCAAATAAGATGTCATCCCTATCTGGAAACGGATTACTCATATCATCGGTCACACAAAGCAAAATAGGCCGCTTTATTCTTTTTTTATCACCGAGAATAAGTTCAACAACTTGTTCCGTGGAGTGGCTATCCCAGGATAATAATAGGATATGTTCATTCAGGTGATAAAAATCATTATTACCATTCATGTTTGATCTCGCTATATTGATAAATAACTCAGTCACTTTACCGATAAAAGTTGCAAATATTATTAGCCCTGATGGAATTTGAAAGGCAGAGACAATAAATTTCCCTAGCGGGGTGATCGGACTAAAATCTCCGTAACCAACGGTCGATATGGTGACCATGTTGTAATAAAAAAATTGCAATGGAGGGGATATTAAATCCTGTTCTTTTGCCATATATAACAAAAAATATGTGATTGCCGCTTGTGCTAATACTAATTGCAGCATAACCGGCCAAGTTAATTGTCGGGTCACTCTAAATAAAATATTCTTTAATTTATAAGGAAAAAATATCAAACTCGACCTCAAATGACATCTTGCTGTGATAAAAAGTAGCGATATGCCTGGTTGTTCGTTTCGTCTTTATAATTGTAACCCAGTGCATCTAAATGTTTTTTAAATGTATTAACCCCTTCGTCCAGCTCAAAACCCGCTAATACTTGCCCGTAGGCAGCACCATGATTGCGATAATGAAAGAGTGTGATATTGGCATGAGTGCCTAGCATATTAAGGAATTTTACTAACGCATTAGGATGTTCAGGGAATTCAAAGCTATATAAACGTTCTTTTAAATCACTAATTGGCGCGCCACCGACCATATAGCGAACATGTAGTTTAGCCATTTCATCATGACTTAAATCAGCAACTGAATATCCAGAATTAGCTAGATTTTTTATCAATATGGTCAACTCATCATTTCCGGAAGGTGTTCTTATGCCGACAAAAATATTTGCTTCTTTGCGAGAATTAAAACGATAGTTAAATTCTGTAATAGCACGCCCATCAAGTTCATTACAAAAAGCTAAAAATGCGCCTTTTTTTTCAGGAATGGTGACCGCAAGAATACTCTCTTTTTGTTCGCCTAATTCACAGCGTTCAGAGACATATCGTAAACCATGAAAATTAACATTTGCACCACTTAAAATTGCACTTAGTCGTTGATCTTTTAAGCCATGCACTTGACTGTATTTTTTTAATCCGGCTAGTGATAAAGCGCCTGCGGGTTCGGAAATAGCGCGAGTATCTTCAAAAATATCTTTTACAGCGGCACATATTTCATCACTATTGACGGTAATCACTTGATCTACATATTGCTCGCATAGGCGAAATGTTTCACTGCCAATTGTTTTTACAGCCACGCCATCTGCGAATAGTCCAACTCGACTCAGGGTGATGGGGCCGCCATGATCTAGTGCGACTTTTAAACAGGCGGCATCTTCAGGTTCAACGGCAATAATTTTTATATCGGGTAATAGTTGTTTGATATAAACGGCAATACCTGCAACGAGCCCACCGCCCCCAACAGGAACAAAAATATAATCTAAATGGGCATTTTGCTGTAGTAGCTCTTTCGCTATTGTCCCCTGCCCGGCAATAACATCTGGATCATCAAAGGGATGAATTAGGGTATAATTATGTAATTTAGCGAGCATTTTACAATGGTCGCTAGCTGCATCAAAACTATCTCCAAATAAAACAGCCGTTGCCCCTAATGCACGTACCGAATTAACTTTGATATCTGGTGTCGTACTCGGCATTACAATGGTTGCTTTTAGTCCCATTTTTTGTGCTGAGAGGGCAACACCTTGCGCATGGTTGCCCGCTGAAGCGGCGATAACGCCGCATTGCTTTTGTTGTTCCGTCAAACTAGCTAATTTATTGTAGGCTCCGCGCAATTTAAAAGAGTGTACTGGTTGTAAATCCTCACGTTTTAATAATATTTGATTATTAAAACGGAGAGATAACTTTTTAAGTGGTTGCAAAGGCGTTTCAATAGCAGCCTCATAAACGGGGGCTAATAATATTTTTTTTAAATATTGCGCAGCTGTCAAGTCTGTCATATTTGCAAAAACCTACTTAGATTCATTTACAGTGGCAAATATGTTACCGAGTCTTGTGACTGAACCGGCCTGTAATTCTTCTGCAAAAGAGATACTATTTTTAGGGAAGAGTGCAACGATGGTACTGCCAAGTTTAAAGCGGCCTAATTCAGCACCCTTATCAAGTTGAATGTTTTGGTCTTGATAATCCCAATATTGAATTTCTTTTTTTCTATTGGACTTTAAGGTTCCTGCCCAAACGGTTTCAATACTTGCGACTATGGTTGCTCCAACTAATACCATGGCCATTGGACCTATTGCCGTTGAAAATATAGCGACGGCTCGTTCATTACGCGCAAATAAATTAGGTACATTTTCAGCCGTAAGAGGATTAACGGAAAAAAGGTCACCGGGAATAAAAATCATTTGCTCTAATTTACCAGCAATAGGCATGTGAATACGGTGGTAGTCTTTTGGTGCTAAGTAAATAGTAGAAAACAACCCATCATCAAAGGGCTTTGCTACTTCATCTTTTCCACCTAATAATTCGCGTAAGCTAAAATCATGTCCTTTTGCTTGAAATATACGCCCGAGTTTAATATCCCCTAATTGGCTAACGCAGCCATCAACAGGGAGTATTAAGTTATTATCCCCTTCGCTAATGGTACGAACACCTTCGCGTAATTCGCGGGTAAAAAAATCGTTAAAGGTTTTATAAGACTCTGGATCGGGGTATTTTGCTTCACTCATATCTATGTTAAATTTTTTGATAAATTGCTTTATTAAAAAAGTGGTTAACTGTCCAGCTTTAGCTGCTGCGAGCAAACCGACTAAACGTGATAATAGGTGTTTTGGTAAAAAATATTGGCCAATAATTTTGAGCTGATCAATCATAATATTCTCTTTTATGTACTAACTAAATTAGGCTTAACTCGCCTTGTTATTGATGGGTATTTGGATCTCTATGGCGTGCATTTTTAGCATCATCCATAGTCTCTAAAATTCGTATAAAGCTTTGATAACGCGCGTCATTAATTTTACCTTCTGCGACAGCATTAACCAATGCGCAGCCGGGATCTGTTTTATGTTTACAGTCTCTAAAGCGACATGTCCCAATGTACTCTCTAAATTCAATAAATCCGGATGTAATACGTTCGGGTTCGAGGTGCCATAAAGAAAATTCTCGAATGCCCGGGCTGTCGATTAGATCGCCACCATCAGCAAAATGATATAAACGAGCGGTAGTCGTTGTATGCTTACCTAAACCTGAATTTTCAGATATTTCACCGGTTAATGCTTGCACTTCTGGTAGTAGCATATTAAGTAACGATGTTTTACCAACGCCCGATTGACCGACAAAAATATTAACTTTATCTTTCATTGCTCCTTTTAATTCACTAAGGCCATCTCCCAGCATTGAACTATAAATAACGCGATAGCCTATATCACGATAACTTTGCAGTTCTTTATCAATTATTTTTGCTGATTCGGGATCGAGTAGGTCGCTTTTGTTTAAAACGATAATAGGGGTGATGCCTATATCTTCACAGGCAACGAGATAGCGATCGATAATATTACGAGAAAACTCAGGAGCGACAGAGCTAACAATAATAATATGGTCTATATTAGCGGCAATGGGTTTGATGCCATCGTAATAATCTGGACGTGTTAAAACAGTTTTACGAGGGTGAACCGCTTCAACGACACCACTAATACCATGAAAGCTTTCATTACCAGCACGCCAAACTACACGATCACCAGTGACCAATGATTTTACACCTCTGCGTAAATTACAACGTTCAATATTACCTTTTTCATCTTCAATATCTGCATGTTGACCAAAACGACTGATAACGACACCCTGTAATTGCGGGCCTAATTGAGAATCATCCCATTGTTCAACGATATCTTTTTTCAAACGTTTATTTTGATTACTTTGTACTCGGCGGACTTGATTATGACTAAGTCGTTTTTTTTTGGCCACAGTTTCCCTTAACTATCGTTAATTGTATTAATGCTATATCATACTATATTTTCATATAAATAAGTAAAAGGGCTCTCTTGTAGAGAAAAGGATCACAATAAGCATGAATAAAGATAACTTAGTATGGATTGATCTGGAAATGACCGGATTAAATCCTGAGACAGATAAAGTAATCGAAATAGCGACCATTGTCACTGATAGTAATTTAAATATTCTTGCTGAAGGCCCGCAAATAGTTATTCATCAAAGTGACCAAGTACTTGATGCAATGGATGAATGGTGTACCGAACATCATGGTAAATCGGGGTTAACAGATAGAGTTAAGGCAAGCAAAATTAGCTGTGAGCAAGCAGAACAGGCAACCTTAGCATTTCTAAAAGAGTGGGTTCCTGAAGGGGCTTCACCTTTGTGTGGAAATAGTATTGGCCAAGATCGTCGTTTTTTAGTTGCGTATATGCCTAAGTTAGAAGCTTATTTTCATTATCGCAATATAGATGTGAGTACCATTAAAGAGTTAGGTCGTCGTTGGGCACCTGAAATGGTGGCTAAACATAAGAAAACCGGGACACATTTAGCATTACAAGATATTAAAGAATCCATTTCAGAACTGCAGCACTATCAAAAATATTTTTTTAGTTATTAATGTAATTATTTATACGAAGATAAATATGCTTAAAATTTGTTCGGTTGTGTTATGGTGAATGCCCTTTTAGTAAAAAAAGCTTGCATTCATTTATTCCATATCTATAATTCGCAGCTCATAAGAAACAGGTGTTATCAACAACCCGTAAATATCTTATGATAGTAAATGTGATGCGGTACTAGCTCAGTTGGTAGAGCACGACCTTGCCAAGGTCGGGGTCACGAGTTCGAGTCTCGTGTACCGCTCCAAATTTACTAGTAAAATGCTTAAAGCAGTGATGCGGTACTAGCTCAGTTGGTAGAGCACGACCTTGCCAAGGTCGGGGTCACGAGTTCGAGTCTCGTGTACCGCTCCAAATTTATTAGTAAAATGCTTAAAGTAGTGATGCGGTACTAGCTCAGTTGGTAGAGCACGACCTTGCCAAGGTCGGGGTCACGAGTTCGAGTCTCGTGTACCGCTCCAATCTAAACAGTAATTTTATTCCCCTGATTAAATTATATTATTATTCAAAAGCAAAAGTAACTCGCATAGGGTTGTGATCAGATGCATTGCTATTAATAACCTCTTCATTAATGACCTTTAAACCACGAAAGTAGATATGATCTAAAGGATAACCAAAAACCGTACTGCGATTATCCTCACTAAAAAGAACCTCTTTGAAGCCTAATTCAACAAATATATTTGTAACAAGTGTTAACCGTTGATCATTCCATGTATTGAAATCACCACTAAATATAATTGGTCCTTGATGTTGTTTGATGATTAGAATATATGGTTTTAACTGCTCTTTTAAGTTGGAAATACCGATTGTAAAATTAACAGCATGTAAGTTGATTAGTAAAAGAGAGCCTGAGTCTTGATTTATGGGATAAACGGAGGCTATCCCTGATTTAGGTATTTTAATCCAAGGCTCTGTTGCGAGACTGCCACAGATGCTTGTCGTTGGGTATTTACTTAGCGTATTAACCCCAAAACTTTCTCCACCGTAAGTAAATGCAGCATTATGCAAAGTAAACATTCTCATCTCTTTGCTGAATTGTTGTAATGTTGGTGATGATTTGGCTTCTTGTAGTGTTATAAAGTCAGCCTTAATTGTTAATTCCTGTAATGCTTGCTGCCATTGATATTTCTGTTGTTTATATATATTCCAGTTGAGCAGTGTAAAGGGGGATTTTAACTTATATTCAGATGCTTTCTTATTCGATTCAATAGGAGTTAATGTGGGACACTGACTTGCCTCAATTTCGCTATTATTATTAAAAATAGTTAAGCTACTGGCAGGTTTTGGTAATAATTTAAAAATCATAATAAGAGATATAACGAATATAACAATCCATAGATAAGGTTTGGCAGTTTTTTTTAATGTGATATTAGATTTCATCTGTTTATATTCTTATTGATGGGTTGCTGTGATGTGGTTATATTATAGGTTCAATTCATTATTTTAAGTTTGTATTATGCCATTAGAAAGAACCCTATCCATTATTAAACCCGATGCTGTTAGCAAGAAACTTGTTGGTATTATTTTATCTCGTTTTGAAAAAGCAGATTTAACACTTGTCGCTGTTAAAATGATACATATGACCAAAGAGCAAGCAGAAGGATTTTATGCAGAACATAAAGGAAAGGAGTTTTTTGCCCCTTTAGTTGAATTTATGACATCCGGACCTATTTTGGTGCAAGTTTTACAGGCTGAAAATGCCATTACAGCATATCGAGACTTGATTGGTAAAACTAATCCAGAAGAGGCAGAACCAGGCACTATTCGTGCAGATTATGCTGAGTCTACTCGCTTTAATGCTGTACATGGATCTGATAGTCCAACCTCAGCTGCTCGTGAAATAGCTTACTTTTTTTCTGATGATGAGATATGTCCTCCCGTTGTTGTTTGATTTATTATTTTTTACCCGCTAGGAATTAACATGTCAGAATTACTTAATTTAATGCAGCAACAGCCGAGTCTGCTATACGCTTTTGTCACCATACTAGGGGTCTTAGTTGGTTCATTTTTGAATGTAGTGATTTATCGCTTACCTGTGATGATGGAAAGAGAGTGGAAAAGAGATTGTGCTGAATTTTTTCCTGATGCCAATTTAAAAGTCGAAGCTGAAACATTTAATTTAGTTGTTCCTCGTTCCCGTTGTCCACAATGTGACCATTTAATTGGCTCGGCAGAGAATATTCCTTTATTAAGTTGGTTGTGGCAAAAGGGGCGTTGTAAACATTGTGCCTGTAAAATAAGCAAAAGATACCCAAGTATTGAGTTGTTAACGGGCATTTTATCTCTTTGTGTTGCCTATGTGATCCCTTTTGGTTGGCCATTACTTTTTGCTCTGTTATTTACTTGGGTCTTGATTGCATTAACCTTTATTGATTTTGATACCATGTTATTGCCAGATCAATTAACACTGCCATTATTATGGTTTGCCCTGTTAATCAATATAAATGGCACCTTTGCTAGCTTAAGCGATGCGGTACTTGGTGCTGCCTTTGGTTATTTAAGTTTATGGTCTATATATTGGGTGTTTAAACTATTAACCGGTAAAGAAGGAATGGGTTATGGTGATTTTAAATTGTTAGCTGCATTGGGGGCTTGGTTTGGATGGCAGGCGTTGCCATTGATTATTTTATTATCCTCCTGTGCAGGTGCGGTGATTGGAATTGCTGCTATTGTTGCCTCTAAAGACAAACAAAGCCGCCCAATGCCCTTTGGTCCTTACCTTGCCATAGCTGGTTGGGTTTATCTTGTCTATGGCGATAGTTTAACGCATTTATATTATTCACTGGTTTTATAATGTTAAAGCAAACCAAGCCAGAAGAAGATAATCAACGTGTTATTGATGAACAATGGATGCAATATGCTTTATCTTTAGCTGATAAAGCGGAACTTGTTGATGAAATTCCAGTCGGGGCTGTATTGGTTAAAGATAATTCAATCATTGCAGAGGGGTGGAATTTATCCATTAATGAACACGATGCCTGTGCGCATGCTGAGATATTAACGTTACGTGCAGCAGGAAAAAAACTAGAAAATTACCGACTTATTGATTGTACTCTATATGTGACGTTAGAACCTTGTCCTATGTGTGCGGGTGCACTTGTTCATGCTCGCATTAAACGTCTTGTTTATGGTGCTGGGGATTATAAAACAGGCGCAGCTGGCACCGTTTTTAATTTAGTACAAAACAACCAATTAAATCATCAGATTGATGTGACCTCTGGGGTTTTTGCTGATGCTTGCGGTGCTAAACTTAGTGCTTTTTTTAAGCGCCGCAGAAAAGAAAAAAAAGCACTAAAGAAACAGCAAGTTAATGGCGATTAACAGGCTGCTTCTAAACTCTAATCATATATCCTGATCATTATTATTGGTTTTAACACTTTCTTCATACTGCATTTGTTGGATTTTTTCTAATTCGGCCGCTGTTTCTTGTTGCGCCTGTTGTGCTTTTAATTCTTCAGCTAATGCCGCTTCTTGCGCCTGTTTTAGCTGTTGTTGTTCTGCAATAGCGATATCAATTACTTCTATTAATTGCTGCTGTTTGTTTTCAAGCTCTTGTTTAGCTAATTGTAATTTTTGTTCATCAGCTAGGGCTTTTTCTTGTGCTTCTTGTAAAGCTGTTTGTTCTGCTAATGCTTTTTCATTCGTCTGCTGTATTGCATTTTTTATTTCCTGTAACTTTTGTTGTGCCGCTTTTAAATATTCTTGTTGTGTTACTGTATTTTGCTCTGCGAGCTGTAATGCTTGCTCGGTAGCTAATCTATTTTCTTTAGTTTGTTGTAAGGTTTTTTGACTCTCTTCATTAACTTGTTTGGCATACAGTAATATTTGCTTCTTGTTTAATGGTGTTTGCCAATTTTGTTGTTCTGCGAAGTTTTTTTGTTGTGCATCTTCAATTGCTTTTTTCTCTGCTAATTCTTGCTCTTGGGCAGTTTTTAATGCTTCAGCTTGTATGCGTTTTTTCTCTTTATCTGCCATATACCATGTTATCGTTTTTTGATATTGACGAATATTATCAACATAGCTTTGTGCTTCTTTACCACGAGCATAACCATAGCGGGTTTGTGTATACCATTTCTTTTGATGTAATAGAGGAAGGTTTTCTTTTACGTCAGTCCAGGAATTTGGATTCTGTTTTTTTATACTTGTAATACGTCTTGCATCCATTAAATGCCCATAGCCAATATTATAACTAGCTAAAGCAAACCACACTTTTTCATCTTCAGGAATACTATCTGGCAAACGATTTATTTGTTGTGATAAATATTTAGCACCTCCTTTAATGCTCTGTTCGGATCAAGTCTATTATCAATGCCGACATAGTTAGCAGTATCCAGTGTTAGCATCATTAAACCACGAACTCCCGTTGGCGAAATTGACTTTGGATCCCAGTGTGATTCTTGATAGCTAACTGCGGCAAGTAATAACCAATCAACTTCTGATGTTGCATATTTTTTAAATAAATCTTCATATTTGGGTAGGGTTGTTTTTATCCGTTTAATGAAGGTTCGCATATCAACAAAGTCAAAATTTTCGATGTGACCAAAATATTTTTCTTCCAGTCTAGCGATGGTTTGATCGCTATATTTATTTCCCATAAACTCAATCATCGCAGAGTAAATAGTATCATCTTGATTACGATTAATTAGCCAAGCAACGGGCTGCTTTTTTGCAATAGTAAATGCTTCCGTCAGAACGGGATAGAAACGTTGTTTTTGAGCTAAGGTATAGCTATCCACAATGGCAAAGGGGATTTTTTTGTTGGCTATTTCCCTTAATAGAGTCTCTTGATCTTCATGTTCAAAAATATTAATTTGTAACTCATACCCTTTTTTAATGAGTGCCTTTAATGTCTCTTCGTGACTGCTATCTTTGAGTACGCCGACAGGGGCATTTATATCGGCAACTTCTCGAGGGCGATAACTGCCATTACGATAAACAAGTTTTTGAGAAACATAATAATAGGGCGGAGAACTCCTGTATTTTTTTGCTCGTTTAGGGGTAAGGGTTAAGCTTGAGCCAATAAAATCTATTTTATTATTATCTAAGGCATTAAACAGCTCATTAAGCGTATCGTATTCTTTTATTGTTAACCTAACATTTAGATATTCAGCAAACTGTTTGGCTAATTCATAATCAAAGCCACTGTGGTTTTGACCATCAAAACTATAGGTTAATGAGCCATTCATCGTGCCCATTATAATATCGCCGCGTGCTTGTACTTTTTGTAAACTAGTCTTTGGTGATAATGGATTACAAGCACATAGCATTAACAATAAGGCGCTAATTGCTAAGTATTTTTTGGCTGTTGATAATTTTGTTAAACACATAGTAATGACCATATAAAATACAAGGAATAAACTATAAAAAATGATTATATTTCAGTTTTATATTAAATTATCCCGACTATAGAGGGTTTTTATTTAATAAAAAATGCTTTTTGCTTATAATAGCGACCCAATACCAATTATATCAATTAGCTAAATACTTCATGTTCGTTTTGCTTAGGAATAGCTCTGCGAATATTAGGCATATCTTTTTTTATGTGATTGGCGTAACCCAAGTTCATTTATTTATCCAACGAGAGAAATAATTTATGGAAATTTTGCGAGGGGCTCCAGCCTTATCGACATTTCGTGTTAATCAGTTATTAAAAAACTGTGAGGCATTAAACTTACCTGTAACACAAATATACGCTGAGTATATGCATGTTGCAGAGTTAGCAGATGCTTTAAATGACCAAGAGTTAGTTGTATTACAAAAACTATTAAAGTACGGACCACAAATCGCTGAGCATGATCCAGTTGGTACGTTACTCTTTGTTACGCCCCGTCCAGGTACCATTTCACCATGGTCTTCAAAAGCAACCGACATCGCGCATAACTGCGGATTAACTAAAGTAAAACGTTTAGAACGTGGTATTGCTTACTATGTGGAAACAAGCTGCTCTCTTTCTGCTGAGCAATATAACACTCTGACAAGTTTGCTATATGATCGTATGATGGAGGTCGTTTTTAGTTCACTAGATGATGCACAAAAACTTTTTGCTCACGGTGAACCTGCCCAGATGAGTAGCGTTGATATTATCGGTAATGGGCGTAGCGCCCTAGAAATAGCCAACGTTAATTTAGGTTTGGCACTCGCTGAAGATGAAATTGATTATTTGGTTGATAATTTTATTAAGTTAGGTCGTAACCCTAACGATATCGAATTAATGATGTTTGCTCAAGCAAACTCAGAACATTGCCGTCACAAAATTTTTAATGCTGATTGGACGATTGACGGTGTTAAGCAGCCTAAATCATTATTTAAAATGATCCGCAATACCCATGAAAAAATGGGTGAATTTGTTTTGTCTGCTTACAAAGATAATGCTGCTGTTATGATGGGCGAAAAGGCGGGACGCTTTTTCCCAAGTGTTGATGAGCGTGAATATGGTTACCATCATGAATATATCGATATTCTGATGAAAGTGGAAACACATAATCACCCGACAGCTATTTCTCCATTCCCCGGTTCTGCAACGGGATCTGGTGGTGAAATTCGTGATGAAGGTGCAACGGGAATTGGTTCAAAACCGAAAGCAGGTTTGGTTGGTTTTAGCGTAAGTAATTTGCGTATTCCTACCTTTGAGCAGCCTTGGGAAACTGATTTCGGTAAACCCGATCGTATTGTTTCTGCTTTGGATATTATGCTTGAAGCGCCATTAGGTGGTGCTGCATTTAATAATGAATTTGGCCGCCCTAATATTCTTGGTTATTTCCGAACTTACGAAGAGCAAGTCGATAGCCATAATGGGTTAGAAATTCGTGGTTACCATAAACCTATTATGCTTGCTGGTGGATTAGGTAATATTCGCCGTAGCCATGTAGAGAAAAAAGATATTCCGGTCGGCGCTAAGTTAATTGTACTCGGCGGCCCAGCAATGAACATCGGTTTAGGGGGGGGGGCAGCTTCTTCTATGGATTCAGGTGCTTCTTCAGAAGATTTAGACTTTGCTTCTGTACAACGTGAGAATCCAGAAATGGAACGTCGTTGTCAGGAAGTTATCGATCGTTGTTGGCAGATGGGTGATGATAACCCAATCCAATTCATTCATGATGTTGGTGCTGGTGGTCTTTCTAACGCAATGCCTGAATTGGTTAATGATGGTGGTCGCGGTGGTATTTTTGATCTTCGTGCCATTCCAAATGATGAGCAAAGTATGGCACCACATGAAATTTGGTGTAATGAGTCTCAAGAGCGTTATGTTTTAGCGGTCAAACCTGAAAATTTAGCGGTATTTGAAGCAATCTGTAAGCGTGAACGTGCAATGTATGCCGTGATTGGTGAAGCGACAGAAGAGAAACATTTAACACTTAATGATCCTCAGTTCGATAATAAACCCATTGATATGCCTTTGGAAGTGCTATTAGGTAAAGCGCCGAAAATGCATCGTGATGTGAAATCACAAACCGCTCAAGGTAAAGCATTAGACCTTTCAGGGGCAAGTATTAAAGATGCCGCGGAGCGTTTACTACGGTTACCTTCTATTGCTGAAAAAACATTCCTAATTACTATTGGGGATAGAACGGTTACCGGACTTGTTGCTCGTGATCAAATGGTTGGTCCTTGGCAAATACCAGTTGCAAACTGTGCTGTTACAGCCGCTAGTTATGACACCTACTTTGGTGAGTCAATGTCATTAGGTGAGCGCACTCCTGTCGCGTTACTTAATTTTGCGGCATCTGCACGTCTTGCTGTGGGTGAATCTATCACTAACATCGCCTGTTCTGATATTGGCGATTTCAAACGTATTAAACTCTCTGCTAACTGGATGTCTGCAGCAGGTCATCCAGGTGAAGATGCTGGTTTATATGCAGCTGTAAAAGCAGTTGGGGAAGAGTTATGTCCTGAATTGGATCTTACTATTCCTGTTGGAAAAGATTCCATGTCCATGAAAACGAAGTGGCAGCAAGAAGGTCAAGATAAAGAGGTTATTTCCCCTCTTTCACTTATTATTACCGCGTTTGGGGCTGTTAGAGATGTTCGCAACACGGTAACGCCTCAATTGCGTAGTGATCAAGGTGATACTGATTTAATTCTTGTAGACTTAGGTTGTGGTAAAAACCGTTTAGGGGGATCTTCTTTAGCACAAGTTTACAAGCAATTGGGAGATGTTACACCTGATGTTGATAATCCTGCTCAATTGCAAGGTTTCTTTAATGCGATGCAAACCTTAGTCGCGGATAAAAAATTACTCGCTTATCATGACCGTAGTGATGGTGGTTTATTTACTACTATCTCTGAAATGGCTTTTGCGGGGCATTGTGGTGTGTCGGTTAAATTAGACCAGTTAGGTACTGATGATTTTGCTTCGCTATATAACGAAGAGCTCGGCGCTGTTATTCAAGTGCGTGCGGAAGATAAAGAAGCAGTATTAAACGTACTTGCAGGGCATGGGTTAGCATCTAACTCTTTAGTTATCGGCTCACTAAATGACACAGATCAAATTATATTTACCCGTGACGGTGATGATGTTTTGGTTGCATCTCGTAGTGAGTTCCGTGCTATTTGGGCTGAGACCACGTTGAAAATGCAAGCGTTACGAGATAATCCAAGTTGTGCTCAACAAGAGTTTGAACTCAAATGTGACGATCAAGACCCCGGTTTAAGTGTAAATTTAACCTTTGATATTAATGAAGATGTTGCCGCTCCTTATATTGCAACTGGCGTTTTGCCGCGTATGGCAATTTTACGTGAACAGGGCGTTAATTCACAACAAGAGATGGCTGCTGCCTTTAATCGTGCTGGCTTCTCTGCCGTTGATGTTCATATGAGTGATATCTTATCTGGTGAGGTGCAATTATCTGATTTTGCAGGCCTCGTTGCTTGTGGCGGTTTTTCTTACGGTGACGTATTAGGCGCGGGTGAAGGTTGGGCTAAATCAATACTATTTAACCCACAAGCTCGCGATCAATTCCAAACATTTTTTGAGCGTCAAAATAGCTTTGCTTTAGGTGTTTGTAATGGTTGTCAGATGTTATCTAATTTAAACGAGTTGATTCCAGGTGCTGATTTATGGCCTCGTTTTGTGCGCAATAATTCAGAGCGTTTTGAGGCGCGATTTAGTTTAGTGGAAGTACAGAAAAACAACTCATTGTTTTTAAATGATATGGCCGGCTCTTATATGCCAATTGCGGTTTCACATGGTGAAGGTCGTGTCGAGGTGAAAGATGCAAACCATTTAGCTGCCATTGAAGCGAGTGGTAATATTGCACTGCGTTTTATCGATAATTACGGTAAACAAACGGAGCAATATCCAGCCAATCCCAATGGTTCACCTAATGGTATAACGGGGTTAACTTCTAAGGACGGGCGAGTTACTATTATGATGCCTCATCCAGAACGTGTATTTAGAACGGTTGCTAACTCATGGCATCCTGACGAGTGGCGTGAAGATAGTCCTTGGATGCGCATGTTTAGAAATGTGCGTAAGCAGATAGGTTGATATAGCTAGCAAAAAAGGGGGATATAAGATCCCCTTTTTTTTGTCTCATGTTATTCTTCTTGATTGATTTTACTCGGTAGTTTTAACTATTGAAATGGAAAATAATTGTGTCTGATAATGTGAAAATGGTGCTCTATGTTGGGCATAATATCGAACTAGCTAAAACAATGTTTAGCCTCAGTAATAGTGGCTTTTTGGATATTGACCATTTAACTAATGTCGCGGATATCTATAGCACACTCTCCTCAAATATTTACACTCACTTTATTTGTGAATTAAATATAGATAATAAGTTGCGTCTCCATATAGCGGATTCTTTTCCTCGATTAAATTGTATTTACCTAAATAGAATAGATAGCGCTAGCCATGGTGTAACTTTACCCTTCATAGATAGGGTATTAACAGATGAAATAAAAATCACCTTAGACGCATTAACTATTCCTATATATTTAAAAAGCAGGGAAGGAGATTATTTAGCTTGCAATCAATCTTATGCCAACCTGTTGGGGCTTACAGCAAAACAGGTCATTGGTAAAAAAGCAGGCGATATTCTTCCTAAAAATTTACTGCATCATGTTGAAGAAATAGATAAAAAAATATTTACAGAAAGAGGTGTACATTTTTACGAATATACATTTGATGATACTTCCGGTAAGCCGCTTAATGTCTGTTTTCGTAAAGAGGTTGTTGGTGATGGAGAAGTACAAATAGGCATCGTTTTTGATATTTCTGACAATATTAAAACTAAGAAATTATTAGAGCAAGAACAGATTATGCTGCGCGCAAGCGCCGATTCATCCAATGACTTAATATTCTTTAAAGATTTACAAAGTCGCTTTTTAGGCTGCAATAAACAATTTGAGAAATTTGTTGGGGCTTCAGAGGAAGCTATCATTGGAAAAACCGATGAGCAACTTTTTGCTATCGAGCAGGCTTTAATGTGTGTTAAACAAGATCGCCATGTTATGTCTACTAAAGAGATTTACCATGGCGAAGAGTATCTTACTTATAATGATGGAGTGCGCCACTTCATCGCCATGAAAAAAGAACCGTTACTTGATAAATTCGGTCATGTTCAAGGGTTAATTGGTATTGGTCGAGATATAACTGCGCATCATCTATTGGAAAAACAACTAAAAATTGCAAATGTAGTATTTGAAAATAGTAATGATAGTATTTTTGTAACAGATGCGAATGGAATAATATTATCTGCCAATCAAAGTTCCATGCGTATTTCTGGATACGCTAGAAATGAATTACTATCGCAGCATATTCACCTGCTCTCGTCTCATTTACACAATAAAACGTTTTATGCCGAAATAGCGCAAGCCTTAAAAACGCAAAGGTGTTGGTTGGGCGATATTACTTACCAAACCAAAAATGGAAATATTTATTATGCATGGCTTGAGGTTCATGTAGTAAGGCATGAGCAAGAAAACATGGTAAACCATGTCTACTCCTTTACTGATTTAACTCAAAACAAATCTGCAGAAGAAAAAATTAAGTACTTATCTAAACATGATCCTCTCACGGGGTTACTGAACCGTATTGCTTTATTTAGGCGCATTGAGGATGTTATTGCTCGTGCTAACTATAATGAATCCGCGGTTGCAGTTATGCTTATTAAGATAACTAGCGTTAAGATAATTAATGAACAGTATGGTCATAATGAAGGAGATTCTATTTTAAAAGAGAGTGCCAAACGGTTAAAGCTTTGCGTGGGTGAAAAATACACTTTGGCACGATTATGGGGAGATGAATTGGTCGTTATTGTTGATGAGTTAGAGAATGAACAAGATGTTGCTTTCCTTGCCCATGAAATTGCTGAATGTTTTAAATCGCCATATCTAATTGATAATGTTGAGGTTAGTTTGTCTGCCATGATAGGGATTAGTATTTATCCTGATGATGGATATGATGCGGATGCACTTTTAATTAGTGCAGAAAAAGCGATGTTAAGAGGAAGAAAAGATAGAACCCATGCTTATCATTTCTATACAGAAACCCTAACGAAATATTCTAAGCAGCAACTCGACTTTGAAGGAGAATTACAACAGGGGTTACTTCTTGATCAGTTTGAACTCTATTACCAGCCACAATATGACCTTAATAAACGTCAGGTCGTTGCTTTAGAAAGTTTATTACGTTGGAATCACCCTAAACACGGCGTGTTGCTTCCTGAGCGTTTTTTAATGCTTGCTGAAGAACGGGGAATGTTAGTACCTATCGGCTTGAAAATGATAAGAACAGCTGCTGACCAGGCGGTTATTTGGCAAAAACAAAATATTAATTTTGGGCGTATCACTATTAACTTGTCACGAATTCAATTAGAGCAGATCTCTTTTATCTCTGATTTACAAGTTATTTTAAAGGAAAGCAAATGTACTAGTCGTTGCCTAGAATTTGAGATAAACGAAAAAATATTTAATAGTGACAACTATGTTGTGCATGAAAATTTAATTAATATTAGTAAGTTAGGTTTTGCACTAACGGTGGATAATTTCGGTGCTGATATTTCGCTAATACCACTCATTGAAAAGCTGCAGATTGAAAAATTAAAAATATCCAAGGATTACACAAAAACGATGCCCGGAGGAATCGTTGCAGAAGCGATGATTAAGTCTATTATGACACTATCTCATTGTCTTGGGATTGATTTGGTTAGTGAGGGGCTTGATGATGTGCAGCAAGCCTGTTTTTCATCTGAGCCATTAATCGATACAGTACAAGGTAACTTGCAAGTTAAACCTATGAAGGCAAATGAAGCAACATTCTATTTGCGCTGTAATAAACGTAAATAGTGTTTCTCAAATCTTATATTTTGAAGGCCGTACATAATGGATAATTTATCTTGGACTTTAAATTGGCAAGATAACAGCTTATATGTGGCGCTATATGCCTTTCTTTATTTTTCATTATTAATATTAACTACCTTGCGCATTATTCTCAAACGCAGAGCCAGTGGGATCACTTTGGCCTGGTTGTTTTTAATCTTCGTATTACCATTATTTGGCATGATTAGTTATTTTATTTTAGGTGAGTTACACCTAGGTAAAAAAAGAGGAACGTCGTCAGCAAATTGGTACACAGTTTAAAGATTGGCTACGTAATGAACCCACCAGTAATAGGCAAAGCTTAAACGATGCCTCATACCTAGCCAGATCAATGCAAGCTTTTGTTGAATCCTATACTGGCATGCCTATGTTAAAGGGTAATAATCATATTCTGTTGCCTACAACGAAAAAAATCTTGATTGAAATAACTGAAGAAATAAACAGGTCACAGTCAACCTGCTATCTTCTTTTTTATTTATGTAAAGAGGGCGGATTAATTGATCCGCTCTTAGAGGCTTTAATGAATGCAGCTCAGCGAGGGGTTAAGTGTAAGTTATTGCTTGATTCGGTAGGTAGCCATGATTTTTTTAATAGTAAAATGCCGAAAAAATTACGTAAAGCTGGCGTCGAAGTGGTTGAAGCCTTACCGGTTGGTTGGTTTCGTTTGCTATTTCAACGACAGGATTTAAGGATGCACCGTAAACTTGTTTGTATTGATGATCATGTTGCATATACAGGCAGTATGAACTTAGTCGATCCCGTTTTTTTTAAAACGAAGCAAGGTTTTGGTGAGTGGGTTGATATCATGGTACGTTGTGAAGGTCCTATCGTACAATTAATGCAAGGGCTTTTTGTTTGGGACTGGTTCTTAGAAACGGATAACAAAATCCCTTTACCCTTGTCTGAAAAGGGGCGATTTCCCTCAGTAGGTAAACAAAAATCACAACTCATTCCATCGGGCCCTGAATTTGGCGAGGCGAGTATCCATCAGGTTTTTCTGACCGCTATCTATGAGGCTAAGCACAGCCTTGTTCTTACTACGCCATATTTTGTCCCCGATGAAAGCTTATTAGCGGCTTTGCAGGTCGCTGCGTTACGTGGTGTTGATGTTAAAATTATTATTCCAGCTAAAAATGACTCATTTATGGTGAAGTATGCTTCTCGTGCTTTTTTTGATGAATTGTTAACTGCAGGAGCACAAGTTTATAAGTTTTATGGTGGCTTGCTGCATACGAAAAGTATTGTTATCGATGAAAAAATAGCTTTATTAGGGACTGTTAACTTAGACAGGCGTAGTTTTTGGCTTAATTTTGAAATGACAATGTTAATCGATGATGGGGATTTTTCTAGTGAGTTGTTAACGTTACAAAAGCAATATCTGTTGGCTTCGAAGCAAATCTCATTATTAGAGTGGAAAAAGCGTAGTTACTTTAAAAAATTATTAGAAGGCACACTGTATCTTTTTAGTCCTTTATTATAAAACTAACGTTTAGCTAAAATAGCTCTTTTAAAAAAGTAAATTGAAGGCAATCGTTAACATAATAATGCCGACAACTGTTTCTAATATCTTCCATGAGCTTGCTTTAGAAAAGAATGGCGTTAGTACTCTAGCTCCATAACCTAAACTAAAAAAGAATACAAAAGAGGCTGAAATAGCACCTGCTGCAAAATAGGATTTATGCCCTTCATATTGGCTAGATATAGTACCTAATAAAAAAACCGTATCTAAGTAAACATGAGGGTTTAACCAAGTAAAGGCTAAGCATGTAAGGCATGTTTTCCATGGCGAACTTTGTATCTCTGCTGCTGCTTGTAAGGTATGTTCTTTTGTCCATGCAGAAAATAAACTTTGTACCCCATAAACAGCTAAAAAAGCAAAGCCAGCGTAACGTGCAATACTCTCCAATAACGGTAGCTGATTAATCATGTTGCTTAATCCAAATATCCCCAAATAAATTAGTATTGCATCCGAAAAAGCACAAATCAAACAGACCCAAAAAACATGTTTTTTTTGCAATCCCTGCTTTAATACGAAGGCGTTTTGTGCACCAATTGCCAATATCAAGGATAAGCCTAACAATAAACCAGACCAAAAAGCTTCCATACTCCCCCCCCCTTTATAGGATCTGTTATTAAGTGCTGTCGTGTTGTTTGTTTGAAAAATGAGAAAATAATAGTGAAAATCTAATTTTACGGTAAAAAAAAGCCTGCTATTAAGCAGGCTTTATTCGATATTAAGTTAAGAAATAAAGATTATTTAGCTTTCTTTTCTTCTTTAACTTCAACTTCTGGAGCGTCAACCACGTCTACATAAGCACGACCGTAGTAAGAAGCAATTAACACTTCTTTTAGCTCAGAAACTAATGGGTAACGTGGATTTGCACCAGTACATTGGTCATCAAATGCATGTAGTGCTAATTCGTCAACTTTTGCTAAGAAGTCAGCTTCATTAACGCCAGCTGCTTGAATTGAAAGTGGAATATCAAGAGCCACTTTTAACTCTTCTAACCAGTTTAATAGCGCATTAAGTTTATCTTCAGTGTTACCTTTAGTGAAACCTAAATGTGCAGCAACTTCAGCATAACGAGCGCGTGCTTTAGGACGGTCGTATTGAGAGAATGCAGTTTGTTTAGTTGGGTTATTAGTTGCATTGTAACGAACTGTGTTTGCAATTAATAATGCGTTTGCTAAACCGTGTGGAATATGGAATTCAGCACCTAGTTTATGCGCCATTGAGTGACATACACCCAAGAATGCATTAGCAAAAGACATACCTGCGATTGTTGCTGCATTGTGAACTTTTTCACGAGCAATCGGATCTTTTTTACCGTTAGCGTAAGAGCTTGGTAGGTATTCTTTAAGTAATTTAAGAGCTTGTAACGCATGACCGTCAGAATATTCATTTGCTAATACAGAAACATAAGCTTCCATTGCGTGAGTCACTGCATCGTAACCACCAAATGCACATAGTGATTTAGGCATATCCATTACAAGGTTAGCATCAACAACCGCCATGTTTGGAGTTAATTCGTAATCTGCTAATGGGTATTTTTGACCAGTAGCGTCATCAGTTACAACCGCAAACGGTGTTACTTCAGAACCTGTACCAGATGTTGTAGTGATACATACTAGTTCAGCTTTTGCACCCATTTTAGGGAATTTGTAAATACGTTTACGGATATCCATAAAGCGCATAGATAGATCTTCAAAATCTGTTTCTGGGTGTTCATACATAACCCACATGATTTTTGCAGCATCCATCGGTGAACCACCACCAACAGCTAAAATAACATCTGGTTGGTAGCTAGCACATGCAGCAGCACCTGCTTTAACAACACTTAATGTTGGATCCGCTTCTACTTCGTGGAATACTTCAACTTCCATGCCTTTATCTTTTAAGATAGCACGTAGGTCATCAATATAACCATTGTTGAATAGGAAACGGTCTGTCACGATTAGAGCACGTTTTTTGCCTTCAAGGTCTGTCATTGCAACAGGTAGACAGCCACGACGGAAGTAGATTGATTTTGGTAGTTTATGCCACAACATATTTTCAGCTCTCAATGCAACAGTTTTCTTATTGATAAGGTGTTTTGGACCTACGTTTTCAGAAATCGCGTTACCGCCCCATGAACCACAACCTAATGTTAGAGATGGTGCTAGTTCGAAGTTGTAAAGGTCACCGATACCACCGTGTGAAGATGGAGTATTGATAAGAATACGCGCGGTTTTCATTTTATCGCCAAAGTAAGCAATACGATCTTTGTTTGCATCTTGGTCTGTATAAAGTACTGAAGTATGACCAACACCACCTATATCTAACACGATACCAGCTTGACGCACTGCATCTTCGTAGTTTTTCGCTTTGAATAGACCTAAAGTTGGAGAAAGTTTTTCATGTGCAAACTCGTCATCCCATGAAGCTTCAAGACCTTCACCAATTAAGATTTTAGTTGATGTTGGTACTTTAACGCCTGCTAGTGCAGCAATTTTGTATGCTGGTTGACCAACAATTTTTGCGTTTAACGCACCATCGATCATTAGTACTTTACGTACTTTGTCTGCGTCTGCGTTGCTTAGTACAGCTGCGCCATATTTCATGAAGCGCGCTTTAACTGCATCGTAAACAGATTCAACAACGATTGCCGCTTGCTCAGAAGCACAGATTACACCGTTATCGAAAGTTTTAGACATTAAGATTGAAGAAACAGCACGTTTAATATCTGCAGTTTCATCGATTACTACTGGTGTGTTACCAGCACCAACACCGATAGCTGGCTTACCTGAAGAGTATGCAGCTTTAACCATACCTGGACCACCAGTCGCTAGGATAAGGTTGATGTCGTCATGTTTCATTAGCTTGTTAGAAAGATCAACAGATGGTACATCGATCCAACCAATAATATCTTTTGGAGCACCCGCTTTAATCGCTGCATCTAATACTAATTTAGCTGCATAGTTAGTTGCATTTTTAGCGCGTGGGTGTGGAGAAAAGATACAGCCATTACGTGTTTTTAAACAGATAAGCGCTTTAAAAATTGCTGTAGAAGTTGGGTTTGTTGTTGGTACGATAGCACAAACGATACCTACAGGTTCTGCGATTGTTATCGTGCCGCCTTCTTCATTGCGAGCAATAACACCACAAGTCAATTCGTCTTTATATTTGTTGTAGATAAATTCTGAAGCAAAGTGGTTTTTAATTACTTTATCTTCCATTATACCCATGCCAGACTCTTCTGCTGCCATTTTTGCTAGTTCGATGCGAGCTGTAGAAGCCGCCAAAGAAGCTGCGCGGAATATTTTATCTACTTGCTCTTGTGAAAAAGTTGCATATTCTTGTTGTGCCGCTTTTACACGAGCAACCATAGCATCTAATTCAGCAACGTTACTTACCGTCATATATTTCTCCAAAGGTTTATAAATTTAAAAGTGTTTTAATAAAACGCGTTTTGCAATGACCAACTAATATTAGTAAAAAACTTTGATATTGATTATAAAAATAAGTATTTATTCTGTATTGATTGAGATCATATGTAAGTAACTTACAAAAAAGAAAGATAAATAACGATTCTTTTTTTTGGTAATACAATAGCATAGAAAAAATTGCGATATCATTATCAAAATTTAGTAGATATTCGCCTGCTTTTTTTTTTACATTGTGCGTATTGTAATTTTATTACAGTATGGAGGCAAATTTTTTTAACATAAAAAAGTGATTTTACTTAATAATTAGCTTTGTTCTATACGAAACTCTTTGCAGATTAACATGAGCAGTAATAAGCTTAAAAATTGTTATACAAATGAGAGTTATTTATGCCCAATATTTCCGCACTTACTCGTAGCCTTTTGTTTTTTTCAACTTTTGTTATCTCTTTAGCTGGAATAAAAGTAGCGGCTCCGATTGTCGTGCCATTCTTACTATCGTTATTTGTGGCCATTATTTGTAATCCAGCCGTCACCTTTTTAACCAATAAAAAAATTCCACATGGTATTGCGATTAGTTTAATTATTTTGGCGATCTTTTTTTCATTTATATTATTGGGTGGCATTGTCGGCGCTTCTGTTAATGAGTTTCGTCAAGCAATTCCTCAATATGAAGCGCAATTGTCAGGAGAGCTTACTTGGTTAATTAATTGGATGGGAAAATACAATATTTCCTTGTCGATGAGTGAGGTGCGCAATTATTTTGATCCGGCTAAAGTCATGACGCTGGTGACCACAACGCTAAGTGGTTTCAGTAGTGTGCTAGGAAATGCATTCTTATTGTTGCTGACTGTGATATTTATGCTTACAGAGGGAAAAAGCTTTACAACAAAGCTGCACATTGCCTTTGATGACTCTGCCCTTACAACGAGACGTTTGGATCATTTTATCGATATGGTTAATCAATACATGGCCATAAAGACGGTCATTAGTCTGTTAACAGGGGCAATTATAGGTTTTTCATTATGGCTGCTAGGGGTTGATTTTTTTGTTTTATGGGCGGTTCTTGCTTTTTTACTTAATTACATTCCTAACATCGGCTCTATTATCGCCGCAGTCCCTGCTGTAATATTAACCTTTTTACAACTTGGTTTTGGTTCAGCCGCGATTGTCATTGGATTGTTTGTCAGTGTTAATATGATTATGGGGAACATTGTTGAGCCAAAATTTATGGGGCGAAGCTTAGGTTTATCCACACTCGTGGTTTTTTTATCATTAATTTTCTGGGGGTGGTTATTAGGCATGGTGGGAATGTTACTCTCTGTTCCATTAACCATGATTTTAAAAATAGCTTTGTTGAATAGTAGTGAGGGAAGGTGGTTTGCCATCTTGTTAAGCTCCGATGAAGAAGTCAAAGCGTTACAAGTGAATAAAGAAGATAGTTAACTATGAACATATTAAACCATATTAATTGGTGCAAAGTGGCTGAGTTGCCAGAATCAGAACTGCAGCGTTTGTTGCATGGGCGTGGTTTTCGTTTTCCAGATTATACCCATGTTAATATCGACTGGTTATCGCCTGTTGTTTTAATTATTTTATATAAAGAGGTTGAGACGAGCTGGATAGATGAACTTAGTCAACAATTATTAGTTAAAATGACGGAACTGGGGTTTGTGGTTAAAAGTATTCAAGTACAGTATCGCTGTCGGGATTTTGCACCAACAGAGGTGCTTTATGGAGAAGCTCTGACCGATTTTATTGCTACCGAAGATAGTCTTAAATATAAAATAAATTTAGGTAGCAAACAAAATTACGGTATTTTTTTAGATATGAAAAATGGTCGTCAGTGGGTGCAAGCTAACAGTCGCAATAAACGCGTATTAAACCTATTTTCTTATACCTGTGCTTTTTCTAATGTCGCGATCGCTGGTGGCGCGCAAGAGGTCGTTAATTTAGATATGAGCAAAGCAGCATTAGCGGTGGGGCGTGATAATCATCGCTTGAATGGCCATGATTTAAGTCGTGTAAAATATTTAGGGCATGATTTGTTTAAATCATGGGGAAAGGTGAGGCGTTATGGGCCGTTTGATTTGATTATTGTTGATCCACCTTCATTACAAAAAGGTAGTGTTAACATTAAAAATGATTATCCTAAAATCATTCGTCGTTTACCAGAGTTATTAAGTGAAGGCGGGAAAGCGTTGTTATGTTTAAATTCTCCTGACTTAGGTGTCAATTTTTTATTAGAAATTATTGAAGCTGAGCTTCCCAATGCGAAAATCATCACTAAAATAGCGCCACCTTCAGAGTTTACCAATATCAATGAAGATCATGGTTTAAAAACGATTTTAATCGTTTTGTAACATGCCGACTTGGCCTTGTTGTTAATACCGGTAGCGTATCCCTCGTTTTATTGTTCAATGTAACGATGCTCGTAGAGAAAAAGTAAGAATGGTTAGTTAATGCAAAATAATAGAGCTGCAAACGGATCTGGTAGTGATGCCGTTGGTAAGTCGCAATCTTGGATAGAAAACATTCCTAGTAGTAATCGAATCTATTTATTAAACATACTTATTGTTGAATTTAATTCTAATATTCAATCATTAAATGCAAATGATGAAAATGATGCAAATGTTGGCCGTATCACCCACCGTATAAAAGGTGCAGCTTTAATGTTGCAACTCAATGATATTCTAGCGGTAGTTGATGAAATTGGAAAATATCTAAATGCGCCAGACAAACTATCCATGCTGATAAAATTTTTGCAGCAAGAGCTTCAATTAGCTATTAAGCAAGCAGAGCGTTGGTTAATGATGAACGGATTATAATAACGGGATGAATATACTTATTGTACAAGGCGATCATCGTTTTTCAATGTCGCTTAAGTTGATGCTGAATGAGTGTGTCACTGATGTTATGGATAATGTGTTACAAGCATTTGATTGTCATAGCGCGCTGTCATTATGCAAAAAACAGCGTTTTGATTATATTTTTTCTGATATCGAGTTGCCAGGTGGCGATATTGTTTATCTATTAAGTCAACTGGCTGATAACCATCGCCTGCCCCATGTCGTTATTGTCAGTGATTGTGCGAGTAATATTGTGAAATTAACTCAAACTACTGCAGATGCATTACATTTTCCTTCTGTTTCTCGTTTAAAAAAATCATTAGTCTCTGGCGATATTAAGCAGATATTCGCGGCGAGAGTTAACCATTGTGGCGCCATCAATCATAGGGTGATAAGCGAACATTACTTTACTGAAACTGAGATATTTGCAGCCATTGAAAATGGTGAAATTTTTAATTATTACCAATCTCAAGTCGACTTTAAAAGCAATGCTATCATTGGTGTTGAGGCCTTTGCTCGGTGGGAGCACCCTTTTTTAGGTGTGCTTGATGCCGAACAATTTTTACCACTCATTCATGCAAAAGAGACTTATAACGTCTTATTTAAAGCTGTGTTAATTAAGTCAATTCGAGCGATAAAAGGTATTGAGCCGCAAATTAAATTGTCAGTTAATCTTAACCAAAAAGATTTACAGTGGGTCGATATTTACCAAGAAGTTAAAAAAATTTGTTGCGATGAGGGGTTTAATTACCAAAACCTCACTCTCGAGTTAGTTGAAACAGATATTTATGAAGTTGATATTAATGCATTCGTGAATATTGCTCGGTTAAAATTGCTAGGTATTTCATTGGCCATTAAAGATTTTGGTGTTGGCTCTTCATCTTTACAAAAAATAACTCAAATTCCTTTTGATATTTTAAAAATAAGTAAAGTTTTTAGTCATGATATTAAGCATAACTATCAACACGCAGCCATTGTTAAATTGGCTATTAATGCAGCAAAAGCGTTAGGGATGATATCGATTGTTGAGGGGGTTGAAGATGAAGAGTCGTGGAATTATATCCGCAATATGGGCGCCGTAGCATGCCAAGGCTATTATACGGGTAGACCGATGCCTATTAATCAATTAAAAGAAACAATTAGTGCATCATCGATAATTTCTGATTCGAATTTAATTGATTGTTTGATCATCGATGATCAGCCTATAGTCGGTGCATCATTAAAATTTAATCTTAGCCAAGATCCACGCTTTTCGACGGTAAATTACGTTTTAGAATCAAGAATGGCACTGGATTACGTAAGAGACAATGCTTGTAATCTTGTCATTGCTGATATTAATCTAAACAATGAAGATGGATTTGACTTAGTTACCTTATTAAGAAGTAAAGGTTTTTGTGGTAACGTGATAATGATGTCCGGTATAAAAAATCCAATATACCAGCAGCTTGCAAGTGGTATTGGGGCAGCCGGGTTTATTGATAAAAGTATGGATTTAAATGCACTTGTCGAGCGTGTTTTTTATTTAAGTGGACAAGCGGCTATCGGCGTAGACCATGAAAAAAAAAAGATCCTCTGCATTCGATAGCCTATCAAAACGAGAACTTGAAGTTTTAAATGCGTTAATGAGCGGTTTAAATAACAAGATGGTCGCTAATAAACTTAATATTGATCAAAAAACGGTCAGCACATATAAATATAGAATATTTAAAAAATTGCAGATAAACAGCATGATGGAACTCTCCTCCTTGCGTATAAATTGAATAGTGTTAATTAATCATTCCTTGCTCAACAAACATATGGGGTAATGGGCCATCTATAGTCTACTCTTGCTTTTTTAACTCTTAATTTACATCAAATTAATTAAGGTTCATTTAAATTGATGGAGGAAAGCGCTCAATTAGATAATTAAGGTGATGTCTATCGTGCTCTCCTGTGAAACTTGCTACGAGAAACGAAGATATTTTTACCAGTAAAATAGAATTTCAATTGCTATAACTCCATTTACTTTTCATCTCTCTCCCTATTAATCAATCTCAATTTATTTTCCATTGTTTCTAACTTTTATCCTTTAATGATTATTTTTTGCTAACCAATTTTTACTGAAGATCAACCAATTACGATCTATCTCACTAAATTGGTTGTCCAAAAGTGTTTAAATAACATTTGATATCACCCCTTGAGGATAAAAAATGAATATAAAAACATATAACGCTTATAAGTATGCGTTAATCGTTGCAATTGGAGGTTTTGTCTTTGGCTTGGATGCCGCTATTATTTCTGGTACGGTGCGTTACATCGCCGCTGAGTTTTCTCTTAGTAATATTGAAATTGGTGTTGTTGTGAGTGCACCTAGCCTTGGTGCGGTTATAGCTTTACTTTTTGCTGGTAAAGCAGCAGATGCTTTAGGGCGAAAGAAAACACTCATTATTGTTGCTATATTGTATTTATTTTCCGCTCTAATATCGGCTTTGGCGACAAGCTTCATGATGCTAGTGAGTGCTAGATTTATTGGAGGATTAGCCTTTAGTTCTTTATCCTTGGCATCTATGTATATTGGTGAAATAGCGCCCGCTAAACAGCGAGGCAGATTAGTTTCGGCTAACCAATTCAATATTGTAATAGGTTTGTTAGCCGCATATTTTATTAACTATTACTTAGTCATACATGTGAACGAAAGTTCACTGTTATTTTCTTCGAGTAATATCTGGCGTACCATGCTCGCTTCAGAGCTTATTCCTGCTGTAGCTTGGGTTTTACTATTAATTAGAGTACCTGAATCTCCACGCTGGCTATCAATGAAAGGTAAACATGAAGAAGCACTAGTCGTGCTCAATAAAATATTACCTGAACAGCAGGCCGCTCAAGTACAATCTGAAATCCAGCAGAACCTAAATGAACACAAAGAAACAGAAAACATTACCCAGCAATTAAAATTACTATTTTCTTCACCAATGAAAACGGTATTTGCCATCGGTTTTATTATGGCGGTAGTGCAGGGTGTAACTGGCATGAATGCTATTTTGTTTTATGCCCCAACAGTATTTGAACAAATTGGCTTTGGTGTTAATGCATCATTTCAGCAAGCGATCTACATTGGCGTAACTAGCGTTGTATTTACTGTGCTCGCCATATTTTTTATCGATAAAGTGGGGCGTAAACCATTGTTGATATTAGGTCTATCGGTTGTTGTAATAAGCCATGCAACCTGTTGGTACGGCTTTAATAATGCTACCTATAGTGTTAACGAACAAACCATTGAAAAACTTGAAAATGTGATTGATACCGCTCCACTTACTGCGCAACTAGGTAAGCACTTCGATACAGATGTTAGTTTTAAAGCAATGTTAGCGAATAATTATGATGCTAATGCTTTGCGTTTAAATGAAGGGCATATTATTGAAGCATCTATCAATGTTAACCCTATTTTGGTACTTATTGGTATTCTGGCTTTTATAGCGGCGTTTCATATATCAATTGGTCCTATTATGTGGGTTTTATTCTCAGAGATATTTCCTAACTCGGTACGAAGTGTGGCGATCCCTCTTTTCGCGTTGGTTACGAGTATTGCTAGCTATTTGATTCAGCAATTTTTCCCATGGCAGCTTGCTACTTTTGGTGCAGCTAATACTTTCTTAATTTATTCAATGTTTGGGTTAATAGGGCTAATACTCTTATGGCCACTGTTGCCCGAAACCAAGAATAAAAGTCTTGAAGAAATAGAACATGCTTTGGTTGGGCAAGATAAAAAACTTAAAGTCTAGATTGGAAAATAAGGGGGATAACCAAAACAGCGTTAATATTTGTGATGCATAGAGATTGTTTCGATTCAACAAGGCTATCTCTAAATCACCTTTATAATTTACATCCTAAATTTATCAATTGCAGTAATTGCTTATTCTAATTGCAAAAATCAATAACAAGAGTGAAACGTAGTTTCACTTCAATAAAAAAGCCGCTCATTTATGTAGTAACATGAATGAGCGGCTTTTTTATTTATAAAGTTTTCTATTTTTTAACAGGCTTTTCTTGTAACCCATTTTTTTCTTGAGCTTGTGTCGCTTGGATAGCGGTTAATGCAATAGTATAAACAATATCGTCGACTAATGCGCCACGCGACAGATCGTTTACTGGCTTGCGCATCCCCTGTAGCATTGGACCAATACTGATTAAGTCTGCGCTTCGCTGTACAGCTTTGTATGTTGTATTACCCGTATTTAAGTCAGGGAATATAAATACAGTTGCTTGTCCTGCCACCTTAGAGTTCGGTGCTTTGCTTTTCGCTACATTTTCCATGACCGCTGCATCGTATTGTAGTGGGCCATCAATAAGTAGGTCTGGGCGACGTTGTTGTGCAATTTTTGTTGCTTCACGTACTTTGTCAACATCGCTACCTGCCCCAGAGGTGCCTGTTGAGTAGCTTATCATTGCAACTTTAGGGTCAATACCAAAAGCAATGGCAGAATCGGCAGATTGAATGGCAATATCAGCAAGTTGTTCAGCGGTAGGATCTGGGTTAATAGCACAATCACCATAAACCAATACTTGGTCTGGTAGTAACATAAAGAAGATAGAAGAAACGATGCTTGCACCTGGCGCTGTTTTTATTAGCTGTAGTGGTGGGCGAATGGTGTTGGCAGTCGTGTGAATCGCACCAGAAACCAAGCCTGCTACTTCATTCTCAGCTAACATCATAGTGCCAAGGACAACAGTATCTTGCAATTGTTCACGTGCAACCACTTCTGTCAAGCCTTTAGATTTACGTAGTTCGACCATTGGTGCGATATAACGTTCAATTACATGAACAGGATTGATGATTTCTACTTCATCGGTTAAAACGATACCTTGCTGTGTTGCTACGCGCTGAATCTCTTCTGGATCACCTAATAAAACAGGTTTTGCAATACCGCGTTGAGCACAGATAAGCGCCGCTTGAATTGTACGAGGTTCTTCACCTTCAGGTAATACGATGCGTTGGTTTGCTCGACGAGCAAGCTCCGTTAAGTGGTAACGGAAGGCTGGTGGTGATAAACGACGTGCCAATGATGAATCTTTTGTTAGTGTATTGAGCCAGTGCTTATCGATATGGCTAGCGATATATTCTTGTACTTTTTCAATACGTTCCATATCATCAATGGGAATTTCCATATTAAAGTTTTGAAGGCGTTGCGCGGTTTGCCATGTATTACTTTTTATTAATAATATAGGTAAGCCAGATAGCATTGCTTGCTTACAGAGTTTAAGCACCTCTTCTTCTGGATGATAATCTCCCGTCAACAATAAACAACCAATTTTCATGCCGTTCATTACAGCTAAACAAGCAGCAATGATCACATCGCTTCGGTCGCCCGAGGTCACTAGCATTGAACCTGCTTTGAAATGCTCAACCATATTGGGAATAGAACGTGCACAAAAGATAACATTGTGCAAACGGCGATTTTCAATATCACCTTTGTTGAGTACTTTTGCTTCAAGGTGTGTGGCAAGATCTTTTACTCGTGGTGCGATAAGTTCAGCACTCCAAGGAATGCAGCCCAGAATAGGCAATGGACTTTTGCTGAACATTTGTAGAACTTCTAGGTTGTTATTAGCAACACTATCAGGAATATCAAACATTTCAGTTAGATCGGGGCGCATTTTTTCATTTTCATCAACGGGAGCACCAACTTTATTAATGATACACCCAGCGATACGCTTATTTTTTTTGCCGCCAAAAGAGGATATTGCAATTTCCATGCGTTCTTTAAGTTGTTGCGATGTGTCATTACTCGGGTGAGTTACAAAGACCATATCAGCACTTAATGCTTTGGCAATGCTATAGTTTATTTCATTAGCGAATTGATGTTTATCCGTAGGTACTAACCCTTCTACGATAGTAACGTCACTCTCTTTTGTGCCTTGGCGAAAACGTTCAACGATATTTTCTAACAATTCAGATGTTCGCCCTGATGAAATCAAGTTTTCAGCATATTTAATGGCAAAAGGCTCTGGAGGGTTGATTGATGAACCATTGCGTAATGTTGCAGTCGAACGTTCTGGTCCACTGTCTCCAGGTCGAGGCTGAGCAATAGGTTTATAAAAATTAACGGCAACGCCTTGGCGCTCCATAGCGCGAACCATTCCAAGACTTACAGATGTGACACCAACACCTGAGCCAATGGGAATGAGCATTATTGTACGAGACATGATAAATCCTTAGTCGATAAGTTAATTATTAAGCAGGGGCGGCCCTGTTTATTATTAAAAATAGTTAAATAGAGACAAGTCTAGCTGAATCTTGTGCAATCACCCACTCTTCATTGGTTGGGATAACTAGCACAAGAGGAGAGCCTTCTTGTGTAATAATTCCTTGTTTGCCTAAGATTGTTTCTTTATTTTTTTCAGTATCAATTTGGTAACCGAAAATAGCAAGTTGTTCTAGCACTTTTGTACGTACGATTGATGCATTTTCACCAATGCCACCGGTGAATATAATAGCATCAATACGACCTAACGGGACTGCAAATGAAGCAATGTATTTTGCTAATCGGTAACAAAACATCTCTAAGGCTAGAATGGCGCCAGAGTGGCCTTCTTCACTGTGCTCTGTTATATCTCTAAAATCGCTTGATAAACCTGAAATACCTAATAAGCCACTCTGTTTTTGAAGCATATCCATAACACCAGTTAAGCTATATCCTTCGCGGGTGACTAAATGTTCAATAATGCTTGGATCAATATCACCACAGCGCGTCCCCATTACTAATCCTTCAAGGGGTGTCATTCCCATGCTTGTGTCTACACTTTTACCATTTTTGATTGCGGTAACTGACGCGCCATTACCTAAATGAGCTGAAATTACGTTAAGTTCGTTAATTGGTTTGTTAAGTAGTTTTGCGGCTTCTTGGCTGACAAATAAATGGCTTGTACCATGCATCCCATAACGACGGATACCTTTTTCTTTATAGAGGTTATAAGGTAGGGCATACATAAAGGCTTTATTAGGCATTGTTTGGTGAAAAGCGGTGTCAAAAACAGCCACCTGTGGAAGCGTTGGAAAAGCACGCTGTGCTGCTTTGATACCTAAAATATGCGCAGGATTATGTAATGGAGCAAGAGAGGCACATTTTTCGATACCTTCAAGAACACAATCATCAATGATCACTGATTGGGTAAACTTCTCTCCACCATGAACGATTCGGTGTCCAATGGCGACAAATTTTTCTGCGAGTCCCGCTTCTTTGTTAATGATTTCTTCAACAATATAAGATATTGCTGCTGAATGAGCGCTATTTGCTGACAGACTAGCGGCTTCTTTTTTACCATCAATTTTCCATTTGATGCGTGCATCTGGGAGATAAAAGCATTCTGCAATGCCGCTGATGATTTCATCACCATTTCCGGCATTTATTACAGCAAATTTAAGGGATGAACTACCGCAGTTAAGAACAAGTACAAGTTTATTAATCATGAAAATTTCCAGTAAATGTAATGTAAAAATCAAAGGTCAGCAATTAATTGCTATGCTGAAAACGTTAACAATGCATTAACCACCGTAAAACTAAGCTGAAACGAGGTGATTTATCTCACATAATGTATAGTGCAGTCTACGCTCATACAAATAATAAAAAAACCGCAATTTACTTATAAATTAACATAAATCAATTTTTGTATTACAATAGGTTAAATGTATTGGTGTGGCTTTTACTGGTATTTTTTCATGAACCGGGAGAATTTTTGAATTGTTTTTTGATATAGTTAGACAAGGCGATAATTATTTACAAAATTGGCCAAAACAAAGGGTGCTTAATTGTTTATTCATTGACAGTAAAGTAGCTTATTATACTCGACTATCTATGGCAATTATGCCCGCTTTTCTGGTATTAGCTCTATTGTTAGCTGTTATCTACCCTAACTTTTTTAATTGGCCAATGTTGATGACTTATCTTTTCTTCATTTTAGGGTTGCCGATACAAGGTTTATATTGGTTAGGCAAACGGTCACAACTATTCTTACCACCACAGTTGCTTTCGTGGTATGCCGAGATCCAGAGTAAATTACAGGGGCGTAGACATACCGAGAGTACTTCTGGGCATCAGCCACGTTATATGGATTTAGCTTTACTATTAAGTAAAGCATTTAAGTTGGGTGGGGATAATTTTTTGCAGCAGAATGAACTAATTTAACCTCAAATTATATTTTTTGATAAATTTCAATATTAAAATCGCACTCTATTTGCCACTGTTTTTCAGCTAAGAGAGCTGCCATGCTTTTATCATTAAATTTCCATGCAAAGGGCGTCATATTAATTAAATTCTGCAAGGTATCGGGTTGTTCAATTGACAAAAGATAATGGATATTGATCTGTTCTATTTTGTTAAACCCTAATGGCGATTTGTTCTCTTGAGGATGACTGTTGACCTGTTCATATATTTTTTCTCTAAGTTGAAATAAATGACGTGGTGCAGGGGTGACTGTTATTAAATAGCCAAGTGGTTTAATTATGCGTAATAATTCACTTTCCAGTGAAGGTGCATAGATACGGAACAGGGCATCTATACTATTATCGGGTAATGGCACATCATAGGCACTCGCCACGCAAAAATTAATTCCCTTATAACGTTTCGCTGCATAACGAATTGCTATTTTAGAAATATCCAAGGCATTAATCACATGTGTGCTAGGCATCGTTTTTTGTAATATATTTGTGTAATAGCCTTCACCGCAACCAAGGTCAAGCAATTGCGCCTGTTCTCGACCCTGTAAATAATGTTGGGCTAATAAAGCGACTTTTTCGGCTAGGGGGAGGTAGCTATCTGTATTTAAGAAAGCTCGCCGAGCAGACATCATCTCTTTATTATCACCCGGATTTTTAGATTTTTTGGCATTGATTGGGAGTAGGTTAATATACCCCTCTTTAGCCATGTCAAAATGATGGTTGTTAATGCAAACTTGACCGTGATGCTTTTGCTGTAATGGTGTTTGGCAAAGGGGGCAAATAAAATTACTCATAAAGGGCTCAAAAACAAATGAAAGGCGATTAAGCCTTTCATTTTTTATTAATAAATAACAGAGGGGTGATACTGTAAAAGAATGCTTTTAATTTCTTCCATCGTCTCTTTAGATGGTGGGTGAACGCCATCAAGAGGATAAATTTCACCCATTGCAGTCCATTTATGCTTACCCAATTCATGGTAAGGAAGTAGTTCTATTTTCTCTATATTTTTCATCGGCTGAATAAATTTACCGAGTTGGTGTGCATCTTCAACACAATCAGTGATGCCGGGGACAATAACATAGCGTAAATAAACCGCTTGATTATTATCACTAAGATATTGTGCAAACTCTAGCGTGTATTTATTACTCACATGAGTTAAATCAATATGCTTTTTATTATCCATTTGCTTAATATCGAGTAGAACTAGATCTGCGACATTGAGAACACTTTTTGTTGTCTCATCGATACGACGAACAAAACCATTGGTGTCTAAACAGGTATGTATTCCTTCTAAACGGCAAGCTTCAAACATAGCGCGGACAAATTCGGGCTGTAGCATTGCTTCCCCGCCAGAAATAGTTATGCCTCCGCCCGATGCGTTCATAAAATGGCGATATTGTAATAATTCAGCCATTAGCTCATCAACGGTCATCTCTTTGCCACCCTCGAGATCCCAAGTATCGCGATTATGACAATATTTACAGCGCATTAAACAGCCCTGTAAAAATATAATAAAGCGTATTCCTGGCCCATCAACAGTGCCACAGGTTTCAATAGAATGAACTCGTCCAATTACCGACATTAATAATAACCCCTTAAAAGCTAATTATTTTTTATCTCTTACCAAGAAATAAAAAATAATTAGCTATTCGCAGATAAAAAGAGAGGTTTCATCCGTGAAGATGAAACCTCTGTAATTATAACAGGCAAACATAAAAGTTTACCTTAATAATTTTATTTTTATAGCGTAGCTGTGAATGTACGGCTGATTACATCGTTTTGTTGCTCTTTAGTTAAAGAGTTAAAACGTACAGCGTAGCCAGATACACGGATAGTCAACTGAGGGTATTTATCAGGATTTTCCATAGCATCTAATAACATTTCACGGTTCATAACGTTTACGTTTAAGTGTTGACCACCCTCAATGTTAGGAGTGTGCTTAAAGTAACCGTCCATTAGACCTGCTAAGTTAGCTTTTTGTGAATCGTCTGTTTTACCCAAAGCGTTTGGTACGATAGAGAAGGTATATGAGATACCATCTTGAGCGTAGGCAAACGGTAGTTTAGATACAGATGTTAATGATGCAACAGCACCTTTTTCATCACGACCATGCATAGGGTTTGCACCTGGAGCAAAAGGCATTCCAGCGCGACGACCATCAGGTGTATTACCTGTTTTCTTACCGTATACAACGTTAGATGTAATAGTAAGAATTGATTGTGTTGCACGTGCATTGCGGTACATAGGGCGTGATTTGATTTTTTTCATGAAGCTTTCAACAAGCTCACAAGCGATATCATCAACACGTGGGTCGTTATTACCAAATTTAGGGTAATCACCTTCAATTTCGAAATCGATAGCAACACCATCTTCATCACGAATCGGTTTAACGGTTGCATATTTAATTGCAGCTAAAGAATCCGCAGCAATTGAAAGTCCCGCAATACCACATGCCATTGTACGAGAAACATCGCGGTCATGAAGCGCCATTAGCGCTGCTTCATAGCTGTATTTATCGTGCATGTAATGGATACAGTTTAACGCAGTGACATATTGCTCTGCTAACCAATCCATGAAGTGATCTAAGTTAGAATAAACTTCGTCATAGTTAAGAACTTCACCTGTGATAGCAGGTAGTGTTTTTGGCCCAACTTGTGCTTTAGATTTCTCATCTACGCCGCCATTGATTGCGTATAGCAATGTTTTAGCAAGGTTGGCACGAGCACCAAAGAATTGCATCTGTTTACCAACAATCATTGGTGACACACAACATGCGATAGCGTAATCATCGTTACCAAAGTCAGTACGCATTAAGTCATCATTTTCGTACTGGATAGAAGAAGTATCGATAGATACTTTTGCACAGTATTTTTTGAAGTTTGTAGGTAAGCTTTCAGACCATAAAACAGTGATGTTAGGCTCTGGAGATGGGCCCATTGTGTATTGCGTGTGTAAGAAACGGAAACAGTTTTTAGTAACTAGTGTACGACCGTCAACACCCATACCACCGATAGACTCAGTTGCCCAGATAGGGTCACCAGAGAATAGATCATCATATTCTGGTGTGCGAAGGAAGCGAACCATACGTAGCTTCATTACTAAGTGGTCAATAAGCTCTTGTGCGCCTTCTTCAGTTAATTTACCAGCTTGTAAATCTTTTTCGATGAAGATATCTAAGAATGTTGCAGTACGACCAAATGACATCGCTGCACCATTCTGAGATTTGATTGCCGCTAGGTAACCAAAATAAGTCCACTGAATAGCTTCTTTTGCGTTTGTTGCTGGGCCTGATATATCAGAGCCATATTTAGCAGCCATTTCTTTCATTTGAGCTAGAGCACGGTATTGCTCGAAGATCTCTTCACGCAATTTCATGGTGTCTTCTAATGACGTACCTGCCACTAATTCTGCTTCTAGGCTCTTATGCTGTTTCGCTTTTTCAGCCATTAAGAAATCGATACCGTATAGAGCAACACGACGGTAATCACCAATGATACGACCACGGCCATACGCATCTGGTAAACCTGTTAATACACCTGATTTACGACATTTAAGAATGTCACCTGTGTAAACATCGAATACACCTTGGTTGTGTGTTTTGCGGTATTCAGAATAAGTTTTACGAATACCTGCATCTAATTCTTTACCGTAAACTTTACAAGAACCATCGATCATACGAATACCACCATTAGGGATAATCGCACGTTTCAATGGTTTTTCAGTTTGTAGGCCTACAATCGTTTCTAGGTCTTTGTTGATATAACCTGCATCGTGTGCAGTGATAGTCGAAACAACATCTGTATCGAAATCAACTGGTGCGTGAGTCGCATTTTCTAGCTTGATGCCTTCCATTACTTTTTCCCAAAGCACATTAGTTGCTTCGGTTGCACCCGCTAAAAAGCTTTCATCACCATCAAATGGCGTATAGTTTTGTTGGATAAAGTCACGAACATTAACTTCGGTTTTCCATGTATCACCAGCAAAGCCATCCCAGGCAGATGTAAAGTCTTCGTTTAATTTAGTCATAACGATTTACCTTGTAGTTAGAAATTAAAAAATTATTTGATTTTTTTGACTGGACGAAGATAGATCATCCAATGCATCAAGCCAACGATCACACCGCCACCAACAATGTTACCTATGGTGACAGGAATTAAATTGTGTATTACAAATTTAGCAATTGTAAGGTCTGCAAACTCACTGGCATCGCGACCGATAGAAAGCCAAAATTCAGGTGGAGCATAATGTTGAATAAGAATCCCCATTGGCACCATAAACATGTTGGCAATACAGTGCTCAAACCCCGAGGATACAAACATAGCAACTGGCAGTAAAACTGCAAACATTTTATCTGTTACCGAACGTGCGCCAAAAGCCATCCAAATAGCGAGGCATACCATCACATTACATAATATGCCGAGTGAAATTGCCTCAACATATGAATGATGTAATTTATGTTCTGCAATGGTTAATACGTTTAATCCCCACTGTCCGTGGTCCGCATTATAGAGTCCAGAAAAAAAGATAAGGAACACAAGAAAAGTGGCACCAACGAAGTTACCGAAGTAAACGTTAGCCCAATTTTTAAGCATTTGTGCAGTTGTAATTCTGTGGCTCGCTTTTGCTATCAGGGTAAGGGTACTGCTCGTGAAAAGTTCACCGCCGACAACAACGACTAATAATAGCCCAAGGCTAAATGCTAAACCACCAATTAGGTTTCTAATGCCCCATGGAAGACTTTCTGTTCCAGTTGTTACTGTAACATAAAAAACAAACGCTAAGCCAATAAACATACCGGCTGTAACGGCGAGATAAAATGCAGATAAAAAAGCTTTTGTCGCTTTGGTATAGGCTATATTATCAGCCTTTTCCGTTATTTGATGAGGAAGTAACTCATCAATTTTATTCTCTGCCCACATATATAAGTTTTTTCCCGACTTACTTTAATTTTTTGAGTTTAACAAATGGACTATAGAACAAAATTGATCTAAATCAATGTTTAATGTGATCTGTAATTTAATTACATAAAATGGAGGTGAAATCCTTTTTTGGGCTATTTTTAATCTATTATCATTATATTAAACATGGTTTTTCGTTATTTATTTTCTAAAAACGATGATTGTTTCATTTGTATTAGGTGTTGTTACAGGGAGGAATGGCTTATATGGATTGTCTTGTGGCCGCTATGCTATGTCGTTTTTCTTTTTCACTTTTTTAGTTCTACACTCAGAGTATAACTTTCTTTTATTTACAATAAATTACCTCAAAATATAAGTTTGTTTTGTTTACAATGGATTATACTTATTTTAACAACATTATTAAAATATGGAGTCAATTATGAATGTACAAGTAATGATGACTATCAACGGGTCTAATTACGTTGATTTAGTAAAAGTCTTATCGGAAAAAACACACGCTTTAAATGGTAAATGGCTAAATAGTAAAATAAGTCATATTGATGACTATTTTGCTGGATTGATCAAGGTTGAAATTGATACTGATAATGTAGAAAAATTGGCAGAACATTTTAGATCGCTTGGTATTACAGCCACCGCGACAGTGTTAAGTCCTGAAATTCATGAGCCTGCAAAGCATGTTAAATTAACTATTGATGCCAATGATCGCTATGGTTTGGTTCATGATATTTCTAAAACGTTAAGTGACTATGGTGTTAAAGTTGAGCACATGGAGTGTCATCGATTAGGCTTATTAAGTGGTGTTTTATTTACCAGCCAATTCGCAATTGTGATACCAGATGAATTAGATAAAGCGCAGCTTGTTGGGGCTTTGCAAAATATTGCAAGCGATTTGAAAATTGACATCAACGAGTAATAGCAATTTATTTTATTAAATAATTTGGAATTACATAATAAAAAGGCGGCAATCTTACAGATTGCCGCCTTTTTTGTGTCTCTATTTTAATTATAATGCTTAAAGCAGAGCTGGAATACCATATTTACCTTCAAGCATACCTACTGCAAGCATTGCGACTAGACAGATTACAAATACAGTACCTGGGATAATTAATTTATCTAAAACAGGTAGTCTTTGAGCACGTTCTTTATCGCCGATTAACCCATTGTTATCCAAGAGCATCGTTAGTGCCCATGCTAATACTGGGTTGGTAACCGCTGCGGCAAAAATACAAATACCAGCAGACTGAGAGTCTTTAGTATTTTTGATCATTTGCATGCCTGCTTCTAATAGGGGTAAAAATACACCTACTAATAATGCGATTTTCATTACTGGAGGCCATACAGCCACATCCATTGGGAAACCTAAGATAGCAATAATAATAACCAACGAACCAAGGATGATAGAACCACCTGGGATGGGGCGTTTTGCAATCGCTGCTGGAATCATATAAGTTCCCCAGCTCGATGTAATGTTACCACCACCCACAGCTGTACCTACCATTTGACGAATAGAACACATGGTCATTGTATCATCAACATCCATTAGTACTTTATCAGTCCCTTTTGGATAGTTTAACTCTTGGAAAATTCGGTGACCTAAGAAGTCTGGTGACCACATCGCAACTGCTAATATAGCAAATGGTAATGAGGCGATGAAATGTTGTAGATTTGGTAGACCTAGCATCCAACCTTGATCCGTTGATCCCCACCAATAAACCGGGTTCAAATTAGGTAATCCCATTTCAGTTTGGAAAGTGATGTCAAAACCAGCTCCAAAAAGAAGAGCAACAACAAGTCCTGTAATTGCACAGGCAGGAATCGCTAACCATCTTTTATTGATTTTGGCTAGGAATGCATATAGCACAACGGTTACAGCTAGTACGACTAACCCGAGATAACCCATGCTACCAGCTGCAATTCCGTGTTCAACAGATTCAAGCCCTTTACCCCATGATTGCATATCTGTAATCATTGAGAAAGTACCACCAAAACCAAGGAAGACCAATAACCCCCCTGCGACACCGTCACTGGTTAAGTTAACTAACTTTGAGCCACCTTTGAAGTAACTTAGTAGTAGACCAAAAATACCTAATAAAATAGCCAGAGCTAACGGATGAGCTCCTGCTAAAGCGATACTACCAATTAATGGGATCATTGGGCCGTGGTTACCCGCTAAGTTTGCGCGAGGGTTGATAAAGCCTGATGCAAACACACAAAATAGCAATGCAGGGATAAGCATCTCAACTCGAGCTACTTCAATCGCAAATTCAGTGCCTAGATTAACGCCCCATTTTTCAGATAGGCCAGCAGCCCATGCCGACATTACAGCTGAGTACATCGCGATAATACCAATGGTACCGGCAATCGCAGGTACTAGATCTTCCCATTCAAAGCGGAAATCGCGTCCCGGTAAGTTTAATGCATAACGACGAGGTTGCATTATTTGTAGCTCATGATCCAGATAGTCAGAACGAGTTGCAAACTCGCTAGCTGGTTTATGTAGCTCGCGATAACTCGCGTTTTTATTTTCGTCCGACATGGTACCTTGTACTCCCTTGCTTTAATGAGCTGAGTTAAAAAGAAAAAAATTATATAGTACTAATGAATATATAGGTCATTCATTAGTACTATTAAATAAGTGGCGTAGCTTAACTAAAGAGTTAAAAAGCAGATTGATCTGGATCAGAATAGTAACGATACAGAAATTAAATAACTAAAAATCCGTGCGTGAAGTGTGATCTACGTCGTGTTTTTTGCGGCTTGGTTGGCTGTTTTGAGTGTTCTTTAATCGCCATCGTCACAATTTATACAATTATTGGGTACGTTTACAATTCATTACTTTTATTAAGGGCTTATTTATAGTATTTGCTCTATCTCTTGTAATATTTGTAAGCACCATGTTTCAATGCGTTGATCACTTAGTTCATATTGAGAATCTTCATCTAGTGCCAGTCCGACGAAAAAATTAGGATTTTCGCTGAGTGCTTTGGAGGCGCTAAATTGATAACCTTGTGTTGGCCAATAGCCGATAAATTGAGGTGAGTGTGGTTGCAATGCTTGGTGTAATAATCCTACCGCATCAATAAACCATTCACCGTATCCCTGTTGGTCACCTAAGCCAAAAAGCGCAATAATTTTATTGTTAAGATGTAAGTCGTCAAGTTCTTGCCAAAGTGTTCCCCAATCCTCTTGCAATTCACCGTAATCCCATGTCGATATGCCTAAAATAAGAATATCGTAATCATTTGTCTTGCTAAGTGACTCTGTTTTTATGTTAAATAGGTCGACGATATCTGCGCCGATACAGGCCTGTATTTTTTCTGCTGCAATTTCGGTGTAGCAAGTGCTAGAGCCATAAAATAAACCGATTTTCATATAGTAGCCTTAGTTCAATAAAGAGTTAGGAGAGTTTAATGGAACTAGTTAGTATTGACCAATTTTTAGATGCTTTATGGCTAGAAAGGGGGTTATCAAAAAATACACTTGAAGCTTATCGCCATGATTTACAGCTTGTTGATGTTTTTTTAGAGACTCGACATTGCCATTTGGCAGAAGCGAGTTCGCTTGACTTGAATGATTATTTCAGTTTTCGTTTACACAGTGAAATAGATTACCAAAATAGCTCAACTGCGAGATTAATGAGTGCGATACGTCGTTATTATCAATATTTATGTCGAGAGAAAATACGTGACGATGACCCCAGTGCAAAATTACAAAGCCCGAAGACAATAAAACCACTGCCCAAATCATTGTCTGAATCTGAAGTCGATGGACTTTTATCAGCGCCAGATTTAAGTGATGCTGTTCAGTTTAGGGACAAGGCAATGTTAGAGCTGCTTTACGCTACAGGGGTGCGAGTTTCAGAATTGGTTGAATTGACCATGGAGGAGATCAATTTACAACAAGGTGTACTTCGTATAACCGGGAAGGGAGGTAAAACGCGTTTGGTACCCTTTGGCGAAGAAGCATTATATTGGCTTGAAAGGTATATAGAGGAGGTGCGTGCTGAATTATTAAACGGGCAAAGTAGTGATGTTTTATTTCCCAGTCGAAGAGGTAACATGATGGTTAGGCAAACTTTTTGGCATCGTGTAAAATATTATGCGCAAGTGTGTGGAATTGATAAAGAGGCGCTGTCGCCCCATGTTTTACGTCATGCTTTTGCAACGCACCTGCTAAATTACGGCGCAGATCTACGCGTTGTGCAAATGTTGTTGGGGCATAGTGATCTTTCTACGACTCAGATTTATACGCATGTTGCCCAGGATCGTTTAAAAGCCCTACATCAAGAGCACCATCCTAGATCTTGAGTATGCAGTCAAAATGATTACCTCTATGTAAATTACGCAATCTAACGTTCACAAAAAAGGTATAATTAGGCATACTCAGTTTACTCATTTTATATTAAGGATTTTTCATGTTATCGAGCCTATTTAAAAAACGTATTGTTAGCACAATGGCGCTGGTTGTTTTTAGTAGTATTTCTTTTGCTGATCCGGTAGTCGATAAGGCGATAGTTGATACTATTGGCACTAAAATGCGTTCATTACAGATGCAAGTAAATTCAGTAAAACCTGCTGTTGTTGAAGGCTTATATGAAGTAACGACCAATCAAGGTATTTTTTACGTCAGTAAAAATGGACAATATTTACTGCACGGTAATATTTATGACCTAGATAATAAGATGGAAAATATTTCAGAGAAAAGCTTAATTGAATTGCGTAAAGCGCAACTTAAGGCTTTTGAGAAAGATATGATTGTCTATAAGGCAGCAGAAGAGAAGCACGTTATTACGGTATTTACCGATACAAGTTGTGGTTATTGTCAAAAACTTCACGCGGAGATGGCCGATTATAACAAGTTAGGCATTACGGTTCGTTATTTAGCGTTTCCACGAGGTGGAGTGAACTCCTCTGCCTATAATACGATGGTTTCTATTTGGTGTGCCGATGATCCTAAAGCGGCCATGGATAGCGCTAAAAAACGTCGTAATATTGATTCTAAAACCTGTGCTAATACCGTCAAAGAGCAATATGATTTAGGCTTATCTTTTGGTATTAATGGCACTCCTGCATTAATTTTAGAAGATGGATCAATGCAACCTGGTTATGTGCCTGCAGATCGCTTAATTCAACTGCTTGAGCAAAAATAACGCCATATAGTAGAAGCTGCATTATCCCTCAATGCAGCTTCTTATCGGTAAATAGGTAGAACAATAAGATGCTCCTCTGATAAATACGCCATGCAAGATAATGAGATAATATGCCTGCTATTACAATCAAAAATCGTACCTTAGTGGAATCCCCTCTTCTTACCCTTAATTGCTCCCCATTACTGAAAAAAATCTATGCTAGCCGTGGTATTCTTTTCGACAATGAGCTTGATACAAGTACTAAACGTTTACTGCCTTATACACAACTCAAGGGGATGGAATCTGCCTGTCAGCTGCTTTATCAAGCGTTGATTGAATCACAGCGCATCATCGTCGTTGGTGATTTTGATGCCGATGGTGCAACGAGCACTGCACTATCGATATTGGCTTTAAGAGAATTAGGTTTTAGCAATGTTGATTATCTTATTCCGAATCGCTTCGATTATGGTTATGGGCTAAGCCCTGATATTGTCGATTTAGCCATTGCTAAAGGCGCGCAATTGTTGATGACGGTGGATAATGGTATAGCCAGCATCTCTGGTGTCGCCTATGCTAAAGAAAAAGGTTTACGGGTATTGGTAACGGATCACCATCTACCTGGCGAGCAAATACCCAATGCCGATGCTATCGTCAATCCTAACCAAGCGGGATGTGATTTCCCAAGTAAACATTTAGCCGGTGTGGGCGTTGCATTTTATGTGATGCTTGGACTACGCGCTTACCTATCGAATAAGCACTATTTTGCCGACAAAAAGCCGCCTAACCTAGCATCGTTATTAGATATTGTTGCCTTAGGGACGGTGGCGGATGTGGTTAAACTTGATGCGAATAACCGAATATTGGTGCAACAGGGATTAGCGCGTATTCGAGCTGGCGTATGTCGAGTTGGAATTAGTGCGTTGATTGGTGTGGCAAAACGTAATCAAGGGCAATTAGTTGCTAGTGACCTTGGTTTTTCCTTGGGACCTCGCCTAAATGCCGCTGGACGCTTAGATGAAATGAGCCATGGCGTTGAGTTGTTACTGTGTCATCGCGGTGAGCAAGCGAATATGCTTGCCAATGAGTTTGATGCCCTTAACCAGTCCCGTCGAGAGATCGAGCAGGGTATGCAGGATGAAGCATTAAAAACATTAGCGCATTTAACTGTCAATGAGAATAATATTCCTTTTGCTATTTGCCTCTTTGAAGCTGACTGGCATCAGGGGGTGATAGGGTTAGTTGCATCACGTATTAAGGAGCGTTATTACCGACCAACCTTTGCTTTTGCTAAAGCGGGGGAAGGAGAAATTAAAGCATCTGCTCGTTCTATTCCGGGCGTGCATATTCGCGATATGCTTGATCTCGTTGATAAAGCGATTCCGAATCTGTTGTTAAAGTTTGGCGGGCATGCGATGGCGGCTGGGTTATCGATCAAGGAAGCTGATTTCACCTTGTTTTCACAAACCATCAACAAGGTTATTGAAGATCATATTGACGCCGATCTCTTAAATAATGTATTACTTTCTGATGGTCAATTAAGTGCTGCGCAATTTAATTTACAACAAGCGATTGAACTTCGTGATGCAGGCCCTTGGGGGCAAGGCTTTCCAGCACCATTATTCGATGGCCATTTTAAATTACAACAACAACGCCTAGTAGCAGGTAAGCACTTGAAAATGGTGTTAGAGCTTGATGGTCACGCTATTGATGCCATTGCTTTTAATGTTGATTTAGATGTTTGGCCTAATGCGATGATAAAAAAAGTGTATTGTGCTTATCGATTAGATGTTAATGAGTTTAGAGGAGAGAAAACAGTGCAGTTGTTGGTGGAGTTGCTGCAAGTTGCTTCTTAAGGCTGCCGAAGCAGCCTTTTGATTAAAGCGGGTTATACAGCTCCGGAAAAATCAAGTTGTCGCCATGCTTCGTAAACAAACACAGAAACAGCATTTGATAAATTCATCGAGCGACTTTCTGCGCGCATCGGAATACGTAGTTTTTGTTCTGTTGTTAAACTATCTAGAATTTCACTCGGCAAGCCTCGCGTTTCTGGCCCAAAGAGTAAAACATCATTATCTTGAAATTTTGCATTACTATGAAATGTGGTTGTTTTTGTTGTACAAGCAAAAATTCGCTTACCTGCAACAACTTCTAAGAAGGCTTGATAGTTTTTGTGGCGGTAAACGTGGATTAATTCATGATAATCAAGACCAGCTCTGCGCACTTTTTTCTCATCTAAATCAAACCCCAAGGGTTCAATTAAATGCAAAACGCAGCCAGTATTGGCACATAAGCGGATAATCGCGCCCGTATTTTGTGGAATCTCAGGTTCAAACAGTGCAACTTCAATCATGGGCTCTCATCTTATGTTGGGTTAAGGAAAACGTGGGAATTGTAAATGCATACAGACCTGTTTATCAATATTTTCTGCCCATATTTTCCCGCCATGCATCGACATCGCATTTTCAGTAATGCTTAATCCTAATCCAACCCCTCCAGATTCTCGGTCTCGCGCATCATTTAGGCGATAAAAAGGACGGAAAATATCCTGTAATGCATTTTCAGGAATTAATGGACCATCATTTTTAATGGAAAGTAGAATATAGGTTGTTGTCACCGTGATTTCGACAACAATGTTAATTTTTGCATATTTTATGGCATTTCTAATTACATTTTCTATCGCCCGATAAGCTAACTCGGGGTAGATGTTAATATATATTTCTTCTATTTCAGGTGATATAAATATTTTTCCATTTTCCTTTGCTTCAAATTGTGCATCTAAAAAGATTTCTTCTAAAAGCTCATTGAAGGCCACTTCTTCTTTAATGTGTGGATTTAATTGCATGCGTGACAAATTAAGCATTTCAGCGATCATTAACTCTATTCGTTCAGCTTCTATCGATATACGTTGTAGCTCTTTACTATCACCAAGATGTTTTCTACTAATGGCTAATGCAAGATTGAGACGCGTCAGAGGGGATCGTAATTCATGTGAGATATCACTTAATAATCGCTGTTGGTTGTTAAGCATATCTTGGACAGATAACAACATTTTTTGCATTGACTTGGCTAGTTGGTTGATTTCGTCGCTGTTTTTAATGATTGGGAAATCAGTTTTAATATCACCGAGTGCGACTTTATTGGCTACATTTTGTAATTGTCTCAATGGTTGTGTTACATGCCAAGACAAATAAGCACATAAGGGGGTGCTGATAAGTAGCGCGGTCAGTAAAAGCAATAGTGGATTATCAATCAACCATTCAACGAATTGTAAAGACTCTTTATCATTTGGATGAGAAAAGTAGAAAAGAAAATCTTGCTGTTTGTGTTGAATTAAGATTGGTCCAAAGAAAGTGTTGTGCTTGAATATTCTCTTTTTTGGGGTATCAATGGATGAGCTATCAAGAATAAATTGGCGAACATTTTTTGGGGCATGGTTGTTCAGCAGTTGACCCGATGAGTCTGTGACGTAAATTTTTTTAAAGCGATTATGGGGAGGCATTTTAAAAAAAACATTTATTTGTTGAAGCGGTCGCTTTGCCAGAAATGCCTGAATATGTTGTTGTTGACGCTGTAAAAGCGCTAAATCACTACTGCTTAAATCTTGCAGTTGTCGACCATCAAGCTTAGGGAGTAAAACGAGAACGGTTGCTAACAATAGAATTAATAACCAAAAACCAACAAATATTTTGGTAAATAATGAGTTAAATGAATTCCATCGCACTGTTTAATCCCTTTTGCCTAATTGAATACTTAGTCGATACCGAATAAGTTAAACCATTAATTCTTTTAATTATATGATTTGGTATTACTGGCCCACCTAAAAAAATAAGCCATCCTATCGGTATCTAGCTAGCTTCCTTTAACGAATCACCACCTTCTAACCACATATACCCTCTTCCACGGAAGTTTTTCACGCGTGTTTGACCATCTAAGCGAGAGGGTAGTTTACGGCGTAAATTACTCAAATGCATATCGATACTTCGGTCAAAAGGTTGTAACTTTTTACCTAGCACTTCTTCGCTGAGTTCTTCTTTAGAAAAAAGCTTACCTGGATGCTGAAGAAATTTTTCGAGTAACAATAGCTCAGTACCCGTCAGTTCCACGGTAAAATTCTGACAAATAGCCTGTTGCTGAGTAGGGTAAAGATCAATATCTAAATGGCTTATTTTACTCTGTATTTGCGGGTTTTTATGCTGTGTTCTGCGGATGATTGCTCGGATACGAGCAAGCAATTCGCGTTCGCTAAATGGTTTAGCAAGGTAATCATCGGCACCCATTTCTAAACCGAGCACTTTGTCTATTTCATCGCCCTTTGCCGTCAGCATCAGTACGGGCATTTCACTTTTTTGGCGCAATAACTTTAGCATTTCAAAGCCATTCATTCGTGGCATCATAACATCGAGAAGAATTAAATCGTAAATACCACTAAGCGCTTTCTCTAACCCACTTTCACCGTCGTGGGCTATATCAATGTTAAAATTTTCTAAGGATAGAAATTCGGCAAGTAAAGAAACAAGTTCTTTATCGTCATCAATTAAGAGTATATTTTTCATGCTGTAACCTTTAATAAAGTCTCAGCATAAGTTATCAGTAACTTACGGGGAGACTAATGTAAAATAATAATCATCTCTAATTCAAATCCATTCGTAGTTAAAGAGTATGTTGTTAAGCGTAGCGTAATGTATGTTTTTTTGATGTGGATAATTAAACACTATATTTTATTAATAGCACTGTAATTTACACTTCTTTACACAACATTACCTCGACCATACGTTGCTTTGCTCGTATTGCCTTATACTTAATTCCGAACCAAACAATAAATATTTAGTCACTTACATTATAAAGGATTTTTATTATGAATGCGTTATTAAAAAACATGTTAGTTGCAACCATTGTTCTACCGCTTACATTCTCTACTGCTTTTGCTAAACAAGAAGGTCGAGGTGGTGCTTGTGATGCAATGCCTATGCAGTCAATGCTTGCAAAACTTGATTTAACGGATGCGCAAAAAGCGGATGTTAAAACCATCATGCAAAAGCATAAAAGCGATAAGCAGCAACAAAAGGGCGCTTTTCATGATGCTCAAATGAGTATTATGAAAGCTCCTAAGTTTGATGCTGCACAAGCAGAAGCTTTAATTGATTCGAAAGATGCTGCGAAAAAGGCGAGAAAAATGCAGCGTATGGAAATGATGTTTGATGTTTATCATCTATTAACACCGCAGCAACAAACAAAAATGGATAAACTATTAGCCAATAAAAAAGGCAAACATAGCCATAAAGGTAAAAAGTGTAAGCAAGGTAAAAACAATGATATGCAAGGTAAAGGTAAAGGACAAAATGGTAAAAAAGGAAATATGGCTGACGAATAATTATTAGACAAAACGCATGTCAGACCTGTTGTGATGGTACAGGTCTGGTGGTGCCCCTCAAATATCTCCTTGTCCTACGGCGCGCCAAGTCAGATACCAGCCCTGTATTGTCAATTCGAAAAATGAATAGAATAACCTCATGTTACGTCTTGCTCTGGTATTCGAGCTCGCGCATGACAAAACCTCTTCAGGTAGCATGGGGATGTAATGCTATTTACTATTGATAACAAAGGGGATTGGTTCCCATCGTATTTGGTTAAAATGGGCAAACAAGTTATAATAACATCCTCTTAAAATTAACTTATTTGTAGGTGTTTTTTTGCAAACCAACATTAGTAAAGAAGAATATGGACGCTTAGTTAACTTAGCAGGTCGAGCAGCTGTTGTAGCTGCTTCTATATTGATTATCGTAAAGTTAGTTGCTTGGTTTATGACCGGTTCTAGTAGTATTTTAGCAGCCTTGACGGACTCGCTAATGGATGTCACTACGTCAATTATTAACCTGTTAGCGATAAGAATTGCACTGCAACCTGCCGATGACCAACATCGTTTCGGTCACGGTAAAGCAGAAAACCTCGCCGGATTAGCGCAAGCAGCCTTTATTGCAGGCTCCTCTGTCTTTTTAATGTTTAATAGTATCTCTGCATTAATTAATGGGCAAACAATTAACGCATCCAATATCGGTATTGGGGTGATGATATTTTCAGTTGTTGTTACGTTACTATTGGTTTCTTTTCAAAGTTATGTTGTCAAAAGAACGGGCAGTATGGCAATTAGAGCTGATTCATTACATTATCGCACCGATATTGCATTAAATAGTGCGGTACTGTTGGCGCTTATTTTAGCTGGATTTGGTTGGCACTGGGCTGATGGTGTTTTTGCTATTGTTGTCAGTTTGTATATTTTCCATGGTGCTTGGGAAATTGGCATGCAATCGGTTAATGGCTTGATGGATAAGCAATTACCTAAATCCGAAGAGGAACAAATAATCAAAGCAGCTTATCATATTGATGGCGTCCATGGTGTTCATGATTTACGTACTCGTCAATCGGGTAATACCAAATTTATCCAACTACATTTAGAGCTTGATGATAAGCAAACGTTACTTGCAGCCCATGCTAAAGCGGATAAATTAGAGGATGTCTTAGAGGAATTGTTTCCAGGCTCCGATATTTTAATTCACTTAGATCCTCTTTCCGTGGTGCCGATTGAAAAGAAAAACAACAAATTGATTTTTGAAACGGAATTAATTGATGACAGTAAGGAAGATGTGTAATGGAAGCGATACAGCAGAAATTATGGGATAAAATTCGTGATGAGGCGTGGCATTATTCGAAGGATGAGCCTATTTTAGCGAGTTTTTTCTATTCAACTATCTTAAATCATAAAGATTTAAAATCTGCACTGAGTTATCAATTAGCTAATCGTTTAGATAATCACACCATGCCTGCCATTTTGGTTCGGGAGGTGATTGAGGAGGCATTTAGTAAAGATCCCTCGATTCTTGAGGCTGCTATGGCCGATATTATTGCGGTACAGGAGCGCGATCCCGCGGTTGTTGATTATTCCACACCCTTATTATACTTAAAGGGGTTTCATGCTATTCAAGTTTACCGTATTGCCAACTGGCTATGGAAAGAAAAACGTATTCCCTTGGCTCATTATTTACAAAATCGCAGTTCCGAATTATTTGGGGTAGATGTGCATCCGGCTTCGACCATTGGTAAAGGCATCATGTTCGATCACGCAACGGGCGTTGTGGTAGGTGAAACAGCCGTTATTGAAGATAACGTATCATTATTACAAGGTGTGACATTGGGGGGGACGGGTAAAGAAACGGGCGATCGCCACCCTAAAATTCGCCAAGGGGTGATGATTGGTGCCGGTGCAAAAGTGTTGGGTAATATCGAAATCGGTGTCGGTGCTAAAATAGGGGCAGGCAGCGTGGTGTTAGAAGCTGTTCCTGCTCATACAACCGTTGCTGGCGTGCCAGCAAAGGTGGTTGGTAAACCGCTATGCGATATGCCATCGCTATCGATGGAGCAGGATCTCTCTAAGTAGGATAACTAGAGTGCAATGTTATGCCTCGCACCCCTGCATACTTTTTTGCTGAGTTTGTATCTTGAAGTATCATTGGGATACAAACTTAAATCGAGGTTGCTTTTTACCATCAACGTCGATCTCTTCAATGAACATGCTTAGTGGCCTAACCCATAATAATTGTTCACCGTAAAGAGGGCGGTATATGACCATTGCCTCTTCGGTTTCACTGTGCGTGGCAAGACCTTCCACTGAATATAAATTGCCTTTATAGTGGCGATATTGCCCCATTCTTATATTTTTTTTCATTTTTCTATCCTTTTAACCAGTAATATAGTTAGGCTATTTATTGATATTGGTATTATTTAACGATTATTGAACAATAAAGCAAAACAAAGGTTGAATAAGCTAACGGGAATGCTTATCCTCATTTCCTTGTAATCAATACTATTTCGTTTTATTGCATAGCATAAGCGATGAGTCAAAAAACGTATCAAAATTGATGGTTACTACTCACTAACAGGCTATGCGACATAGTATAAACTTATTCTTTAAAGGGCGAGTTAATGACATTAGAACTATTAGAAAAATTAGAAAGTAAAATTCAAAATGCAGTTGATACTATTTCATTGCTGCAGATGGAAGTTGAAGAGCTAAAAGAAGATAAACACTCTTTATTAGAAAAACAGAATCAGCTGCAAGCAGAGAATGCCCAGTTAATTGAAGAGCACCAACAATGGCAATCACGCCTAAGTGCTTTAGTAGGAAAAATAGAACAGGCAGAAGAAACGCTTTAACTCCAACATATCTGCTGAGAGTTGTAACGAAAAAATATATCCATGCTTTTTCTTGCTGATTTTGCATCCTCAAGAGCATGGGGATAAGAGCTAGGTTAATTGTTAACCTAGCTCTTATTTTTTATAATGGCTCAATATCCATCTCATCGATTTCATCAAGGTCTAACGGTTCGGGAGAGATGATAATCCCAGTGCTATCGGCATAAAGAATATCTTCAGGTAAGAAAGTCACGCCAGCAAAATTGACTGGTACATTGACTTCACCTATTTCGTTATCTGTTCCGCCAACGGGGATCGCCGTAATTGCTTGAATGCCGATTTCTAACTCTTCAAGAAAATCAACTTCACGCACACACCCATTGACAACAATACCTTCCCAGTTGTTTTCAACGGCAAGTTCAGCAATATCGGCATTAACCAAAGCGCGGCGTAATGAACCACCGCCATCAATTAATAATACTTTCCCAGCACCATTTTGCGCCAGCGTTTTATAGATAAGGCCAACAGATTCAAAGCATTTAACTGTGACCACTTCACCAGCAAATGAGTTTCGCCCACCGAAATTGGTTAGCAGTGGTTCTACGACATCCACTGTATCAGCATAAACATCACAAAGAAGAGAGGTATTATAGTGCATATTTGAACCGCCTATGATTACAAAAGTTATATTAAGTATAAACGTAACGTATTCATTTACAATCTAGTTTTGCTAACAAAACCGTTAGATTCAAGATTGGATGATAAAAATCAAGTGTCTATTATATCCACGTTACTTTAAGAGGCAAAATCAGTAACCCACAATGTACTGAGATGCCCGAAGTATCATTATGCTAGAGAGTGCTATTGGTTATCTAATCTAATTCATGGAAGAGTGATGAATTAAATGTTTTTTCACAGTAATGGCATTTTAGCGCTAAATTATCTATTTTTTTAACATAGAAGCGGGTGTTTACCGGCTCTTTGTGGCTAATGCAATTCGTATTAGGGCAAGAAAGAACGCCTATAAAAGAGTCTGGAAGTTGTACTTTAAACTTATTCACAACTTTGAAATCTTTAATCTGATTAATGGTTGCATTAGGGGCAAACAGCGCTAATTGGTTAGCTTGCTCATCGCTGATAAAGGTATTTTCAACCTTAATGAGATCTTTTCCTTTACCGCTATGTGTTGGCAAGTTAAGGCCGATCGTTATTTTTTCATTGGTTTGTGTCAACTTGAAAAAATTGAGAATTTTAACGGCTTGTTGTATTGGAATATGGTCAATCACCGAGCCATTCTGAATTGCTTCAACCTGTAATTTTTTAGAAGTCATTTGCTATTAACCTTGTAGCTGAAATTGTTGGGTTAGTAATAAAGCCAGTAGCGCTTGTCGAGCATACACACCATTTTCTGCTTGTTGAAAATAATAGGCATAGGGTGTTTTATCAACGTTTATATCAATTTCATCAATACGTGGGAGTGGATGCAACACCTTTAGGTTTTCACGTACATTTTCGAGCATTTGTGCATTTAATAAAAATGCAGACTTAATATGCTGATATTCCGTTTCATCAAAACGCTCCTTTTGAACGCGAGTCATATATAAAATATCAAGAGAATCAATCACCTCTTCTATACTGCTGTGCAATGAGTAGTTGATACCTAGCGTGTCTAGCTCTTCAAGCAAGTAGTCTGGCATCGCCAATGCATCGGGAGAGATAAAATAAAAATTACAATTAAATAGGCTTAATGCCTGGGTGAGAGAGTGCACCGTTCGCCCATATTTTAAATCGCCAACAAAGGCGATATTGAGATTATCTAGGCGATCTTGTGTTTCATAAATAGTGAACAGATCTAATAAAGTTTGTGTCGGATGCTGATTTGAGCCATCCCCCCCATTAATAACTGGAATAGCAGAAAACTCAGACGCTAAACGTGCAGCTCCTTCCTGTGGGTGTCGCATAAAAAAGGCATCGGCGTAGGAAGAGATGACGGTGACGGAGTCCGCTAAGGTTTCTCCTTTTTGTGCTAGAGAGGTGTTGCCTCCACTATCAAAACCAATAACACTGCCACCTAAACGCTGTACCGCGGTTTCAAAGGATAAACGAGTACGTGTTGAAGCCTCAAAGAAGCAGCTAGCAACAACTTTATTTTTTAATAGCTCAGGTTGTGGAGTCAGCTTTAATGAGTGTGCTGTTTGTAAAATGAGTTCTAATTCTTCACGAGAAAGGTCTGCAATGGAGATTATGTTTTTTTTATAGAGAGGGTTGTTCATTGTTATTAGCTCATAGTTAAGCGGCGACGTGGGGTAAATTATAGCATTGCTCTAGGATCAATTCTGCAAATTTAAATAGATTCGTGATTGCTAATCTTGTTTTCAAAACAGAAAATGAGCATAGTTTATTCTTGATCTATTTTTGGATATCATTTTATGCCTACACATCTGCTTTTTCTGTTTCTATTTTTTATACCGATCTCTTCATTGGCTTCGCAATGGGAGGATTTACATGAGTTGTTGCCCAATGGTGCACAGCTCTCTTATTTGATCATCGATCCAGAGAAAAAACAAGTGGAAAGTGAGTGGCAGGCAAGGGTTTTACGTACGCCTGCGAGCATGCAAAAATTATTAACCGCAACCGCCGCTAAACTCTATTTGGGTGAGCAGTTTCGTTATCAGACAAGCATTGAAGGAGCGCGTGCAAAAATAAAAAACGGTCGTTATCAGGGAAGTCTAACCTTGCGTTTTGTTGGCGATCCGACGTTGCTACGCAGTGATATTAGTCGCATGTTACGGGAGTTGAAAAAACAAGGAATCAGGGAAATAGCGGGGGATTTTTTTATTAATCAATCACAATTTGATGGTTATCAATGGAGTAATGGGCAAGCTTGGAATGATTTAGGCGTCTGCTATACCTCGCCAACAAGCGCTATTATCGTTAATAAAAATTGTGTATTGGGTAATTTAAGTTTAACGACAAAAATCGGCCATAAGGCAAAATTATTTATTCCCAACTATGAGCCGATTACAATTAGTAGTGATGTTGATGTCGTTAGCGAAGCGCAGCGCAAGGAGACTTTTTGCGATTTAAATATCACCCGAAAAAGTGGCAATAGCTACCATTTGTGGGGATGTTTGCAGAGTCGCAACTCGCCATTGCCGTTGTCACTTTCAGTGAATGACCCCTTTGATTATGCGCGAAAAATAATTCAATCAGAGTTACAAAAAGTGGGTATTAAGTTAATGGGGGATATTCACCTTGATGACGCGAAAAATCCAATTGATACCACGGAGTTACTGGTTGTTCATCACTCCCCACTATTGAATGAGCTATTAAAAGAGATGATGAAGGAGTCTGATAATTTAATAGCCGACAGTTTATTTAAAACATTAGGGGCCAATTACTTTAATCGTGCGGGTAACTTTAGTAATGGTGCGGCAGCGGTGAAAGCCATCTTGTTAGCTGAAAATATTGATTTAAAGAATGGTTATATCGCTGATGGTTCGGTCTTTCTCGCCATAATTTAATGAGCGCAGAGTTGTTTATGTCGCTGCTCAGTTATATTTATCACAATGAACAACGTTTACATTTATTACCGACACTTTCCATTGCTGGGGTAGATGGCACATTAAAATATAATCGCGCGGTTAATGGTAAGCTTTTACGCGAAAAGGTGATAGCCAAAACGGGGTCGATGAAGGGGGTGACTAATATACTCGGCGTGATACAGACCGCGCAGGGCGATAAGCTTTTTGTCGTAATAATAAATGGTTATAGTGAACCTGAAGCATCCCAGGATGATCCCAAACAGAGCCATCGAGAACCCGCAAACCTTATTTTTCTGAAAGCCTTTTTAGAAAGACTGTTGCAGGGCAATTTGTAGTTTGCTCATAAAAGGTTTTAGCTATCTTGTCTTGTCGTGTTGCTTATTCAACACCTGAATAAGGTGTCGACAGTACGACACCTATTCTTGTTTGTTAGACTTTCTTTTTTCTGCGAGTAAAGCCTAACCCAGCTAAAGATAAGCCAAGTAAAGCGATTGAGGCTGGCTCGGGCACACTGCTTTGGGTGACATAGCTAAAGTCATCAATTTTGACCCAATCGGAATACTGCCCCATAAACTCTACACGAGAAATATTAGTTATATCAGCACCGATAAAACCAACGTAGGGCGAAGTTTGTGCTGGAATAAACATACTTGTGAGTAAGTCGTTTGAATAATCAAAAATATTCATATTCCAATACCCGTCGGCAGCGCCCCATCTCATACCAAAAGCTGAAACTGGAGTAGAGAAATTAACATTGAATGATCCTTGTACAGATTTCGTTGAAAGTTCAAGACCAGAAGTACCAAAAACACCTCCATCGCTATAATCTGTAATCTGTAAGGTACCTGTTCCTGCATTTGAAAATGTAACATCACCAATCGAATAGCTAGAAGATGAGCCTATAGTCTGTGATTCAAAGTCGATTACAGTCGCACCAGATAATGCTGAGTTGGAGGAGTTTGTAATTAAGACAGCATTTGCTGCACTGGCAAATATACATGTAGATAAAAATATAATTTTTTTCATAAATATCGGTCATCCTTGATAAAGGTTTTATTGGTGAATCGCTTTAAGCAAAAAATACGCCATTATTTCAAGGTGTTGTTTCTTTTGAGGTTTTAGTTTTTTGTGTTGAGTTTTCTGTGTGGTGTGTAATGAATTTCGACAGTTCTCGGTGGGGGTGTATCGTTGCTTAACTGCTTGCTAGATAGCGTAATTCCGTACTCACAATGTGGTGCGAAAATACTTTTTCAAAACACCACACTCTTTTGCTAGCCCATCAATATTGCTTATTCTTTTATCGGTACCAAACGGTTGGTTTGCCATTGGCAAATAAAATAACATCGGTGCCTTGTGTTGCTCTATCTCCTGGGTTATTTAATTTGCGTGCGTCAGTTGGGTAGCTGATACCATCAAAGTCGAGAATTTGCCATAGCCCATTTTTTTCGACCATCAGACTTTGCCATCGATAATGTTGCATTCTTGCGATCACAATAGGTGTTTCAATACGTGAAACGCGGCTCGAAAATTGATAGCCATTCTTTGTATTGTTAAAAATGAGCATTTCACAGCCGCTTTTTGAGCACCAATCTAATAGGACAATGGCTTCATCCATGCCATCTCCATTTAAATCGTATTTAACCAAGCTGAATTTACTGTTTTTGGGATCGGTGCGATGGTCTTTAAAGTATTTTATTAATGCTTGTTGTACCTCTGTGTCGATTTCACTCTTTGGTGCGATGCGTTGCGCTATAAACTCTCGCTCAATGGTATAGACTTGTTGGGGCGCCTCTACAGCGCTGCTCATTTTTTCAAACACAAGGCCCGGTGCTGGCAATGGGGTGATAATATTATTTGTATTTATTTTTTGTGTTGTTAATGCTAACCCCTTGCGATTAAAAATAAGTTCTTTGCGAATGTTTTTATCATCTTGCTTGGTGAGCATTACTACGATGGTATCTGGTGAATTACTTTTCCAAAAACCGTTACTAACAATCGTGTTGGAACCTATTTTTTCTTTATATTCTACGCTGTAATTATCATTAATGGTTAAATCCGTTGTTTTTGTATCATCTTGATTGAGGTAATAGCCGGTAAATTTTTCTTCTATAGTCGTCCAACCAGGCTCTCCACAACCGTCATATTTTCCCCAAACCGAATCGACTTTGGCAATATACCCCCAATAGGAACCATTTTTTTGGTCATAACAGTGCCCCGGTTCAATCGTTAGATCAAGACGTTGGCCGTTATCACTGAGCGCTTTTATATGATTTATTTGTGTTGTGCGGAAGTTTCCAGATTGTACTTGATAGACTTGATTGCTCGCTTTGACCGCAAAAAATATGTTTTGGTTATTGATATTTATGCGCCAATAGGGATCATCACCCTTTGCTTTAAATCTAAAGTTATCTACTGGTTTAGCACATTGTAAGGAGTTTTTTGCCAATGCCATATGATGGATGCGGTCAAGGCGAATTAATGGTTCTGATTCGTCAGTTTTAGGGTTTGAAAAGACGATTTCACCTGTAAATTCAATATATACAGGCGCTAAGTCTGTCTTGCTAACTTGCCTATAAGTATCCATTAACCGTTCATTGTCTCTAATGGAAAATGTTTGCTTAGAATCACACTCGGTAAAAATCAGCTCACCATTAGTTGATGCTAATTTTCCTCTAAAGTTTGCCTCTAAAATTTGTGCGAAATCTTCTTTGATAATGGTAGGGGCTATTTGCACTTCCTCTTTGGGTGGAAGTGGTGAGCTACAGGCAGCCATAAACAGTGCAGGAATGCTGAGTAATAAGTGTGAATTGCGCATAAAAAACCTTAGTGCAGTGATTTGAATCGGTAAATTATATGTGTGTTCAATAGAGTATAACAGCGCTTGTATTTATTTCTCTATGGATAAGTAAAATCTGCTTATTAATTTGTGTCTGATAAAGCATCTTGAGGCAACATGGGGGATATTATTTAAGAGAGATGTCATGCTGGTGGAGGGGGGGCCTTGTCAGTAAAAAGACAAGGTATTAAGGTTAGTTATTATTGTATTTTGCTAATAGTTTATCCATATAAAATGCGACGCCATCTTCTTTTGAAGTGAGGGTGAATTCGGCATTGGGTATTGCGTCTCGCAACGCTTTTTGTGCATTACCCATCAGTACCGGCTTACCCACCACTTCAAGCATTTCGAGGTCATTCATTCCATCTCCAAACGCAACAGCATCATCAACGCGTAATCCTTTGTCTGCTAATACTGCTTTAACGGCTTCCCCTTTGTTGGTTGTTGCATGCATTACTTCTAAACATTTTGCTAATGAAAATGTTAAATTAATACGTTTGCCGTAACGGGCGTTAAGGTGCTCATAAATGGGTTGTAAAAATTCGGGCTCAGCCCAGAAAAAAATCTTGATAGTATTACCTTTATCAAGTTTGGCAAGATCTGTGGCGATACAATCAAATCCTGCATCTAGACCCATTTCATCCAGTGCAGGAATACGGTAATTGGCAAACCAGTTTTGATCGGTAAAAAGATTAATTTGTACTTCATCTGCGAATGTTTGAGCACAAATTTCTTCGGCAATCTCACTGTTTAAATTTTGTTTATGGATGATCTCCCCTTTGTGATTATGTACCCGTGCACCATTGCAGGTGATCAAATAAAGCGGTGTGTCGATTGATGCCTGTAGGTGATTTGCTTCGATATAGTGTCGCCCGGTGGCAATAACAAATTTACGGTCACTATCGAGCCAACGTTTTATTGTGGCATTGGTTTGTGCGGATATTCGGTGATCTGGGCCGAGGAGTGTTCCATCAAGATCTGATATTGCTATTTTATACATGTTTGTGCGCCTTGTTGTGATTTGCTAAAGAATTGCAGTGTTGCATTGAGTGCATTAGAGCGATATGGGTCGCTTTCTAATAATATTTCATGTTGTGCACCATCAATGGTCATTAGTTGCTTATCCTTGCAATTTTTCATATTAGCAAAAAAATCATTTTGCCCTGAAGCGCTAACAACAGAGTCATCTCCTGCTTGAATGACTAATACGGGAATCTTGATGTTATTAGCGCTGGCAACGGCTGCTTCGCTGGCGCTAATACTTTCAGCGACCCAACGCATGGTGGCCGAGCCAAGTTGTGTGGTTGGGGCTTGTAAAAAGGTGTTTTGAGAGGCGCGGAATCTTACTTCACTGGAGGTGAGGTCATTACCTTGAAAGCTTTTTATTTTATGTGGTCCCCCGGCAAAAATATAACAGGCTTTATCGTTAAACCAGCTGCAAATTTCAGCGCTGCTATAGGTGAGTATTTTGGCAATGCTATTTGGTATCCCGCCGATATTTATTGATAACATTGGGCTAAATAAACTCGCCGCTTGAAATGGGTGAGGATATTGTTCAAGGTATAGCGCACTGATTGTCCCTCCCATTGAATGGGCGAGCAAATATCTGTATTGATAATGTTTTTGTAGATCTAATGAGTGAATAAATTGGTTGAGGTCGGTGACATAATCTTGGAAATTTTGTACATGACCACGGAATTGGTCACCGCCTAATCTTTCTGAAAAACCTTGTCCGCGATGGTCGATTAAAAATAGATCATAGCCTTGTTGGTATAAATCAAAGGCAACCTCTTTATATTTCAGGACACTTTCATTACGTCCTTGGCTAATGACAATCACTTTGTTGTTTGCTGATTTGATACTAACAGTGTGTATCTTTTTATTATCGACACCATAAAAGTAATGCGACTCTGCTTTTTTGTCCCAAAAGGTATTTATGTCGTTACTAAAATTTTTATTAAGTTGATTTTCATTGCTGAATTTGAAAGTTGTCATGTTTTGGGAGGCATGTGAAATAGCGCTGTATAGTAAGTGTAATAAGGTGAATATGAATACTAATCGTTTTAATTTCATTGGCTGTTTCCAGATTCACTCTTATTTAGGGGAGGGATTAATGACAATTAGTGCAAAAAATCGCACTGATTGTCATTAAAAATAGAACAATTACATGAGTTTGTCTTTAATAAAGGTAACGACTTGATCAATAGCAATCTCATGTTTTTCACCTGATTGCCTATCTTTATATTCAATAACACCCTTATCAATGCTTCGCTCACCAATCACTAATGTATGTGGAATACCGATCAACTCGGCATCGGCAAACATGATACCAGGGCGCTCGTTACGATCATCGAATAATACTTCAATGCCTGCCTGTTGTAGTTCGGCATAGTATTTTTCAGCGAGCTCAGCAACACGATGTGATTTTTTCATGTTCATCGGTACGATAACCACTGAAAAAGGAGCTAATGCGTTATTCCATATAATGCCATTTTGATCATTGTTTTGCTCAATTGCGGCAGCAACGATACGGGAAATACCAATACCATAACAACCCATGGTCATTATTTGGTTTTTACCTTGCTGGTTTAATACGCTGGCGTTCATTGCTTTTGCGTAGGTATCGCCTAGTTGGAATATATGGCCTACCTCAATACCGCGAGCAATGGATAACGTTCCTTTACCGCATGGGCTTGGATCGCCTTCAACCACATCGCGTAGATCAGCGACTTCATAATTGCTAATATCGCGATCCCAATTAACACCCGTTAAGTGTTTGCCCGTTGTATTTGCACCACAGACGAAGTCAGCGAGTTTTTCAGCTGCTCTATCAACGATAATGCGGATCGACAATCCTTTAGGTCCGATAGATCCTGCATCGCAATTTGCTGCATCTTTAATCTGTTGTTCATTAGCAAAGCGTAATGGGCTAGCTATTCCTGCAATATGTTCAACTTTAATTTCATTTAAGTTGTGGTCGCCACGTAATACGAGTGCGATAACGGGGACTTCTTTTCCTTCTTCAACTTCACCTTCAACTAATAATGTTTTGATAACTTGTGTTGCGGGAATATTTAAGAATGTGCAAACTTCTTCAATCGTGTGCGTATTGGGTGTATCAACGATTTGAACTTCAGCGCTAGCAGCTGGACGATCAAAGTCAGGGGCAAGCGCTTCGGCTTTTTCAATATTCGCAGCGTAATCACTCTCGCTAGAGAAAACGATTGCATCTTCACCACTTTGTGCAAGTACATGAAATTCATGAGAGGCACTGCCGCCAATACTACCAGTATCGGCGATTACAGGACGGTATTCTAGACCGAGACGCTCAAAGATACGGCAATAGGCGTTAAACATATCTTGATAAGTTTTTTCTAAGCACTCATGTTCAAGATGGAAAGAGTAAGCATCTTTCATGGTAAATTCACGCGCACGCATGACACCAAAACGAGGGCGCGTCTCATCGCGGAACTTAGTTTGGATTTGGAATAGATTTAGAGGAAGCTGTTTGTAACTACTCACTTCTTTGCGTACTAACTCAGTAATAACTTCTTCATGTGTCGGGCCTAAAACAAAATCACGTGTATGACGGTCTTTGATACGCAATAATTCCCCACCAAATTTGTCCCAACGACCTGTTTCATGCCATAAATCGGCAGGCTGAACGACGGGCATTAATACTTCAATTACCCCAGCTCTTTCCATCTCTTCACGGACGATATTTTCAACTTTACGTAAAACACGTAAACCCGTTGGTAGCCATGTATATAGGCCTGATGCTAGTTTACGGATCATGCCTGCACGTAACATTAGTTGGTGACTTGCAATAACAGCATCACTTGGTGCTTCTTTTTGAGTTGAAAGTAAATAGTTGGAGGTGCGCATAGAAATCCTTAATTGATCACATCAGTACAAAATAGGGGGGATTTTAGCAGCGGATCAGTTACTACTAAAGGTTTGTTACTCTATTTATAAAATATATTTGAGTATTCAGGCTAGTTTCAGCTATTTTATTGTCGTTAAGCCGTCACTTTGCAAGAGTTTACTATGAAACGTTACCTTACTATCGCCAAATATAGCATTACAATCATGTTAATTTGTTTAATTCTTTTAATTATAAATAATGTTTTAGCGCTTAATTTAAATGGCTATGGCATTGTGCCTCGTTCTAGCCCTCATCTAATCGGTATATTTTTTGCGCCATTTCTACATGGGGACTTTGCTCATTTAGCGAGTAACTTTCTGCCCTTTGTTGTGCTGTCGACTTTAATCGGCATACATAGCATTAAACGATATTTCGTTCTTTTACCCTTTTTTATTATTACCACAGGATTATTGGTCTGGCTTTTTGCACGAGGTAATAGTGTTCATATCGGTATGAGTGGGGTTATTTATGCGCTATGGGGATACCTGGTAGTTTATGGTTTTATACGTCGACAAATAACGTACATTTTAATTTCACTGATCACGTTACTATTTTATGGTGGCTTATTTTTTGGTCTTTTCCCTGGAGAGTTAGGCGTTTCCTTTGAAAGTCATGCGATGGGCGCGTTGGTTGGCGGAGTAACGGGTTATGTTTTAGCTAAGCGATAGATTCTATATCTAACACGGTGACGGTTGAGTCATCGTTACGCCAGGAAATATTAAAGTCTGATAAATTCACCGCGTATATTTTATCATCTACTTTCTTCTTTTTGTAAGCAGGACGAGGATCCTGTTGCAACACTTCCTTTATTAATTGCTGTAATTCAGGATAGCGAGTGTTTACCTGCTGTACTTTTTGTAATGCTAAACTAGAAAAATGCACATCCATGATACCTTCAGGTTTCTCTTGAGCAAAACCAGCTAATGCCGCTGGATTCGAGTCGGCATAGGGAATATAAGGTTTAATATCAATGATAGGTGTCCCGTCTACCAAATCAATTTCACTCAGTTGTAGAAAAATTTTACCGTCTGCTTGCCTTAAGCCGTGATAGCGAACTTGTGATAAACCGATGGGATTCGGACGGAATGGTGAACGAGTTGCGAAAACACCCATACGCTCATTTCCACCTAATCTAGGTGGGCGTACCGTTGGGCTCCAACCATTGCTTTTAGCTATGTTATTATTTTTGTGAAAAACAAAAATCAGCCATAAGTGGCTAAATGCTTCTAGCCCATTAAAGGCATTTAGATCATTATACGGTGCTAATATTTCCAGCTCGCCTTTTGCGCAAGTAACTAAACCAGGTTGTCTAGGTACGGCGAACTTCTCTTTATAAGGTGAGTGGATCAAGCCAATATGGTGAAATAAATGGGGCATTGTTATTTTGTTTCTTCTGGCAAATTTACATGAATCGCCTGAGCATAGCAGATGATATTTGATAAGCAGGTTTCATCAGCTTCAAAACTTAAACAGCTTTGAATAACAATCCCATTAGCATTGAGGTCAGCAGCTTGAATACGCGCTTTCGTTCTTGCTTCTTTTATATCTGCGGGGCGGTCATTCGCCTCTTCTTGGCAGCTGCTACCTTCTACAGTCGCGATAAAGGTGTAATCTAATTTGGGTAATTGTTCTTTTGAATAAATGGTTACTTCAGATGGTTTGAAATAGTCCGTGAAATTTTCTTTGTCTAAGTTGGATGTAAAATCATAATTACTGCAAGCAGTAGTGAAAATAAGAGCACAGATGCAAAGGGTGGATCGTAACATAATCGCTTCTTAATATTAGTCGTTATTAAAGTTGAATGGCATAATAGCATCTTTAATTAATCTAGTAACAGTGATAGGAAACATTATGACAATAGCAAATCGAAATCGGGCCATTTTTCTTGATCGCGATGGTGTTCTCAATGTTGATAATGGCTATGTGTCAAAGGTTGATGATTTTCATTTTATAGATGGTGCAATAGATGCCTGTAAAGATCTGCAAAAGAAAGGTTATCTACTCGTTGTCATCACTAACCAATCCGGTATTGCACGAGGCTATTTTAGTGAAGAACAGTTTCATTCATTAACAGAGTGGATGGATTGGTCATTAGCTGATAGAGGTGTTGATTTAGATGGCATCTATTATTGCCCTCACCATGCAGAAAAAGGGTTAGGTGAATATAAAGTCGATTGTGATTGCCGCAAACCAAAACCGGGGATGATATTGAATGCGATTGAAGATCTTAATATAGATGTTAATGAATCCATTTTAGTGGGTGATAAAGTCTCTGATCTACAAGCTGGCATAGCTGCGGGTATAAAAAGCAATTATCTGGTGCGTACAGGTAAAGAGATTACCGAAGAAGGTAAAAGTATTGCGACAGCTATCTACGATGATTTGGCTGCGATAGCAAAACAACTTTAAAGGATAACTTTGTGGATAACATCGTTGTTTTTGTGGGTAAGTTGTTTGCGAGTCAGGTATAAAAAATAATTTCAAAAATAACCGATTTTTATAGAAAAAACGCTTGCCAATGTGATCTGAATCCCTATAATGCGCATCCACAGACACGGGGCGTAACGCAAGTTAGCAACCAGTTTGAGAATAAAAGAAACGCATTTATCGCTTCGTAAGAAATGTAAAATAAGACGTTGACATTGTTCGAAAGGCGCGTAATATACGCACCTCGCCGCAAGGCAGCTCTTTAACAATTTAATCAAACAATCTGTGTGGGCACTTATTGTTGATGTGATTTCAAATAATCAAAAAGTAACGCTTCTGCTTGCAGAAAGTTACACCTAACTTGTTTAGGTAACATCAATAGAAGTGACACACGAATTAATTCATTTACATTGAAAGATTTATCTTTCAATGATTAACAGGCCAAATATTTATATTTGGTGGTTAATTCAGAATAACAAAAAGAACGTAAGTTCTTTAGTTTTAGTCAGTAATATTGAGCTTGGTTAAATTCTACATCGTAGAAAATAACCTAATTAAACTTTAAATTGAAGAGTTTGATCATGGCTCAGATTGAACGCTGGCGGCAGGCTTAACACATGCAAGTCGAACGGTAACAGAGAATAGCTTGCTATTTTGCTGACGAGTGGCGGACGGGTGAGTAATGCTTGGGAATTTACCTTGTTGTGGGGGACAACAGTTGGAAACGACTGCTAATACCGCATAATGTCTTTTGACCAAAGGTGGCCTCTATTTATAAGCTATCGCGACAAGATGAGCCCAAGTGGGATTAGCTAGTTGGTAGGGTAAAGGCCTACCAAGGCGACGATCCCTAGCTGGTCTTAGAGGATGACCAGCCACACTGGAACTGAGACACGGTCCAGACTCCTACGGGAGGCAGCAGTGGGGAATATTGCACAATGGGGGAAACCCTGATGCAGCCATGCCGCGTGTGTGAAGAAGGCTTTCGGGTTGTAAAGCACTTTCAGCGAGGAGGAAAGGGTGCAGGTTAATACCCTGTATCTGTGACGTTACTCGCAGAAGAAGCACCGGCTAACTCCGTGCCAGCAGCCGCGGTAATACGGAGGGTGCGAGCGTTAATCGGAATTACTGGGCGTAAAGCGCGCGTAGGTGGTTAATTAAGTCAGATGTGAAAGCCCAGGGCTCAACCTTGGAACTGCATTTGAAACTGGTTAACTAGAGTTTTGTAGAGGGTGGTAGAATTTCAGGTGTAGCGGTGAAATGCGTAGAGATCTGAAGGAATACCAGTGGCGAAGGCGGCCACCTGGACAGAGACTGACACTGAGGCGCGAAGGCGTGGGGAGCAAACGGGATTAGATACCCCGGTAGTCCACGCAGTAAACGATGTCTATTAGAAGTTTGTGGCTATATGCCGTGGGTTTCAAAGCTAACGCATTAAATAGACCGCCTGGGGAGTACGGCCGCAAGGTTAAAACTCAAATGAATTGACGGGGGCCCGCACAAGCGGTGGAGCATGTGGTTTAATTCGATGCAACGCGAAGAACCTTACCATCCCTTGACATCCAGAGAATCACCAAGAGATTGATGAGTGCCTTCGGGAGCTCTGAGACAGGTGCTGCATGGCTGTCGTCAGCTCGTGTTGTGAAATGTTGGGTTAAGTCCCGCAACGAGCGCAACCCCTATCCTTATTTGCCAGCGGGTCAAGCCGGGAACTCTAGGGAGACTGCCGGTGATAAACCGGAGGAAGGTGGGGACGACGTCAAGTCATCATGGCCCTTACGGGATGGGCTACACACGTGCTACAATGGCAAATACAAAGGGTTGCTAACCTGCGAGGGTATGCGAATCTCATAAAGTTTGTCGTAGTCCGGATCGGAGTCTGCAACTCGACTCCGTGAAGTTGGAATCGCTAGTAATCGTGGATCAGAATGCCACGGTGAATACGTTCCCGGGCCTTGTACACACCGCCCGTCACACCATGGGAGTGGGCTGCACCAGAAGTCATTAGCTTAACCTTCGGGATGGCGATGACCACGGTGTGGTTCATGACTGGGGTGAAGTCGTAACAAGGTAGCCCTAGGGGAACCTGGGGCTGGATCACCTCCTTACGTAAAGAAATTCACAATAATGAGTGTTCACACAGATTGTTTGATTAGAATGATAAAGACGTATGACAGGCCGTTATTGGGTCTGTAGCTCAGTTGGTTAGAGCGCACCCCTGATAAGGGTGAGGTCGGCAGTTCAAATCTGCCCAGACCCACCAATTTCTTGTAAGTTTACTTGAAATTGTGAACAATCTGTTTATACAAACCATGTTGGGGCTATAGCTCAGCTGGGAGAGCGCCTGCCTTGCACGCAGGAGGTCAGCGGTTCGATCCCGCTTAGCTCCACCACTTACATTAGTAAGTGTACCAACATGAACCTCTTTTAGAGGGAGAGGCTTAAGATAAGTTAGATAATTTATCTTAAGCTTTTTTTTACGAAAAAGTTTGCTCTTTAACAATTAGGAAAGCTGATAAAGTTCTGTTTGAACGTATCGATATAGATATCAATATGTTTAAACGAAACGAAATTGTTCTCAATGATTAATTTATTAATCATTGTAATCAAGCAAAAATAAAAAGTTCATTTTTCACGTAGTGAAATGTGAACAGTACGTATCTACTCAATCATATGATTGATAGGTGCACGAAAAACGAATGTTGTTTTTTGTATTGTAAAATATGAGAAATCGCAAGCGTCTTGGAAACGACATACAAAACAAAAATCAGTATTAAGTAGTGATGCCAAATGGTGTTGCCCACTCAGACATTGACAAAAAGACGTCAATCTCTTGTTGGGAACAATACCTAAAACGCGTCACTGCGTGACACTTTTTAGGTGTTGTATGGTTAAGTGAATAAGCGTGCACGGTGGATGCCTAGGCAATTAGAGGCGATGAAGGACGTGGTAATCTGCGATAAGTCCAGGGGAGTTGATAACAAGCGTTATATCCTGGAATTTCCGAATGGGGCAACCCGGCACTTAGTGTCATCGTTAAGTGAATACATAGCTTAACGAAGCGAACGAGGGGAACTGAAACATCTAAGTACCCTTAGGAAAAGAAATCAACCGAGATTCCGAAAGTAGCGGCGAGCGAAATTGGAACAGCCCTTAAGCTGTTTAGAAGTTAGTAGAATGGTCTGGAAAGTCCGACGATACAGGGTGATAGTCCCGTATATGACAACTTCTTTACAGTGAAAACGAGTAAGACGGGACACGAGAAATCCTGTTTGAATATGGGGGGACCATCCTCCAAGGCTAAATACTCCTAATTGACCGATAGTGAACCAGTACCGTGAGGGAAAGGCGAAAAGAACCCCTGTGAGGGGAGTGAAATAGAACCTGAAACCGTGTACGTACAAGCAGTAGGAGCCGACTTAGTTCGGTGACTGCGTACCTTTTGTATAATGGGTCAACGACTTAATTTCAGTAGCAAGGTTAACCGTATAGGGGAGCCGTAGGGAAACCGAGTCTTAACTGGGCGAATAGTTGCTGGGATTAGACCCGAAACTTGGTGATCTAGCCATGAGCAGGTTGAAGGTTGAGTAACATCAACTGGAGGACCGAACCCACTAATGTTGAAAAATTAGGGGATGACTTGTGGCTGGGGGTGAAAGGCCAATCAAACCAAGAGATAGCTGGTTCTCCTCGAAAGCTATTTAGGTAGCGCCTCGTGTATCACTGTTGGGGGTAGAGCACTGTTTGGGCTAGGGGGTCATCCCGACTTACCAACCCCATGCAAACTCCGAATACCAACAAGTGCAATCACGGGAGACACACGGCGGGTGCTAACGTCCGTCGTGGAAAGGGAAACAACCCAGACCGCCAGCTAAGGTCCCAAAGTATATGTTAAGTGGGAAACGATGTGGGAAGGCTTAGACAGCTAGGAAGTTGGCTTAGAAGCAGCCATCTTTTAAAGAAAGCGTAATAGCTCACTAGTCGAGTCGGCCTGCGCGGAAGATTTAACGGGGCTAAACATATCACCGAAGCTGCGGATGCTTATTTATAGGCATGGTAGAGGAGCGTTCTGTAAGCCGTCGAAGGGAAAGCTGTAAGGCATCCTGGAGGTATCAGAAGTGCGAATGTTGACATGAGTAACGATAAGGGGGGTGAAAAACCTCCCCGCCGGAAGACCAAGGGTTCCTGTCCAACGTTAATCGGGGCAGGGTGAGTCGACCCCTAAGGCGAGGCCGAAAGGCGTAGTCGATGGGAAACGGGTTAATATTCCCGTACCCTTATATTTTGCGATGGGAGGACGGAGAAGGCTAGGTGGGCCTGGCGATGGTTGTCCAGGTTCAAGTATGTAGGTGGAAGACTTAGGTAAATCCGGGTTTTCTTAACACTGAGATACGATGTCGAGTCACTAAGGTGATGAAGTCATTGATGCCATGCTTCCAGGAAAAGTCTCTAAGCTTCAGAAATATAAGGATCGTACCCCAAACCGACACAGGTGGTCAGGTAGAGAATACCAAGGCGCTTGAGAGAACTCGGGTGAAGGAACTAGGCAAAATGGTACCGTAACTTCGGGAGAAGGTACGCCGCTGACGGTGAAGTCCCTTGCGGATGGAGCTATTGGCGGCCGAAGATACCAGATGGCTGCAACTGTTTATTAAAAACACAGCACTGTGCTAAATCGCAAGATGACGTATACGGTGTGACGCCTGCCCGGTGCCGGAAGGTTAATTGATGGGGTTAGACTTAGGTCGAAGCTCTTGATCGAAGCCCCGGTAAACGGCGGCCGTAACTATAACGGTCCTAAGGTAGCGAAATTCCTTGTCGGGTAAGTTCCGACCTGCACGAATGGCGTAATGATGGCCATGCTGTCTCCACCCGAGACTCAGTGAAGTTGAAATCGCTGTGAAGATGCAGTGTACCCGCGGCTAGACGGAAAGACCCCGTGAACCTTTACTACAGCTTAGCAGTGAACTTAGAGCCTACATGTGTAGGATAGGTGGGAGGCTATGAAGCGTTGTCGCCAGATGACGTGGAGCCGACCTTGAAATACCACCCTTGTATGTTTTGAGTTCTAACCATGGCCCCTGAATCGGGGTTTGGGACATTGTTTGGTGGGTAGTTTGACTGGGGCGGTCTCCTCCCAAAGAGTAACGGAGGAGTACGAAGGTTGGCTAATCACGGTCGGACATCGTGAGGTTAGTACAATGGTATAAGCCAGCTTAACTGCGAGACAGACACGTCGAGCAGGTACGAAAGTAGGTCATAGTGATCCGGTGGTTCTGAATGGAAGGGCCATCGCTCAACGGATAAAAGGTACTCCGGGGATAACAGGCTGATACCGCCCAAGAGTTCATATCGACGGCGGTGTTTGGCACCTCGATGTCGGCTCATCACATCCTGGGGCTGAAGTCGGTCCCAAGGGTATGGCTGTTCGCCATTTAAAGTGGTACGCGAGCTGGGTTTAGAACGTCGTGAGACAGTTCGGTCCCTATCTGCCGTGGGCGTTTGAGAATTGAGAGGAGCTGCTCCTAGTACGAGAGGACCGGAGTGGACGAACCGCTGGTGTTTGGGTTGTCATGCCAATGGCATTGCCCAGTAGCTACGTTCGGAATCGATAACCGCTGAAAGCATCTAAGCGGGAAGCGAGCCTCAAGATGAGTTCTCACTGGGACTTTAAGTCCCCTAAAGGGCCGTTGGAGACTACAACGTTGATAGGCAAGGTGTGTAAGTGCGGTAACGTATTGAGCTAACTTGTACTAATTACCCGTGAGGCTTAACCATACAACACCTAAGACGTGTTGATGTAACCAAGAAAAAGTACGTTTGCGACAATATATTTTACAACTTGCAAGATTAAAGAATAATAGACAGCTTTTCTAATTAACTTTTTAGCTTGGCGAACATAGCGCTGTGGTCCCACCTGATCCCATTCCGAACTCAGAAGTGAAACGCAGCTGCGCCGATGGTAGTGTGGGGTCTCCCCATGTGAGAGTAGGTCATCGCCAAGCGCCTAATTCCTTATAAAAGCCCCAATCCTGTGATTGGGGCTTTTATAGTAAATTTTTTCTGATAATAATAGCGCTGTAGTCCCACCTGATCCCATTCCGAACTCAGAAGTGAAATGCAGCTGCGCCGATGGTAGTGTGGGGCCTCCCCATGTGAGAGTAGGTCATTATCAGATTCCCTTTTGCTGATATGGCTCAGTTGGTAGAGCACACCCTTGGTAAGGGTGAGGTCGGCGGTTCGAATCCGCCTATCAGCACCATCCCCCCTGTTTTTAAAGTCTTTAAACTCCATAAACTAATTAAAAACAACGTAAATACAAGCTATTAACGCAATGCGTAGTCCAGTAGTGTTTTTTTAACGTCTTGCATAATCCTACGTTTTAGGTAACACTGGCAAAATGTTACTAAGGCGATTAAAATTGCCCCCTTAACAGATACTCAAATCAAGAAAGCAAAACCACATAAGAAAGAATACAACCATCAATGATGGCAATGGGTTGCGTTAAGAATTAAGCCTACAGACTTAAAATTGTGGCTGTTTAATTATTATCGACCAATCACACCAAAGCGAGCCAATTTAAGTTTTGCTAAATACCCTGATAAATCATATTTTCCCAATTATCGGCAAACAGCCAATCACTTCAATTACAGCCCCTCACGTTATTACAGCACTTAGACCGATGAAGCAAAAGGCCATTAAAAATCGCAAGGTATTCCCAACGGATGATTCCGCTAAAAAAGTAGTCTATCTTGCTGTGATGGATGCATCAAAGAAATGGACAATGCCAATTAGGAATTGGAAAACGGCCTTAAATCGCTTTATGATAGCATTTGAAGACCGTCTTAAAGATTACATTTAAAAACTGCAGTTACACAGAATTATTTACAGGGTCGATTAAGTCTGAGCTACTACAGCTTAGGTTAGCTGAATGGGGTTGGCTCATCCACCTTTAAACCTGTTCTATTAGCTTTAACAGACTTTAATTTGGTCATATCCTGAAGATTTGGCATCTCTTAAGGCATTATCAACTTTTAACATCAAAGATTTCATTGTGTTTTCATCAGTTGGTAATATATTAGACAAACCGAAACTCATTGTTAAGCGATTTTGAATGGGAGAGTAAGCATGCACCATGGCAAGATCTTTAATAGACTCATGAAGTGTTTTGGCTATTTTTAAACCTTTTGTAGCATTACCCCCTTTAATTAATATAACGAACTTTTGCTCTTCAAGGTGTGCAATAAAACAGCCAAACTCTTCGCATTTACTTTTTAATGTACAAGCAACTAGCAAAAGAATTTCTTCGCTGTTTTCCTGACCATAGTGTTGTTCATAGTCATTAAAGAAGTCAACTTCTCCAATCACCATTGATAATAATTCTTTGTTTGTTGTGCTTTCTTGCCAAGCATTGACAAAGTAATGATTAAATTCGCGGCGATTATATATATGTATTTGCGATATTGAACGCTCAAAGCCGCTTTCTTGAGAATCTTTAAGCTCTGAAGTGTTATCTGCAAAGCCATTTTGTTTAATCTTTAATTCAACATTGCTAAAAAAACGATTATGTCCTGTTTTTTTAGCACTCTGCAATGCATGCGTTGATTTTTGGAACAACGTATCCATCGTTGTTGGATAAATACTAGAGATACCAATGCTAAGTGTCACAACATCGCTGACTTCCGAGAACTTATGTTCTGTATGAGATTCTTCGACAGCAAGCCTTAGCGCTTCAGCAACCTCCTCTGCTGTTTCTACATCGCCCCCTTTAATTATGACGGCAAACTCACCACCCTGATAGTGGGCTAGGTAACAATCAAATTTCTCACAAGTATTTTTTAGTGCAAGACTAATAACTAGCAGCATGAAAGCTGAACCTTGATAGCCATACTTATCGAAATATGCTTTGAAGAAGTCTATTTCACAAATGAGTAGAGAAAGTAGTTCTCTTTTATCACTTGCTTGTTGCCAAGCTCTTTCATATTGCACTTCAAAAGTATGCCGATCAGCAATATTCATTTGTGACATTACTTGGTCAAATGCAGCTCTTTCTGAACTTATTTTATCTTCTAGATTTTGATATTTAGTGATGTCAACAACGGCTTTGTTATTAGCGGATTGATATTTACCACTTGGATTATCTGTTTGATTAGATTGTGACATCAGCTATTCCTTTATCTTAGTTTCTTTCTCTAACTCGTTTAAACAAATGAAATCTTAATTCTTTGCGTTGTAACTAGTAAAATAGATCAGCTATTTACTGGAATTGGTAATATAGCTATATGATCTGAATATGTGTCTCCGGCTAGAGCAAAGTAAGCATGAGCCTTTTGAAAACATTAACTGCGATAGCGTATAGTTTCATTCAAAATTGTAATGTCCAGTTTAGTGAGAATTGAATAATAGAAATATTACTTTTGAACTAAACGGAAACCATTACCAGAGTCTCGATTACTCACTGCCCTATGTTCACGATTAGCTGAACGCAACTGAGTTGGGGGCGAATTCCAAGAACCACCACGTAACACCGCCATATCACAATTTCCATCTAACCGCGCGGCATCGTTATCCAAAGCCCCATTGTAGTTTTCATTCCAACAATCTTGTGTCCATTCAGCCACGTTACCATGCATATCATATAATCCCCATGGGTTAGCATCAAAACTCTGTACGTGTACAGTCCGTTGATGCTTCAAACGACTACAAGAGTCACAGTTGGTAAGGTTGTCTCCAATCTCATCTCCCCAACTGTATAGAGTTGTGCTACCTGCACGTGCAGCATATTCCCACTGTGATTCACTCGGTAAACTAAACTCCATCCCTGTTACTTTATTCAACCAAGGAATATATTCATCGACAATATCATTGAAACTGACCGATATAACTGGACGGGTACCTTTTCCCCAGCCTTTATCTGACGGTAAATAAGTACAGGCGCCTTGGTTTACACATGCCTGCCATTGTTCGAAAGTTACTTCATGAGCCATCATCTTAAATGGCTTAACACTCACACTATGAACGGGGCTTTCGCTCTTTTCACCATCGTTTGAGCCCATTTGAAACTTACCATCTTTTATTAAAACTAAAGGGCCAACATATTTATTTAGCATTTGCGCTTGTTTTTCAGCTCTTGTTTTTTCTAATACTTGTTTGGCTTCTGCTGCTATTTTGGCTTCTTCTGCTATTTTGGCTTCTAATGCTATTTGGGCTTCTGCTGCTATTTTAGCTTCTAACGCCATTTTAGCTTCTGCTGCTATTTTAGCTTCTAATGCTATTTCAGCTTCTTTTGAAGCTTTATTCTTTTGTATCGCTTCAACTTGTCTTGCTAAATCGCCGAATATTTTGTACCAATGTTGTTCAGCTTGTTGGTACGTCGAAATTGCAATTTCGATATAACCTCCACGGCTACTTTTTTCTGCTTTTTCCATTAAATCAGAAGCTTGTTGTATATCTGGAGATTTTAAATTGTGTTCTTTAACTATTTGATCTACTTTATCTTTAGCTGTAAACGCCTCTTTTTTTGATTCTTGTAAATTTGCTATGTGTGCAAGTAATGCAATAAATGTCGTAGATGCTTCCTGATAGTATTTTATCGCCTTGGTATATTGCCAAGCTTGCTTGGTTGCATTTGCGGTATCCATCAACAGGTTAGCTTGCGCGATTTCACTCGATGCAATTAGCTGATAGGTTTCCAAGGCTCGCATTAGTTTTGCTTGTGCTTGTAGCGCGTCTTGCTGAATGGTATATAAGTGCTGACTAGCATTAAACTGCTGCCATATATTTTGGTATGCTTGATTGGCATCATGAAGTAACTGCAGCGCTTGTAAGTTATCTTCAGGTTTAGATTGTTGATTATTCAAAATATTTTGTGCTTGAGTAGTTTGCCCTGCTAACTCTGATAGGAGGGCTCCTTCCGCAAGATACTCTTGGATAAGTTGCTGCCTGAAGTGTAACGCTTCAAGGTTGTCTATCTTAACAGGATCACTCTCAGCAATTTCTAGCTCTGCAGATAAATCACGTTGCCCTTTATCTAAACGTTGAACCTGAGTATTGATCTCTTCTAATAATTGTGTCCCCTCCATTCGTTGCTGTAAAAAGAACTCTTTCTCAACTGAGTTAAGGTTTCCTATAAAATGGTTTAACCAACCCTGTTGATAGGCGATAGCTCCACCACCTAGTAATATAGCGGTGAGGAAGATAAGTACTAATTTGTTTGTGCTACGGTTAGTGTTATTAATTTCCGCTTGCCTATTCGCTTGAGGTATACATTTATCTTTGCTCTCTTTTGGGAGCTCATGAAAAGTATGATGTTGAACGCCCTTCTTTGAAGTATCTATTATCGGTATTTGGGTATTACTTTGTCTCGCAACAATCGATTCTTTGATGCTATTGATATTCGTATGGAGAGAAGGTTCAGCTATATTATCTAACGTATTGGGCTCATCAATACTATCTAATAAAGCTGTTTGCGCTTGGTTAAGGCTATCAAGTGTTGCCATATGCTTTTTAACTAACTCAGCTGTTGATGCATTAATGGCCTCCATTTGAATAGGCTCAGCTATTGCATTGTATGCTTGTTTGATGTTTTTTTCGGTTAACGCTTTGCCTTTTAATTGCAGTAAAGCAATCGCTTCTTGTTTTTCCATTTTGTCTTATAATCCTTTGTTGTGTTACAACTTAGCAAGAAAAGCCACTGGCAAAGCGTGGCATAGGAGCAAAGTAGGTTAATTGATATTAATTGCTTTTTAGAGATAGGTTACGAACACAGACGTTCGCTATTTTTTGAGCGCCGAATTGTAGTTGGAAATCTGTTTTAGGGTCACTACTTTCCTGATGAGTGAAGGTTAAAGTAAACGGTGCTGACTTACTGCTTACAGATATCTCTTTGCTAAAATAGTTGGTATAAGGTGCGCCTTCATGTTGAATTACGGCATTGAACTTAGTATCTACATTAGCGCGAGCGGTAAATTCTAATGTGTAACTCATTCCTTTTATTAGCCCAAAGCCTCCTTGGCCTAAAATCACATCCCAAGGTTTGCTACCTGCGGTGGTAATGTTGATACAACCTTCAGTATCTTTTACATTTAATTCTGCACCTGTAGCCCACCAACCATCGAAGCCATTAGTAAATTGACCATTACGTAGCAACTCACCTTTCATTAGAGTATCTACATTGTCTGAGGTGGTACTACAGCCAAATAATAAACTACCTGTGAGAGTTGAACATATAAGTAAAGCTGGGAGTTTTTTATTTAAAAGCATCATTAATTACCTTTGTAATGAGAAGTTAAAAATAAGAGAGTGCCACCCCTCTGTCTGTGTCGGTTAAATACCACCCTGAAAGTTTATTGTAATTAATTTATTGTGAATTTTGTGTTTTGTCATCACGCATTTCTATTCGAAATTTAGTAATGTTATTTCGATATATTGTTTGTGTGAATAGCTCCTCGTTTCTTCATTGTTATTATTTGCCGATTTATACCAATTCCGATAAATAGCTGATCTATTTTACTGGTTAAAACAACTTACTGCTGCGTTGTAATTTTCGCAAAGGGAATAGCCATTTACGTCAAATTACGCCTTGAATTAAGCTGTTTTTCCTACGCGAAATTTAGATCACATACTTACCGGAGTTGGTATTATCTTTTCAGGAATACGTTTCTATGCTGAATACGCCGTGGGGATTATAAATATTGTCATATACTCAATAGTCGTTGCATAACTTTGACAGGGTGCTAGCCAACTTCATTATTGTGTGAGGGTCAACTATCTTAGTAGGCTGTAAAATTTTTGACTTGTAGGATATGTAAGTGATAGATAATTTGACTGGGTATGCAACAATTCGCATAAAATACCGCATAATTGAGATCCCATCGTTAAATGGGATAACTATTTAGTGTTTCGTAGTCTTGGTGCCGTTACGTACTAAGTCTTGGCCTGTTTGAAACACCTCTTCTGTGATCCATCTAGATAATAATAGTTGGTGCTTGTCATCCAACACCGCGACAAATCGGCGTCCATCTTTTTTGCTGGTTGCCATAGCTATTCCGCCTATATTGCTTAGACCTAAACCACCGTTTTCAACAGTGATTAAAAATGCTTTTAATTGGTCGAGGTTGGTGATGGTGTCTGCATCGTTATTCATCGTGTTAATGTTCTCTGTTTGATTAAATTTTAAGTTTCGCAAAGGAATGCCGTCAAGTTAAGCGCTTTAATCCTTTTGCTAAAAGGAAATGTTACGGTGTTTATTTCTTTAAGGCAACACTTCATAGGATTGCACAAAATATTGTTTATATTTGCAAAAGGCCAATAAAAGTAGGAAAAAACTTACAAAATGAATGTTTCAATTTTTTGATAGAATTTAAGCAAATTTAAAGGGGGCTTTATATCTACATCTGTATTGTCATCGTTGCAGTGTTCGGCAACGAGTGAAAAATATCTGATGATATTTACGGAAATCTACCCTTGCATCTAAATATGCCAAATGATTTGGAAATATACATAGGCGGCAAAGCTGTTATTACTATCCACATTGCAGATAGGCTTTCTTGTAGACGGGAGAAACGTAGCTAAGATCTCTCCAATTTCAAATTAAAATGGAATAGCTAAAAATATAATGCATTAATGTAAAAGGAAATTTATGCGCAAAATCAATAAAATAACAGCTGCGCTAGCTGGTATTCTCTTAACTGGTCACTTGTATGCTGCTGAACTCTATGACGTTACAAAGGCGTATCCTGGCCGTTCTCAGGTAACAGCTAACGGTAAATTGTATGAAGCCAAGTGGTATGCTAATCCTGGACAAAGCCCTACAAATGATTATGCGAACGTGTGGGACTCTCCATGGAAACTAATTGGTAATGCAGAACCGATCCCAGAGCCGGTACCAGGTGATCTTGTGGCATTTATTCCAGGTGAGACACGTGTTAGTAATGGTGCTATAGTTTCTTATAAAGATCAGTGTTTTATTGCTAAAAATAATCCCGGAGTATGGGAAACTCCAAGTGCATCATCATGGTTTTGGACTTTAACTGAGTGCCCTAGCGAGGGGGCGCCAATCATTGCACCGGGTGAGCCTGGTTCGCCAATTGTTGCACCTGAAGAGCCTAATAATGGCAACCCCATTATTCCAGCTGATCCCGAATATCCACTTGAGCCAGGTATACCGGTTGTTGTTCCGGGTGAGCCTGGCTCGCCAATTGTTGCACCGGAAGAGCCTAATAATGGTACCCCCATTATTCCGGCCGATCCCGAGTATCCACTTGAGCCTGGTATACCGGTTGTTGTTCCTGGTGAGCCTGGTTCACCAATTGTTGCACCTGAAGAGCCTAATACTGGTACCCCCATTATTCCGGCCGATCCCGAGTATCCACTTGAGCCAGGACAACCAGAAGTACCCCCAGTAGATCCTGTTGATGAGTTGTGTGTCGAGTTTAATGTCTACCCTGATTGGACCCAAAATGGATATGCCGGTCAAGGTGATATCATGGTTTATAACAATATTGCTTATTCTGCTAAATATTGGACACAGTCAATTCCAGGTGGCGATGATTCTTGGCAACATCACTTAAATTGTGATGGCACCGAACCGGGTACTGCACCTCTACTTTCTTTACCAAACCCAATGGATCCTGTGAGTTTGAAGGTTAAGGGGTGGCCGAGTGATTTTGTTGTCGCTAGCCCCTCATTAGATGCGCCGACTGTGGTGAATGTTAATACGATCAACGCCGACGATTTATCTGATTACGCAAAACTAACGAATGCTTTTATTGCATTGATTGAGGTCGCTAAACAGGCTGGTTCTTCAGCAATTATCATTAGAAGTGATGTGCTTGATGCACTTATCAATGATGGCCAAGCGGTAAGGACTATTGCAGTCAAAAAAGCGTTAACGGAAGCGCTTGATTACACGGGTAGTCGAATTGATATCGATGATATTAATGCACTAAGCAATGATGTTAAAGGCTGGGCTCAAGCGCAAAATTTAGTGTTGTCTACAATGGCTCCTGAAGCAACTTTTGGTTGGTCTTTAAGCATTGGAGATTTTGCTTACGAAACTTATTCAGGTAGAAGAGCGGTATGGAATGCGGCATCTAAAGCAACGGCAGACTTACTGGATAAATTCAAGCTGTATAAAGCTGAATCAGGTAATGCTGCTGACTTTATTGCTTTTTCTAAGTCAAGCTCATCTGCCCCCTTATCAAGCGATCAATGGCACAACGCTTTGGAGTATGTAAAACAAGTCACAGACTTTGTACAGGCTCCTGCATTACTATCGACCCTGCCAACGGCTCAAGCTGCTGCTTATTTTATGGGGACGACCCCTGAAGAAAGTAAAATTCGTAAAGCGGCTCATAGTAATATATTCGCCATTTTATTCGACGCTGATAGTGCTGATTTAACGGCAAAAATTGAACGTTACCAAGGTGCTAAAGTGCCACTATATTATGTTGGTGATGATGTTCTAGAAGGACCATTAACGGTTATCCCATCACTTAATCGTGATTTAGAGAATGCTGAAACGGTGATGAATAATGAAGCCTTTCTATACGAAACCCCTCAATCAAAATGGATTCCATCGACTGTGTATAAGTGGGCGGATTTCTTAAATGGCTTAAATTCAATGCATAATATTGGTGTTGCTGGCAATACTTTCTGGTTAGTCGATGAAAATGCAGATGATGAAACAAATGCTAAGTACGCTAAGGTCGCTATCGCAGCTTTCTTAGCGCAAAGTATGCAAGAGACGATTCGCTACAATGCTTGTGATGAAAACAATTGGGCTGAAATTAAATACGGCGCACCAGCAGACTACCCGATGACAGCAAGTTGTGGTCAGTTAGGTCAAAAATATGCAGATTATGGAATGAATCCGGTAACCGGTAAAGACCATCCATATTCTTGTCCTCGTGATAATAAAATGGAAGTAACAGCGCAAACTCACGCCCAATGGTACGGTGCACCTGCGCCAATTTTTGCCGCTCCAAATTCTGTACTTGCAGAGCAAGGCCTATTGGTTAATGGTCACGTTGGTCGTTGGACGAACAGTGGGCACTGTAATACTGTACCGACTGCTGTTGATACTTCAAAGCAAGTATGGGAACGTAACGAGTGTGAAGTTTATATTGGTCAAAAAGCTGGGAAGTTCATTTGGGATGGTAGTAGCCAGGAGACCGTTGAAGGTTGTGGCTGGTGGGGACGTGGTGTTATACAAACTACTGGTCGTCAAAATTTCGGTACACTGAATCACTTCATGGGCCGTTCACATGTCGATCCTGAGACTATCGGTAAAACGATTGATGGTACGACAGTTGAAGCTCCACCTGCGAGTCCGTTGTATGCCGACTTAGACTTCTGTTCAAACCCAGGGTTAATTTGTAGTTCTGAAGAGAATAGAGAAATCAAATGGATTGCGGGTCTGTTTTTCTGGGTAACCTCAGTACAAGCCTACAATGACGAAGGCGGTTTATACCAAGATTGGAACTACTACAATGAAATTAAAAAGTATGTCGATGGTGGCATGACGGGAACAGCATTTATTGATGCGGTATCAGGTATCGTTAACCGAGGTTGTCCTGACAGTACTTGTCCAGAGAGCGGTGCGGTTCATAACATAAAAGAACGCCGTGATAACTTTATGCTAGTACTAGAAAAATTAGGTCTTAATCCACAATAAGCGTTATTGAAATATTATTTCACTTGGATCATGCCAGCCAGTTCGAAACTGACTGGCATTTTTTTGTTTTTTGCCAAAAATAGAGGGGGATTACTGACCATTGAGTTAAGTATGTGAATTAAAATTTTAGATCGGTTAAAGCGCTTTCTTCGAAGCGTAAATTAATATAGGGTAAAGCTCTAAATCGCATATTGGGGGACATTATTTATGAGGGAAGGCATGCGTCTATCACGTATCTATTTGTTTCAATTAACCATTTTATTTTAGTGGGTAATGTGTTTACTTCGGAGAGTATTATCCCACTTTGACTTAATATTGCTTCTGAATCATTCACAATCGTACTATAATTAATCTAATTAACCCCTTTCAAAAGGAATATCTGATTTTGGGAAAAACAAGTCAAGGATGTAATAATGACGCAAGATTACGTAAGAGATAGTATTAATAGGAATTCTTTTGTATATAGACTTGCCGATTTAGTGGTGATTCAATGCGTTTTGCTGCTTTCTATTTATAGTTATGACTCGAATTTTAACGAACACTACTCTTTAGTCTCATTAATCGCTTCTATTGTTTACCTTCTCCTGGCTGAAAATAATCAGCTTTACCATTCAGGTCAAACTCGCTTTTATTCTCGTTTAACGTTAAATACTTTTCTTTGTTGGTTGTTTGCTATTTTTGCGGTGACAACATATTTGTTTTTTACTAAAACGGGGACCGATATTTCTCGAGTGGTTATTGGTTTGTGGTTAGTTTTAACCTCATTTGGTTTGATTGGTTGGCGCTATTTTTTACATTTATATTTATGTAAATACCGTAGTCTTGGTTTTAATCTTCGTAAAGTGGCCATTATTGGGTTGACTGATTCGGGGATTCGTTTGGCCGATGAGCTTACTGAGCGAATGGAAATAGGTTGCACGCTAACGGCTTTCTTTGATGATAGAGAAGTTGAGCGATTATCTACCAAATACATTGACTTTTTAGGTGGGAGTATCGATTCGGGGGTAAAAAGAGCTAAGGATGGTGAATTCGATTTAGTTTATATTGCGTTGCCTTTTAACGCTCAAAATCGTATTGAATCTATCTTGCGATATCTAGGTGATACGACCGTTGATGTACATATTGTTTCCGATTTTTTTACCTTCAATTTATTGAATTCTCGTTTGTCTTATATGGGCAACGTGCAAACAATCAGTGTTTATGAGTCTCCTATGAGTGGTTTATCTTCCGTTGCAAAACGGGTTGAAGATATCATTGGCTCCTTAATTATCCTGCCGATCATTATGTTGCCGATGTTAGCGATTGCTTTGCTCATCAAGCTTGACTCCCGTGGTCCTGTTTTTTTCAAGCAAAAGCGTTATGGGCTTGATGGGAAATCTATTGATGTTTTAAAGTTCAGATCAATGACCGTTAGCGAAAATGGTACTGCTGTTAAACAAGCTACTAAGGGAGATGCTCGGGTAACAAAATTAGGGGCTTTTTTAAGGCGAACTTCCCTCGATGAGTTACCGCAGTTTATCAATGTATTATTTGGGCAAATGTCCATTGTTGGTCCTAGACCACATGCAGTCGTACATAATGAAACCTACCGTGAATTAGTCGACTTTTATATGTTGCGCCATAAAGTAAAGCCGGGGATTACGGGGTGGGCGCAAGTTAATGGGTGGCGTGGAGAAACCGATACCCTAGATAAGATGAAAAAACGCATTGAGTTTGATTTAGAGTACATAAGGTCTTGGTCAATATTATTGGATATAAAAATTATTTTTATGACCATTATTAAGGGATTTTCAGACAAAAACGCTTATTGATATATTGAAAAAGCCACTATAAAAATAGTGGCTTTGATAGGTTTAATTGTAGAGCTAGAGAATGAATCGACTTAGATCTTCGTTTTCGATTAGTTCATCTAACGCATTAGCAACATAGTTTGCATCGATGATAATTGACTCACCCCCTCTGTCGGAGGCATCATAGGATAATTCGTCCATAATGCGCTCCATGAGAGTATGTAAACGACGTGCGCCTATATTTTCTGTTGTTTCATTGACATGCCATGCTGATTTTGCAATTTTATCAATACCACATTGGGTAAATGAGATGGTTACCCCTTCAGTTGCCAATAATGCTTGGTATTGTTCACTCAGCGATGCTTTAGGTTCAGTTAATATACGTGCAAGATCTTGCTCTTTTAACGCTTCTAATTCAACACGAATAGGTAATCGCCCCTGTAGTTCAGGAATCAGATCGGAAGGTTTGGCAATTTGGAAAGCACCCGATGCGATAAATAACATATGATCGGTTTTTACCATGCCATGCTTAGTACTGACGGTTGAACCTTCAATTAAAGGTAGCAGGTCGCGTTGCACCCCTTCTCTAGAGACGTCAGGACCTGAAGTGTCCCCGCGTTTGCATATTTTATCTATTTCATCAATGAAGATAATACCGTTATTTTCAGCGGCAAATATCGCTTTCTCTTTCAGATCTTCTTGATTGATTAATTTTGATGCTTCAGATTCTGTTAAGACTTTTAACGCATCTTTTATTTTCAATTTGCGTTTTTTAGTTTCGCTTTTACCTGACATATTTTGGAATAGACCTTGTAGCTGATTGGTCATCTCTTCCATGCCCGGAGGTGCCATTATCTCCACGCCTATTTGTGGTGCGGGAACATCTAACTCTATCTCTTTTTCATCAAGTTGCCCTTCACGTAACTTTTTACGGAACGATTGGCGTGCAGCACCATCTTCAACTTTGCTCTTGTCCCACTCATTATCGGTTTTTGCAGGAGGGATCAATATATCTAGAATGCGATCTTCGGCTAAGTCTGCTGCTCGATGGGTTACTTTTTCCATTTCTTCTTCGCGTGTTAGTTTGATGGATACATCAACTAGGTCGCGGATAATACTTTCTACTTCTTTACCGACATAACCGACTTCAGTAAATTTTGTTGCTTCAACTTTAATAAAGGGGGCTTTCGCTAACTTTGCTAAACGTCGTGCAATTTCTGTTTTACCGACCCCAGTAGGGCCGATCATTAAAATATTTTTAGGAGTCACTTCTTGGCGAATTTCTTCATCAAGTTGCATACGGCGCCAGCGATTACGAAGGGCGATTGCGACCGCGCGTTTGGCTCTGTTTTGACCAATGATATGGCGATCAAGCTCGTGTGCAATCTCTTTAGGAGTCATATTGGACATGGCGATATATTCCTATTTGTTACTTGTTGCATTATCGTTATCAAACTCAATGCATTCAATAGTTTGGAAGGTATTAGTGAAGACACAAATGTCACCAGCAATAGTTAATGCTTTTTCAACAATTGTTTTTGCATCTAAATCCGTATTTTCTAATAAGGCGATAGCTGCAGACTGAGCATAGTTGCCACCTGAACCAATCGCGATCAAGTCATTTTCAGGACGAACAACATCCCCATTACCGGTAATAATGTATGAATGTTTTGCATCTGCAACGGCTAACAATGCTTCAAGTTTACGTAGCATTCTGTCGGTGCGCCAATCTTTAGCCAGTTCAACGGCTGCACGCTCTAAGTTACCTTGGTGTGCTTGCAATTTTGCTTCAAATCGCTCTAAAAGGGTAAACGCATCAGCCGTGCCGCCAGCAAAACCTGCAATTACCTTGTTGTTATATAATCGATGTACTTTACGTGCATTGCCTTTCATGACGGTATTACCGAGAGAAACTTGACCGTCTCCGCCAACCACGACTTGGTTACCGCGACGTACTGAAACAATAGTAGTCATATTAATACCTTTAAAACTGAAAAAAGAGGAGCAACAAGCAGGATCTAATAGCTGCTAATTCTTATATATGAGGGGGGTTATTATATTTTCAAGGGTAAAAAGAGAAAACAATAATTTATTCGTTTATTGTTTTCTCTTTTAAGGTTTTATCGCCATAGCCAGATTTGGCAACCGTTGATTCTGGCGCGTTGCAGTTTGTGACGATCTTTTTCTGCTAGACGTTTGCGTTCGTAGGGGCCTAAAATAACACGGTACCAGCTGCCTGTTAGTTTTACTTGGCTATTTAAACCTTGGAAGGCAATGCTTGCTTTTAATGCTTGTGCATCATCATTTTTACGAAATGAGCCACATTGCATTTGATATTTATTGGTCGATTTTTTTGCAACGGGCAGATCAACGACGATTTCTTTTTCTTTAAGCGCCTTTTCATACTCCCACTTAGGTTGTGGTTTTTCCGGTAACAGTTCTTCTTTTTTTGTTACCGGAGCTTTAACCGCGGGGGCGGGGTCTGGTTTATCTACAGCGAAGATAAAGTAACCGATAAAAGCCATTAATAGCGTTGCAAGTAAGATTGCTAATAATGGAAATCCGTTATTAGATTTATTTTTTTTACTGGCCGCGCTAGAGCGGGGACGTTGTCCCGTTTTCGCGCGAGTACTGGGTTTTCGTCGGTTAACAGGGGGCATTACATACGTTCCAATGTGTTGATTCCCAGTAGAGACAATCCCTGTTTCAGGGTTTTAGCGGTTAATGCTGCTAGCTTCAAGCGACTCTGTTTTTCGGTTTCATTGCTTGCTGATAAAATCGGGCATGCTTCGTAAAAACTTGAAAACAGGCCTGCTAGCTCAAAGAGGTATGAACATAAAAAGTGTGGCATGCCTTGTTTAGCAACATTGTTAACTATTTCATTGAACTGGGTTAATTTATTCGCTAAATCAACCTCTTTCTCTTGGCTTAGAGTAACTGGGCTGGTGATGTTATCGAGTTCAATTTCTGCTTTATTAAAAATACTGATAACGCGCGTGTAGGCATAAAGTAAGTAAGGTGCTGTATTGCCTTCAAAACTCAGCATGCTATCAAAGCTAAAGGTGTAATCACTGGTGCGACTTTTTGAAAGGTCAGCATATTTAACGGAAGAGATACCAACAATTGATGCGATATGACGAAGTTGTTGTTCATCCATATCTTGATTTTTTTCTTTTACTAAATCGTAAGCGCGCTCTTGTGCTTCTGTTAATAGATCCGCAAGCTTCGGTGTTGAACCTGCGCGTGTTTTAAATGGCTTACCATCTTCACCCATCACGGTTCCGAAGGGCATATGTTCAAGTGCGGTTTCTTGTTTGACAAAGCCAGCTAAACGAGCAACTTCAAAAACCTGTTGGAAATGCAAGCCCTGACGTGCATCAACAAAATAGAGGATACGATCCGCATGTAATTCATTTTGGCGATAGCGCATTGCTGCCAAGTCCGATGTTGCATAGAGGTAACCGCCATCTTTTTTCTGGATAATAACGGGTAGTGGTTCACCATCTTTATTTTTAAAACTATCTAAAAAGACACACTTAGCCCCTTGGCTCTCTTTTAATAAGCCCTTTGTATCTAAATCGGTGACGACATTGGCTAAGTCATCATTATAGGCACTTTCACCACGTACATCGTCAAGGGTAAGGCCTACTCCTAAGCGGTCATAGGTTTCTTGGCAATGAGATAGACTTATTTGATTAAATTCTGTCCATAATTTTAGGCAAGCTTCATCACCGCCTTGTAATGCTACGACTAAATCACGAGCACGTGTCGCAAAGGCTTCTGACTCATCGAAACGGCCTTTTGCGGCACGATAAAACTGTTCAAGGTTAGATAGGTTATTTTCAATGGGTTCATTTTTAGCGCGTAGCTCTTCCATGTAGGCGAGCAACATACCAAATTGTGTTCCCCAGTCGCCAACGTGATTTTGACGAATAATATTATGTCCTTGAAACTCAAGTGTGCGCGCAACGGCATCGCCGATAATTGAAGAACGTAAGTGGCCGACGTGCATCTCTTTAGCAAGATTAGGTGAAGAGTAATCGATAACAATCGTTTGTGCTTTATCCGTTTTCGGTACATTTAAGCGCGCATCAAGGAAGGCTTCATCTATCTGTTTTTCTAAGATGTTAGGGGCAATGAAAAAGTTAATGAAACCAGGGCCTGCGATCTCCATTTTTAGGATTAAATCCGATGCAGGCATGTTATCAATGATTAGTTGTGCTAATGCACGAGGATTTTGTTTCGTCGGTTTAGCTAACATCAAGGCTAAGTTATTTGCAAAATCGCCATGTGATTTATCTTTTGTGCGGTCAATGTTTATACGTAGTGCAATATCGGCAGGAATTATTTGCTCTGTTTGTAAAGAAATAACAGCTTGTTCAAGTAGTTGCTGGATATGTGCTTTCATAGATAAATCACCAATGGCTAAAGAGTAGTAAATAGGCAAGGATTCTACCGTTTATCTGAGGTGAACACTAGGGGGGGATAAGTAAAATCAGGTGATAAAAAGTAAGAAGGTTTATTCAATAGGCTGTTATTGCAATTACATATAATTAAATTCATTGCTAGCCATGACAACGCGGTGTAAATTTTCCTGCTCTTGATGCGTTAGACTGACCAAAGCGAGTTCAGCTTCGGGCGTTGGTGAGTTATAGGCTACCGTTTGCATTAATTCAATGAGTTGTGTATCAAGTTTCAATGCAAGAGCCAGAACATCTTCGATATCTAAATCCGCTTGTAATTGCATCTGTTGGCATTTCATGGGGATACTTTGATCAAAAATATTTTCTAACCAAGTTTCTAATAAACTGCTCGGTGCTTGTTGGGCATATTCATGCAACTGTAAATAGGAAAGCTGCTCTTTATAGTACATGAATTCGAGTAATAATTTCACTTTATCGTTTTTGCTTTCAAGACTAAGTCGTTGATAAAGTTCTGCCAATGCGATATGGCAATCTTCTACATAGGTAAGAAACTCTTTAATAAGTTTAAAGTGCATCGTAAGCCCTCCTAACTAGAACATTGCTGCGCGTTAAAAACTCAAACCTTTTTAAAGGTTAGTTTAATTCTTAAAGATCACAACTTACTGCGCAACAGGGCTTAACTGTTTTAAAAGGCTAAACGGCCTCTAGGCGAGCGTAGGCGGTCATCAACCATTTACTGCCAACGCCCATAAAATGGACTTGTAAACGGCTATTTTCGCCACTCCCTTCTTGCCCGGTGATCGTGCCTTCGCCAAACTTGGGGTGTTTGACCTGTTGCCCTAGCCTAAAACCTTGTATATCTTGGCTCTCTGTGGCAAAGCTTGGCCGGGCAAGTGGAGCTGGTTGCATCCGTTTAACCTGTGTCTTAAGGCGCACATACTCGATGTCGTGTTCGGGTAATTCGTTGATGAAACGTGAAGGCGAATGGAACTTTTCTTGGCCATATAAACGGCGACTTTCGGCATGGCAAATGGTTAATTTTTTCATGGCGCGCGTCATGCCAACGTAGCACAGACGGCGTTCTTCTGCTAAGCGTGTTGGATCATCTGCGGATTGTTGTCCTGGGAACATGCCTTCTTCGGCTCCGACAATAAATACCTGTGGAAATTCGAGCCCCTTGGCTGCATGCATGGTCATCAGTTGTACGGCATCTTCAAATTCATCGGCTTGATTATCACCAGATTCTAAAGCGGCGTAGGCTAAAAATGCTGTCAGCTCATCCATATCCTGCTCTTCTTCTGGGATGACAAAGGCTTTGGTGGCTGAAACAAGCTCCTGTAAGTTTTCAATGCGGCTACGAGATTTTTCACCCTTTTCTTCTTCAAACATGGCATATAACCCAGAATGTTGCGTGATATGGTCAACGATTTGAAATAGTGGCAATTCAGAGGTTTCATTTTTAAAGCGATTAATTAACTCAATAAACCCCTGTAATGATCTTTTAGCTCCCGCACTCAATTGTTTATTTTCAATTAAATAGAGGCTTGCTTGCCACATGGTATAGCCTTGCTCGCGGGCGCAAAGACGAATTTTGTCAAGTGTGGTATTACCGATTTTACGTTTGGGTTTGTTGATGATCCGCTCAAACGCAGCATCATCTTGATGGTTATTCATGAGGCGCAAATAAGCGACGCTGTCTTTGATCTCTAAGCGGTCGAAGAAGCGTTGCCCACCATAAATATGGTAGGGTATTTGTTGTGCCATTAACTGCTCTTCGAAGAGTCGCGATTGCGCATTGCTGCGATATAAAATGGCGCATTCTGCTAATTTGTTGCCTGCAGACTTATAATTTTGCAGTTGTGAGGTAACGTAACGCACTTCATCGTAATCATTAAATGCGCTGTAAATGGAAATCGCCGCCCCTTCCTCACCACTGGTCCAGAGTTCTTTGCCTAATCGGTCGCTGTTATTTTTAATCAATGCGTTAGACGCATTAAGAATGTGCCCTGTAGAGCGATAGTTTTGCTCTAGGCGTACGGTCACAGGGTTGTTTTTTTCTTTTAAAAAACGTTGGATATTTTCAATATCTGCACCACGCCAACCGTAAATTGATTGGTCATCATCGCCAACGATAGTTAAGTAGTTATCGCTGTCTGTGAGTAAATTTAGCCACGCATATTGCAGTTTATTGGTATCTTGAAATTCGTCGACTAACACATGGCGAAAACGCGTTTGATAATGCGCTAACAGAGATGGGTTATTGAGCAATAATTCGTGTGCGCGTAACAATAGTTCTGCAAAATCAACCAGTCCTGCTAATTGACAGGCTTGCTCATAGGCACGATAAACCTGTAAGCGTTGTTTATCCTGTAGGCTGTATCCTGCTTCAATATGGCTTGCGCGTAAACCTTCATCTTTCTTATCGTTGATATACCACTGTAATTCTTTGGCTGGGTAGTATTTTTCATCAAGATTCAAGCTTTTAATAATGCGCTTGACCATTTTTTGTTGATCGTCGCTATCAATGATTTGAAACTGCTCAGGGAGATCGGCTTGCTGATAATGTAAGCGTAATAAACGGTGGGCTATTCCATGGAAAGTACCAATCCACATAGAACCTATTTGCATCGGGCAGATATCGGCAATACGGCTGCGCATCTCTTTAGCGGCTTTATTGGTAAAAGTCACTGCGAGAATACCATAGGTTGGGATATTATTGACTTGCATTAACCACGCGATTCTATGGGTTAGCACTCGTGTTTTACCACTGCCTGCTCCTGCTAATACGAGCATATTTTGCTCGGGAGCCGAAACTGCTGCACGCTGGTGGTCATTTAAGCCATCAATTAAGTAAGAAACATCCATCACAATAAACCTGTTTATTTAATCAGTGGGTGATTATAGCAACTTGTAGAGCTGATCTAAATGGCTGATTTCAACCGTAGGTAACAAAAGTGCGCCATTTAATGATTGTTTATTGGGATTATACCAAACCGCTTGCGCCCCATTATTTTGTGCACCATAGACATCGGTAATGAGGTGATCACCGACGTGGAGAATATCGCTTACCTCAATCTGTAAACGTCTCGCCGCTTCGACAAAGAGATCGCCCTGAGGCTTCGCTTTTAAGCCATCGCCAGCTTTTAGGATAAATTGAAATTTATCCTCTAATGCGATTTTTTGTGCATCGACATTACCATTGGTGATAGCGACGACCGGATAGTGTTGTGCTAAGTTAGCTAACAGTTGCATGCTTTCCTCGGGCACCACAAAATCACTGCGCAGAGTTAAAAAGTGTGCAAAAGCAATCTGGGACTGTTTAATCGCTTCATATTCCGGCATCCCATGGATAATCATCACGCGCGTCAATGTTTGTAAACGCCATAGTGAAACATCATCGCGTAATTGTGGGTTTTCATTGGCCATTTGATCTTTATAAAGCAACCATTGGTGCCGCGTGAATAGTTCAAGGTCTGGATAGCATTGGTTGAGATGGGTGATAAAGGATTCTTCTGCTTGCTCTATGATCGGGTGGTTATCGTAGAGGGTGTCATCAAGGTCAAAGCTGATCGCTTTAAAAGGTTTTAGTGGGCGGTAATATTTCATATTTTAAATTCCTACTTTTTCCGCTTTGCACGTGGATGCGCTTGATCGTACACCTGCGATAGGTGCTGAAAATCGAGGTGGGTATATATTTGTGTAGTGGCTAAATCGGCATGGCCTAATAGGCTTTGCACAGCACGAAGATTGCCACTTGATTCTAGCATATGGGTGGCAAATGAGTGGCGCAGTTTATGTGGGTTGATATGACTTGGCAGTGCTTGTGTCAATCCCCATTTTTCCATTCTGGCCTGCACACTGCGCGTTGATATACGTTTTTTTTGTTTGGAAACGAACAGCGCCTTCTCGCCTGTAATGCAAAATTCAGGGCGTATTTTCAACCACGCTTTAATCGCATTAGCGGCACTTGTTGTAATCGGTAACAAGCGTTGTTTACTGCCTTTACCTGTTACCATGACCTCTTTGGCTGCGAGTTTAATATCCGTGAGATTAATACCAACTAATTCACTCAGCCTTAACCCCGATGAATACATTAACTCCATCATACATTGGTCGCGAACACTGAGAGGATCCTGTTCATCAATATCGAGCAGTTGAAACATCTCATCTACCGAGATATTTTTTGGTAAAGGTTTATCTAATTTGGGGGCTGATACGCCCTTCGCAGGATTGTGAGTTAATTGATTCTGTTGTACTAAATAGTGCAAAAAGGAGCGTAGGGCAGATAATTTTGTGGCAATAGAGCGCGCTTTGATACCAGTTTGGTGTAGCGCTTTGGTCATCATGCGGACTTGCTGACTGTCTAATTCTGGCCAACTTGTGATCTGTTTTTTTTCTAATAATTCAATAAATTGAGCTAGATTTCGACGATAGTTGAGGATGGTGACTGGGCTGAGTCCACGTTGACTGGCGAGATGATTTAAATATTCTTCAATTTGTACATATAAAGGACTCATAGCTTTGCTCAATACAATTTGTAAAATAATACCAATCAGAATAAATAGCAGATTTATTTTACTGGTTAAAATAACTTACTTTTTTGTTGTAAGTTTCGCAAAGGGAACAACCATTTGTGTCAACTTACGCCTCAAATTAATCAATTTTTCCTGCGCAAAATTTAGATTACACACTTAATCCGATTGGTATAAAACGTGTTGCAAAGCAACACGTTAAAAGTCGCTTTAAATATTAATTTGTCCATCATAAACAAATTCAGCAGGGCCTGTCATTCTCACTGATTGTCCTGGTTGCCAAAAAAAGCGTAGTTCACCACCGGGTAAGGAAATGGTGCAATGGGTATCGAGTTTATTTTGTAGTTGCCCAATTACCGCAGCCGCACAAGCCCCCGTTCCACATGCCATTGTTTCGCCCACACCGCGTTCCCAAACGCGTAAACGGGCATAATCTCGACGCTTTATTTCTAAAAAGCCAACATTTACCCTATTTGGAAAACGTTCATGATTTTCTAGTAATGGCCCTAAAGTATCAACGGGCGCCGTATCGATATCATCGACTAACACGACACAATGTGGATTGCCCATAGAGACTGCACCGCACATTACCGTATGGTCTTCGACGCGTAAGATATAGGTTTTCTCCTCTTTTTTAGCGATAAAGGGGATTTTAGCTGGCTCAAGAATGGGCTTGCCCATATCGACGGTAATATTGCCATCCTGCTCTATTTTGAGTTGAATTTTACCATTTGCCGTACTGACATTGATCACACGCTTATGAGTTAACCCCTTCATTTTCACAAAACGCGCAAAGCATCGCGCCCCATTCCCGCACTGTTCTACCTCACTACCGTCAGCATTAAAGATGCGGTAATGGAAGTCCATTTCAGGATCGTAGGGCGGTTCAATCATTAATAATTGGTCAAAACCAATGCCAAAATGACGATCAGCTAGTCGCTTGATCGCCTCTTTTGAGATAAAAACATTTTGTGTGACGTTATCAATGACCATGAAGTCATTGCCTAATCCGTGCATTTTTGAAAATTGAATATTCATCATTTCTCGTTGTTAAATGTAAAGCATGTAAAATAAAAGACGGCTACGTTAATGGTTATTTGGGTAATACATGCTCACCACGCCACAGATCTCGATGCTCTTCACGTTCACGTACGACAAAAGCTTTTTCCCCATCAATAATCACTTCGGCTGGGCGGCAGCGAGAGTTGTAGTTTGAGCTCATTGTTGAACCATAGGCTCCGGCACTGCGTACCGCCAGATAATCACCTTCGGCGATTGCTAGCTGACGATCTTTACCTAAAAAGTCGCCCGTTTCACAAATTGGGCCAACGACATCATAGCGACGTGATGGGCGTAATTCTGAATCTACAAAGGTGTTATTCAGTGGAATAATATTTTGCCAGGCGCTATATAATGCTGGACGGATCAGGTCATTCATCGCCGCATCGACAATGGCAAAGCTTTTATGGCTATTGATTTTTAAGAATTCAACTTTAGTTATCAACATCCCCGCATTTGCCATGATTGCACGACCGGGTTCAAAAATAAGCTTCAATTTACGTGAGCCCATTTTCGCAACAATGGCTTTCATGTATTGACTTGGTTCGGGAGGTGTTTCTTTATCGTAAGGTACGCCTAAGCCACCGCCTAGATCAAGGTGTGCAATCGTAATTCCTTGTTCCGCTAATTCATCAATCAAAATAAGCAGTTTATCTAAAGCTTCAAGAAAAGGTTCTATCTCGGTTAATTGTGAACCGATATGACAATCGACCCCTTTGACCTCAATAAACTCAAGTTCATTAGCTAAATGATAGACAGTACTAGCCTGTTCGATATCAATGCCAAATTTGTTCTCTTTAAGGCCCGTTGATATGTAGGGATGTGTGCCTGCATCAATGTTGGGATTAATACGAATTGAGATCGGGGCTTTCTTCTGTAAACTTTCGGCTACGGCGTTGATACGATACAGTTCAGAAATCGATTCAATATTAAAACAGTGAATATTCGCTTGTAATGCCGTGGCTATTTCAACTTCGGTTTTACCTACACCTGAAAAAACAACTTTAGTGGGGTCACCACCGGGTGGATCACGCGTAATAACTCACCTACCGAGACAATGTCAAATCCCGAACCTAAACGTGCCATTAAGTTTAGCACGCCTAAATTCGAGTTAGCTTTAACCGCGTAACAGATAAGATGAGGATAATCACCAGCCGCTTGACTAAATGCATTCCAATGACGTTCAATGGTGGCTCGTGAATAGACGTAAACCGGTGTGCCCGATTTTTTTACAATTTCTTCAACAGCAATTCCTTCAGCAAAAAGGCGACCATCATCTTGATAATTAAAGTGATCCAATTTCAACTCCTTTGTCATTCTAAATGTTATTAAACGTCGTGATAGGCAAATGTCATCGTTATTAATGCTATCGCTTGTGTGATTTATCTCTAGCTGTTATTCGCTTCATTGTCGATATCTGTGTTTTCTTGTCGTGGTAATTGTGTTTCTTTTGCTGCTTCTTTTGTGTCACTAGCAGGGGCTTGATAAAGTGGCCCCTTCATTCCACAGGCAGCGATTGAAAAAGAAAGAATAGACATCATTATTAATAATTTAGCGTTTTTCATCTCTTATCCTAGTTTATTGTTTTTATTGTACGGTAGGCAAGCTATTTGAGGGTGCCAAATTGTACATTTTCCATTATTATCTCACTTCTTTACAGGTATAATCTCATTTCATTGTATAAAAGCAAAGGGCAGTATATGAATGATAGCGAATTTCAAGAAATTGCAGATCAGCTTTACCGAAAAATTGAAGATAAGATCGAAGAGTCTGGTGCCGATATTGATTATGACCAAAATGGTGGTCTATTAACGCTGGAGTTTGAAAATAGATCTAAGCTGATTATTAATCGTCAGCAGCCATTGCATCAGGTTTGGTTAGCTACATTAGAAAATGGCCATCATTACAACTATATTGATGGTCAATGGATTGATGATCGCAGCGGTGAAGAGTTTTTGAGTTTTTTATCTGCGGCTATTTTTAAGCAGTCAAAAGAGACGGTTAGCTTTAGCTAATATTTTTTATATTTAAATTAATAGGTTATTTATGTTTAAGATATTATTTGTTTACCCGCTTGTTGCCCTAATTATATTTTGGATTGCTAGCGATGTTAAAATTGGTGCTTCCGTTTATTCCTTTGATGATAACTACTTATCCATTGAATTTCCGAAGCAAAGCTTACGCTCCGCGGATCACCCTGAGCCTTGGTATACCCTGTATTGGAATGCTGAATCAGCGCGTGATGATTTAAAAGCAATCAATGATGCGGTGGTAAAATAACAGTGAAAACGGTCATTTTTCCCGTTCTTCTTTGATCCTATAACCAATGGTCACCTTGATCTTATTTGCCGAGCGAGTCGTTTAGCGGATCGAGTGATCATTGCCGTAGCTATCAATACCAGTAAAAAACCGCTGTTGAGTTTAACTGAACGGTGCGAGTTAGTCGCGCTGGCAACCGCTGATATCAAGGGAATCGATGTCATTCCCTTTTCTGGATTGCTTGCTGAATTTGCCAATGAGCATAATGCAGAGGCTTTAATCCGAGGTATTCGTGGAGCGAGTGATGCCGATTATGAAATTCAACTTTCACAGGTGAACCGCACCTTAAACCCTCAATTAGAAACTATCCTCTTGGCTGCCAATTGTCACACGGGGTTTATCTCTTCAACCGTTGTCAAAGAAGTCTATAAGCATGGCGGTAATATTGATGAACTTGCTCCGCAATGTGTTAAAGAAGCACTTTTAAAGCATCAAAACAATTAACTTTGCCTCGCAATGATGGGCTATATAGATGATCGTGCTACTTTCCTCTTTTACTTATTATGAGTGACTTCGGAGAGTTTATGTTGTGAGTTGCGCATTGCTATCGAGTAAAAGTACTTCCTTACTTTCTTTGTTTAGTGCTAAATTAATTGATATAAGTTGAGCATAAAGAGAATTCTATTAATGAACATACCTTTTATTTATCATGGTCAAGACAGTGCTTGGTTAGTACAATCGGGTGACGTATTGAAGGTGACCGTTGCCGTTGCAAATGATATCGATATCTCTCAGTTATTTATCCGTTGTGAACCTGATAATGAAGAAAAACTGATTCCGATGAAACCTGTTCGGTGCACTAAAAAGTTGCAATATTGGTCAGCTAAGTTGCCTATTAATAAGGATAAAGAAACAACTTTTTATGCTTTTAAAATGTTACAGAATAATCGTCAATGGTGGTTAGACGGCTGCGGTATTACATCGCGTATATCGGGTAGAGAACGGCATTTTAAGTATAATCGAACAGATCAGCCCCCGGGATGGGTTAAAGAGCAGGTTTTTTATCAAATTTTTCCCGATCGTTTTGCCATCGGTGATAGTAGTATTAGCGTACAATCTGGTGAATATTGTTTACGTGGCGATCTACGCCCGACGATAAAAAAAGCGTGGGGCGATGCTGTTTCTGAGCATGGCAAAAACGGTGCTTGTGAGTTTTTTGGTGGCGATCTGCAGGGGATTTATAACAAACTGGATTACCTCCAAGAGCTAGGTGTCACTGCACTCTATTTAAATCCCATTTTTAGTGCGCCTAGTAATCATAAGTATGACACGGTCGATTACCTCAATGTAGACTCTCATTTAGGAACAAATAAGTTATTCGCTACAATGGTGGAGGATCTGCATGGGCGTGATATGAAGATCATGCTAGATGCAGTATTCAACCATACTTCTGTTGATCATCCTTGGTTTGATATGTACAAACGCAATTCGCTTACGCATGAGGAGGGGGCTTATGCAAATCCAGCATCGCCTTATCGTGACTATTATCAGTTTGAAGGTGACACAACGCAGTACGTTGGCTGGAATGGTATCGCAACCTTACCTAAATTGAATTTCTCCAATCCTCATGTTCGTGATTATATCTATGCTGGTGATGATGCGGTTATTAAGCATTGGTTACGTCCTCCCTATAATATTGACGCTTGGCGCTTTGATGTTATCCACATGCTAGGGGAAGGTGAGGGAGCATTTAATAATGCTCACTATGTTCGTGAATTTCGTAACGCCGCTAAATCGGTCAATCAAAATTGTTACGTGTTGGGAGAACATTTTAGCGAAGCATCACAATGGTTACAGGGCGATCAAGAAGATGGCGCAATGAACTATTATGGCTTTGCTCACCCTATTCGCGCTTTTTTTGCACAACAAGATATTGCTTATCAACCTTGTCAAATTGATGCTCAAGAGTTAGTTGAATGGCTCAATGAAGCGCGCGGGAAAATACCCTGGTTAAATCAACTTTCTCAATTTAACCAGCTCGATAGCCATGACACGATGCGTTTTTTAACGATGCTAAATGAGGATATCGAAACACTGCATTTAGCCTTGTTGATGCTGTTTGCCTATGTGGGAACCCCCTGTATTTATTATGGTACTGAAGTTGCCTTACAGGGCGGTCGAGATCCCGATAATAGGCGTTGTTTTCCATGGGATAGAGTTGAGTCTGACGGCAAGCTACAAACATTTTTATTTGTACAGAAGCTTATTGCAATAAGAAAATCGGCAACAGCGTTGCAATCCGGTAACTTTCATTGGTTAAATGTTCAGGGGCGCTCCTTTGCTTTCGCTCGATTTACCCAGAAACAATGTTATATCTGCTTAATTAATAATGGCGATCATGAGCTGTTAATTGATCTGCCACTGTGGCAATTGGATATTGAGTCTGGCGTATTAGAGGATCAACTAAGCGATGCGCAATGGCGGTTACAAGAGGGGAGTATATCGATTGAAATTGCGGCGAAGCAGGGCATGTTACTTAAATTGTGCTAACGTTTATGAGGTCTAATGTATAAATAATATGAGTATCTCTTGAAATGGATAAATATAGAGAGCACGGAACATATAACATTGATATTGATAGCAATACTTTGATTATTGATGCCAAAGGTCCCTTTAATCTTGAATTGATAACCCATTACCATGCTGATCTATGCAATTCTGTCGAGTGGCTGGCTGTGAACGTCGGGGTGTGGGATCAGATTATTATTCTTCACGAAGAAAGTTTGTTTACGCCCGATGCAGCACAAAAATTAACGGAGGTAAATCTTTGGAAAAAAACCAAAGGGCTAGATCGTTCTGCTATCGTGCTGATTAACCCGATTGGTTCCTTGCTTATTTCTAAGCAACTCGAGAAGCTATATCGGGAAGCGGGTGTCAAAATTCAAATGTTTGACAATATGGTTGCAGCAAAACGTTGGCTTGCCCAGCCAAATGAAGCCAATATGTAATGGTTTCTATCGCTAAATGCTTGTGGATTTAGCGCTGGCATTTAGGGCAATAAACACTATTTCTTGCCGCAAGTTTAATGCTTTTAAGTGGCGTTTTACAATGTGGGCATTGTTCTCCACTTTTGCCATAAACTTGTAATGTTTGCTGGAAATAGCCGGGCTTACCATCCCCACCGACAAAATCTTTTAGGGTTGTTCCACCCTGTTGAATCGCTTTGTGTAAAATATCCTTAATTGCCTCGACCAGTAGTGCATAGCGTTTTTGCGATATATTACCTGCACTACGAGCTGGATTAATAGCGGCTCTAAATAGCGCCTCTGAGGCGTATATGTTTCCTACACCCGTTACCACCTTCTGATCCATAATAAATTGCTTAACGGGCAGTTTACGCTTCTCTGCGTTGCGATATAGGTAGCTTGCATTGAAATCATCATCAAGTGGCTCTGGACCTAGTTGATTAAGTAGTGGAGAGTCTTGTGGCGTTTTACCTAACCACAGTATTGCTCCAAATCGACGAGGATCGGTGTAGCGTAAGAGGCAATCAGAAAAGATGAAATCAACATGGTCGTGTTTTTGTGCGTGGCTATTTAAAGGGCAAATTCGCAAACTGCCTGACATGCCTAGGTGAATTAATACAGTACCAGTAGCAAAATTAAGTAATAGATACTTAGCTCGGCGGTCAATGCTGATTAGCCGCTCTCTATTAATATGGCTTAACAGGTCTTCGGGGATCTTCCAGCGCAACTGTGTATGTCGCAGAGTAAGCCCTTTTATCTCTTTATTAATAAGATGCGGGCTGATACCTCGACGGCTGGTTTCAACTTCTGGTAATTCGGGCATATAAATACTCTGTTTAGGCTAGCTGTCGGGGTTAACGACCAAGTAATAAAGGCAGCTGCTGTGCATTTAAAAATAGCGCATGATTTGACTCAGTTTGTAATACGTAATCATCACCCTGTTGGATCAGATTAACCGTAATAGGTTCCTCTCTATCTGCACTATAAATCAAGATGGTGTATGGGTGTGAGCCGAGGGGGATTGGCTCATGTGGATTGAGCGTTAACTGTTGCCAATTGTTCACTAATGTTGCCAGTTGCTTTGCCGATAACCCTAAATTAGGCTGACTCTGCCAACTGCGTCCGACACGGGTTACTCTAAAATCCGGGGTTTTGATTTCGACAAGGGTAAGATTTTTGTCGATGATGGATAACGCGACTGGTTTTTTATTCGCGGTTAATTTATGGCCAAAATTGAAGATAAAAATAATAGTGAAAACGGCAAAGATAAGTACATTGTTCCAACCTTTACGTGATAAACGCATATTATTTATCCTTTTTCATTTTTAGCAGGCATAAAAAAACCCAGTATAAACTGGGTTTTTATTAGATAAAATCAAAATTACTTGATTTTGCCTTCTTTGTACATAACGTGCTTACGTACAACAGGGTCAAATTTTTTGATTTCAAACTTTTCAGGCATCGTCTTTTTATTTTTATCAGTAGTATAAAAATGGCCAGTACCAGCACTTGAATTTAAACGAATTTTATCACGCATTTTAAAGCTCCTTAAACTTTTTCACCATTGGCACGGATATCAGCTAATACTGCATCAATACCTTTTTTATCGATGATACGCATACCTTTAGTGGTTAGGCGTAATTTAACAAAACGGTTTTCACTCTCAACCCAAAAACGGTGTGTTTGTAGGTTAGGTAAAAAACGACGTCGTGTGTGGTTCTTTGCGTGTGATACATTGTTACCAACAGCTGGACGCTTGCCTGTAACTTGACATACTCTAGACATGTCGTAATTCTCCAAAATAATAAATTTTACTCGAGCAAAATAGTCGAACACCTTTTTTAGCCGTCGCCAAAGGCGTCGAGGGCGCATTTTATACATGAATACGTATGAAAGATCAACAAAAGTGTGAATTTAAGCGTTAAATCCATCCATTTTCAGCAAAAGAGGTACATTTTTTATACCCAATAATGAAATGATCTAAAACGCGCACATCGATCAGTTGCATTGCAGATATGATTTTTTCAGTGATTTTTCTATCGGCAATACTGGCTGTTGGATCTCCCGATGGATGGTTATGTACCAAAATAATGGCGGCGGCATTATCTGCTAATACTTTTTGTGCGATAACACGAGTATGAACCGTTGCACTATCAATGGAACCAAAGAAAAACTCATGGAAACGGATAATGCGATGTTGACTATCGAGCAATAGCGCAGCAAACACTTCGTAGGGTAAATGGTGCATCTTAGCTTGTAAAAATGATTTGGTTTGTGCGGCACTCGTTAATGGCTGGCCATTTTGTAGCGGCTCCTGTAAGTAACGGCGAGACATTTCTAATACGGCTTGCAATTGCACATATTTGGCTTTTCCTAGCCCCTTTTTAGCGCAGAAGTGAGATTCCGATGCGCCAAAAAGGGCATGTAGCGAGCCAAATTCACTAATTAAGTGGCGAGCAAGCGTCACCACGTCCGTTCCTTTGCAGCCTGTTCTTAGAAAAATAGCGAGCAATTCTGCATCAGAAAGCGCGTCAGTGCCCTGTGCGAGTAGTTTTTCTCGTGGTCTTTCTTGTTGTGGCCAATCTTTTAATTTACTCATGCAAGACTTTTTTGTTACATAATGGTGATATTAAATCTAGTCGATATTTTCACATCGTGCAGGAAAAGTTTGTGGTATCCTATTGCTCTTTTTAATTACCCCTAAATAACTAGGGGATAGTGATTAGAGTGGTCGTTATGTCTGTTTCTTCACCCTTAGCGGGAAAAAAGATTTTATTAGGTATTGCTGGTGGCATTGCTGCTTATAAATGTGTTGAACTAACTCGTCGATTAACGGAGTTTGGTGCGGATGTACGCGTGGTTATGACGACATCTGCAAAATCTTTTATCACCCCCCTCACAATGCAAGCTGTTTCTGGCCATGCCGTGGCTGATGATCTACTGGATCCTAATGCACAATCGGGTATGGGACATATTGAGCTTGCGAAATGGGCAGATCTTATTTTACTTGCTCCGGCAACGGCGAACCTTATTGCTCGTTTACGCGCAGGATTTGCCGATGAATTATTAACCACGCTTTGTTTAGCAAGCCCTGCACCGATAGCGGTTTCTCCTGCGATGAATATGGAGATGTATCTCGCCTCTGCTACACAGGAGAATATTGCTGTTTTGGCTCAGCGCGGCATGCATATTTGGGGGCCGGGAGAAGGGCCACAAGCCTGTGGTGATATTGGTCCTGGTCGAATGCTCGAAGCGCATCAATTAGTTGATCTCGTGGTTGATTTTTTTGCACCACAAAAAGCTATTTTTAAAAATGTAAATATTACGATTACAGCAGGTCCGACACAAGAAGCGTTGGATCCTGTTCGTTATATCAGTAACCATAGTTCGGGAAAAATGGGTTTTGCATTGGCAGAGGTAGCGCAAAAAATGGGGGCAAATGTTACCCTTATTACAGGTCCCGTCGCGTTAACCTGTGCGGCTAATATTAATCGAATTGATATTAAAAGTGCATTAGATATGCATGCTGCAAGTTTGCAGACTCTTGACCATTGCGATATTTTTATTGCCTGTGCTGCGGTCGCCGATTATCGCCCCGAAGTGATTGCCCAGGAAAAAATGAAAAAGCAATCTGGAGTTGAGAATTTAACGCTTCATTTAGTGAAAACCCAGATATTATTGCCGATGTCGCAAATCATTTAGATCGCCCATTTTGTGTCGGTTTTGCTGCGGAAACTGAAAATGTAGAAGCTTATGCTCTCGATAAACTGCAACGTAAAAATTTAGATTTGATTGCAGCTAATGATGTAGCTAAAGCTGATCAAGGCTTTAATAGTGAAAAAAATGCATTAACGGTGTTTGCTGCCAAGCAGCGATTTGATATAACACTTGCTGATAAAAAAAAGGTTGCCCAGCAATTGCTTGAAGTTATTCATCAACAATATTCTACGACGAATAACGATTAAGAAAATAGGAAATATAATGAAACAAATTGAACTAAAAATTCTTGATCCCCGTATTGGTAAAGAGTTTCCATTGCCTGAATATGCCACAATAGGCTCGGCAGGTATGGATTTACGCGCTTGTATTGATAGCCCAATAAGCATAGCTCCGGGTGAAACGCAGCTTATACCAACAGGCATCGCGATTCATATTGCAGATCCAACGTTAGCTGCAACGATATTGCCTCGCTCAGGCTTAGGTCATAAGCACGGTATCGTATTAGGAAATTTAGTCGGCCTTATTGATTCTGATTATCAGGGGCCATTAATGGTTTCTTGTTGGAATCGCAGTGCAACCGCTTTTACTTTGCAGCCAGGTGAACGTTTAGCGCAATTGGTTTTCTTGCCTGTGGTACAAGCAACATTCGAAGTGGTTGATAGCTTTGATGGTAGTGCGCGTGGGGAAGGTGGTTTTGGGCACTCAGGGACAAATTAAATAACAAAGGATGTTGTTAACAATGGTGACAAAAACAGAAAAGAAAAAGGTAAACCGTAAAGATGATATCTTACGCGCGTTAGCCATTATGTTAGAGGGGAAGCCTGGGCAACGTATCACTACGGCAAAACTTGCTGCTGAAGTGGGTGTCTCTGAGGCGGCGTTGTATCGTCATTTCCCGAGTAAGGCGAGAATGTTTGAAGGGTTAATTGATTTTATTGAGACGACCATATTTACACAAATTAACCTTATTAAAGATCAGCAAAAGCAAACGTTAATTCGTATTGAACATATCTTGTATTTTTTGCTTGGTTTCGCAGAACAAAATCCGGGCATCACGCGTATCTTAACGGGTGATGCATTGTTGGGTGAACATGAGCGATTACAATCACGTATCGAGCATTTATTTTCCAAATTAGAATCGCAAATTAAACAGGTGTTAAGAGAGAAACCAATTCTTGATGGCGGTAAGTTAGGGGTTGATGAGGCTATTGCAGCTAATATGCTACTTGCCTATGCAGAAGGACGTATGAGTCAATTTGTTCGTAGCCAATTCAAACAAAAACCGACGCAATTTTTTAAAGCGCAATGGGCTTTTTTTCACGAACAGTTTAAATAGCCATATTCTCATACCAATTCCGATAAATAGCTGATCTATTTTACTGGTTAAAACAACTTACTGCTGCGTTGTAATTTTCGCAAAGGGAATAACCATTTACGTCAAATTACGCCTTGAATTAAGCTGTTTTTCCTGCGCAAAATTTAGATCACATACTTACCGGAATTGGTATCATCATCAACGTTTTAAAGTATTCACAAAGTGTTGATGATGTAACTCTTCCATTAAACGCGAGCTAATCAATCCACCTGCGCTTGGGATGACTATAATCAGTGATAAATTATCAAAATAGCATTTTGCTAAAACTTGTTAAAAGTCACCCCGAAGGGATCAAAGAGTATGATTTATTAAAGCTGTTACAGGAGCAACAACTTCAACAGCAGCAACACCTACCGTTTGATAACTTGGCTTTATTCCAGCAACATTTTCTTTTATTTCATGCACTTTATAAGCTTTCAGATCAGTTGCGATCTGAACAAGCAGGTTATATTGTTATTGAGGCACTGAACATTCAATGGTTGCCGCAAAGTGTTATTGCACAACAGCCAACCAGTTTAGTTAATAGAGATCCGTTGCGTGCATATTATCTAGACATAAATAATTTGCATAATACTAGCGGCGAAGAGGTTGATAATTTACTGGCTAGTTTTTGGTTGAAAATGAGCGATGATAGTGAAAAGCAGAGTGCTTTAGCACTATTTGAGTTAAATGAACCCTGTGATTTGGCGATGGTTAAAAAACGATATCGGCAGCTTTTAGCTAGGCATCACCCCGATAAAGGAGGTGCTGTTGCAACAGCGCAAGCTTTGAATGAAGCGATGGCGGTTTTAAAACGTTATTACGCTGAAGGTTAAAGATATGCACGCTTTTCTTTTCGGGTAACAATAAATGATTATCGTAGGAGCTTGTTGATTTTTATAAAGAATAGATTATAAGTGTAAAATAAATACCGAAAAAACAACATGTATGTCGAAAAAAATTACACTAATGGTTTTTGAATTCTAATGTTCGCCTATATTGTGTTGATATTTAAGTGTTTTTATTTATTGGCTTGATATTTGCAATTTAAGGCTTCGTTACGTTTAAAATAATTAACTCAAGGAAGATAAATGAATATCTCTAAAGTATTCTCTACCGCAATATTCGCCACCACGATGGTAATTTCAGCTAATGCTTCTGCGTCACTAATGACTGTTGCAACAAGAACGATTGATAATGCAGCTATGATTGATAGCAGTGATTTCATTAGCTCTTGGAATAGCCAAAGTTCAACGGTTACAACGAACGCTATCGATGCATTTGAGCTTTATAAAACTGGAAATAATACCATTAATCATTTTTCAGTTGATTTTACTATAGGTGCGACTGGGACTTGGGGTGTTGAAGCTGGATTAGATGCACACTATGGTGCTGCGTTATATCTTGATGGGCTTTTACTAACAAATAGAAGCGATGATTTATGGTGGAGTACAGACTGGGCTAATAGCGATGTTATGAAAGCACATGATATTGATATCTCAGTTGGTAGCCATTTATTGGAAATATACTGGGCGGAAAGCTGCTGTAATGGACCAAGTACAGTGAGATTTACAAATGATGGCCAAAATTGGGATGTGATGTCAAAAGAGAGTATTGCAGCCGCAGTACCTGCTCCCTCTGCATTAGCTATATTTGGTATCGGATTAATCGGATTCGGTTTGCGTCGTAAAAATAACAACGCATAAATTTAGCTTCTGAAATAATGAAATAAAGCCCCAATATTGGGGCTTTATCATTTCTAATACTCTCGAAAAGTGTTAAGCCGATTAATGGTGTTTATGACGTATCTTCATAAAGCTTTTAGGAACTAATTCGGCAATAAAGCTACGTGCTCCACGGCGCAGTAATGAGCTTAAGTAGAGTGTTAAGATAATGCATAAACTGATAATTTGCCACCAACTGTAATTGCCCTGCTGTTGCAGCCAGGATAACGAAATCGTATCAATATATTGATTGATTCCTAGGCCGATAATAAATGCTCCTCCCACCATTAGCATCGCTAAACTCATTGCAGCAAAAACCCCCTGTTGCTGGCGAATCATTTTTAATAGCTCAATACTGATTGTTGGTGCAATTAAAAAGAAGGCGATGGCAGCTCCCGGTGATAAGCCTGCCAATAATAGCATTGCAATGACAGGTGTGATGCCCGTGGCACAGAGTGCAAAGGGAAATGCAACGGCAATCATTACTATTACTTGTAACCAAAGAGCTTGTCCAAAAAAGTCCCAAACAGAGGCTGCAGAGAGGGTTGCTGCCAGCATCCAGCCTAATAAAACCCATGGGGCTGTATGATCTAACTGGTGTTGATAACCTTGCTTCACAGCATTTACAAATCGTGAGCTTGAGTGCTCACATTGGTTCGTGTTTGCTGCCGATGTAGTGTGTTGTAATTTAAAATGACGGCCTATGACCCATGCAATTAGCAATGCAAAGAGTGCGGCTAAAACGATGCGTAAGAGTAATAACTGCTCGCCTAGTAATGGCCACGAAATTAACAGCGCATCAAATCCTACAATGGGGGCGGCAATTAAAAAGGCAGTGGCAAAGGTTTGATTAGCCCCCATGGAAAGTAGGTGTTGGTGCATTTTAGTTGCACTAGGAGAACAGATGGGCAGGGGTAAACCGTAGGCAACCCCCTTTAATGAGTCAGCAAAGAATGTTTGGCTGTCTTGAACCGGTAATATCGAAAACTTAGGTTTAAAATAATGCATTAAGGCACTGAGGAAATATGCCAACAATAGCATTGGCGCACTATGCATAGCGATATTGGTGAAGTTAATTAGTGTCAGTGCTGTATTATGTTGACGATGCTCATCGGTATCACCACTATTTGCTATTTTGTTGCCTTGATCATCATGCAGCGTTTCGTTGCTTACTGCGATATGTTGATGGTCGTGATCATCATGCAGCGTTTCGTTGCTTGCTGCGATATGTTGATGGTCATGATCATCATGCAACGCTTCATTGCTTGTTGCGATATGTTGATGGTCGTGATCATCATGCAGCGCTTCGTTGCTTGTTGCGATATGTTGATGGTCGTGATCATCATGCAGCGCTTCGTTGCTTGTTGCGATATGTTGATGGTCGTGATCATCATGCAGCGCTTCGTTGCTTGTTGCGATATGTTGATGGTCGTGATCATCATGTAGCGCTTCGTTGCTTGTTGCGATATGTTGATGGTCGTGATCATCATGCAGCGCTTCGTTGCTTGCTTCGATATGTTGATGGTCGTAATGATGTGCTTCGGTAGTAGCAATAGCACCATGGTCGTGATGATGTTCAATATAGCCAAGCCAGTGTGGTAATAAAACGGAGCCTAACACTAACAAACCTATCAGGCTGCCAATTCCCGCTGCATATTTATTTTCGGATGGGGGTGTCTCTTGACCATGCCCATGAAAATAGGGGCGATGTAAGACCACATGCATAATCGAGCCCATGACAAAAGCTTGTAACCAAGCTAGCCATTGTCCGTCTAGTTGTGCTAAAGAGTAATCGGCATAATAGGCACCAATCAAGGTGGCAATGGACATACATGTTAAAATGAAAATTGGCAGTGCACGGCCATATTGCGGGCGTAATAACCACCAAATTGTTAAGCCAACGGGAAATCTATGTAGTAATACTCCAAGGGCAAGTAACCAACTGGTGTGATTATCCGGATCAAAAATAAGCACTGAACCATCAATGCTAGCGTGCAATATTAGCCCTAAAATACCCAGAAATAATGTTGTTTGATGTGCTTGATGCGCGGCTTTATGAAAATATTTTTCTATCCAACTCGGTGCTAATATGCCCAAAGCCATTAATACTAATACAATTAAACCACCACTGTGTAATAACTCTGGAAGAATGTGGAATAAGACTAAACCGGAGATGGTCACAAATATAAATGCATCAACCAGGTCTATCCAACCCGATTGACGCTGTAATATGCGGTAAGTAATTGGGCCAAGAAATAGTGCGAATAGGCTGATCAGCAACAACATAAAAAATCTCAATAAAAGGAATTATTTGCGGGCGCACAATATATACCCATTAACCATCATTATGCAATATTAAGATGGCTGCGCCTGCTGCGGTAGTAACAAAGAGATCAAGGCAGCAGTGACAATAAAAAGTGCCGATACCAGCAGACAAGCTGATAAGCCAAAACTAACAAAGACCCACCCAGAGAGAAGTGTACCAATTAATCGTCCGAGTGCATTAGCCATATAATAAAAGCCTATATCCAGTGATACGGCATCACGTTGCGCATAACTGACGATTAAATAACTATGTAATGATGAGTTAATAGCAAATAACGCACCAAATAAAAATAGCCCGGCAATAAACCAATCACTACCCCCTTGTAAAGAGGCGATAACTAATAGTGGGGTCATTGCTAGTGTAGTTGCCCAGATAACGGCTGTTTTTCCCGCTGGGACTTTGCCCGAACGTTTACCAGTAAAATAAGGTGCAATTGATTGAATGCCGCCATAGATGATAACCCACAGTGCCATTAAGCCACCCACACTCCACGGTGTCCAGTCTAGCGTCTCACTCAGGTAAACAGGTAGTGCGACAACAAACCAAACATCACGAGAGGCAAATAAAAACAGCCTTGCCGCTGAGAGAATATTAATAGGACGACTTTTGGAAAATAGCTCGGTGAATTTTATTTTTCGACTTGCTTTGCCTAGCTCTTTTTTAAGTAACAGCATACTTGCGCTATAGACAATAAAGATCATGGCCGCCATTAATAGCATGGCACTTTGAAAACCAACTAAAGTCAGTAATAAACCACCAAGAAAAAATCCCACCCCTTTTAGAGTGTTTTTTGAGCCCGTTAAAATGGCTACCCACTTATAAAGCGTACCCTGTTGTTCATCTTTAACCAGAAGTTTTATGGCACTTTTGGCGCTCATTTTGTTAAGGTCTTTGGCAATACCAGAGAGGGCTTGAGCTAACATAACCCAAGGAATGATTAACCAATCATTGGGTAGGGCGAGCATCAACAGCGCAATGACCTGCATTAACAGGCCAATATTCATGGTTTTATTTAAACCTAAGCGTGCGCCTAACCATCCGCCTAACAAGTTGGTGACGACACCAAAAAACTCGTAAAACAGAAACAGAAAGGCGACTTCTAAGGCGCTATAACCCAACTGATGAAAATACAAAACGACCAACATTCTCAGGGCGCCGTCCGTTAAGGTAAACGCCCAATAGTTAGTGGTGATAATTAAGTATTGTTTTAATTCAACAGAGAGTTTATTTAGCATTATTTATCTGACAACCCAACGATACGCATTAACTCAGCGGTGCGCGTTGCATACCCCATTTCATTGTCATACCAAGCATAAATTTTCACCATCCGTGAACCCACTACCATGGTGGATAAGGCATCGACGATAGTTGATCGTTGATCGCCACGGTAATCGATAGATACTAATGGCTTTTCTTCATAACCAAGGATACCTTTCAGCTCATTCTCTGCTGCACTTTTCAGTAAAGCATTGACCTCTGCGACGTCGGTATCACGGCTTACGTCGATAACAATGTCGGTTAATGAGGCATTGGCTAAGGGTACGCGAACGGCATGACCATTAATACGGTCTTTAAGCTCTGGAAAAATTTCAACAATGGCCTTCGCCGAACCTGTTGTGGTTGGAATGAGGCTCATTCCACAGGCTCGTGCTCGACGTAGATCTTTGTGCGGTGCATCTAAGATGGTTTGCGTATTGGTTAAATCGTGAATCGTGGTAAAACAGACCTGTTCAATGCCAAGTTTTTCATTAATCACTTTAATAACAGGTGCAAGGCAATTGGTTGTGCAGGATGCCGCAGTAACAATTTGATGCTTACTGGCATCATAAATCGCATCATTGACACCCACAACGATGTTCGCAATAGAGTCCGCTTTGACTGGCGCAGAAACAACAACACGTTTTACACCTTGGTCTAAATAAACTTGCAGAAGATTGGCATCACGATGCACACCCGTTGCTTCAATAACAACATCACAGGCGGACCAATCGACGGCAGCGATAAGTTTTTCCTGTGTACAGGCTATTTTATGGTCACCAATTAATATATTGTTTTGATCAACGGTTACTTGTTCGTGCCAACGTCCTTGAATGGAGTCAAATTCAAGCAGATGAGCAAGCGTCGCGGTATCGCCAGCACAATCATTAATTTGTATAAATTCAACGTCAGGCCATCCATAGGCGGCGCGTAATACTAAACGGCCAATCCGGCCAAATCCATTGATACCAACTTTAATTGTCATATGTGAATTTCCTGCAAATAAATTTTATTGTAATTTTTCGGCTAACGATTTTAAATAGTCTTGATGGCAAGTGAGTGTAAAAGCGTTCGGTCGTCTTTTTTTAATACGTGTCATTACTTTTTCCAAATTTTCGCCGCGCTCTACTAGGATTTGTGCAGCAACGAGTCCCGTTCGCCCTGTCCCGCCCTTGCAATGAATGGCAACTCGTTTACCCTGTTCTAGTAAACGGTGTATAGCCGGGCCTGCCGTTTCCCAAAGTGTTAAAAAATCGTCGCTAGGTGCGTGGTCATCGGTAATTGGCAGATGGAACCAAGATATGCCTAGCTCTTTTACCGACCCGCCTAACTCTACCAATTGATTCTTTAATAGCTCTTCAGAGGTCATTAAGGTGATTAGCGCATCGACCTTCTCTTTTGTTTTTAACTGTTTTAGGGTTTCCTGTAATGGAACTCCTTTTGTTCCGGGGCAAGGCATGAGTAGTAGCTCTGCCGCGCTATTTTCAATCGGAAGAGGAAAACATGGGTGAATTGATGTCATATTCTGTACCTCATAAGTGATATAAAAAACAGGAGTTAAGCTCCTGTTTTTATGGGATTTTATAATATAAAAATGTCATTAAGATGACAAGACAATAGATAGTCCACGACGATAATATTGTTGTGCTTCGCTATTACGGCCATCCTCTTCTAGTAAGTTAGCTAGCAACGCAAATTCCTCGATATTTGCCTCACTCTCAACACTCTGTTTTAAATGTTCTATCGCTGCGCCAATTTTGTTCTCTTTTAACATTAACCTTGCCAAGGTGCTATGAATTAAAGCTGCGTGCGGCTCTTTTTTAAGTTTTTTCTCGAGTAATAATATCAGTGGGTAATAATCATTAATTTCCAATTTTGTTAAGTAACTAAGTAGTGGTAATGAGAATTGTTTATTGAGTTTCATTATTAAGAATTGCTCGGCGAATTTATCTTCTCCTGCCTCAAGAAAAGCATCTAAGACCGCCTTTTGATAGTCCAATTCCTTACGCATCCAGCGCGGTGCATTGTTATCCCAATACTCTTTTAGTTGTTGTGCATTTTCTGCTGCCAACTGTTTAAATAGTTGTTGGTAAGCATCAAGTTGTCTTGCGCTAAATTCACTATCAGTAAAGGTTAGACCATTACGTTTGTTGTTGATTAAATCGATATATTTTTGCCACTCATGCAGTGCGGGGTAGAGCTGTGCATAGAGTTCATGAATACGTCCATTTTTAGGGTATTTAAGAGATAACTCTTGCAGCGTCTCTTCTGCTTGGTGGAATTGTTGCGCTTCTATTTGTAATTTAGCCCAGACGAGCCCTACCGCGAGCTGGCTCGTTTGTTCTGCGTCATTGGCTTGTTGCAGATACTCATCGCGTAAATCATATTTTTTCTGCTGCTGTGCAGCTTTCGCCGCGGCAATATAGGTCAAGACAGGGGTACCACTATGCGCGGCTGATCCTGCTAATAGTTTCTGCGCCTTTTGGGAATCGCCTTCAAAGAGCGTGAGCATACCCAATAAGCTATTTTTTTGTGCTTTGATTGTTTTCCTTTGGCCGAACCAACCACGTGTAATTGAGCTCATTGATAATACTTTTCGTAATATCCATTCTGCGAACAATAGTAAAAAATAGAAAATAATAGCCATCATGGCGGCATTAATTAGCGTTGTTTCATAGGTTGTATAGGAATCAATAGAAATAAGAATGTAGCCCTTATTATCGCTGAGATCGGGGCCAATGAGTAAGCCTCCAAGCAAAACTAAAATGAGGATAAATAGACGTAACATAATTAACCCCCCTCAGTAATACGGCTGCTTGCTAATGATTTTTTAGCGCGTTGTTGGATGATGTTAGCGAGCAGCGCAGTGCTTTTTAACTGGTCAGGGTAGGAGATGGCAATCTTATTGGCTGTTAATTCTTGAACCGCGTTATAAAATTGATTGGTCGCATGGTCAGTTAAATCAAAATAGTTTTTCAATAATTTATTGGCATTGTTAAGCGCAATATCGTAAATATTTTGCTGTTCTCGATAGACAGAAAACTCTGCTTTAGATAGGTTGTTACGAAGACTTTCGCGTAAATACCAACTTTGCTGTGGTGAAAGTAACGCTTCTATTTTACTGTCTCTTTTATTAACGACAATAAAGTTTTCCACAAAGGTCGTCCAAGACTTGCTAATGTTTTCTTGCCAATCATTAATATCAGTCGATAACACAGTATCTTCATTATTGGTTGCATCGGGCAGAGAGATGGAGGTGATCACTAATTTATTAATGCGTCGCTCTAAATTTGATAAGGTAAGTACCAGCCCATCTAAATCGCGTTTAGGCAGAGCTTCTAAGGTATTAATATCTTCAAGCAATGCCGCACGTAAACCACTCAAGCTGGCATCATTCATCTCTACAACACGTTGGTCTGCCGCTAATAGCAAGGCGATTGCCGTAGCAATATCATGCTCTAACCAGATTTTTCTACCGGCTAAAGAGACGAGGTATTCAACTTCCGCTAAAACCCAATCGTTGGGATGACGTACATTTTTTTCTGACAAACTGCGTTGTAGTGCCTGAATATCGCTCTTATATATTTTATTTTCATTTTTGGTTTGTTGTAATTGCGCCTGTATATTTTCTACTTTCGTAGAAAAGTTAGCTTGAATGGACTTTAGCGCTTGTTCTTCTTCGCTTTGTTGTTGTGATAACTGTTCGTTAAATTTACTTTGTTGTATTTGCAGCTGTTTGACTGTTGTTTGATTTTGTTGATAGAAATAGCCCGCTGCGAGGATCATTATAAGCATTAAAAACAGCGCGCCTCCGGCAAGGGCTAAAGCGAGGCGATTTTTTGTCGGCCCACTTGCCATGTCGGAGTTTGCGGTCGCAATGGTTGTCGTTTGCTGTTGAGCTTCGCCATCGGTTATATTGTCTTTATTAACAGTCATAATGACCCTCATGTCTAAAAAAGCAGTAAGAAAATTTAGTTATCTTGAGTAAAGTAAGCGAGAATATCTTCATCAACTAAGCTAGGAAGTAATTTCCGAGAGCTCCAACCCATTGACATAGCATACTTTAAAATACGTTCGCTAGGTGCATAAATGGTTAGTGTTTTTAACCAAGGCCGAGCCGCTTCCGGCACAATATCATATAGCCGTTGTAATAGTTCAACGCTACTAATAATAGCACCGTTAAGATTTTCCTGTTGCCATTGTTTAACTAAAGATAATGCGTCTAATTGCAACGCAATACGTTGATATGATTCAAAGTAGTTAACAAACGCGCCGCGCTCCATTAAGCGTTCCGCAAGTAACTCTCGTCCACCGACACCGCGTAAAATTAGCACCTTCTGGTATGTTACATTTTGCAGGCAGGGCAGAGCCAACAGACCTTCACTATCAAACCCTTGTACTGGCACGATGACGTTTTGTTTGCAGGCCTGTTCTAGCTTGGTTTTTGTGCCGTTGCCGACGGCTAAATAAGTTGCGATTGGCCAAGGTTTGCCTGCTAATGCTAGATCCGTATAATCTACGGCATTGCCACTGACGGCGATAATCAGGTCATGATTATTAGCCACCACGGTATCAATATCGGCAGTGCTTTCAGCCATTGTTAATAAGGGTTGAGCATGGGCAAAGATGCCATGCTCTTTGAGTATGTTTGCTAAACGTGTAGCATGCGGTTCGAAACGAGTCACCAATAGGCGTGGCGTTGACATGGGAATTACATCTCTTGCTGATAAACATCGGCTAATATCTGTTTCGCGCCGCTATCGAGTAATTGCTGTGCCAATGTTAGACCTAACTGTTCAGCATCATCTTGGTGGCCCGTGATCTCTTTACGGATAATCTCCTTGCCATCAACACTGCCCACTAGCCCACGTAAAAATAGCTGTTCACCCTGTAAAATGGCATAACTACCGATGGGGACTTGGCATCCTCCTTGAAGCGCAAGATTCATGGCTCGCTCGGCAGAGACACGTAAACGTGTAACCGTGTCTTCAAGTGGTTGTAGCAGTGCGATGGTTTGTGCGTCATCAAGGCGGCACTCGATACCAACGGCACCCTGACCAACGGCGGGAAGACTTTGCTCTGGTTCAATAACGCTGGCAATACGCGCTTGCATTTGCAGACGAATTAACCCTGCTGCCGCTAAGATAATGGCATCGTACTCACCGTTATCAAGCTTCGCTAAACGAGTATTTACATTGCCGCGTAAATCTTTAATCTGCAGATCTGGACGCTGTGCACGTAACTGGCATTGGCGTCGTAAACTGGATGTGCCGACAATGGCACCCTGTGGGAGTTCCTCTAAACATGTGTAGTTGTTAGAGACAAAGGCATCGCGAGGATCTTCTCGTTTACAGATCACCGTTAACCCTAAACCTTCGGGAAAATCAACGGGTACATCTTTCATCGAATGGACTGCGATATCGGCACGCCCCTCTAAGATCGCAACTTCTAACTCTTTGACAAAAAGCCCTTTACCGCCAACCTTGGCGAGAGGGGTATCGAGAATTTTATCGCCTTTTGTTTTCATCGCTAACAGTTCGACCGTTAAATCGGGATGGAATTTTTGTAGTTCCGCTTTGACAAAGTTAGCTTGCCACATAGCCAATGGGCTATGGCGAGTTGCGATACGAATTATTTTGCCACTCATTTGATTTTATCTCATTAAAAACGTAATTTATTGATGCTACCAAAGATAACTTCAATTAGCATCTGTAATAGAAATAAAATACTAACCGTCATATGATCTATCTGTAAAACGTTATTTTATGCAAATCAGCGAATATCTTCATGCCTTAGTTGCCGATATTTGTGTAGAGAATTATAAAGGAAGCTTCATGAAACAGTCATTACCTGAAATTTTGAAATGTACATTGGTGGCCAGCAGCCGATTTTTTAAAATTGAATCTCTACAGCTAAAATTCAGTAATGGTGTGCAACGTGAGTTTGAACGGATGCAAGGGCAGCACCAAGGGGCGGTGTTAATTGTCCCTTTTTTCGATAAAGAGACACTGTTATTGATTCGTGAATATGCTGCTGGCACCCATTCATACCAACTTGGTTTTCCCAAGGGGTTGATTGACCAAGGTGAAACGGCTGAAATTGCTGCTAATCGAGAATTAAAAGAAGAGGTCGGTTTCGCTACTCGCTCTCTCACCAAATTAAAAAAAGTATCCATGGCACCGAGTTATTTTAGCAGTGAGATGACGTTGTTTATGGCAACGGATCTTTATCCTGAAAAATTAGCGGGCGATGAGCCTGAACCGCTTGAAGTGATAAAGTGGCCATTAAATAAGGTGGAAGAGTTATTAATGCGCGATGATTTTCAAGAGGCACGCAGTATTAGCGCACTGTTGTTAACATTGAAAAAGTTACAGGAAGAAAGTTAGGGAGAGTAGCACTCTCCCTGATAGGGATTAAAATAGACGGTTTAATCCATTGAGTGCGGCTACCCGATAAGCCTCAGCCATGGTGGGATAGTTAAAGGTGGTGTTAACAAAATATTCAATCGTGTTTGCTTCCCCCTGTTGCTCCATGATTGCCTGCCCGATATGGATAATTTCCGCGGCTCGTTCACCAAAGCAGTGTATGCCTAAGATCTCTTTCGTCTCACGATGGAAAAGAATTTTCAAACTACCAACATCTGAGCCGAGTATTTGCGAGCGTGCTAAATCCTTAAACTGGGCGCGACCAACTTCATAGGGGACTTTCTGCTGGGTTAACATCTGTTCAGTTTTGCCTACGGAGCTCATTTCAGGAATGGTATAGATCCCCGTTGGAATATCTTTGATTAATTTTTTCTGCCCTGCGCGCGTTAAAATAACGCGTGCAGCAATGCGCCCTTGATCATAGGCCGCACTCGCAAGGCTGGGGTAACCGATTACGTCGCCAATGGCGTAGATATTATCGACGCTGGTTTGGTAATGCTCATTGATAGCTAGTTGACCCCGTCCATCGGGCTGCAAACCAATTTCCTGTAAATTCATATTATCCGTGTTGCCCGTTCTACCATTAGCAAAAAGTAGGCAATCTGCTTTCATTTTCTTACCTGACTTAAAGCTGATCACCACGCCATTTTGCGTCGATGTGACACTTTCATACTCTTCATCGTGGCGCAGAATGATGCCAGAATTTCTAAAGTGGTAGGAGATAGCGTCCGACATTTCGGTATCTAAAAAAGATAACAGCCTGTCACGGGTATTAATGAGATCTGTTTTGACACCGAGCCCTCTGAATATAGAGGCATACTCACAACCGATCACACCCGCACCATAAATGGCGATGTTTTTAGGCTGATAATTTAGCGATAAGATGGTATCGCTGTCGTAGATGTTGTTGGCGGTAAAGTCGATATCATCAGGTCGGTAGGGGCGAGAGCCCGTTGCGATAATGATATTTTTTGCGCTGATTAGCTCCGATGAGCCATCATGTTTTGTAATGGTTAAGGTATGGTTATCGACGAAGGAGGCGCTGCCAAAATGTATATCACAGCCATTGCGCTTATAAAAATTACTGCGCATGGAAACTTGTTTATTAATCACTTGTTCGCTGTGGCGTAGTGCGTCAGCAAAGGTGAATGATTTTTTTTGAAAATAATTATCATCAAAAAGAATATTATTTTTCAGCTCAATGAGTTGGCTAACACTGTGGCGCAGTGCCTTTGATGGAATGGTGCCCCAATGTGTACAGCCTCCACCAATTCGTTCATATTTTTCAACGACAGCAACACGTAAGCCCGCCTTAGCCAGCTTCATCGTTGCCCCTTCACCGCCCGGACCGCTGCCAATGACAATTGCATCGTAATCATAGCTTGCTATATTTATATCTTTGAGTTTTGACATGGTGATCCTTCACGATAAATAGACAATGTGCTTCATATTAACAAGTTACATTATTTTGTCACACAAACTTACAACAAATCTGGACATTATTGCTACGATATTGTTGCAAGTTGTGAAAATAAAAACAGGAAAAATTACCAGTATCATGTTATTTTTAGAAGCTTAACATCAAATGGTCATTATTAAGGAACTGCTCATGAGTCACCCCACCATTTCGTACAAATGGCTTATTTACACATTTTTAATTGGTCTTTCTATTAGCGCCTGTTTTTCGATACTCACTGTGTCACAAGTCTCCTTTTCTATCTTTCCTTTTTTGACGTTATTTTTTACGGTCAATAAATTTTACGGAATATATATTAAAGAGGGAAATTATGAAGCCAATGTTGGCCCAGCTTGGGTGGCATTGTTTATTGGGATATTCTCCTATAGAGCGTTAATTGCTGCACACTACCCGGAGCTTGGTTCTAATTTTATATCGATTACCATCACATTGCTGTTGTGCATCTGGCTGATGTATAAACTGATGTTCGGTGATAAACGTTACTCTGCATAACGCATTGCTGATCAACCGAAGCCTTTTACATTGATCGGCTTCGGTGTCTGTTTTTTATGTTTCTAGCAGCTTATTATTGCCCGAGGGGGTGTTGAAAGCGTTTAAAAATCAAGGAGGTGTTAATTCCACCAAAGGCGAAGTTATTACTCATAATATATTCACACTCTATGTCACGACCACTACCTGTAATGTAATCTAATTGCCCACAGGCTGGATCAATATTGTTTAGGTTCAGTGTTGGATTAAACCAACCCGTATTCATCATCTCAATCGCAATCCACGCTTCAATCGCACCACAAGCTCCTAACGTATGACCAAAATAACTTTTTAATGAGCTAATTGGTGTGTTTTTTCCGAGCACATTTGCAGTGGCATTGCTTTCTGCAATATCACCCCGTTGGTAGCCGTGCCATGGGCAGAAATATAGCCAATTTTATCCGCACTGATAGCCGCATCCTGTAGTGCCATTTGCATACAGATTTGCATGGTGCTTTGCTCGGGTTGGGTGACATGTTTCGCATCACAATTAGTCGCAAAACCAACTAACTCCGCATATATTTTTGCACCACGTGCTTGCGCATGTTCATACTCTTCTAAGATTAATGTACCAGCCCCTTCGCCAATCACTAAGCCATCCCGATCTTTATCGTAGGGGCTCGGTGATGATTTGGGATTGTCATTTTTTAGACTAGTGGCAAACAACGTATCAAATACGGCTGATTCCGTTGGGCATAACTCTTCTGCACCACCTGCGAGCATAACGGTTTGTTTGCCATACTTAATGGCTTCATAGGCGTAACCTATTGCTTGACTGCCCGAAGTGCACGCGCTGCTAGTCGGAATAATACGACCCTTTAAGCCAAAAAACAGGCCAACGTTCACCGCGCAGGTATGTGGCATCATTTGTACATAGGTGGTTGCGGTAATCGCACTGGTCGTTTTGTCCGTCAGCATCACCCCAAAAGCCCTCACTGCATCGGTACTGCCTGCCGACGAGCCATAGGCTATTCCCGTTTGCCCATTGCTTAGTACCTCATGTCCTAGCAACCCACTTTGTATTAATGCATTTTCCGAGGCTAAGGTGGCTAATTTAGCAACACGGCCCATTCCACGGACCATTTTGCGGGTGTAATGTTTTGGTAATTCAAAGCCATCGATTGGCGCGGCTAACTTGGTGTTTAAACCTTCATATTGCTCATAGCTTGGCATATATTGTGTTGCATTTTCACAGGCTTTTAGCCTTGTTAATACCGTTTCCCAATCATTACCCAATGCGGTAACACCAGACATACCTGTAACCACGACTCTGCGCTCATTGCTCACGCTAAACCTCCATTAATCGAAATGACTTGACGAGTCACGTATGCGGCAATGTCAGACATTAAATAACTGACCAGACCTGCAACCTCTTCAGGCTGCCCCATTCTGCGTAAGGGTACCAGAGGTAGGGCGTGTTCTTTAACTTCCTCCGTGACCATTCCCGTATCGACTAAACCTGGGGCAACACAGTTTACCGTGATTTTACGTTTAGCAACCTCTAAGGCTAATGCTTTTGTTGCACCAATAATACCCGCTTTGGCTGCGCTATAGTTAGTTTGCCCTCGATTGCCTATGATACCCGAAACGGATGCCAGCGTGACAATGCGCCCACCTTGACGCAGTTGTACCATGGGCATGATACAAGGGTGAAGGACATTATAAAAAGCATCTAGGTTAGTGTGTACCACGCTATCCCACTCTTCACCCGTCATGGCAGGAAATACCGTGTCATTCGTGATACCTGCATTACTAATAACACCATAATAGGCACCATTGGCTTCAATATCAGCTTCTAAGACCTCTCTGCATTGTTCTCTATCGCGAATATCAAATTGTAAAATTCGACCTTTACCACCTGCTTCATTAATGGTTGCGAGGGTTTGTAATGCACCAGCTTGGTCGCTCATATAATGTATAACAATGATGAAACCATCTTTACTTAGTTGCGTCGCGATCGCACGGCCAATGCCTTTACTTGCGCCAGTCACTAACACCGATTTTGTCATTTATATTTCCTATTTCTTACTGCTAAGTTGTAACTTATCTTGTGGTGGAACAAAGGCATTTAACTGGCAGCTTGCTAATACTCTGCTATTACATTCAATGCGACAGGCAAATGCAGCCATGCCTTCATTTTCCAGTAATTGTTCGGCATAAATATCTAAGGTTTCCCCTAACTTAAACTCGCTGCATTCACTATGATAACGACGACTACCTAATAAAAAACCGATTGGGGAGGGCTCTCCTTGCTGATTCGCATGGTAACCCGACCAAGCAGCTACGGTTTGTGCCATAAATTCAATGCCCACCCATGCTGGAGTGGCGTTAAGCTGTTTATCAAAAAACAGTCCGAATTCATTAATGGTTACTTGGCAGTGGATGGTTAACGCAGTCACATCGATGACGTTATCAATTAAGATCATCGGCATTTTATGCGGAAGTAGTACACTGATATCTGCAAATTTAGCCATGATAGTATCCAAATATTAACGATACATTATTCCCACCGAAGGCAAAGGAGTTGCTTAACAAAGCCTTTTTTTGTAACGGCTGTTTTGTCGTGACTAATTTAATCGGCGCCATGTTTGTATCAAAAATTCCATCGTTAATTTGTATGGGGAGATTTAGCTTTTCCTGTAGCAGCAGGCAGCAGATACTCGCTTCGAGAATGCTTGCTGTACCTAGCGTGTGGCCCGTTAAAGGTTTCGTTGAACTAACGGGGACGGCGTCTTGGAATAAACGATAGATTGCCTTCGATTCCATCGCATCATTAAGTGGCGTCGCTGTACCATGGGCATTGATATAGCCAATGTCATGGGCGTTTAATTGTGCATCATGCAATGCTTTTTGCATTGCGCTTATTGCGCCGAGTCCTTGCGGGTGCGGTGCTGAAATATGATGTGCATCCGAGCTATCTCCGACACCTAATAAGGCGATGTTATTACTGCTTTGTTTTGTCGAGAGCAACATAAAGGCAGCGCCTTCACCAATATTTATACCATTACGATTGGTACTAAAAGGGTTACAGAGTGAGCTAGATAACGCCTCTAAGGCATGGAAACCATTGAGTGTCAGTTTGCACAATGAATCTGCACCCCCAACCAATACGGCATCGACTAATCCTGCTTTTAATAAACGTTTGGCGGAAATAAAAACCCGACCACTAGAAGAGCAAGCCGTGGAAATGGTGTAAACCTGCCCGTCACTTGTAGGTATTGAGCAATAAATTCACCTAAATTACCCAGCTCTTGTTGTCGATAATGGTAATCGTCAGGAAACTCACCCATTGTATTTTTAATCGCTAAAGCCTGTTCGCCATCACTGATCCCTGAAGTGCTGGTGGCCATGATAATGGCAACACGATCGCTACCATATTCAGTGATCGCGGCACGTACATCCTTTTCTATTGTAAGCAAGGCGGATAATGCGATTTGATTGTTGCGTGTATTAAACTGTCCTTTAATCTCAGGTAGGGGGCTTTTGATTTTGCCGACAACGGTCGACTTACCATCATTTAGCCAAGCGTTCTCAGGGCACATATCTTCAGAGAAGCCCTCTGCTAAACGTTGCTTCGCTATATTTAAGGTATTTCCTAGCGCGGAGTTCATTGCCCAGCTATTAATATACACGGGAAAAATCGTGTTTTGTTTATCCATTACTGCCCATTATACGTTTCAATGTTAATAATATAATTTAGTTGTAAGTGTTTGATGGTGATCAATCCCTGCAGGTGAGGGGTTGTTTGATAATCTATTTGCATAATCAAATCACCATTGCCATCCATTAATAAACGTTGTTTCTCTGTTGCCATTAATGACCAACCGATATTTGCAAAAGGTGTTTGCCAAGCCTGTGCTGGCCAAATTGACAGCATCACATTAAACAACACTTGCTCAGGTTTTGGTAAATTCGCTGCGAGCCCCGGTATAGTAGAGGTTTCTATTTTTTGCTCTGTATACTTAACACTCAATAGTGGTGCTCCCCAAGCTGAGAAAGCCGCTAATACCAACTGTTGTGAATCGACTTGCAACTGCACCATCAGTTGTTGTTGTTGCTCTCCCCATTGCGCGCTAATTAACTGACTAATATCTAGCGTTCGCTGTAGCTGTGCAGGAGTAGGTAAGGTGACAAAGGTGTTTTTTGCGACCTCGACTTGTAGCGGATCCGCTCTGTTCTGTAATGGCTGCATTGAACAGGCGGAAAGTATGAACATGGCTAATAGAGAGCTAATCAGGCGCATTAATTTTCCTTTGCATTGCTAACGGTGCCAATAACCAAGCCACCGTAATACCACTTAGCAAGGTGATCCCAAAACCATGTATTGCCTGTGTTTCACTGAACGCTAATAAACCAAAGGATAACAGAGTGGTGATAGCGGAAAGTGTGATGGCTAATAACGTATTTGCATTGTGATTATGCCGTTTTTGTTCGGCAAAAAAAAGTGTGTAATCAATACCGATACCTAAAATCAGCATTAATGCTAATAGATTGAAAATAGTGATCGGTATGCCCATGATGCTTGTTATCGCCAGTCCGGCGCAAGCAGCAATGAATGGGGGGATGATCACCAATACCGTTTTCCCTATAGGGTAGCGTAACAACAAAAATATTGTGATCAGTAAGTAGGCGGCGGCTAATAATTCACTAATATGTTGGCGATACTCCTTAAAAATCGAAGAGACTTCATCGACTTTATTGAGATAAGTTAAATCAGAAAAGGATTGGCTATAGTTTTTTAGCTGAGCAACATCCTCTAGTTCATTGATTAAAATGATGGATGAGCTAATTCCGTTAATTTCATCTAACCATAGAAAAGAGACAGCCTGAGAGACGGGTGACTGTAGATATCTATCAAAACTTAATGGTTGGAAAGGTGCGATGGTCGTAATAGGCGCCGTGAGGGCTAATTTTTCGCGTAAATTTTCTGCCTGCGATTGGTATAGTTGAACGACTAAATGGTAGTTGTATTGTTGTGTGGATATTGACGGAAGAAATTGGCTAATCGTTTGATAGTTTTTCAATAAACCTTGTTGTTGCCACTGTTGTAGCTCTTTTTGTACCTCTTCGAGACGCATTAGTAACGCTTGCTGAGTATCCGCTTTGACCAGTAGCATGTGCTGATTTTGGCCCATCGCGGTGATCTCTTTGATCAGCCGTTCCTGTGCTTTTAAATGTTCAGGTTGCGTTTGTAGCTGGCGAATATCGTCATCAAAGTGTACCTGTGTTAATGCAATACAGGAGATAGCGAATACCCCAAGTGGGGTTAACAACCTTATTTTTGGACGATCCCATAAAGCTAAGTAACGCATTAGCGGGCTTAAGTTAGGGGCTTTGCTTGTACTTGCAGATCTTGCTAATAATGGATACCAGCAGATGACGGTCAAATAGGCGGCTAATAGCCCGACCACGGAGAATAAAGAGAGTTGTTGTAGGCCAGGGAAAGGGGCAACCAATAGCCCTAAATAACCAATTAAACTAGTTACTAACCCTAATGTTATAGCATTAAAAATACCCTTTAACGCCCGTTGTGAATGCCAATTTTTGTTGTTGAGTAAACGCTCTGTTAAAAAGTGAAACGCATAATCGATGGAGACGCCAATTAAACTGGCACCAAATATTAAGCTAAACAGATGTACTTTTTTAAACACCAATACGGTTACCACAAAGGCAACAAGCAAACCGCAACCGATAGAGAGTAGGGCGAGCGTTAATGGTAATAGGCTGCGATATAGCAACAGCAAAAGCATGACGATCCCGATTAATGAGCCGACACCAATGAGGTTAATTTCATTAATGGCGCTTTGTGTACCGTGGGATGCGTAAAACAGTGTTCCGGTATGTATCAGTTGCACATCAAATTGTGTTTGTAGCGAGGTCTCTAGGGCGAGCAGTTTGGGTAACAGTGCCTGTGTTTTTAAATTATATGGGCTATTTGCAAGTTGTGCATGCACCATAATATAAAAAGTGTCCTGCCATTGTCGGCTTAAGTAGCCCTGTTGTAAGGTGAATTTATTGATTGACTCGCCTTTGTCAGCCATATATTCACGGAATAATAAAAACGGATCGCTTGCGATCTCTTGCCCTGTCACACCTGAAAAAGGGTTGTATATTTGTTGGATTACCCGCTCGGTTTGTTGATTCGGGGATGCTGATAAACGCAACTGTTGTGTTGGTGATAATAATTGTGCTCGGTAGGGGAAATATAAATCTGCCCACGCTTGTTGTTCCTGCTCATTAATCTTGCCAGAAACTGAGGCGAAGAGGCCCAGTGACGCTAATTGCTGTTCAAAATAGGGTGCGGCTTGTAAAGCTTGTTGTTTATCTTTGCTCGCAATCAAAAACAGGAGTTGATTACCTAACTTATCCGCTACCTGTTGAAAGGCTTGTTGCGCAAAAGTATCTTGCTCATTTTCGGGTAACAGCGCGAGGATATTGGTCTCTATGGGAAGTTTATTTTGCCCAAGTGTCTGCTGTAGCAATAACAGTGCGCTACCGATAATAATAATTAGCCAACAGAGGGCTAACTTAGAACTGTAAAGAAGAACGTTCATCTTTGCTTAAATGGGGTGGGTAGCTGTGTTGATTTATAAAATTAATCTTCGTACTGTCACCCTGTAATTCGTTTAATTGCAGTGTTTCGATATACGTTGCACCAGAAATAGTTATCTGTTGAAAGATTTTGTCCAATGGTGAACTTTTTGGGGTTAATAGTAATGACCAACGCTCGCCTTTACTCTGTAATTCCATCACAAACTGCTCACTTAACCCCTCGGTATCACCTTTAAATAGGGATAAAAAAAGGTGGCTAAAATAAAACACCATAGGGTTATCCGATGCTTGCATTATTTGCGCAGGTTGATCGGCAATGCGTTGGCTTAATTTATCTTTATTCAAGGCTAAGGTGATGAGAAAGGGTTTTGTTTGTGACCAGAGTAGACCCTGTTGTTGTTCGATAAGAAATTCGCCACTCGATAATAGAGGCTGTTTAAACAACTGCATGTTTTTGATTTGTGTATATTGTCCTCGCACGATTTGATGCGCACTCAATTTTTCCTGTAATTGCGTGATAGTGGTGGCGTGAATAACAGCACTAAAACTTGCAAACAGTAACCAAATTAAACAGAATTTTTTAATTAACAAAATAGGGTTCCAGTTTATCTAAGAATACTTGCGGTGATGCAAAGCACATCTCTGCGTTTTTGAGTCCGACCGCTACCTGCCGAGTATAACCTTTGGTCATTCGTACTCCGCTAATGGCATCATAGATAACATAGTCAACACGCAGGTGGTGCTCCCATTCCGTTAAGCTCGCGGTAATGCGAATTTGATGATGAAAGGGGATCGCTTTGACGTATTTTACGTAGCTATCTATGATCGGCCAAGCGTACCCTGATGCTTGCATATCGTGATAGCAATAATTTATTTTTTCCATCAAAATCCGTCGCGCTTCTTCAAAAAAGCGAAAATAGTTACCGTGATAAATCACCCCCATTGGATCGGCATCTTGAAAAGCGGTTACCAAAGTAACTTCTGCGGTTAGATCAATCTTACGTTCTATCATTATATTTCCATTAGTAAAGCTGCCAATGTTGTGCCTCAATCAGCGCCATAAATTTACGCAAATCAGCCTCTAACGGGCGATCTTCATCGACGGGAACAAACTCAGATAACACCGCATTCATCATGCTTTGTAAACCTTCACTAAAGTGGTTTTCATCTAATTCATTATGCCGTTTGCGTAATACCAACGCCTGTGTGGCGGCTAACAATGAGGCTGCGGTAACTTGTTCGCTAAGCTGTAATACGCGTAAACAATCGCGCGCAGCAATGGTCCCCATGCTGACTTTATCTTGATTATGGCATTCCGTTGAACGTGAAAAAACGCTCGCGGGCATAGTCAGTTTTAATGCTTCAGCGGTCCAAGCGGAAACGCCGATTTGTACTGCTTTAAAACCATGATTAATTGCTTTTCGAGGCCCTTCTGCGCCGGTTAGGTTATATGGTAGGCCATTATTAAATTTATAATCCATCAATTGAGCCATTTGCCTATCTAGCAGGTCGGCAATGTTTGCGACAACGGTTTTTAAGCTATCCATTGCCATCGCGATATGGCCACCGTAAAAATGCCCACCGTGTAATACGCGTTGATTGTCACCATCAATAATGGGGTTGTCATTGGCACTGTTTAATTCATTTTCAATCATGCTGCGAAAGAAAGGTAAGCTATCCTGTAAAACACCGATCACATGAGGCGCGCAGCGTAATGAGTAACGATCCTGTAAACGGTCACTATTGCGAGGTGGGCGCTCTGCTTGTAAATCCGCGCGCAACCAAGCCGCTATCTGTTGCTGACCAGGATGTGGTTTGACGGCGAACAGTGCCGCATCAAAATGAAAGTCATTGCCGTGTAGGGCAACGGAAACCATGGCGGTTATTTTGGTCGCTAATTGAGCGAGGTATTCTGCACGCTTAAAGGCTAAACAAGCTAATGCTGTCATCACCGCCGTGCCGTTCATTAACGCTAATCCTTCTTTGGGTTTTAGCTTGATCGGTGTTATGCCCAATTCCGCAAAGACCTCTGCCGTTGCGCGAATTTGTCCTTGGTAAATAACGTCACGCTCACCGATTAATACTGCGGCTAAGTATGAAAGTGGTGTTAAATCGCCACTTGCCCCCACCGAACCCTCTTCAGGGATACGCGGAGAAATATCGTGATTGATTAGGGTAACAATCTGTTTAAGTAGGTCATGAGTTACCCCTGACATAGCCTGTGATAAGGAACATAAGCGCGTTGCTAGTACCGCTTTTGATTGTTGCTCCGTGAGATTATTACCTAAACCACAACCATGAAATCGGGTCAGATGTAGGGGTAATTGATCAACCAACTCAGGTGGAATGGCAATGGTACAGGAGTCACCATAACCTGTTGTGACACCATAAATAACCCCCTCTTCTCGCAATAATGATTCAAGAAATGCCACACCTTTGTCTATCTTACTATTGAATTCACTGCTGTTACTCATTGCCGCACCCGCACCATTGGCGATAGCTACAATATCTTCAATACGTAAACGGCCTTCACCAAAGGTGATGCTTTGCTGTTTATTTGTCATCTCTCTTTCCACTTAAGTGCCAAAAATCAAAAAAGTTGTACCATTGCAGCGGAGCTTTCATGGCATAAAATTGTAATCGTGTGGCATAGCGTTGTACCACATTTTGTAAGGCTTGTTCTCGTTTACCTCTAGGGAGGTCAATGGCGTCGCTAAAATGTTCAAAATAGAGGTCAAAATGCGCCTCTTTTTTACTTTCATTGCGTAATGCAAACAGGAGATAAACGGGCGCTTTCAATAGCGCGGCTAAGATAAAGGGCCCCTGTGGAAAGGGCGCGGGTTTATCTAAAAAATCGGCCCAGACAGCACGATGTTCAACACGAGTTGATGTTCGGTCTCCGACAATCACCACCCATTCGCCCGCTTCAATTTTTTGTGCGAGTAAAATGGCCGTCTCTGGACCTAGTTTATCCACTTGGATGATATTTAGCTCGGATTTAGGGTTAACGGCTTTCATCACCGTATTAAAGCGTGTGGCATTGGCGGTAAAAACGAGCGCATTGATTTTAAGTTGCTGGTGGTGCTGACTTAATGCTCGACATAACTCTAAATTACCTAAATGCGAACCTAAAATAACAGCCCCTTTTCCCGATGCGATAATGGCGTCGATCTGCTGCTTGCCGTGTATGGTTAAGTTATCGAGACAAAAGTCCCCCTTCCACGCAGCGAGTTTGTCCAATATCGTCAGGGCAAAGGAGTTGATATGGCGATAAAAGGTTAAATGTTGCGGCACGTTGAGTTGCGATTTCTTAGCGACAATTTTTATTTGCTGCAAGAATGCCGATGACGCGTGTTTAGTTTCCTTGGCAGTCAATGAATAATAAAAAAGTACGGGGGCTAAAAACATTTTAAAAACATTTCGACCAAATAGGGAGTAAGCCGCTAATAGCAGTTTGATACCATAATAAGTGCCGCGTTCACTTTGTTTCGACCAGTGTTGCTGCCGTTGTTGGTTGAGGCGTTTATGGCGTGTTAACAGTTTAGGAATACGCGTTAACATGGCAAAAAACAACTTGCTGTGCATTTTACTGATCTGCACATTATCTTTAAAAGCATGAAAATGAGAAATACCATCTTCAGGGTAAATAACCTTGGTATTGATAAAACGGACATCGCAATCAGCCCAATATAGTCTGACCATGATCTCCGTATCAAAGTCCATGCGCAATCCCAATTGACAGTGATTAATGAGTGCGATGGTTGCGGCTATTGGGTAAGCGCGGAAACCACACATGCTGTCTTTAATGGAAAAGGATAAGGTTTCTACCCAAACCCAGAAATGGGTAATGTAACGACCATATAGGCGAGCTTTGGGAATGGATTGGTCATAAACGGGACACCCAGATATTAACGCTTGTGGGTGTTTTTCGGCTTCGCTTAATAGTGCAGATAAAGCGTCCAGATCATGTTGGCCATCAGCATCAATTTGAATGGCATGGCTGTAACCAAGTTGTGCTGCCCGCTTAATGCCGGCAATGACAGCGGCCCCTTTCCCTTGATTAGTGGCGAGGGTTATGACGGTATGATTGGCTAGCAAAGGCAATAGTGCATTTTTGGTCTGTATATCACTCCCGTCATCAATAATAATAATAGGGTGGTTATAGCGTTCACAGAGTGTTGCGACGACAGCAGGTAACATTCGTCCATGGTTATAACAGGGAATGATGAAACAGGGGGCGAAATGGTTCATGCCGCGTTGACCAATTTAATACGTCCCGATGAGTGTGTTTTTACTGGCTGAACACCGTGACTGTTAAAACTAAAATAGAGCATTCCCTTGTCACTCTGCCACTTTAGAGTCAATGATACCGTCTGATTTGGTAAGATAGCCTCTTGAAATTTAATGACTTCCATCCCGGCAAATTTGTTGGGGCAATTTAATAAAGTTTGTCCATAATAAATCGCCCAGTCAATTTGCGCCACGCCCGGCAGAATCGGGAAGTCAGGGAAATGCCCTTGAAAATAGGCTAATGACGGTTCCATAAATAGCAGTAGTTGCAGCTCATTATCTGCTATTTTTTGTGCAACGATGGGCGCTTTATTGAGTGGCATCTGTTTCTCTACTGTGATCATTAAATAATGCAGACAACTCATTATGTAACTGTTTGCCCTGTCTGTTAACCGGGATTTCATCCACTATACGAAAATATCGAGGAATAGCAATGGGTTCAATCCAGAGCCGTAGTTGTTGGCGAAGTAATAGGCAAAATTGTCCTTTACCCTGCTTTTTCAGGGCTTGCACACCTTGCTCAGTCAGTTTGATGACCGCGCCTAAACATAACCTCGTCTGTGAATTTAGTAGAATAACGGCGCTTTCGGCAATCCAAGGTAGCTCATTAATACGCAGTTCTACTTCCGTTAAAGCGATCCGTTTTTCTTCAATTTTAACGATTCGGTCGATGCGGCCTTTTAGTAAAAATTGCCGTTCGTTGAGTAATTCACATTGGTCGCTTGTTTGGTAAAATTCGGCATTATCTATCCAAGGCGATTTGATCAGTAAACAGCCTTGCTCATTACATTGGGCGCGTAAGGGGGAAAATAAAGTCCAAGGTGTTTGCGCGGATTGCTGTTGGCGATAGGCAATACCACCGGTTTCGGTGCTGCCAAAGACTTCGATCGGCAACTGTTTTAAACAGGCTTCATTATGTCGGGCGGTTTCGTAATTAAGCGCGCCTCCAGAGGAGAAAATAGCGCGATAGCCAGCACCTTCACAGGTATCGCTTAGCCGTTTGAGCAACGCAGGGCTCGCAATGAGGGTGCGATTTGTCTTCGCTGCCTTTATTACCTGCTCAGGATAAATGAGATCGACACTATTTATCGCCCGACCTGCACAAAGAGGCCATAGTATGCGAAATAGCAAACCATAAATATGTTGATGCGATACGCTACTGACAATCTCTGTTTCTGTTAATAATTTCCCCCAAACCTCTTGTAAGGAGTGAATTTCAGTATCTAATAAGGCCAGCGTCTTATGAATCGCCTTCGGGAAACCGTTTGAGCCAGAGGTATATAAAAGCAGGGAGACGTTATTGATATCCAATATTTGTTTAATCGGCTCTGCTTTTTTATCGGCCGCAAAAGGCAATAAACAGTGCTTACTTTTTATTGTTGTTAGTAAATCCTCATCCGTTAGTAACCCATCAAATTGTTGCGCTAATAGGGCAAGCATCTCGGGTTGATGGTTACCTGGTAATATTAATTGTTTGTCAGCGTAGGCAGCAGCAAAAAAAGCAACTGAAAATAGATAACTATCTTGGCAACAAATAGCCCATCTCAGCGCAGTTTGTTGGCGCAAGTGAGCGGATAAATCCGCTATATCAGTAATAAAGTGATGCCAATTTTTATTGCTTTGATTAGAAAAAGCGACCCGTTGATTGAACTTGCGATCGGCAATTAATAACTTATCTAGAGGACTAAAATTCATTATTCTTTCTTTTTACATATAAGCGCATCACATATTCACACGCAAATAGAGTACCCGCTAATAAATAACTGATCAGGCCATTATATAAAGTCCAAATCTCCATACTCATAAAACCAGTGGTGAGGGAGATGGTCGCGTTAATAATAAAAAAAACGCACCATACTTTAGTGACTTGGCGTGTATATAAAATCGCATAGTCAGGTAATTGTGGTTCTTGTAATCGCGCAAAACGTTCACAAAGCGTCTCTTTTTGCCATAGGCTTGCCATAAATACAGTCAGCATCAATAAATTGACAATAATCGGATAATAGGTAAACCAACTGCTATTTTTAAAGAGGTAAGCGAGCAGAGATAGCGCAATGCCAGCACAACCACTTAGCCAAGTAATATATTTAAGCTCTCGCAGGCGGGTTTGATTTCCCCCGATGATGCGTAAAACAAACATCATGACTAATAAGGCGCTAATGGCGCCGATCCCCCAGTGGCTTAAACCATAATAGACAGCAAGGGGATAAGCCAATAAAACCAGCACTGACAGTAGTGTCAGTAGTTTCATTATGCGCTCTTTAAGAGATTTTCAACTGCATCAACGATATCTGCAACGGTACGCACCATTTTAAACTCTTCCGGTTTGATTTTTTTACCCGTTAGTTTTTGTAAATGTACGACTAAATCAACGGCATCTAAACTATCGAGATCTAACTCGCTATAAAGGTTGGTTTCAAGATGAATATCTGCTTCGTCAACTTCAAAAAGCTCAATCAGTGCGCCTTGAATTTGTTGAAAAATATCTTCACGATTTAATTCAGGCATGGTTATTCCTTACTTTCAAAAATATATTTAGATAAATTACCGACCGATGCAAAATGGTTGCGGACGTTAGGATCATCAGCATCAATGATGACGTTGTAACGCTTTTTAATGGCTAACCCTAATTCAAGCGCATCAATTGAGTCTAAGCCGAGGCCGCCGCCAAATAGCTCAGCATCGGTTTCAATATCTGCCACGCTGATATCTTCGAGAAATAGCGCATCAATGATGAGTTGTTTTATTTCCGTATGTAATTCGTTCATTAAGTCCTACTTACTGATTTTTAAGTGTGATCGGGTGGAAAAAGATCGCTAAGGTGCCTATTTAAATTTCTGACCGCTACCGAAGGAGGAAGGTGACTATCAATAAAAGGCTGTATGCTTAGTTTATCTTTTACTTGCACGTGGAAAAAGGGCTTTATGTCAGGAACTTGATACCATTTTGTCTCTTTGGTTAAAAAAGGGGGGATACATGAATATGTATCATCCGTATATCTGTCGCTGTTTTGATAGCAATTTGTGCAGCCCCTCGTTGTAAAACCGAATGTTTACCGGGCGTGGTGCGTGTTCCTTCAGGAAAAATTAAAAGCACATTGCCATCATTTAAGCGTTTAGCGCAATGTTCGATTAACTCTTGTGCGCCGTTGTTGGGAATATATCCCGCTGATTTAACTACGCCTTTCATAAAGGGGTTATGCCAAATTGCAGCTTTCACTAAACAGTCGCATTGCTTTAGGCGGGAGGCGATCAGTACGTAATCAATTAAGCTAGGGTGATTCGCTATAAGCAAACAATTTTTATCTAATTGTAACTTTTCAGCACCTTCAATACGGTAATCAAGCGCACCGAGAAAGCGCATGGTGTCACAGAAAAGCGAAAATGCGCGCTGAATTATTTTTTGTACTTGTAACTCTCGTTGACTGACTTCTTTGATGGAAAAGGTTAATAGAGGAAAGATAATAAAGGTAAGCGTCAGTCCGCCCAAACCAAATAAGCTAAAACAGAAAGCCGTCGCGAAAATACGCCATAATTTATTAATACGTTGGTAGAGTGTCACAATTGTTTCGTCCAAATCCATTTTTTATGATTACTTTTAATTTCCATGTTGCGCATTGTTAAAAGAAAATCTATGACATTAAACGCCTGTGGGTATTCTTCTCGCTGATTTTGTTGATTTTGTTGATAACTGATTCAAACGTCCCGCCCAGATTGTAACAACATGGCGAACGCATAGCTTGGGTATTGCTGAGTCTCATATTGTTGATATAACGCGGGTAACATTTCATCAAAATCAACGAGTAAGACCGTATGTTGTGGGTTTTCCGCAAGGTAACAGTAGGCCTCAATAATGGCACTTGTGAGGCTATTATCTGACGCGGTTATTGATGTCACAGGCGCGGTGCAATGGCTAGCGATGGTGAATAAACCCGCCGCGGTATTATGTACCGATTGCGAAAAAGCCATCGGTGAAGCATCTTCGCCTTTAATGATATCTTCAAGTAAAGCGACTGTCCGAGAGAGTTCTGCATGGCGGCTAGAGAAAACAATATAGTCGATCTGCGCTTCTTGAGAGAGTTGTAGGGCAGTTTGTACCGCTATTTTACTTAAACGACTCATGCGTCGACGCATCATCGGCGGAATTAAATTATCTGCAACGCTCTCGGTTGTCGTTGGCCAGCGTTTGTTTTTATCTAGCCATGTTTGCCAATCTTTCCTGTTATTTACTCCTGGAGCTAATGCGAGCCAAGCTTTTATATTAAATTCGATATCATCCATAAATCTTATTCTTTGTTTTAATGACGAGTTACAAGCTGTAGCATAGCAAGGTAGTAAATCTACCATCAATCATGCATTGCTACTCGCGATATGATCAAAAAAAGATTAATTGCTGCTGATACTGTTACTTTGCCAATAAAAACATACAATAACCCTACTCGTAGCAGTTGAATTACGATTCATTAACGAAATAACAGACAAATTAATAGATTAAATAATAGGGGCGTCATGATTGATTTTTCTAAGGATCCATTAACGGCATTACAAGCAAAAAATGAAGCACAAAAATTGGCCTTTTCCCCAATTGTTTTTCATGCTGCTCGCACGTTACGAGATCTCGGCATTTTAACGGTATTAGATAACGCTCAGTCACAAGGGTTAAGTGCGACAGAAATAAGTCGGCAAACGAATGTTTCTGAATATGGCGTAAAAGTGTTATTAGAAATGGCATTAAGTGCCCATATCGTTACATGGGAGAAACCCAATTACGTTATTGCTAACCTAGGGTATTTCCTATTACACGACAAAATGACGCGTATTAACTTAGATTTCACGGCGGATGTTTGTTATGCCGCGATGATGCATTTAACCGAATCGATACAAAAGGGCGTTCCTGCGGGTTTAAAGGAGCTGGGTAATTGGGCAAACATTTATGAAGGTTTATCCATTTTGCCTGGGAAAGCGAAAAAAAGCTGGTTTGAATTCGACCATTTCTACTCAGATAGAGCTTTCCCTATTCTTTTGCAAACCATATTTAAAGATAAACCTAAGCGTATCTTTGATATTGGCGGCAACACCGGGAGATGGTCTTTACAATGCGTTAATTATGATAGTGATGTCGAAATGACGATTATTGATTTGCCACAGCAGATTGAAATGGCGATGAAAAACGTAAAAGCACAAGGTTTTGCAGATCGCATAAAAGGTTACCCCATGAATATGCTCGATAAACACCTCGCTTTACCAACGGGCGCTGATATTTGGTGGATGAGTCAATTTCTAGATTGTTTTTCTCCTATGGAGATACTTAGTATTTTACAACGAGTACGTAATGCCATGAGTAAACAGGCTAAATTGTATATTTTAGAGCTGTTCTGTGATGCTCAGAAATATGAAGCGGCAACATTAAGCTTAAATGCAACGTCATTATATTTTACCTGTCTTGCTAATGGGAATAGTCGCTTTTATCGCAGTGAAGATTTCTTGGAGATAGTTGAGGCCGCAGGATTTGTTGTGGTGAAACGTAGTGATGATATCGGTTTGGGGCATACCCTGCTTGAGTTACAGGTAAATTAATGGGGAAAATTTCTCATTCTCTGCTGTTGAACCACATGGCGGACATCTAGCCATCTTGATGTGCGGATTGCCAAAAATCACAACACACGTTAAAATGCCCCATAAAAACTATGGGGTCTTAAACATGTCTACAAAATGGAACGGTGAATACATCAGCCCTTATGCTGAACACGGTAAAAAAAGTGAGCAAGTTAAAAAGGTAACCGTCTCAATTCCCACCAAAGTTTTGAAAATACTGACCGATGAGCGAACGCGTCGTCAAGTAAACAACCTGCGCCATGCAACCAATAGCGAATTGCTTTGTGAAGCATTTTTGCATGCCTATACGGGGCAGCCTTTGCCGAAAGATGAAGACCTAGATAAAAATCAAGATGCAGATAAAGTAACAACTGAATAATAATGTTCCATATTTAAAAAACTAGCTCGCTTTATCTCGTCGTTGATTGTCTGTTGCTATGTCGTTGTAGACAAATAGAGAATTACCTTTCATTTTTTTAGCCATTGATTTCGCGTATGTGGTTAATACGGCAACATCGTGATGCGTTTTACAAATGGGCGGTGGTAAACTTACGCAACCTATGGATAAACTCAAAAGCGGGTGGAATTGTTTATTACCTTCGCGATCTTCACCTAATATTCCGCCCTTTAGTAGATCTTCTGGTTGGTAGCGATCGCGAACCCAGTTAGCGAACTTGTTGAGTATTTTCTGGCATTTTTTTTGCCAAGAATCAGAGGATAGAATTAAAATAAAATCATCTCCACCAATGTGGCCAATAAAGTCATCACGATCAGTAATAACCTCTCTTAAAATATCTGCAACGCCAAGGATTATTTGGTCACCTTTTTCATAACCATAATAGTCATTGTATGGCTTGAAATGGTCTAGATCGATGTAACAGACCGCAACGGGTATTTGCTCTTTAATCCGTAGATCTAATCTTTTACTGATGGGGACATTACCAGGTAACAAAGTGAGTGGATTGGCATAGCGCGCATTATCGATTTGTAGATTAGTGATCTCCTTAAGAAGGTCAATAATGGAGCCAACGCCTTGGTATTCTCCATTACTTACAATAATAAATTCCAGTGCTTTTTTACTTCTAACTTGATCGCTAATTAACATACTGGCTTGTTCAATCGGTAAATTATTCTCTAATATCAGAACATGCCGATCAACGAGCGATGTTATTTTGTTTTTGCCTGATAATTCTCGCCCGTATTTTGAAAAAAATAAATTTGTTAGGCTGTTACGGCGAATTAAGCCAATCGGTATATTATTATCAAGCACTGGAATGCTATCTAAGTCTGGTGCTTGCTTAAACAAATCCGCACACGTTTCTACACTTGTTGAAACGTTAATTGCATCGATATATTGCAATAAATCACCGACTTTTTTTGATGAAATAAGCCTGTTTTTACTTCTTTTGGTGACTCGCCTATCACTGAAAAAATGGTTCTCTACCTTTTGGATGGGGAGCGGCTCTGGGTGACTAAAATAATAACCTTGGCAAAATGGTAAGCCAATTTTTTCTATAAATTGAAATTCATCGACTGTTTCAATACCCTCGGCAATCACCTTACAATCTAGCTCTTGAGCAATATTTTTTATCGAGCGTACAAATTGCTGTTTTACTTTATCGTTATCAATATCACACATAAAGTGGCAATCAATTTTAACAAAATCGGGGCGCAACTCATACCACATACGAAGTCCAGAGTAACCCGAGCCTAAATCATCCATGGCAATTTCAAAGCCCATCTCCTTATAATGCTTTAATGCATCTCGAACTAGTTCATAATTCTCTAAGGGACTGTGTTCAGTTAATTCAATGACGACACGGGAAGGCGGGAAGCCTATTTTTTCCAGTAATTTTAATGTTTGGCCTGATTTGAAGTTAGGTTGGAAGAGCGTTTCTGGGCTCGCATTAAGAAATAGCTTCCCGGGGAGGTCAAGTTTTTTGAATTGCAGAATTGATAACTCGCGACATAAAAACTCCAATTCGACTAATCTGCCTTGTTGTTTGGCCTCTGCAAATAGCGCCACTGGTGAATGCAATGTACCTCCTAACGGCCCCCGTATTAAGGCCTCATATCCAAAAATACTACGTTCCGCATTTTCAATAATGGGTTGAAAAACAACGCTAAGATTTTTATTTTGAATGATAGAGTCCAGTGAAATCGTCGTTAAATTTTGCATATTTAGTCTTCATTAAATAGGTTAGATTCGAGATTTTTACTCATTTTATTTGGCTCTCTTTAGCTAACCTTTAAAGGTTATAAGGTATTGTAAATAAAGTGTTAAATCGATAAGTGATATCCCTGTAAAGCGTTTAAGATAAGGTTTGTTTGTGACGTTTTTATGACAATTGCTGGTATCGCAATCAATTTGCTTCTCTATTTGAACATGGTTTGATTAATGTCATTTTATGGGTTATTCCCTTAATTCTTTTCGTATAAGAATTTATTCATTTCCGTGAAAATTTAATTATTTATTTATCTTTTCTTAATAAAAAACAATTACTTTAAATAATTCAGTTGGTTATTAAAGTACATTTTTGATTAAGGTGAATAAAATAATGAAGTTAAAAGTTAAACATAAATTAATCCTACTAACTTGTATTCCCATTTTCATTACGATTTTTTTTATCACGATTATGTTTCACTCTTCTAATGTATTGATTAAAAATACAGAGGATGTGATATCTAAACGCTTACTGCCTATTATTCAATTAAACGAAATAGTGACGCTTTACTCGACCAATATTGTCGATTTGGCGCATAAGACGCGTGCACAAATGTTGCTCTGGAGCGAAGCTGATGAGCAAATAAAAAGTGCCCAAAAAACATTGCAAATAAGTTGGCAACAATATTTAAGTAGTGAATTATCAGAGCAAGAAAAAATATTGATAGAAGGCAATCAGGGCGCTTTTGAATCGGCACAAAATACGATTCTCAAGTTGCAAGGTTTTATTGAAGCACAATCGAGTTATGCAATGAGTGATTTTGTCGATCTTGAGCTTTATAGTGGTATTGAGCCAATCACAACACTCTTAAAAGCGTTGATTAAGCAGCAGAAAATCATAGCAGATGAGACACTGCAAGAGGCTCAGCAATATAGTGCCACTATTAAACAGTGGCTTGGTATTATTGCTATTAGTGTTGCTCTTGTTGCTCTAATGTTGGGCTGGTGGCTCGTTTGGGGTGTGAATCGTCGCCTCGATAAGATGCTCAATATTATTACGCAGATTGAATCGAGTAACAATTTATCACTGCAGCTAGATATGCCGCAAGGAGACGAATTTGGGGATATCGGTAGGCGTTTTGATCGGATGATCCGCTCCTTTGCCGTTATTATCGAAAGTATACAAGAAAACTCCGCCCATTTAGCGACGGAATCACAGCAATTGGTTGCTATTAATCGTAGCAATGAAGCGCAGTTACTTGCCCAGCAGGTAGAGTTGCAATCGACAATTAGCAGTGTCGATAGTTTGAATGAAGCAAGTTTGCTTCATTAGATGACTTACAGGTTACTAATGGTGCTGTGATCGATGCCAATGGTAAGGCGCATGATTGTAATCAAACGGTCAAAGAGACGGTCGCCGCTATTATGGATGTGGCACTATTGGTGAAGGATAATAGTGACAATATGACACATTTACTTACTAGCAGTAAGCAAATTGGCAAAGTCACCGAGGTGATTCAATCTATTGCTGAGCAAACTAACTTGTTGGCCTTAAATGCAGCGATTGAAGCCGCTAGGGCTGGAGAGCATGGGCGAGGCTTTGCCGTTGTTGCTGATGAAGTGCGCCAGTTAGCCACTAAAACGACCCATTCCATTAAAGATATTCAAGCTATCATTGCCAGTATTCAAAAAAATACAAAAATCTGTTATCAGTTGATGTGTGAGGGAGAAAAAGCGAGTGATAACGCAGTTTTAAAAGCGGAAGCAGCAAGTCAACTACTGTTACAGATCACCCATATTTTCGATAAAATTGCCGTGCAAACGAATACGATTAGTGAACGGTCCCAATTTCAAATGGAAGTGGTCAGTGGAGTAAAGAAAAATATTAATAATACCGAACAATTAGCTGGCTTATCGGCGAAAATGTCTACAGATGGATTGAACTACAGCGGTGAAATGGTCTCGCGTGTTGAACAAATTAATGCGCAGTTAAGGATATTTAGCACGGTGTAAGGTTAACTATCTGATTTTACATACTAGTTAGTGTCTGAGGCTAAGCCCGTACAGTATTGGCTAAGCCTCTCAGGAAAATATTTTTAGTTAATATTTGCTAATTCTCTGTGACTCTTCCTATACTGATTAAAGATTAAATAATAACTGTTATCAATACGATGACTTGAGGTATCACTCATTTCTCAGTTGAAGCGTTTTTTAACTAATCGGGAGGGGAAATAATGTTGTCGAAGCCAGTTTATGAACTTATTCCTTATGCCTATTTGAGTATAGGTGGTGTGAGTGCCATCTCTATCGATAGCATACTGGGGCTTTTCTCGGGTATAGCTCTTTATGGATTAGGGGCTTTAGTGTGGATGATGCGATTTCATTATAGGCATCCTGCAAAAGCAAATTTTTATCGACGCGGGACGCTTCTACCTGAAGCAATTTATGAATTTAAACCCTTTATACTTTTAGCTTGTTCACTTTTTTTATTTGCATTTTATATCACGCCTTGGGCGATTGGGGGCGGTTTCGCTCTCGTTGCACATAGTTTTTATATCCTATTGAAGCGTTACCAGAACCGCACCTATGTAAGAGTTTAGTCCCGACATTAGCGCTATGCATGACACATTGTGGCTATTATTAAATGGGGTGCGGGCTTTAGCCCGCCATTTGCTACTGTGTGTAGAGAGTATCCATCTTTATTTAATCATAACGGCTTAAATTTGCCCGTTTCGTAATAATAATATGAAGATCACTGCAAATAGACTTATGATATGGCTCTGTTCTCTTTGTGGCTGCTTTTTATGAATAACGCTTCTTCACAAACATCTTCAAAAATGGTCTCAAAAAGTCACTTTTTGGGTATTTTTTCAATTGTCTTTTTACCGATGTTATTAGCAGCGATAGACCAAACCTTACTTTCCACGGCGACACCTGCCATTGCTAAGGAGTTGGGTGGGATCCAATCCGCCTCTTGGATCATGATTGGTTATCTGCTTGCGACGGCGGCGTCCGTTCCCATTTATGGGTGGTTGGGAGACCGTTATAATCGCCGTAATATGTTGATTGTGGCGTTAGTGATCTTTTCTATTGGCTCGTTGACCTCTGCGTTGGCGCATTCCATGCCGATGTTGATTATTGGGCGAGTGATACAAGGTTTAGGTGGCGGGGGGTTGATGAGTTTATCGCAGGCATTGATTGGTGAGCTGATACCACCTCGACAACGTGCTCGCTTTCAAGGCTATTTTGCCTCTCTATTCGCCGTTGCCAGTATCGGTGGGCCTGTGATCGGAGGGGTTGTTGTGACGTACTTTTCATGGAAGTGGTTATTTTGGATCAATATCCCGCTGGCGATCTTTGCTGGCTATCGCTTACTGGCTTTGGCGGCCAGCCCGTCCTCATTAGTTAAACGGTCAGTAGATTGGGTTGGGTTAATCCTGTTCCCCATCATTATGACGACCTTTATTTTTTGGTTAACTTCGGGGGGGGTATAGATTCCCATGGTTTTCCTTAGAGAGTGCGATGTACATTGGTATGGCTATCCTGTTGGCGATAGTGATGTTGATGCAACAACAAAAAACTGCGCACTCATTTCTACCGCTGCATTTATTGATTAAAAAGGAGGTTTATATTCCGTTAACGTCAACGTTTTTGTTTGCTGCGTGTTTGTTTGCATTAATCTTTTTTTTGCCAATCTATTTACAGCTTGGTTTTGGTGCTAATGCATCGACTTCAGGTTTATTATTATTGCCACTAACCACGGGGTTAATAACAGGATCGTATATTACCGGTAAGATAATCGCTAAGACGGGCGTTCCGAAATGGATACCTGTGGTGGGGATGAGTATCACCACGGTGGCGTTTTTATTATTAGGTTTGCTACCTCCACAGCCAACCATCATCTCTGGATTAGGGCTTTGCTGCGGTCTGGGATTAGGCACTGTCATGCCGTCTACACAACTGCTTATTCAAACCGTTGGCGGTAAAGAGAATCTCGGACGTATTACTGCAATGGCATCATTGTCGCGTTCATTGGGGGCATCGATGGGGACGGCATTATTTGGTGCTCTTATCTATGCATTAATTCCTAACTTTGACCGCAATGCCAACATTAAGTTTTTGTTGGCTAGCCCGCAAACGCATATTATTGATGCGTTTCAAACTGCATTTTTACTCGCCGCAGTACTCGCTTTCTGTTGTGCGATTAATGCCGCTCGAGCGCCGAGAATACAGCTAGACGACCTTGATCAAAAATGGTGAGCGATATGACTGATTGCCATTCTTAGGTACAGGATTGAATCTGCTTGATCAGCCATTGTACGCTATCTTGGCTATCATAAAGTTGATGGGTAAACATGCTTAAAGATAATTCGGGGATGCCAGCTGGCAGATTAACCATCCTTAACGGCAGCATCTCCACGAGCTGTTTGGCTATATTATAAGGGACGCACATTAAATAATTACTTTTGGCGATAACCATGCCACCAACCGCATAACTTTGCACTATCATAGATATGTGGCGGGACTGATGTTGGCTATGTAGCCAGCGATCAATGAGATCTGCCCCACTGTTGATTAGCGGTAGATGAACCTGTGAGGTGCGTAAAAACTGCTTTAGTGTTAAGCTGCTAGGCAATCTGTTTTTCTCTGCCACTATGCCAACATAATGGTCTGACAACCAATGATAGCGATGATAATAACGTGGCATTTCCTGCAAATTATCAACAGCAAGTAAGATATCAATGCGCCCATCTTCAATCCTTTCTAGCTGTAAATTTTCCGACAAGATATCAATGCCGATACGTACATTCGGCGCTTTTTTTTCTATTTTGGCTGCTAATTTAGGTAAGCCATAAAATTCAAAGTAATCAATCGCACCAATATAGAAGGTTTTCGCAGCGATGCTCGGTTCAAAGGGCTTTGCCTTATCGAGCGCCATTTCAATGGTGTTTAATCCCTTTTTAATTCCCGGTAATAAATTGGCGATAAAGGGGGTTGGTTCCATTCCTACCTTGGTTTTTATAAATAATGGATCATCAAAACGATTACGTAATTTAGAAAGAATGTGGCTTGCCGCAGACTGACTCATAAAAAGCCGCTGTGCAGTGCGAGAGAGGTTTCTTTCATGATCTAAAAGAACCAACAAGCGCAGTTGATTAATATCTATATCCATAGGTTATTACTTTCCTTCATATTAAAATCAAAATATCGCATTTTCATTATAACTTAAGCGAGGATAAAGTATCACCATTAAAAATCTACTGTTAATTTAAAAATATGAGGATGTAAACACAATGAGAAAAGTGAAAGTTGCTGCAACACAAATGTCTTGTTCATGGGATGTGCAGGAAAATCTTGTTAAAGCTGAGCGTTTAGTTCGTCAAGCTGCCAGTGAAGGTGCGCAGATTATTCTTTTACAAGAGTTATTTGAAACGCCCTATTTTTGCATTGAAATTAATGAAAAATACCATGCATTAGCGACCACCTTAGAAGAAAATCCGGCTTTTCAATTACTCACTAAATTAGCCAAAGAACTGCAAGTGGTTTTGCCTTTTAGCTGGTTTGAAAAATCAGGCAATGTGCGCTTTAACAGCATGGCGATGATTGATGCGGATGGTTCTTTATTGGGAACTTATCGTAAGACACATATTCCAGACAGTGATGGCTACCTAGAAAAATACTATTTTAGCCCTGGTGATACGGGTTTTAAAGTGTGGAATACACGCTATGCAAAAATTGGCGTTGGTATTTGTTGGGACCAATGGTTTCCTGAAACAGCGCGTTGCATGGCTTTGCAGGGAGCGGAAATCCTCTTCTATCCAACGGCAATTGGTAGCGAGCCAAGCCAACCTACAATGGATTCGCAACCGCATTGGACGCGAGTGATGCAAGGTCATGCCGCCGCTAATCAAACCCCTATTATTGCTTCCAATCGTATTGGTATGGAGAGTGCGACAACGCGTGATGTGAGCATTACATTTTTTGGTTGTTCTTTTATCTGCGATCAAAGTGGCGCGATTGTTGAGCAGGCTGACCGTGTCAGCGAAGGGGTGCTTTGTCATGAATTTGATCTCGATGAAATCACTTTTCAACGTCAAGCTTGGGGGCTATTTAGAGATCGTCGCCCTGATCAGTATAAAACGCTATTAACGCTTGATGGGAATCTGTAAGCGTAACACTGCTTATTAAAATAAAGGAATAAAATTATGACGGATAAAAAAATGGGCGTTAGCGCGCTCGCACTGTTTAGTTTATGTGCTGTTTTAGTACTCGATACATTAACCGCCTCAGCATCAATAGGGGTTAGTTCTATTGGCTGGTGGGCATTTATGCTGGTTGTATTTGTTATCCCCTATGGGTTAATCACTTCCGAGTTAAGTGCCACCTACCCTGGAGAGGGCGGGATTCATGATTGGATAAAACGTGCCTTTGGTAAAAATTGGGCAATCCGTGTGACGTGGTTTTATTGGGTGAATGTCGGTTTATGGATGCCTGCTGTTTATATTTTATTTGCTGGTACTTTTGCCGAACTTTTCTTTCCCGATCTGTCACTGGCCATGCAAATAGCCATTTGTATCAGCTTAACGTGGTTAACGGTTTGGATTTGTAATGTTTCTGTAAATGTTGGCCTGTGGGTTTCTAATCTTTGCGCAATATTAAAAATAGCGATTATTTCTGTGTTGGCTATTGGTGGTTTTGTACATGCCTTTAATCATGGTTTTGCTAATGAGTTTACATTTTCCGCGATGCTCCCCTCCTTTGAAACGGGCAGTGCCTTTTTGCCTGCTTTAGTTTTCAATCTAATGGGATTTGAATTGGTTGCAACAATGACCAAGGAGATGAAAGATGTAAAACAAGTACCTAAGGTGATTTTTCTTGCCATTGCGGTGACTGCTTTTTTATATGTTGTCGGTACCCTTGGTATATTGGCGGCTTTACCCGTGCAAGATATTGGCTTGGTAGCAGGTATTGTGGATACTTTTAAGGTGCTTTTCGGTGACGGTGCCTTTGGTCAAGCAATCACATTGATGCTTGGTGTAATGACGCTAATTACCTTTATTGGCAACATGGTCAGCTGGACGATGGGCTCTAGTCGCGCTGCAGCTGAATCTGCCAAAGAAGGAGAGTTGCCTGAGTGCGTTGGTTATTTATCGGCAAAATATGCAACCCCTGTTGGAGCCAATGTAATCACTGGTTTAGTCTCTACTGCCGTGATCGTTATTTATGCTTTTTTTGCGAGTAGCAATGATGAATTGTTCTGGTCGATGTTTGCCTTCTCTAGTTGTATCTTTCTTTTACCTTACCTATTTATGTTCCCAGCATATTTAAAATTACGAGTTACCGACGCACAGCAAATTCGCCCTTTTAAAGTGCCAGGCAACTTTGTCACTCAGTTAGTGATGACGTTAATCTGTTTTGCCATTATCGCACAGGCCGTTGTGCTATTTATCTTTCCTGAGATTATTTCCAGTAGCATCGACTGGACCTACAGTGCGCCTGTATTAGGTGGTGTGTTAATGACCATTGTGGTTGGTGAAGTGCTCTTATATCGCAGTTTAGCGGCAAATAAGGCGGGCAAAATCTCTACTTCAAAGGAGGCTTGTGTATGAATATAGCACTTAATTCAATACATTCACTGCGAGGATATCGCATGCCCGGTGAGTATGAACCTCAGCAAAGTGTTTGGATGGGCTGGCCACATCGAGCAGATAATTGGCGAGAAAACGGCAAAATGGCACAGCAAGCATTTATTGATGTTGCCACGACCATTGCTGAAAAAACAGCGGTGACGATGATTGTGAGCCCGTTGCATTACGATCAAGCTCGAGCCAAGTTGCCTGATAGTGTACGAGTGGTTGAAATGTCCTACGATGATTGTTGGCTGCGTGATATTGGTGCGGTTTATGTGGTTAATGATAAGCAGCAACGTAAAGCGATTGATTGGCAATTTAATGCTTGGGGTGGGTTGGTTGATGGATTATATGCCCCTTGGGATAGTGATGATAAAGTCGCTAAGAAAATGGCCGAAATTAATAATGATAGTTGCCATCGTGCGCCGATGATATTAGAAGGTGGGGCTATTCATGTTGATGGTGAGGGGACCTTATTCACGACGGAAGAGTGTTTGTTGCATGAAAGCCGTAATCCTGATTTGTCCAAAGCGCAAATAGAAAGTCAGTTACAGGCCCATTTAGGGGTGGAGAAAATAATCTGGCTTAAGCAGGGTTTGTACAATGATGAAACCAATGGTCATGTGGATAATTTAATGCATGTTGTTAAACCGGGTGAGGTGTTATTAACGTACTGTGACGATCCCCTCATTCCACAGTATGCTATTAGTCAGCAAGCTTATCAAACACTGCGTGAGGCGCGTGATGCTAAAGGGCGCAAGATAACTATCCACAAGCTACCGATGCCGGGGCCTTTGTATATTACCAAGGAAGAGGCACAGGGGATCGTTGCCAGTGATGGGATGTCTCGACAAGAAGGAGAGCGATTAGCGGCTTCTTATGCTAATTTTTTAATTAGTAATGGGCAGATTGTTTATCCTTTGTTAGATGAACGCCATGACCAAGAAGTTTTTAACATATTACAACGGGTCTTTCCTGATTATGAGATAAAAGGGATTGCTGCACGTGAAATTGTGCTTGGAGGTGGCAACATCCACTGTATAACACAACAAATACCGCTATAAAAAAATATGCCGATAATAGCCCCATTAATAATAGTGGGGCTTTTTTATGGTCAGCCATTGCTATTATCTCATTGATCAACTCTTGCCTTCTTGCTATAAATACCTATCTGGATAGGGAGCAACTGCGTGCATATCATTAATTTCGAAGCTTTTTTAATTGCCATCACCATCCTCACCTTAACTCCGGGATTAGACACGGCATTGGTGATTCGTAATAGTAGCCGTTCAGGTAGCCTTGATGGCTGTGTGACCAGTTTAGGGATCTGTTCCGGCCTGTTTGTGCATGCACTTTTTTCTGCACTGGGGATCTCGGCAATTTTACTGCAGTCTGCGCAGTTATTTGAGGTGATGAAGTGGATTGGTGCGTCATACCTTATTTGGCTTGGGCTCACTAGCTTGCGTGGCATGTTTAAAGCGCAGCCTGATTTAACCATGCAAGATCAAAAGCATCTGGTTTTTAACTGTCGTCGTTCGCTGCGCGAAGGCTTTTTATCTAATGTGCTTAATCCGAAAACGGCTATTTTTTATTTGGCTTTTTTACCGCAATTTATCGACCCCAATTATTCACCCGTTTTACAATCTTTAACCATGGCTGCTATTCATTTTTTAATTGCGATGGTGTGGCAATGTGGTTTAGCTCATGCCATCCATTCAGCAAAAGCCTTTTTTAAAAATCAAAGTGCGATGAAAACCATGGAAGGGCTGACCGGTGCTGTATTAATTTTTCTCGGGGTAAAACTAATACTCAGTGATAAATAACCTCAACCGTCACTATCTTAGGCAAAGCGATTATTTAAATAATTGATAATCGCTTTGGATTCATACAGCCAAGTGACCTTATTGGCCTCTTCAATACGCAAGCAGGGCACTTGTACTTTGCCTGCTTGTGTTGCAAGTATCTCTTTATTAGCGCTTTGTTTAGCATCAACCGTGGTTATTGTAAGATTTTGACGACGCATCGCGCGGCGCACTTTGACGCAAAAAGGGCAGGCTTCGTATTGGTATAGCTGCAGTGATTTACTCTCTAAATCTATTTTAATCTGTTCATGTTGCTCTCGTTTACGTCTTTTAGGCGGCAAACTAAAGTTTACTAATAAAATGATACGCCCCAAAATCCAACGGATTATAAACATCTACACACTCTCTTTTGTTATAAAAATGTTAAAAATAAAAGTAAGTTTAACTGAAAAAAATGGATCATTAAAGGTAAGATGGTGATACCTAGAAAAACAGAATGGATTACATCGATGAGTGACATTGCATCACCCTGTATACGAAATTGTTGCTTGGATGAAAAAGATATTTGTATCGGCTGTTTTCGCACAATGAATGAAATTATGCAGTGGCGAGAAGTGAATGAGCAAGAGAAGCGAGTTATTCTGGCTCGCGTTCAAAAACGCAAAGAAAGAGATGCAAAATCAAAGGGGGATAAATGAAGCAAACTATCAGTATTTTGGGCAGTGGTTGGTTAGGTGTACCCGTTGCAAAGAGGCTATTAAAGCGCTTTGCACAGGTTAAAATTTCTACCCGCACTGACGAAAAAATGGCACATTTAGCAGCGTTGGGTTTACAGCCTTACCTTATCGATATTGAAAATTTACAGGATAATATCGACCCTTTTTTAAATAGTGATATTTTACTCATTAATATCACTAGTAAAAATGTAGCTGCCTTTGCACTGCTGCTTGAAAAAATAGAACAGTCGTCGATACAGAAGCTGTTATTCATTAGCTCAACGGGGGTTTATCCCAATAATAGTGGGCTTTGTAAGGAGTCTGATGATCTAAGTGAGGTATTGCATCCGCTTTTAACCATCGAATCACTGTTTCGTAATAGTCGCCATTTTCAGACAACTATTTTACGTTTCGCTGGATTAATTGGTGGGCGCCGTCATCCGGGGCGCTTCTTCGCTACGACAAAAGTGCCTGCTAAGACCATTTCCTCAGCGCAAGCGCCAGTTAATCTTATTCATCTTGATGATTGTGTTGAGATGATTGAACAGATTATTAAACGCGAAGTTTGGGGGGAAGTGTTAAATGGCTGCGCAGATACCCACCCAACAAAAGCGCAATTTTATACCCACAATGCGCTAGCATTAGGGTTAGAAAAACCGCGCCTTAGTGATGATTCGGCAATTAATAAGGTTGTTTGTAATGACAAAGTAAAAGCCTTGTTGGATTATCAATTTATCCATCCAGATCTAATGCAAATTGATGATTACGAGTAAGCGATAGAGTTAATTATTTGTCGTTTATTGCTTGCAAATAAGCTTGTGCATCCGCTAAGTTAAATTGATTAAATACTGCGATATTATGGGCACGTAATAACTTAGCGGTGCACCCTTCGCCGTTAACTAATGTCCTGTTAAAACTGCCATCGTAACGTAATGAACTGCCACATGATGGGCTTTTTTCCGTCAAAATGGCAACTTTCACCTTATTCTCTAAGGCCAGTTGCAAGGTTTTTTGTGCACCGAGTTTAAAGGCTACACTCACATCTTCCCCACTTGCCGTTTTAATGCTGCCATCTACTTGTATTTCAGCAGCTGCGCGTGGCGTTGCTAAACCGCCACACACTTCAGGGCAAACGGGTAATAGCCACTTTTTTTGTTGCCACTGCATTATTAAGGGATCTTCTAGTTTATTTATTTTGCCATCGTATCGTACCCGTTCACCAAGTAAACAGGCACTGATGAGGATTTTAATATTGTTGTCTTTAGGCATAGCGGTATCGTTTTTGTTTAGAAATTAGCAGCGCAAGATAGCACAACGTTTACCCCTTTTTAAAGTAAGGTTTTGTTAGAAAACATTGATTTATATGTGGTCTTTGTTAAGTAAATGGTTACCTATTAGTGGGTATATTGCTATTTTGTTAATGAAATTCGGGTCGTGATGCTGTTTATTTTGATTTTCATCAAATTTGTTTTTCGTTATTTGGTTAGTCTGCAGGTGAATTTAACTTCACTTCGTGATTGAGGAAAATATGAGTAAACAAAAATTAGTGATTATTGGTAATGGTATGGTAGGTCATCGTTTTATTGAGGATTTTGTCGATAAAGCGGATCTTGATAAATTTCAAATCACTGTTTTTTGTGAAGAGCCTCGCGTTGCCTATGATCGTGTTCATTTATCTTCCTACTTTTCTCACCATACGGCAGAAGAACTTTCTTTGGTAAAAGAGGGTTTTTATGAAAAACACAATATTGAAGTATTGCTTGGTGAACGCGCTTTAATGATTAATCGTGAACAAAAGGTGATTCACTCACAAACTGGTCGTGCGGTTTATTACGATAAATTAGTAATGGCAACGGGATCCTATCCTTGGGTGCCACCGATTAAGGGCAATGATAATAAAGACTGTTTTGTCTACCGTACGATTGAAGATCTAAAGGCGATTGAAACAACGGCGCACCGTAGCAAAAGCGGTGCCGTGGTCGGTGGTGGATTGCTAGGGCTTGAAGCTGCGGGAGCATTAAAAGCACTTGGCGTTGAAACGCATGTTATTGAGTTTGCCCCAGTATTAATGGCTGAGCAGTTAGATGTGCAGGGCGGACAAATGTTACGCCATAAAATAGAGCACATTGGTGTCAATGTACACACCACTAAAAATACGCAAGAGATAGTCAGCTCAGGGCAAACAGCGCGTAATACGATGTGCTTTGCCGATGGCAGTGAGTTAGAAGTTGATTTTATCGTTTTTTCAACGGGTATTCGCCCACAGGATAAATTAGCTAAGCAGTGTGGGTTAGCGACTGCACCTCGCGGTGGGATTAGCATCAATGACCAATGTCAAACCAGTGATGCGGATATTTACGCGATTGGTGAGTGTGCCTCCTGGAATGAAAAATTCTTCGGCTTAGTGGCACCGGGCTATAACATGGCGAAAGTGGCCGTTGATACCCTACTTGGTCGTGACAATGCGTTTACTGGCTCTGATATGAGCGCAAAATTAAAATTATTAGGTGTTGACGTTGGTAGTATCGGCGATGCCAATGGTCGCACGCCAAATTGTAAAAGTTATGTTTACCTTGATGAAAACAGTGCCGTATATAAACGCATTATTGTCTCGGAAGATGGTAAGGCATTATTGGGTGCTGTATTAGTGGGCGATACCGAAAGTTATGGTGATTTACTGCAATATACCCTTAACGATATCGAACTGCCTAAACATCCTGACTCTTTGATTTTACCTGCGCATGCTGGTACTAAATCGGCGGGGTTAGGTGTGGATGCTTTACCTGCGAGCGCACAACTCTGTTCATGTTTTGATGTGAAGAAAAGCGATATTGCTGATGCCGTTGCGGCTGGGCATACAACGATTGGTGCGATTAAAGGAGAAACGGGCGCTGGTACAGGCTGTGGTGGTTGTGTTCCGCTTATTACGCAAGTACTTAATGCGGAGCTAAAAAAGCAGGGAATGGAAGTTAAAAACCATCTTTGTGAGCATTTTGAATACTCTCGCCAAGAGTTATTCCACCTTATCCGTATTGAAGGTATCAAAACCTTTAAAGATTTATTAGCTAAATACGGTAAAGGTTACGGCTGTGAAACTTGTAAACCAACCGTGGGTTCTATCTTAGCGTCATGCTGGGGTGAGCACATACTAACGAAAGAACATAATGGTCTACAAGATACCAATGACATTTTCCTTGGTAACATGCAAAAAGATGGTACTTATTCAGTTATTCCACGTATGGCTGGTGGTGAAGTAACACCAAAAGGCTTAGCTGCTGTTGCCAGTGTTGCTGAGCAATATGCGCTATACACTAAAATCACTGGCGCACAGCGTATTGGTTTATTCGGCGCGCATAAATCAGATCTTCCTGATATTTGGAAACAGCTTTTAGATGCTGGTTTTGAAACAGGTCAAGCCTACGCTAAAGCACTGCGTATGGTAAAAACCTGTGTAGGTAGTACATGGTGTCGTTTTGGTGTGCAAGACAGTGTTGGTTTAGGTGTTGAGTTGGAAAACCGTTATAAGGGATTGCGCACCCCCCATAAAATGAAGTTTGGTGTTTCGGGTTGTACGCGTGAATGTGCTGAAGCACAGGGTAAAGATGTCGGCATTATTGCCACTGATGCGGGGTGGAACCTTTATGTTTGTGGTAATGGAGGTATGAAACCGCAGCATGCATCATTACTTGCCTCTGACTTAGATAAAGAAACATTAATTAAATACCTAGATCGATTCATGATGTTCTATGTGCGTACGGCGGATAAATTAACACGTACCTCGGTGTGGTTACAAAACCTAGAAGGTGGTATTGAATACCTGCAAAAAGTAGTGATTGAAGATAAATTAGGCATTAATGCACAGCTTGAAAAAGAGATGGCTGAATCGATTGATAATTATCATTGTGAATGGGCAACGACGCTAAATGATGAGCAACAACTGAAACGCTTTGCACACTTTATTAATAGTGATCAGCAAGATGATAATGTGGTGTTTACCCCTGAGCGTGGTCAAAAACGCCCTGCATTTTTAGATGAAAAAGCACCTACGTACAAAATTACTTTGGAGGAAGCGTAAATGAGCAAGTGGATTAAAGTCTGTGAATTAGAAACTGTTTTCCCATCAACAGGCGTTTGTGCGTTAGTTGATGGTAAACAAGTGGCTATCTTCCGCCCTTATGATGACGAACAGCTTTTTGCCGTTAATAACATGGATCCATTTGCGCGTTCAAATGTGTTATCTCGAGGTGTGATTTGTGAGCATCAAGAGCAGTTATGGGTTGCTTCACCATTGAAAAAACAACGCTTTAATTTAGCGGATGGTCACTGTTTAGAGAATGCAGATGTTTCTATCGAAACCTATAAAGTGCGTGTTTCTGGCGGCCAAATTGAAGTGCAGCTGTAAAGATTAAATAGCTGAAATGTTTCTTACTTACGCTGTGAATGTGCATTCCTGGAGGTGAGTAGGAAGCCTTTTACTATTTAATTTTAACTTTCACATTAACTTTACTATTAGGTGCTTAACTATGTCTTACAACAAACCTGCTGACTTCGTACAAACCATGATCGATGTTGGTGAAGCCAAATCCAATACCAGCACACGTGATCTGATTTTACGTGGCACAATGGCTGGTATTATTTTATCGCTTGCCGTTGTGGTTGCAATTACTGCTATCACACAAACTGGCAGTGGCCTTGTTGGTGCGCTCGTCTTCCCTGTTGGTTTTTGTATCTTAAGCCTGATGGGTTACGATCTTGTAACGGGGGTTTTTGGTTTAGCGCCGCTGGCTAAATTTGAAAACCGTCCTGGTATTGATTGGCCTCGCGTATTTCGTTGTTGGGGACTCGTAGGTCTAGGTAATTTTATCGGTTCACTGCTTGTTGCTTATTTGATTGCTGTTTCTTTGACGATGAATTTCAGTATTGATACTAACGCGGTAGCGCAAACGTTTATTAAGGTCTCTACAGCGCGGACTGCTGGTTTTGAAAACTTCGGTGTAGATGGTTGGATCACCTGTTTTGTTCGTGCTATTTTTTGTAACTTGATGGTATGTTTAGGTGTCGTGGGTGGCATGACGTCACGTTCAGTGGGGGGGAAAATTGCCGCAATGTGGTTACCTATCTTCATCTTCTTCGTTTTGGTCTTTGAACATACGGTTGTCAACATGTTCTTATTCCCACTGGGCATGATTTTAGGTGCTGATTTTGGTATCGCGACTTGGTTGAACTTCAACCTTATCCCGACTATCTTAGGTAATATTGTTGGTGGTTTATTATTTGCAACGATTCCTCTTTACCTAACACACAAGAAAACAGCTGCACCATTAGATGTTAAGTAAATTTTTAGCGTCTTATTTTAGGTAAAAAATCGTAGATAATAAAAAAGCCTCGTTTTTACACGAGGCTTTTTTGTAAGCAAAATATGAATATACTTATGCTAGATAGAGATTTTATAACAACGCAGATTGGTGCTATTTTTGCCCTACGGGGCGCTAGCGCGAAAACCCGCCCTGCGTTATTAGGAAACTGTTTTACTCATATCTATAAATAACCAGGCCATGTAAGCAATGTAACCCATTAACAATAACCCACCTTCAAAACGGCCTAATACACCCGACTTACCTTTACGAAATCCGATTGAAAACACCATTAAGGCAACGGTTAGAGCGATCATGGTTGGATAGTCGCGAGTTAATACTTCCTGATCAAACGTATCTGGATTAATAAGCCCGGGCAGCGCCATTACCCCAAGAATATTAAAAATATTAGAGCCAATAATATTACCCACAGCAAGGTCAAACTCTTTCTTACGTGCAGCGGCAAGCGTCGCCGCAAGTTCCGGCAAGCTGGTGCCAATTGCGACAATGGTTAAACCAATAATGAGGTCGCTGACGGCGAAGTATTCGGCAACTTCTACTGCACCCCAGACTAGAATACGTGAGGAAGCAATCAGTATCACAATGCCTAATATTAACCACTTTAGTGCTTCGCCTTTACTAACCTGCTCTGGTAATTCATCGATAATTTCCTGTGGCAAGCTATCTTCACCGTGGCTTTTCGCTTCATATACCGTGAATGCTAACATCGCAAACATCATCATCATAAGTATGAGGCCATCCACCACACTGAGGTTTTGATCCCAAAGCAGATACAAGCTAATCAAAATAATGATAAGTAAAACGGGCATTTCTCTTTTGAGTAATTTGGAATGGATTTGTAATGGATAAATGAGTGCCGTGAGTCCAAGCATTAAGCCAATATTGGTAATGTTTGAACCGATCGCGTTACCGATAGAAAGCCCTGTTTTGCCCTGCCATGCCGCAATTGCCGAAACTAACATCTCAGGTGCAGATGTCCCTAAACCAACAATGACAACGCCAACAATTAAGGGTGAGATGGAAAAGCTGCTTGCCGTATTTGAAGCGCCAAGTACAAATTTATCGGCACTCCAAATGAGTAGTGCGAAACCAGCAACAATCGCAAAAGCAGGTAATAATAGCGATATCACAGTATAAAACTCCTTGTGTTTAAGAAAAAAAAACGCCGGACATTTGCATGTACGGCGTTTCTTAAAAAATTAAAATAGTCGGTTATTAACCACGACCTTCAGCAATAGCCGCAACTGCTGCTAATTCAGCGGCATGTTTTTCATACTTTTCTTGACGGTCTTGAACATCCATCAATTCATTAGTAATTAAACCCGCTTCAATTTCTCGTAAAGCAATAACGGTCGCTTTATCGTTTTCTGGCTCAACTAAAGGTGTTTTACCTTGAGTGGCAAGCTGACGCGCGCGACGCGATGCCATTAAGATTAAATCAAAACGGTTACCAACTACATTTACTGCATCTTCAACGGTTACACGTGCCATTGTTGAACTCCAAAAAATATTTACATAAAAAAGGGCGCTTATTATACGGTTTAAAGGCGATTTGATCCAGTACCTTCGTGTTAATAAGCGTTGCATTCATCAGACGGTTATTTATATTGCGTTATCATGAATGCGAATTAATTTTTTTTACTATGATAACAGATAGTTATCAGTAATGTATAAGTGCTTTTGCTATTTTCAAGGTTGATGTTATTAAGGTTTTAATAACTCATCGATGGTTGCGCGATACTTAATAGCCTGCTTTTGTTGTTCATTGCGTAACGATTTTACAATCGCAGAAAACTCAGCAGTTGCCGTTTCAAAATCATCATTAATAATTAGGTAATCATATTCATCGTAATGAGACATCTCAGATTGTGCTTGTTCCATCCGTTTAGCGATGATTTCACTGCTGTCTTGTCCTCGTTTATTTAAACGCGACTCTAGCTCTTTGCGGCTTGGCGGTAAAATGAAAATGCCCTTTGCATTAGGCATCATTTTACGTACTTGACGAGCACCTTGCCAATCGATGTCTAACATCACATCGATGCCTTTTTCGAGTGCCTGTTCAATAGCAACCCGAGATGTGCCGTAATAATTACCGAATACTTCAGCCCATTCAAAAAAGGCATTTTCAGCAATGAGTCGTTGAAACTCTGCTACATCAACAAAATGATAATGCTCTCCATCGATTTCACCGATACGTGGTTGACGCGTAGTATGAGAAATAGAGACCTGTGCACTCCCATCTCTTTTTTTTGCTAATAACGCCTTAATGAGACTAGACTTTCCTGCGCCACTTGGGGCAGATACGATATAAAGCGTGCCGACTTGGGACATAAATAATAATTCCTAACAACATTATTGAGTATAATGCCAATCCGCATAAGCATCTGATCTATCTTGTTGGTCAAAATAATAGATAACAGTGTTACATTCAATCGTAATAGCGAGCTATTACTCAATCATGTGCCTTGCTCTATATCATTTTTCATCAACAAGCTATGACCATAATATTATGCGAATTGGCATAAATCACGTACCTATCTCCAAGCTTACTCATCAGCTGGATTTTTGATAGTCGCGTATTATCTCTTATTTTTTAGTTGTTGTCTTTTTAATCGAGTAAATAAGTGAATTAATATTATTTATTATTGATAAAACTGTGCTTTGTCTTTTAATTAATAACAGGTCTATTATTACAGCGTTTTATAATCTCCCCCAACGACTCGTAATCACATAGACTAAAGGTAATTCGTGATGCAAAAATTAGCCAACATCAGAGGTTTCTGGCCGTACCTATTTGCCATTTTTTTGAATGTTTTTATTGAGTTCGGACATAAGATAGTTATTCAAAATACTATTTTTAAAGCCTTTCACGGTGAACAGCAAATCCTTTTAATGGCTTTGATCAACGGTCTTATCCTCCTCCCATTTATTTTATTATTGTCACCCACGGGGTTTATCTCCGATAGATACCCCAAAAATAGGGTGATGGTCGTCAGTGCTTGGTGCTCCGTGGCATTGAGTCTTGCAATTGCTTTTTGTTATTACCAAGGGCTATTTTGGCAAGCCTTTGTGATTGCTTTTTTACTGGCAGTGCAGTCCGCTTTTTATTCGCCGGCAAAATACGGTTATATTAAACCTTTATTTGGTCGAGAGAATTTGGCGCAAGCTAATGCGTTAGTGCAGTCCGTTTCTATTATTGCCGTGTTGGCGAGCATGCTCATCTTCGCCTCTTTATTTGAATCATTTTATCAACCAGAATCGCTTACCCCAGAACAAATTTTACAATCAATGGCGCCTCTTGCATGGTTATTAGTATGCAACGCATTGTTCGAGTTATGGATGGCTTATCGTTTACCTAATGTGCAAAAGGCGCCATATAAAGAGACCTTTGATTGGAAAAAATACCGAACAGCGGGGTATTTTAAACGTAATGTAGCGATCTTTACTTCGCAGCCGATTATTCATCTGTCGATTATTGGTTTGGCGATGTTCTGGTCGATTACGCAGCTGTTATTAGCTAGCTTTCCCGCTTATGCAAAAGAAAATTTGTCGATTACCAGCGCCTTAGTTATTCAGGCGGTCATTATCACCTCGGGTTTGGGAATGGTTATTGGGTCGTGGATAGCTGGGCGTTATTCAAAAAATCATATTGAAACGGGTTTGGTGCCCCTTGGCGCAATAGGCTTTGCAATGACACTGTGGTTTTTGCCTTTTATGGAGTCGGCTTTTGCTCAAACGGTCTGTTTTTTCTTGGTCGGTATGATGGGTGGACTCTTTATTATTCCTCTCAATGCCTTGATTCAATTTCATGCGAAAAAGAATGAAATGGGAAGGGTGTTAGGGCTGAGTAATTGGGTGCAGGGGATCTGTATGGTGATGGTTATATTGGTCACTGCAGGTTTTGCCTATTATGGTATTGATAGTGCTATTTTATTCACTTTTACTGCGATTTTTGCCCTCGTTGGTAGCCTATATACGATTTATAAATTCCCACAAAGTTTGGCAAGAATTGTGCTCAATTGGTCGATTGCACGTCGCTATAAGGTCTCAATTCAAGGTATGCAACACGTACCCGAACAGGGCGGTGTCTTGCTACTTGGTAATCATGTGAGTTGGATAGATTGGGCAGTGTTGCAAATTGCATGTCCTCGTACGGTGCGCTTTGCCATGGATGAAAAAGTGTTTGCCCGTTGGTATTTAGGTTGGTTTTTTAAGTTGCTTGGCTGTATTCCCGTTAATATGCTTAATATCACGCCGCAATCGTTACTCGATATTGCAAAAGTACTCGACCAAGGTGAGGTCGTGGCTTTGTTTCCCGAGGGGACAATGAGTCGCAATGGGCATCTTGGTGAGTTTAAAAAAGATTTTGAAACCGTATGTAGCCATACTCAGTGCGATATCGTGATTGTGCCTTTTTATATGCGCGGATTATGGGGTAGTAAATTTAGCCACTCTTCTACTAACCTAAAGGAGGTGCGTAGACGCGCGCTGTTTCGGGATTTGGTGATCGCTTTTGGTCAAGAAATGACGAAAGAAAGTAATGCGGAACAGGTTAAACGCTGTGTTTTTGACCTTTCAGTAAAGTCATGGAAAACTCATGCCAACGAGCTGCAGAGCCTTGGTTGTGCATGGATTGATACGGTAAAGCGTCTTGGCAGTCAACGCGCAGTGACAGATAGTACGGGTAAAAAATTATCAGCAAACGTACACTAGTTGGCGCAATTAGCCTCAGTAAGGTGATTCAAAAGGGTAATAAAGGCCAAAATGTTGGGATGTTATTACCTAACAGTGCGGGTGGGGTGATTGCCAATATGGCGACCATTCTGGCGGGTAAAACCATTGTTAATTTGAACTATACGGCAAGTCATGAGGCGTTATTAGATGCCATTGCACAAGCGCAGCTGGCTAAGGTTTATAGTTCCCGCGTTTTTTTGCATAAATTACAACAACGCGGTATCGATTTAACTGCAACATTCGCCGATGTTGACGTTATTTATCTCGAAGATGTCATGAAGGAGATTAGGAAAAGCCAGCAAATTATCCGTTTAATCTTGGTTAAACTGCTGCCCGCTAAGGTATTAAAACAACTTTACGTTAAACATGTAGACAATGAACAGGCAGCCGCAATCTTATTTTCCAGTGGTAGTGAAGGCTCACCTAAGGGGGTCATGCTCAGCCATACTAATATTATGGCTAACTTACAACAAGTTTCCGATGTGCTAAATACGCAAGAGAGTGATGTGATCATGGGCTCTCTACCTCTATTTCATGCCTTTGGGTTAACCGTCACACAGTTTTTACCTTTAATTGAAGGGATTGCCTTAGTGTGCCATGCAGACCCAACCGATGCGCTTGGCATTGGTCAAGCCGTCGCTAAAAATAACGTAACAATTATTTGTGGAACATCGACTTTTTTCCGTTTATATAGCAATAATAAAAAGCTCAGTCCATTGATGTTTGATTCTTTGCGTTTTGTGGTTGCAGGGGCTGAAAAACTCAATACACAGGTTAAAAATGCCTTTGAGAGTAAATTTAATAAAAATATATTAGAGGGATATGGCACCACCGAAACAACGCCCGTTGCCAGTGTTAATTTACCTGACATGCTGGATAAAAAAACCTGGCAAATTCAGGTTGGCACAAAAGAGGGAACCGTGGGGATGCCATTACCAGGAACGAGTTTTAAGATTGTCGATCCCGATACGTTTATTGAGTTACCCACGGGAGGGGAGGGCTTGATCCTAATTGGTGGGGCACAGATCATGTTGGGTTACCTCAATAATCCTGAAAAAACAGAACAGGTAATTAAAGATATTAATGGCGAACGTTGGTATCTCTCGGGTGATAAAGGGCGTTTAGACAGTGATGGATTTTTAACTATACTAGATCGCTACTCTCGCTTTGCTAAACTTGGGGGGGAGATGATTAGTTTGAGTGCGATTGAGCTAGCGGTATTAAAAGATTTCGATGAAGAGGTCGAAGTTGTCGCGGTCGCGATTGCTGATCCGCAAAAAGGAGAAAGTATTATCCTTCTTTATCAAGGCGAATTGGATAGCCGTGAAGTAAGAAAAAGTATGTTAGCGCAGGGCTGTAATCCCTTGATGGTGCCAAAACGTTGGTATCAGGTGGAAGCCATTCCCAAACTCGGATCGGGAAAAACGGATTTTAGCCAATCGAAACGATTGGCTTTAGAGATGATTAACGCAGGTTAAAACGGCTAGGAAAAAAATGGATAAGTTAAATCGTGACATAAAGGAATATTACCAGCAGGATTTTTTGGGGCTGGATTTATCTCAGCAACAGATAGAAGAGGTGATTTTTGAAAATTGCACCTTTACAGAGTGTAATTTTAGCGATGTGATGGTGAAAAGTTGCAAATTTATTGATTGTCGCTTTATCAAAAGTAATTTATCAAATATGAAAATTCTCGCAAGCCGATTTGCCGATGTCTGTTTTCAAGAGAGTAAGGTCATTGGTATTAATTGGGCAAAAGCAGTTTGGCCTAATTATAGCTTAACGACCTCTATCAAGTTTCAGCAGTGCATTATCAATGACAGTTCCTTCTTTGGTCTTACTTTGCAAGAGATGGAAATTCAGGGCTGCAAAGCACATGATGTCGATTTTAGAGAGGGAGATTTTGCCTATGCAAATTTCACTGACAGTGATTTTTCCTATAGCCAGTTTATGCGTACGAATCTCGATGGAGTCGATTTTAGTAATGCGACAAATTATCAGATTGATGTCACGCTAAATAGAGTTAAAGGCGCTAAGTTTAGCCGTTTTGAAGCCTTAGAATTGCTTACTTCATTGGGGATTGAATTAGTCGATTAACAGGACGATATTTCGTCCTGTTAATCGTGCTTTTATTTAGCAATACGTTGCTTTTGTTTGTTTAACTGTTTTTTTGCACGGTTATTGTGTATTTGTTCTGCGGCGTCAGTACCGATATGTGCCTCGCCACGTAGCTTAGCTAAAGCTATCTGTTTTTCACGTTCGCTAAAACGCAGCTTTTGCTGATCACTGAGCTGGCCATAACAGTGCGGACAGGCGATACCCGGTATGTATTTATCGGATTGTTTGTCCGTAGCGCTAATCGGTAACCGGCAACCATGGCATTGGTCGTACTGACCTTTTTCCAGCTGGTGATTGACTGAAACTCGATTATCAAAGACAAAACATTCTCCTTGCCAGAGACTTTCTTCTTGTGGTATCTCTTCTAGGTATTTTAATACCCCGCCCTGTAGATGATAAACTTCGTCAAAGCCTTGCTCTTTTAAGTAGGCCGTTGATTTTTCACAACGAATGCCACCGGTACAAAACATCGCTACTTTTTTATGCTTAGCAGGATCTAAATTGTGTTTGACATAGTCGGGGAATTCACGAAAATTAGTGGTTTTCGGATCCACTGCATTTCTAAATGTGCCGATACTAATTTCATAGTCGTTGCGTGTATCAACCAGTAATACCTCAGGATCGCTGATCAGGGCATTCCAGTCTTTCGCCTGTACATAACTGCCGACCACGCGATTCGGGTCAATTCCTGCAACGCCCATCGTCACAATTTCTTTTTTAAGTTTTACCTTAGTGCGATAGAAAGGATTTTCTTCGCTGAATGACTCTTTACAGCTGATATCGGCAAAGCGTGGGTCTGATTTTAGCCAATTCATTAGCTTATCAACCCCTTCTCGACTGCCTGCGATGGTGCCGTTAATCCCTTCATTGGCAAGTAGTAACGTTCCCTTAATTTGGTTTGCCATCATTATAGCTAAAAGCGGTTGTTGGATTTCTTGATAATTTTCAAGTGCGACAAATCGATACAGTGCACAGACGATGGTATTTGACATGGGACTTCCTTGCAGCTAACTGGAGCGTAAATCCAGTGCGTTATTTTATGTGAATGGCATTATAGTTGAGAAAAAACGGTTACCGCAATGTTAATTTGTTAACAATTTAGCAACTTTGGCGGTGACAAAATAAACAACGCGGAAATAAACTTTACCACGAGTAGAAGGGAACTGCTTTTTGTGAATATTGGTGCTAAATTAAAAGATTAATAGATAAATTATCGAGAGACCATGTCCAACAGTAAATTTGCTTTAATTATGGCGTTGATTGTGGCAGCAACGCCATTTGCTATTGATGCTTACTTACCCGCCATCCCCTACATGGCTGATTTTTTTACTGTAAGTTCAGAGCAAATCGCAACAACGATTAGTTTATATGTATTAGGATTGGCGACAGGGCAGCTAGTTGGTGGTCCGCTTGCAGATAATTATGGTAAGCGTCATTTAATATTGGTTGGCTTACTGCTATTTGCTGCTTGTAGTCTGATCATTGCCCTTACTCATAGCCTCTTAGTGGTACAAGTTAGTCGTGTAATACAGGCTATTGGTGGTGGCTTTGCCATGGTCTGTATTGCCCCCTTGGTGCGTGAGCGAGCGACGGGTAATGAAGCGGCTAAGCTGTTCTCTTTAATCGGTTTGATTATTGTTGTTGCACCGGCTATCGCTCCGAGTGTTGGGGTGCTGCTTATTTATTTATTTGGTTGGCAGAGTATCTTCTTTTTTCTGTTCATTTATGCGCTTTTTGTTGTTTCAATTTCACACTTTAAGCTCGCTAAGGATGCTTCATCAAAGACAGCAAACACATCATTTTTACGTCGTTATCGCTTGGTGGTTGCCAATCGAGAAGGGATGCGTTATTTGGTTGCGCAGGGATGTTCATTTTCTGTGATGCTGGTGTTTGTTACCAATGCTTCTTTTATCTACCAAAAGTACTTTGCCCTGAGTGATGCGCTGTTTGCTCTGCTTTTTAGTGCCAATGTTATTATGATGGCTATTTTTAATCGCTATAATAACTTCCGTTTGAACCATATATCGGCCATGACGCTATTGCAACAGGGTCTTTGGATCCAACTGACTGGGCTCTGTTTATTAGTGTTGATGGTGATATTCAATGCTCCCGTGGCAGCTGTTGCCATTAATATTATTTTCATTATTGGTGCACAAGGCGCTATTTCTGCGAATTCAAATGCTGTTTATATTAGCCATTTCCATGAACATACGGGATCGGCTTCTGCATTGTGTGGCGCGAGTCAATTTTTAATGGCGGCACTCGCTGGTGGATTATCGACCCTATTATATAATGGTACACTCTGGCCAGCTGTTCTGGTGATGCTTGGCCTCTCTTTAATTGCTAACGGTTTACTCTTAACTCGGCCCAATAATAGCGGCAATGAGTAGGTGAACATCATATGTTCGTCGTTGTTTGTATGAGGAAAATTATAAAATGGTAAAAATTTTAACGGAACAGGCATTCCATCATGGTGATACGCCCGTTTACAGTGAGTCGAGTGCGACAACGAGCCAAGCCTTTAAAGTAAAAGAGGGCATTGCCAATGTCCTTTATTCGCCTGCCCATAGTAATCCTTTGGCGCCCGCTGGTTTGCAGGGAGCTGGTGACCTAGTCGGGAAGTGGTTGTACAACGAGCAACCAGATAAGCAAGAAAACCTCCTTAAAAGTAGTATTGAGCTGTTTATGGATTCGAGTTTAGCGCCGAATGCCAGTGTTGGTTTGCATGAACACATTGATACCGAAGAGATTTATTACCTATTAGAAGGGCAGTTATTCATTCAGTTGATAGATAAACAGGGGGTAACCGTTGAGCAAACAATTTATCCCGGTGATACCCATTTAATTCAACCTGGCGAGCATCATTTCGTACAAGCGGGTGAAAATGGCGCTCGATTTATCGTGGTCTCTGCGAAGGTGTCAGAGTAGGTTGCCATCGCTACGGTAATGGCAGCTCGGTCGTGTATTTTAGCTGTTCCATGGCAAAGCTAGAGTTAACATCGGTTAGGCCGCTGACATTATTGACTAACTTTTTGTAAAACTTATCAAAGCTGCCCATGTCGGTGACTAAGACCTTAAGCAGGTAATCGTACTCCCCCGTCATGCGGTAAAATTCTAAAACGGGGGTAAAATCCTTTACCTGTAAGACAAAGTGTTTTAACCAAGCCTCTGAATGTTGCTGGGTTTTTATCTGCACAAAGGCAATCAGTTGTAAGCCCAACTTTTGCGCATCCAATAACGCCACGCGTTGGCGAATAAAACCATCTTTTTCAAGCCGTTTAATGCGATTCCAGCAGGGCGTTGTGGTTATGTTTAACTGCTCAGAAATTTGCTGTAAAGATAAGGACGCATCCTTTTGTAATAAGGTTAAAATTTGTTTGTCTACCTGATCAATAGGCATAGTTACCTCATTATTTTTATATAAAAGATAAATTTTCTTATTATTGTGAATATTAAGGTTAATTTTCTTTCAAAGCAAAAACTAATGATGGTTCAGGAAACTATTTCTACTGCAGTTTGGTTATGGTAGTGATTCTTATAAAAGGATCTTTGCAAATGAATGAACAACGTAACTGGGTCGATCAAGCGATCGCCAAGATTCAAGCTGATTACCAACGCAGTGCTGATACCCATTTAATTAAACTAGATTTAAACCGTTTTCAAGGTATTGATATCTATCTTAAAGATGAAAGCACACATCCAACGGGAAGCCTCAAGCATCGTTTGGCGCGATCGCTGTTCTTATACGCATTATGCAATGGCAATATCAGAGAAAATACCACTATTATTGAGGCTTCATCGGGAAGTACTGCGATTTCCGAAGCCTATTTTGCCCGTTTACTTGGGTTAAAGTTTATTGCTGTGATGGCTAAAAACACCAGTAAAGAAAAAATAGCGCAGATAACAAATTATTCAGGAGAATGTTTTCTGGTTGATTCCACGGAGATGATCTACGCTGAATCGGAACGTTTGGCGAAGCAGATGAATGGTTATTATATGGATCAATTTACCTATGCAGAGCGTGCAACCGATTGGCGTGGCAATAATAATATTGCCGATTCTATTTTTATGCAGATGAAATTAGAGGAGCATCCGATTCCTAAGCATATCGTCATGAGTGCCGGCACAGGGGGAACCAGTGCCACTATTGGGCGTTACATTCGTTATCATCAATTGCCCACAGAATTAACCGTTGTTGACCCACAAGATTCGGTATTTTATGACTATTTTCACGGTGCCGATAAGCAGCTAGTCATCTCCTCATGCAGCCATATCGAAGGTATTGGTCGCCCACGAGTTGAGCCCTCATTTATCTCCTCGGTCATTGATCATATGATTAAAGTCCCGGATGTTGAGTCGGTGGCGACGATGCTCTGGTTAGAAACGGTGTTAGGTCGAAAGGTCGGGCCAAGTACGGGCACTAACATGGTTGGAGTGTTGCAATTAGCAAAACAGATGGCTGCTAAGGGGAAGTCTGGTTCAATTGTGACCTTGTTATGTGATCAGGGGGACCGCTATTTAAATAGTTATTTTGACCCTGACTGGGTGGCAGAAAACATTGGTGATATTCGCCCTTATCAAACACAGTTAATAACTTTCTTTGCTGATTAATGGTAGAAGTCGCGTGCCAAGATTTGTTTAATCTTGTCACGCTGTTTTCACTAAACTATTATTATGGAAATGTCTGAAGTGATATTTTTCTGAGCTGTTATTTCATTCCCATGCAGTTTGCATAGTATGTGACCGTTGCTGGCCAATCACTAAAGACACCAATCACGCCGACTTGTTTTGCTAATACATCGAGTACGACCATGGTGTCGCCATCATTATTAATAGCCTCAGCGACGCTTTGGTAGTACCAACCCCCGCCTTGAGCTAATGGGCCTGAACGCTCAAGCGACCAAGTAATAATATCTAGCCCAGCTTGTTTAGCATATTTCGCATAGTCAGAGGGAACGATATTACCTTGGCTATTTAACGTTAGCAGCGCATAGATGGGCGGTGCTATAATTTTTACGCCAGCTTTAGCAAGCGACTGCATATCTTTAAGTGATGCCTTAAAGTTCTGATCTTCATACATGCGTTCATCTAAATAAACAGCCTGTTTAGCAAAATTGGGATTATTGGCTATCCAATATTTTATGTCATCGAGGTTAAATGATTGCAAATAACTCTCTTCAGCAGTGAAGCCCGCCTCTTTTAACTCCTTCACTAATTTTTGTGCATACATCTCCTGAGTGAAGCCCTCGTAGGGCATATTAACTGAGGCAGATTTCAGTTCTGGTGTGACTTTAACGCCATGTGCTTTGAACAGTGCTGCACTTTCTGCATGCGTCATCAGAGTGCCCGTCGTTGCATAAAGATCGCTTCTCCAACTTGGTGTTCCGCGCATATATTCTTCTACGCTTGTCGCCATCGGGTTGGCGCCATCCATTTTCCCTTTTAATGATTTAAACTCTGCTAAGGTAAAATCGGATGTTCTGCATTCAACTTGTGCCTCTTTCCCTGTCGCTGGATCGGCTGGTGTAAAAGGTACTGTACATTTTTTGGCTAGTTCTGGGTGGGCAAGGACATCCGTTGTGGTATGAAGGTCACTTTGAGAATGGCGACAAACCAGTTCTTTATCTTTAGTGAAAGTAACGTCACATTCGACGATGCCAGCACCACTGCGAATTGCCGCAAGATAGGATTCTTTGGTATGTTCCGGAAACAGTAATGGTGCGCCACGATGCGCAATAGAGAAATCGCTTCGTTGGAAGCGTTCATTACGGCACTGAGATAATTTTGTTTTTAAGGGGCTTGCGACCATAGCATCAATTAAAAACAGAGGACGAACGCCTAAGGATATAGGCTCTTGTGCCCATGTAGAGCTGACACCTAACCCAAGTGTTATTGCGAGCATACCTGTAGCTATTTTTTTCATTTTTATTGTTCCTTTATAAAGATGAATACACGTTTAATGGTTAATACCAATTCCGGTAAGTATGTGATCTAAATTTTGCGCAGGAAAAACAGCTTAATTCAAGGCGTAATTTGCCGTAAATGGTTATTCCCTTTACGAAAATTACAACGCAGCAGTAAGTTGTTTTAACCAGTAAAATAGATCAGCTATTTATCGGAATTGGTATAATCATTAAACGTGACTATAGAGGAAGTATATGACGTTTATATTACCTAAATGACCTATTTGGTGGTGTTTGTTATGGCTAAACGGTAACCTTATATCTTTTCTCGTCCACTCTATTTAGGAAATCGCAAAGTATGAACCATTACCCGCCCGTTGAAGTACCTTTTAATCACCGGCATTGCTGTTGGTTTTGCGGAGAGCCTAATGATACGTGGGTTGATTTTCCAAGATATGCTAGCGAAGAGGGGTTATTAACCCACACTCCTTTATCTCTGCCTAGCTGCAAAGAGTGCGATACTATTGTTAAACGTAGCGCATTCACCTCTTTGTATGCGTATCGAGATGCCATTAAAAAAGCGCTCGCCGTTAAGCATCAAAAAATATTGGCAATTGGTTCAAACTGGACCGAGCAGGAGTTACGCGATTCGGAATTTGAAGGGGCCGCCTTTGCAGGCTTTAAGCGGAGCGCTTGGTTTATGTTTGAACTCATGCAGGGGCGCATTAACTACCCAGGTTGGCCGTTGCGAGTAAACAACGAAACTCTCGTGATTGAAGAGGAGAACGACAGCTTTGTTTTTGATGGGGTAACTTATGTCAATCTTGATAGTGCCGTGACACATGCGGTAAAAACCTTTTACCTTGATGAGCAGCTATTTACCCGCGTATTGAGTGTCATTGGTAAAGATAAGTTTGCTCAAGCAATTAGATTGTGTCGCTTATACCCCATGTTAACGAGCAAAAATCGTGAATCGGTTTTTGTGCAAATCCTAGAAAGTCTGGGTTTATAATTGGTTTTATATTAGGTGCGACAAGGAGCAAGAGAGAATGAGTGAGAGGCTGTTTGTATATGGTACGCTCGCCCCGGGGCGCGAAAATGAGCATCTGCTGGCAAGTGTTTCTGGCGAGTGGCAGGTCGCTACAGTTAGAGGGAAGGTCTTAGATGGTTGGGGGGCATGTGAAGGTTATCCCGTGATTATTTTAGATGATAAACAAAGCCTTGTGCACGGTTTACTTTTTACTTCTTGCGACCTATCTATGCATTGGCAGCGTTTGGATGAGTTTGAGGGGGAAGGTTATGAACGTGTATCTGTCTGTGCTGAGCTTGCTGATGGCTCCCGTGTTGAGGCGTATATTTACGCACTCAGCACTCATATCAAGGTTGCCAACAGTGCAGCTAGTTAGCCTGTTTAATTTGTTGTGATTGTAATGTGTGCAGCACATCGGCTAATGATGAGTGGATATGATGCCCCATAGCGATAAGTTCAGTTGAAGGTGGGATAAGATCTGGCACTTGATAGACTTGCATGCCCGCAGCGACCGCCGCTAGGACTCCGTTATGGGAATCTTCAAAGGCTAAACATTGTTGCGCAGGAACCTGTAAACGCGCTGCCGCGAGTAAAAATATTTCTGGATCAGGTTTACTCTTGGTCACTTCACAACCCGTACTCAAACAATCCACGTAATCAATAAGCCCTGCTAAGGTTAATTTAATCGTTGCGATTTCTTTATCTGAAGAGGTTGCCACTGCAATCGGAATTGACTCGGATTTTAACCACTGCATTAACTCAACAACGCCTTCTTTTATTGGAATGGCTTGCTTTGTAACAATGCCATGATAACGTCGTAGCCATTCGCTACGTAATGCCTGATAATCGAGTTGGCTACCATATCCGCTACAAATAATCTCTTGTACCGTTGTTGCGTTGCAACCAATAACCTTTAAATAAACCTCTTTTAGCATTGGCAGAGAGAGTGCCGAGCAGGCTTCACTGAACGTTTGCATGGAAATGCGTTCCGTATCTAAAAGCAGTCCATCCATATCAAAAATTGCAGCGTGATAGTTCATCATTTTCTCCGAAGTTTAAACTCGTAAAATAGCATAATAATGATTGTGTCGCATTAAAGCGATCTAGTGCAATGAATTGCTAAGCAAGTAAAAGCCCCTACTATTTATCCATGTTAACATTATGTTATAACGTGGTGCGGAGTTGCCCTCTTAACGCAACGCTCAACAAAATCAACAGAATCAGTTTACCAAGGTAGAGAGAATGAGTGTTAAACCATACCAGCTTGTTAATCGTCAACGTTATGAGCTAGCAGCCGATACGACAATGATAAGCCGATTGAGTCAAGATGAGGTGATTAGTGAAGAGCCGCTCAATATTGTACTACACTGGTGTTGTCAAAAGACTGGAGAGCGGCTTGAGAAACCCTTAATGGTTACCATGAGGACACCTGGTAACGATGCTTTTTTAGTCACAGGATTGCTATTATCCTATGCGATTATTGAGACCGCTGAGCAAATAGAATCGATAACGGTTAGTGAAAAAAATCAATGCGATATTGCATTGATTAATGCCGTTAGCTTTGAGTGGAAAAAATTCACCCGTCACTTTATTAGTCATTCGGGGTGCGGTATTTGTGGTAGTAATAATATCAAGGCATTAGCCCATGCTTTTAATGTGCTCATTGATGAGCATAAAGCGTGGCTACCTTTAACGACACTACTAAGCTTACCGGCGCAGTTAAAGCAAAGGCAGCCTATTTTTGCGAAAACCGGTGGCGTTCATGGCGCGGGGATATTCACCCTGCAGGGCTGTTTATCAGTGCAAGAGGATGTCGGGCGACATAATGCGGTTGATAAAGCCATAGGGGAAGTTTTGACGACTGGCTCGTTAACCAAGCAAAGCGTATTGATGCTGAGTGGGCGAGTGAGTTTTGAATTAATGCAAAAAGCGATTGCGGCAAAAATTCCGGTCGTGGTGGCGATAGGTTCGCCTTCAAGTTTGGCGATTGCAGCAGCAAAACAATTTAATATCACCTTAATTGGATTTGTCAGTGAAAATCACTGCAATGTTTACCATGGTGATTTTCGTATAGTAAAGGTAGGTGCTAATGAGCGTTAAAAAATATACAGGGGCCGCTGGTGGTTGGGGCTCTCTTGCAAGTACAGCGAAACATTTGCTGAAAAGTCAAAATGTTGCTAAAAATATTAAAAACCTGTTGAATGCCAACCAAGACCATGGATTTGATTGTCCGGGATGCGCATGGGGGGAAGAACAAAAAAGCGACCTTTTCCGTTTCTGTGAAAATGGCGCTAAAGCCGTAAATTGGGAAGCTACCTCACGTCGTGTTGATGGCGACTTTTTTGCTCAGCATAGTGTCAAGGCGTTGCGTAAGCAGAGTGATTATTATCTTGAAGAGCAGGGTAGACTGTCGCAACCCGTCTGTTATGACGCGCAGCAAGATAAATATCTCCCCATTACTTGGGATGCCGCTTTTGCATTAATTGCACAACACTTACATCGCTTAGATCACCCCAATCAAGCGGAGTTTTATACCTCGGGACGAGCAAGCAATGAGGCAGCCTTTTTATATCAATTATTTGTGCGAAAATTTGGTACCAATAACTTCCCTGATTGCTCCAACATGTGCCATGAGGCGAGTGGTTATGCACTAAAGGCCGCTATCGGAGTAGGTAAAGGGACTGTTACCATGGAAGATTTTGACCATGCCGATGCGATATTTGTATTTGGTCAAAACCCCGGTACAAATCATCCGCGTATGTTACATACCTTAAGTCATGCGGTGCAACGTGGTGCAAAGATCGTCACATTTAACACCTTAAAAGAGCGAGGTCTAGAACGCTTTGCTAATCCACAATCTCCTGCGCATATGGTGTTGGGCGGTGAGTTGAAATTAACTAGCCGCTATTTTACGCCTAATTTAGGTGGGGATATGGCGGCAGTGCGTGGCATGGTGAAGATATTGTTAGCGCGTCACGAAGAAGCATTGCTAAGTGGTCAACAAGTGTTTGATGTTGATTTTATTGCTCAACAGTGCAGTGGGTTAGATGAGTATTTAGCGCAGGTTAAAGCGACACCGTGGTCATTAATTACCGAACAATCTGGATTATCGCAAGCGCAGATAAGTAGTGCCGCAGATATTTATCAACAGGCTGAACGGGTTATTATTACTTGGGCGATGGGGATCACGCAGCATAAGCACTCCGTTGCCACTATCCATGAACTAACCAATTTGCAGCTATTGTTTGGGCAAATTGGTAAGACAGGTGCTGGGCTATGTCCTGTGCGAGGGCACTCTAATGTGCAGGGGGATCGCACCATGGGGATTGATGAAAAACCCCATGCAGCATTGTTAGAGAGTATCGCAAAAACCTTTAATTTCACCCCGTCCGCTGAGGTTGGTCATAATGCTGTACAAGCTGTTGAAGCGATGTTAAGAGGCGAGAGTAAAGTATTCGTTGCTCTCGGTGGCAATTTTGTCGCGGCAATGCCCGACTCGCAATACATACAACAGGCATTAAGTAGTTGTGAGTTAACGGTTAATATCGCGACCAAATTAAATCGGACGCATCTCTATCCCGGTAAATGTGCACTGATTTTACCTTGCCTTGGACGAACCGATATCGACATGCAAAATGGAAAATCACAAAAAGTGACTGTGGAAGACTCTTTTTCTATGGTGCATGCATCGCAGGGGGTAGTTGCAAGCGATATTAGAGAAATGCGTTCTGAGCCAGCGATTATTGCCGGTATCGCTCAAGCGACCTTAGGTAATGAACCGATAGCGTGGCTTGATATAGTAAAAGATTACGATCAAATTCGTGATTTAATTAGCCAAACAATTCCCGGATTTACAGATATGAACCAACGTTTGCAAGCACCGGGGGGATTTTACTTGGGGAATGCTGCCGCCCAATTACGTTGGGCGACTAGCGATCAAAAAGCACAACTTCATAGTTATCCTTTACCCGAAGCGATTATATCGGCATCACAGCGAGCTTTAACTCAAAACCGTATTTTTGTATTGCAAACGTTACGTTCTCACATCAATACAATACAACGGTCTATGGTTTTGAGGATAGATATCGCGGTATAAGTGGCGATAGAAATATTATTATGCTTAATAGCGATGATATTAGCGCATTACAGTTGTCGGCAGGTGATAAGGTTGATATAGAAGCATTATGGCCAGATGATATTATTCGCAAAGTGAGTAATTTCACGGTGGTTGAATACGCCATCCCTAGTGGTAATGCAGCCGCCTATTTTCCAGAGGCTAACCCCCTCGTTGCGTTAGCTAATTATGGTGATTTTAGTTTTACGCCAAGCTCAAAATCGATTGCCATTGTTATTACGCCAGCTGCAAAACAGCAACGCATATTATAGTGCTATCTATTGGGAGCTATTGCTTGGTTAAATAATATTATTTAACCAAGCTTTTTCTAGTTCATTGACTTGCAGCGGGCGGGAGTAGTAATAGCCTTGAATATCAACGATACCGCATTTATTGGTTGTTTTAAGTTCATCTAACGTTTCGACACCTTCAGCTATCACTGATAAGTTAAAGTTATTCGCTAAGCTGACAATGGTTTGTACTATTTTTTGGTTATCTAGATTGTGGTGTAGTTCACTGATAAATACGCGGTCAACTTTGATTATATCGACGGGTAAGTAGGGTAAATAGGAGAGATTAGAATATCCAGTACCAAAGTCATCGATACTAATCAGTACACCCTTGCTTCGAATCGCTTTTAGCTGGGCTATCACCTCTTCCATATCACCCATTAAAACACTTTCAGTGAGCTCTATTTGCACCAGATTCCTGGGATTTGATAGTTATGTAAATGTTTTATAAGGGTGTCAGCAAATTCTGGTTGGTGTAATTGTATTGCCGATATGTTAATCGCAATAGGTGGGCATTCTATATTATTATCAATCCAATAACGCATTTGTTGCAGTGCAGTGGTGATAACCCAATTACCTAATTCAACAATGAAACCATTTTTTTCGGCTATTGGAATAAAATCATAGGGAGAGATAAGTTTATCATCTAATTTCCAGCGCAACAGCGCTTCAACGCCAATCAATTTTTTATCTGTCGAATCGACCTTGGGTTGATAGGTAAGATGAAACTGATTTTTTTCTATGCCTTGATTCAGTTGATTGGATAATTTCATTTTATAGAGTAATTGTTCGGCAAACTCCGGCATAAAATGGACATAGCCTTTGCTATGGCTGACTTTGCTCTGATACATTGCTAAATCTGCATGTTGTAACAGTTTTTGTACATCTCGCCCATCCTGTGGCCCAACTGCAACCCCAAAACTTGCCGTAACGCGGTGCTTTATTTCATTGAGTATTATTGGCGCTATTAACAGCTCTAGCAATCGCACTTTTAAGTTAGCTAACGAGTTTTCAAATTTAGCATAGTTATGTGCTATCGCAAATTCATCACCGCTCAAACGGGCAATGATGGTGTTATCATTGACTAATGACTTTAAACGACTCGCAATTTGTATTAATGTTTTATCACCACTATGGTGTCCAAGGCTATCGTTAATGTTTTTAAAGTTATTGAGATTAAATAAGATAATCGCGACGGTGCAGTTGTTTAAGCTCAGTAGTTTATTAAACTGTTGATTAAAGCCATTACGATTAGGTAAACCGGTCAATTCATCGTGATAGACAATATGCACCATTTTTAGCTCGGCTAGTTTGCGGGCCGTAATATCTCTGGCGATACCAGCTGTGCCAACCACATTATTATTTTTATCTATGAGTGGTACTTTTAATGTTTCCGACCAACCCAGCGAACCATCCGGCTTATTTATTTGCTCTTCAATATGATGTATTTTTCTCTCTCTTTGTACTCTCATATCCTCTTCGAAGTAGCTCTGTGCTAATTCATTATCGCAGGGCAGATCAAAATCTGTTTTTCCAATAAAATGATCTTTGGGGAGGGAAAATGTTTTTTTGAATTGGCTGTTTACAAATAGAAACCGTGATTCTCTGTCTTTGACCCAAATTAAATCAGGTAAGCTATCAACTAATTCTTGTATATGTTCATGGGCCAGCTTGAGGCGGCAATATTTCCGCTCGATAATAATTAAACGCAGCGCAGTAATAATTAATAAAGCCAGCAAAATAATAGAGAGTAAAGACATCGTGATTACCGTGAAGAGGCTTAAATACAATATGAAAGATTATAAATCGATTAACTGTAAATAGACATCAGCTAGTAATGGATAGTGTGAAGTCTATTTAGTTATACATGGCATATATGTGAAGATATCGTTAAAATGCTGTTATGAGTATATGTATGGCCTTCAAATAGGCTATTTATGAAACGTTATTTTTGTCGTTGGAGAATTACATTTGTTTAAATTGAACCGTGTTTTTCATGTTGCATCCACTGTATTGCTATTTAGTCTTTGTCTTTATAGTGTTATCGCTAGTGCGAATAGTCAGTTAGTAAGCTCTGGATGGTTAATTAATCCTTCACATCCTCCCGTTTCTGTGCAGATGCAATTAACCGGACAAACAGATCCACAGGCTAACACCGTTAATGCTTTGTTGAGTGTGAATCTCGATGATGGTTGGAAAACCTATTGGCGTTCTCCCGGGAAGGAGGGGTGGCACCGCAATTGGAGTGGGTTCACGATGCCAATGTTACTGCGCTAAATTGGCATTGGCCTGCGCCTAAACGCTACCCTGTTTTGGGGGTTGATACCTTAGGTTATAAAGAGATAATCCACTTTCCGATGGTTATTTCCGTAGCTGATTTTAATAAAGAGACCTATTTTGAGGCAAAACTGACCTTGGCATCCTGTACGACTATTTGTGTGCTAAGTGATTATAATTTTATGCTCTCATTTAATCCATCTGAGTTGCAGCCTGACTCTGAGGTCGCTTTCAGCTATGCGCAGGCGATGTCGAGCGTTCCCGTTGTTATTGACTCAGAGCAACTGGCTGAACAACAGAGTGCGACGATTACCGATATTCACTCTTATTGGGATAAAACAACACAATCGCTGCGCGTACAAATTAGTAATCAATTTAATTGGCGTAATCCCGATGTTTTTGTTGATACAGAAGATCCGCTGTTAGCGGAAATCAATTTTTCAACACCAATAATTAACATCTCAGGCAAGCAGCTAACAGCCTCATTTAATGCTTCGAGTTGGGCTGGAGATGTTGATTTATCCCAACAACCTTTGCATTTTACCGTTGTGGATGATGATCTTTTAGTTGAAATAATTAATCGTAGTTCTGATCAGGTTATCAACCAAACTGGTGCAGATTCACTTACGTCAATATTTTTAGTGGCATTATTAGGTGGTTTAATTCTTAATATCATGCCCTGTGTATTGCCCGTTTTAGGCATGAAATTAAGCACCATATTGTCGTTACAAGGAATTCAACGAGGGCAAATTCGTCAGCAATTTATTGCATCGAGTTTGGGAATTCTTTGCTCTTTTTGGTTGTTAGCTGCTTTTATCTTATTTCTGAAGTTATCAGGGCAAGCGCTCGGTTGGGGGATTCAATTCCAAAACCCATATTTTATTGCATTTATGGCAGCTATCACGGCGTTATTTGCGGCTAACATGTTTGGTTTGTTTGAGATACGGTTATCCGTGAAAGCCAATACATGGTTAGCCACGTCGGGTGATAACTCGTTAGTTGGTCATTACTTACAAGGTATGTTTGCAACATTGCTGGCGACGCCCTGTAGCGCTCCATTTTTAGGAACCGCAGTCGCTTTTGCCTTAGGGGCATCGACAATGGCGTTATTTACCATCTTCACCGCGTTAGGCATGGGAATGGCTTTACCTTGGCTAATAATTGCAGCTTTTCCTGGTCTTGCCCTGTTGTTACCCAAGCCGGGGCCGTGGATGAATCGTGTTAAGCTTGTGTTTGCATTAATGATCTTAGCAACCAGCCTGTGGTTACTGAGTTTGTTGGCGATATTTATTGGTGCGATGTGGACGATTAGTCTGGCTAGCTTACTGCTATTATCGCTATTTATATTAGTCATACGTCAATATGGTCAACGTGTTTTCTTTTTGGCATTGTTATCGCTATTACTGGTTAGTGCCGTAGGTTTTACTGTGGCTCATTTAAGTGATAATTATTGGGCAAGCTCAAATCGAGATGAACTAGATTGGCAAACACTTGATGTTGCAGTTATTACTCAACAGGTCGCGCAGGGAAAAACAGTTTTTGTTGATGTCACTGCCGATTGGTGTGTCACCTGTAAAGCGAATAAAATAGCCGTATTATTGCAAGAACCTGTATATAGCGCATTGCAATCTGAAAACATAGTATTGATGAGAGGCGATTGGACGGTGCGTTCCGATTCTGTTACACAATATTTACAGTCATTTAATCGTTATGGTGTACCATTTAATATTGTCTATGGCCCTGCTGCACCAGAGGGGATAGCTTTGGATACTATTTTGAGTAATAAACAGGTGTTAGCTGCGATTGCGCAAGCGCAAGGAGATAAATGATGAGTGATAGTAATGAACTGAGTACAAAGAAGAAAAAATCGATACGTAAATGGGCATCAACCATTGTCATTTATTCACTACTCTTTTTAGCCGTTGGTTGGGGGGTGGATTTATGGCGAACCCGAGCCGTCCCTTCCGATCAAATATTGGGTTTAGTGGTCAATGATGTACAAGGGGATAAAATTGATCTTTTAGCGATGAGCAAAGAAGAACCTGTTTTGCTCTACTTTTGGGCAACGTGGTGCAGTGTTTGTAGTACGGTATCACCATCGGTTGATTTCATGTCAGCGCATTATCCAGTGTTATCAATTGCGATTAGCTCGGGTAATGAGAGCCGTATTAAGCATTACATTGAGAGCAAAGGGTATGATTTTAAAGTTATTAATGACCAGCAGGGGGTAATAAGTAAAGCCTGGGGCGTTTCTCAAACACCAACCATTTTTATTATTGATAAAGGTGAGATTAAGTCGATAACAACCGGATTTACATCGCCGATAGGGATGTGGTTACGGTTATTGATGGCTTAATCGCAATCTGCATAATATCTTGAGGTAACATGGGTAAAGATAGCTGCGTTGTATTCAATTGTAATTCGGCTATTACTCAATCATACAGTTTGCTCCCTCATTTTTTCTCAATAAGCGATGACCACAATATGATTCCCCATATAGGTATAAGCAGCGCCTTGGAGCACTGCTTATAGCCATTACTTAACCATGAAGGGTGACGAACCAGTTAATGATAAACGCGTTCATTAAATCAATAAAGAAACCACAAACCAAGGGCACCACAATAAATGCTCGATGCGCTGCGCCATATTGTTGTGTTACCGCCGTCATATTAACGATAGCAGTGGCAGTTGAACCAAGGGTTATCCCTCCAAAACCAGAACTAATAACTGCTGATTCGTAATCCTTACCCATAAATCGATAGACAATGAAAATAGTAAAGACAATTGAAAGTAGCGCCTGTAAAAACATCACTGAACTTAAGTAAACGATGGCATTTTGCAATTGCCACAATTGTAGCCCCATCAATGCCATCGTTAAGAACATACCTAGACAAATATCAGAGATTAAACCTAAACTTTGTCTCATACCCTCTTTGGTTTTTCGTTTTAAGATGAGCGTTCTAAAGTTACCAATGACGATCCCTGAAATCATACAAGAGACGAACATGGGGAGTTTTAAATCTGTTTCTGAAATCAACATGTCTAATAGATAACCTAGTATTAAACAGATATTCAATAACAACCAAGCATGTAAGACACTATAGTGATCTAATTTTACGTGGATATCTTTATGGGTAACGCCAATATCTAACACTTGATCGTTACTTGCTGTTAATTTGTGTCGGTTAATTAAGTAGTTAGCAATCGGGCCTCCCATGACACAGGCAAGTATTAAACCGATGGTGTTACTCGCTATGCCCATTTCAGCGGCGCCTTGAACACCCCACTCTTGGTATAGTGGTGCCCAGGCCATTGTCGTACCCACACCGCCGATCAAAGAGATAGAGCCAGACATGAGCCCTAATAATGGATCTAATCCAAAAGCCGTCGCGACGCTAACGCCGAGAATGTTTTGCATAAAAATATAGATGATAGCAAGTAAGGTTAGAATTACTAAAGGTTTGCCACCAGAGAGTAAGCTTTTAAAGTCTGCATTTAGTCCAATCCCTGCAAAAAAGTAGAGTAGTAGAATATCGCGAACATTTAAGCCGAAATGAATTTCTATTTTAAAAACATAATAAAATAGTGCGACCACCCCTGCACAAACAAAACCGCCAATAACCGGTTCGGGATGCTATATCGTTGTAGTAGAGGTGATTTAGATATTGCTATTTTACCGATAAACAACAAAATAATTGTGATGGTAAAAGAGATAAAAGGTTTTATTTCAATAACTTCCATATGTATCCTGTTATTTTTCGGCTAATACTTTAAATAGGGTTACAGTTAAGCAGAAATTTTTCTGTAAAGAAAAAAGTAAAAAAAATCGAACCCTATGGTAATCCATAACGGTTCGATTTTAACTATACCTATTATCAATAAAAATGCAAAAATCAGTCAAGAAAAAGAGAAGTCATCCAGCTATGCAAGCTGTAATTTCTCTATTATTTACACTTACTGACCATCATAGTGCCTTTATGCAGTCCTTTTTCAACTTTAAAGCTATACACGTAAGTACCCGGCTCTGGAATTTTTATGGGTGATTCGGTACCGTAACCTGAAGCGGTCATGATCGGTTGCTCTTGACCAATAATAACGGCTTTGGATTTTTTCACTGCAAATTCAGATGACCAGTCAGCTGCGGCAAATTTAAAGGCAAATGCACTTGCACTCTTTTCTTCAACAACCACTTGGTAAATATTATTACCCTTATAAGTAAATTTATGTGAAGCAGGAGTTGCATTAAAGCCATCGCCACCTTTGTAAGTTCCGCGGATCCACATTGTTTTACCTAGCGGTCCTTTGTCACCTTTAATGGTTGGAGCATCACATTTAGCAAGATCGCCCGTACCCGTCAAACTCGCAACTTTTTTAGTGAACACAGGGCCTTTCTTAGAAGGGGAGTCTATATTATAAAATGCGGCAGAAAGAGGAGCGAGTGTTATCTGATATTGTCCAGTGACGAGTTTAACCGTTTGCTTGTCTAATAGATTAGTTAAGTTGCCAACACTACCTAACGCATCTCCTTTGAGAGTGATAATTGCTTCTTTATCTTTAGTGTTCACTAGATAAAGCACATGGTTATTACCTGCATCTTTACGGTCGACGTAAACATTATTATCTGAATAGATGTGTGTACGGCTGCCGTTATAAAGTGCCGGATTTGCAGCGCGCATTGCCATCAAAGAAGAAACATAATTTTTCAGGTCTGATTGTTGTTCATTCAGTACAGCAATCTCACCACCAACTGTGGTCGCTAAGCCTTCAATTGTTGCGCTTGAACGAGCAACGTGATCATCACATAGGCCACTTGAACCATCACAGTTAGAGTACATTGCTTCAAAATCTGGAACTTGATCGCCTATCTCTTCACCATAGTAAAGTGTAATTGGGCCGCTATAGGCAGCCATAAAGCTGAATGCCGCTTTATGACGAGTCCAATATTCTGGCTCACTTGGGTCAGCGATAAAGCCACGTTGTAGTAAATCACCAAAGCGCACTAAATCATGATTACCTAGCATTAAATTTGGCATCGCATGAGATGGATAGGAAACATGTGAGAATAGTGCCTCATCTAAATGGGTTGCTGGGCGTTTGCCGCCACTGTTCTCATCGACAGCAAAAGTCTGTACAACTGAATAACGTACAGGGAAATCAAATGCTGATGGCAGTGCCGGATCATCCTCTGGACCATATCCCTGTGCTGCGATGTCGTTGGCACCTGTACGCCAGATTTCTGCGACCATGTAGCCAAGAGGATTGACCTCTTTACCTGCTAATTTATAGGTTTGTGTTGCTGATGCCTCTTCTACGGCTTTACGAATTTCCGTCCATTGTGAAACTGGAACTTGATAAGCTTGATCTAAACGCCAGCCATCAATTTGTAGCTCATTGACCCAGTAGGTTGCAACTTCTTTATAAAACGCTAAGTCTTCTGGATATTTGGCTTCAAATCCGACATTACCAACTGGAGCACCGATAGTAGGTAAACGACCCTGAGGTGATTTAACAACATTACCTTTATGGTGACCAAACACACCATCAAAAATGACATACATGCCTTTTTCATGTGCTTTTTTAACTAACTCTTTAGCCTGTTCTAGTGTTCCAAATTTTGGATCTATTTTGAAATAGTTGCTGGTAAAATAACCCGTTGCATCGAGTCTATCTATCCATTCTGTTTGTCCATCTATAGGAATCGATTCAAATATCGGTGTTAACCAAACGGTATTCATACCTAACGATTTAATATAATCCAATGATGCAGTGACACCGGCTATATCACCTTTATGATGGCTTGTACCGTAACCTGTTCCATAATCGGCATTACTATCTGCATCGATAAATGATTCCACCATAACTTGATACATACGCAAATTACAGGCTGCATTGTTACTTTCGGGCTGATTACAGACTAAGTGGTTGTCCGACGCTGCTTTAGCAGCGGTAATATTGACACTATAGGGAGCGTTAGCCGCCTCCGTGTTATTAGCTTGAGTAGATTCTCCTGCACCACCAGCACAAGCTGACAATAATGCGGTCACCGATAGAGCTACTAGAGATTTCCGTAACATAATAGTAAGTACCTTAATTGATATATAAATAAAAAGTACGTTATTAAAGCATAGTCATTGAAATCTCAAGCGGTTATAGATCACACTCTACCCGTCATGGTACAAGTAAAATGTAAATTTATAATCGATCAGGGATCGTGGCAAAAAAGAATAAATTTCATTATGAATTGCTGTACTTTATGTGGTAGGGCGTAGTTTTCTGTTTTTATTAGGGGGCGTAGCTTATAAGCTCAGTTAAAATAGGTCTTTCAGCCTGTTTGCTGATATTTTATGTGAAATTGGTGTGATCTGTGTCATGCTATTTTATTGCTTGATTAGTGGGGCAAGCATTTTCTCTAGCCCGTTTAGTTTTACCTCATACATTAAAGCAAGTTGTTCACCTAATTTTCCTTGCGGAAAACCTTTACTATAAAACCAGACAAGATAGGGCTCTGGTAAATGGATAAGTTTACGACCCGCATACTTCCCAAAGGGCATAACTTGGTTGATTGCATCGCTTAATGCTTGCGTGTCTTGCATTGTGTTCTCCTGATAATAAGCCGCAACGAAATCGTTACGGCTTAAATTTGAACGCCTAAATTTAAACCGCCGCGAGCGCTTGCTCTACATCGGCAATGATATCATCGATATTCTCAATACCGACGGAAATACGTATAAGCTCTTCGCTAACACCCGCTGCTTTTAACTCTGCGGCATTAAGCTGTCTATGTGTCGTTGAAGCAGGGTGGCAGGCAAGGGATTTAGCGTCACCGATATTAACTAAACGTAATATCATTTTTAAGGCATCAATAAACTTGCCTCCTGCCTCTGAGCCTCCTTTGATACCAAAGCTTAATATACCCGATGCTTTGCCTGAGCAAATTTTTTGGCAGGTTTCATGATATTGGCTGCTTTCTAGGGCTGCATAATTTACCCATTCTACCTTATCGTGATTGCTTAAATAGGTTGCCAATTTGACTGCATTTTCACAGTGTCGCTCCATACGCAGGCACAAAGTCTCTAAGCCCTGTAGTATTTGGAATGAGTTCATCGGTGAAATTGCAGCCCCGGTATTACGAAGTGGTACAACACGACAACGTCCGATATAAGCAGCCGGACCAAAGGCTTCAGTATAAACAACATCATGGTACGAGGGATCTGGCTCATTCATCACAGCGAAACGTTGTTTATTGGCAACCCAATCAAACTTGCCTGAGTCAACAATAATGCCGCCAATGGATGTGCCGTGACCACCGATATATTTCGTTAAAGAGTGCACCACAATATCCGCGCCAAATTCAAATGGACGACATAATACAGGCGTTGCTACTGTATTATCGACAATCAGCGGTAAGCCATGTTGATGGGCAATCTCGGCCAATTTTTTAATATCAACAATGTTGCCGGCAGGGTTACCTATTGATTCGCAAAAAATAGCGCGTGTATTTTCATCTATTGCATCGGCGAAACCTTGGTAATCATCAAAGGAGACCATTCGTGTTTCAATACCCTGTTTAGGGAATGAGTGTGCAAAAAGGTTATAAGTGCCACCATAGAGTTGGCTAGTGCTAACTATGTTTGTACCTACTTCGCAAATACATTGAATGGCATAAGTGATTGCAGACATGCCTGAAGCAACAGCTAATGCGGCGATACCCCCCTCCATTTCCGCAACACGTTTCTCTAAAACATCGGTGGTGGGATTCATAATGCGGGTATAAATATTGCCAGGGACTTTTAAATCGAATAAATCTGCGCCGTGCTGTGTGTCATCAAAGGTGTAAGACGTGGTTTGATAGATTGGCACGGCAGCTGCTTTAGTGGTCGCCTCTGATTGATAACCATGGTGTAACGCAAGTGATTCTAATTTCATAATTACTCCGAACTGAAAATGGCTGTTGATACGTTTCATGTATACGATGGAGTGTTAAATCTAGCACTATAGAATAAGATAATCAGAAAAAATGTTTAAAATAACGGAGATTACTCCATTATGGGTATTGCTTAACTCTCCTTCAACCAGTCACTTTTATATCAGCAATTTATTTCGATGGGGACTAGCGACGAATGTTTCATCCAATTGACAGAGATAATTGACCATTTTATTATTTCATTTACCGAGGATGAATAACGCCTCTATAGTGTACTTTTAGCATGTTTTTTTTAATGATCACAAATCATGATAGGACTTTTAAAAATGAAGAAAATTTCGTTAACACTATTTGCTGTTTTTATTGGCCTAATTTCTCAGGTCGCCGTTGCAACTATTCCGAATATCACTGCAGACGGGAAGCCTTTCCCTTCCTTGTCACCTATTTTAAAACAGATAAGTCCTGCGGTGGTTAACATCTCTACTTACTCAACAAAACCACAGCAAGTTAACCCACTATTAAATGATCCCTTCTTTAGACACTTTTTTAATTTGCCTGATCAACAGCAAATGCCAGAAGGTAAGCAAAATAGGCGTCAGCAAAGTGCAGGCTCTGGGGTTATTGTGGATGCTAGTAAAGGCGTGGTAATGACCAATTACCATGTGATTAAAGATGCCGATGAGATACGCGTTTCGTTACTTGATGGGCGAAGTTATCAAGCAAATTTGATGGGAGTTGACCCTGATTTAGATATTGCAATATTAGAAATAGAAGCAGATCGCTTAACGGAGGTGAAAATTGCCGATTCATCAGCCATTGATGTTGGTGACTTTGTGATTGCTATCGGTAACCCCTTTGGCTTAGGGCAAACCGTTACTACGGGTATCGTTAGTGCACTAGGGCGAACTGGATTAGGGCTAGAAGGCTATGAAAACTTTATCCAAACCGACGCGTCTATCAATCCGGGAAATTCAGGTGGCGCGCTAGTTAATCTCGCGGGTGAGCTGGTTGGTATCAATACTGCTATCATTGCCCCAGCCGGAGGTAATGTTGGTATTGGCTTTGCCATTCCGAGCAATATGGCCAAGGCAAGTATGGTACAGATTTTAGCACATGGTGAGGTTCGCCGTGGTCAAATAGGGGTTGCAATCCAAGATATTACACCTGATCTACGCGATGCTTTTGCGCTTGAAAATGGCCAAGCAGGGGTGTTGATCAGCGATGTTGCTAAGGGGATGCCTGCGGAAAAAGCGGGGTTGCGGGCAGGGGATGTTATCGTCATGGTTGATGGTAAAAATACCACTTCCACGGGACAATTACGCAGCCTTATTGGTGTGAAAAATATAGGTGACAGCGTACAGGTAACCATTTTACGAGAGGGTGAAGAGAAACAGTTAACTGTTTTAATTGCCGCTCCACAGGAGACGGCGATTACGAATGAAGGACTACATTCATTGCTAGAAGGTGTGCGCTTTGAAAATGATAATGATGGTAATGGTGTTGTTGTTACACAGGTGTCGGGAAACTCGATTGCTGCGGGTAGTGGTTTAAGAGTCGGCGATCTTATTGTTGGCGCGAATCAACGCCGTGTAACTGACATTAAATCACTGACTAAAGCCTTAAAACGCAATGAATCTGCATTACTGTTACAGATAAATCGTAATGGAGGTTCGTTCTTTATCGTTATTAAATAACAGCGCATTAAAAACACATTAGAGCACCTATTTCCTTTGGCCATGAATATTTTATGGTTATTTGTGGTAATAGGTGCTTTTTTGTAGGCTCGATACCCATCTTTGGGATATAATGAAGATTCTTCTCTTTTTCATTATTAAGCCCCCAATATGCATAAAAATAGCAAGCTCATGGACAATAGAATGAATATTGTCGCCCTTACTTGGCCTATGTTTGTCGAGATATTATTGCGCACGGCACTTAATACTAGCGATGTGTTTATGCTTAGCGGCTACTCAGAGAAAGCGGTTTCTGCTGTAGGTGTCGTTACGCAAATATCATTTTTCCTTGTTATTATTTCAATGATGGTCAGCACCGGCAGTAGTGTGCTTATTAGCCAATATAATGGCGCTGATCGTCACCAAGATTCAGCAAAAATTGCCGTTGCGAGTATCTATTTAGGGCTTGCGATGGGGATCGCTTTAGGGGTGCTTTCATTTGTCGCAACAGGTGACATTATCTCACTGTTTGGCCTAGAGGCTCAGGTAGCGCAATTTGGTTATGACTATCTAATTATTACCGCTTCACTGACAATTATGGTGACCCTAGGCATTATTTTTTCTACTATTTTACGTGCTCATGGTTACTCTAAATCACCGATGTTTATTAATTTATTTGCTGGCGCGATTAATGTTTTCGGCAATTATTGTGCATTATATCAACCCTTTGGTCTACCCGTTTATGGTGTACAGGGGGTGGCGATTGCCACCGTTTTTAGTCAATTTATTAGTGCCGCCATTTTGTGGTATATGTTGCGCGATAAGAAAATTGACTTGCCAATAGGGAGTGTATTCGCGATACCTGCTCTTTTTTATAAAAAAATATTGCGCATAGGGATAATGAATGCAGGGGAGATCCTTTCCTATAATGTTTCACAAATGGTGATTATCTATTTCGTCGTACAGATGGGAACGGCCTCTTTAACGGCTTATACCTACGCACAAAATATTGCTAGAATCTCTTTCGCCTTTGCTTTAGCAGTTGGCCAAGCAAGTCAGATCCAGACCAGTTATTTTATAGGTAAAGGATGGATTGAAGAAATATTGAAGCGTGTGCAACAATATTTCGTCGTTGGTTTAATCGCTTCAACGACGATCACCGTCCTCGCTTATCTATTTCGTTTTGAGCTCATTGATATATTCAGTGACGATCCAGAGGTGCTCATCTTAACTGCAGCCTTAATGGGTGGATCGATTATTTTAGAAGCGGGGCGTGTTTTTAACTTAATCTTTATATCAAGTCTTAAAGGGGCTGGTGATATTGCTTATCCAGTGAAAATAGGCATATTAAGCATGTGGGGGATCAGCGTACTACTCGCCTATCTGTTTGGTATCGTCTTTGCTTTTGGTGTGCTTGGGGTGTGGATGGCAATCGCCGCGGATGAGTGGATAAGAGGGGTTATTATGATGTTCCGTTGGCGTTCTAAAAAATGGTTAAGATACACACTAACTTGATAACGAGGAGGGGGAGTTAATCCCCCCTCCTTATGATTAATCCATCAAAAATTCTAGACCGTATACTAACTCTTGACGTTTTACGACCTCTTTACAAGCGAGACAAATTCCAGGCATAAAGGATTCACGATGTTGTGAATTATGCTCTATTTTCAGCGTTTCACTTTGCCCGCCAAAGAATACCGTTTGTTGTGCAACGACACCTGGTAGACGTATTGAATGTAATTTGACGCCATGCAGTTCTGCACCACGAGCACCTTCAATTAATTCTTTGTCGCTGCAAGGCGTTGCCGCTTTAGTACGCGCTGCGGCAATCAGTTCGGCAGTACGAATGCCTGTACCTGACGGGCTCTCTTCCTTTTGTGGGCTATGCGCCTCGATCACTTCGACATCGGGTAAATATTTAGCGGCTTCAGCGGCAAATTTCATCATCAATACCGCACCAATTGAGAAATTAGGCGCAATTAACCCACCGAGCTGTTTCTGTTGTGCAAGCACTTGTAACTGTTTAACCTGTTCAACTTGAAAACCACTTGTTCCGATCACAGGGCAAGCACCCGCGTTTAAAATGATTTGCGTATTATTAAAACCCGCAGAAGCCGCAGTTAGGTCAACGACTACTTGTGCTTTTGTTGTGCTAATCAGCTCAGCAAGGTCATCACCAAAATCACATTCACCAACGAGCTGTAATTCGGGATCATTGTTAATTGCATTCACGGCTTCACTGCCCATACGCCCTTTAGCGCCATTTACGATAACTGTAACCATTGTTATTCCTTGCTTTTATTATGTGATAAAAACGCGATGAACAGGAATTCATCACTGAGTAAAAAAATAGAGTGCAAACAGTGCCCAGCTAGTTATTAATAAACCCCAGGGTAATGCGCCACGAGCATTTTTTGTTTGAGGAAGGGGGGCATTTTCAGATTGCTCACTCGTTTGCGTTACTTTGTTTATTCTGGATTTTTTAGCTTTATCGGCTTGGCGTTGCTTGTTTTTAGCTGATTTTTTATATTCAGCAATGCCTTTTTGAATACCTAAAGCAATCAACCTTGTTTGCTCTTTCGTTTGTCCAGGTCTTTGCGTGCTCTTTGCAATAACCATTGCTTCATCCTGAGTCTCGCTGGATATAGCATCATACTTACTCATGTTATTTACGTTTCTCTTCTTTTAGTGCTGCTAAACGGTTGAGTGATTTAGTACAGAGAACATCTAAAAAATTTTCCGGATCATCATAGCCATATTTAAATAGATGAGCGACTAATGTTGCGCCAATGGCTTTAGTTTCGCGTATCTCTTGATGGCTACGACCACATCCTTGGCAATAGTTACCGCCACTGGTGCAATTATTGGTACAGGGGCTGAATTTCATGATGACATCCTTTGCATAATTGGTTTGTAAAGCTAATTAAAATAGATTCCTTGTAATAAGAAAGTGAGTTTAACAATTTTGCGAGTGAGAATCATGAGTTAAACAATACTTTCTTCGTTGAATTTATCTTTCGTTAGGATTTTTAATTACAAAGGAGGATAATTCATCTCCATTCATTGACGATAATAAGGGTATGCATGCCATTTACATTAGATCCTCGCTTACATAAAGATTGCCATCTCATGGCAGAAAGCGATCGCAGCCTTTGGCTGTTACTTAATAATAGTCATTTTCCTTGGCTGATTATTGTTCCCAAAACCACGCAAACCGAGTTGTACATGTTGACGCCACAAGAGCAGCATGCATTACAGCAAGATAGCAATCTTTTAAGTGAATTTTTAACAACGCATTTTTGCTGTGATAAACTCAATGTTGCGAGTATTGGTAATATTGTTGAGCAGATGCACTTGCACATTATTGCGCGAACAAAGTCAGACCTTTGTTGGCCAGGGGTGGTTTGGGGGACGACCCATAAGCAGCCCTATAAAATTGAAGATGTTATCGAAATTCAAAATAAATTAAAATTATTTTGTCAACAGAAGATGATTACACTATTTGAGTTTGCGCCACCTCAATAAAGACTTGTTTGCTTGTTGCATTTACCCGCACAAAAGCTTAATTTGCTAGATTATAGAGACGATTACTAAAAGGGAATGTGGAATGCTTGAACTTTCACAACTATTTAAAGAAGTAAAACAACTACCCGTGTTGCCTGTTTTGCTGCTTGATTTAATGCAAAGTTTTTCAGACGAAGATGTCCGAGTCGAAGACATTGCCAAAAAAATTGGCATGGACCAATCTATCAGTGCGAAAGTGATTCGTATTGCTAACTCTGCTGCATATCGTCGCGGAAAAGAGGTCGAGTCCATTGAGCAAGCGGTGATCCGTTTAGGATTCAATCAAGTGCGTAGCATTGTGGTCGCAGCGACACTCTCTAATACATTCCCATCGACCCCTAGTTTTGATAAAAATCAATTCTGGAAAGATACATTTATTACCGCCACCATTGCTAAAAAATTAGCAAAACATACCAACGTTAATCAAGAGACCGCATTTACCTGTGCAATGATGCATAACATTGGTGAATTGTTACTGCAAATATTAAAACCGCAGGAATGTTCTTTAATTGCGATGGCGGTTGAGAGTGGTGAACCGTCTTTCCGCTCAGCGTGAAACTTTCGGATTTGACTATAGTCAAGTTGGTGCACAGTTAGCGAAACATTGGGATTTCTCAACGGTATTTTGCGATGCAATAGAGCAACAGCTTGATCCGCTCTCCTATGAGCAGCCCTCTAAAGCGGCGATTCTTATTCGCTTATCTGTCTTTGCCAGTTTTGCATGGGGGGCAAAATTACCACCAGCAATGATAGTCGCGCGTTTTCCCGCAGCACTGACCGACTATATCGCGTTAAATAAAGAGGGCTTAGTGGATGAATTTGCACAGATGATAGAAGAGGGAGAAGAATTAGGCCGTCTAATGTCATCTTGATCTGAAATTAAAGCAGTTAAATCCTGCCTGTTTTGTTGTAAAAGGTAAATTGGCCGTGCATATTGCTCGGCCATTTTTTTAGCGAGTGAATAAGCTTTTTCTGAATTTACCCATAACTTATCAGACTCTTTTATTAAAGAGAGATAACCGTCATGCAAACGATATTTCTCATCACTCAATTGCTCCTCTGAAAGTAAACAAATTGTTTTCTCAATGGAGAGTATCGGCTGGTAAAACTGCCCCTGTAATAACTTCTTAATATTAACTAAATGACCAAAGCCTGCGGGTTCAATAAAAATGCGTTGCGGTGCACTCTCTTTGATTAAATTATTTAATGCCACACGAAAAGGCATGCCTGCGCTACAACATAAACAGCCGCCATAGATCTCTTTAACAACAACGTTATTAGCCAAAGCATGGGCCTGCGCATATTGGTGATGACCGATTTCGTTGACCAACACAGCCCAATTTTCATGCATGGGTTTATAGGATATTAGTCGCTCAATTAGTTTACTTTTACCTGCGCCTAAAAAACCGCTCACAATATGACAATTAATTTTCTTTACCATGAAAATAGACTCCTTAATTCATGGTTATCGTAGCATGTTTAGGCCATCCTCAGTTATACTGCAAAATTAAATTTACTGTTTAATTATTCGAGGTAGCTATGATTTACAGCATGACAGCATTTGCGCGTAAGCAATTTAAAGGTGATTGGGGTACCGCAGTGTGGGAAATTCGCTCAGTAAACCAACGTTACTTAGAAACTTATTTTCGCCTTCCTGAGCAGTTTCGTGGTTTGGAAACGAAATTAAAAGAGATATTTCGCAAACGATTAGATCGCGGAAAAATAGAGTGTAACCTTCGTTTTGAAAGCAATGATAGTAGTCAGAATGCACTGGTTATGAATTACAATCTTGCTGCTCAATTGATTCAAAATGCGCAATGGGTATTAGATACCGCGGGTACGGGGACATTAAATCCTGTAGATATTTTAAAATGGTCGGGTGTCATGCAAGCGCCAGAGCAAGATTTCGATAGCATTGCAATTGAATTAATGGCGGGTTTCCAAGCGACCATGAATGAATTTATCGCTTCACGTGCCGCGGAAGGAAGCAATCTCGCACTATTAATTGAACAACGTTTAGATGCTATTGAACAACAAGCGGCTAAAGTTCGTTCATTTATGCCAGAGGTGCAAGCGTGGCAAAAAGCACGCATACTAAAAAAATTCGAAGATGCTAATGTCGATTTAGACAGTAATCGCGTTGAGCAAGAGTTGGTCTTATTAGCACAGAAATCCGATGTCGCAGAAGAGTTAGATCGTCTCGATTCGCATGTTAGTGAAGCGCGCAATGTACTTAAAAAAGGCGGGGCAGTAGGGCGTCGTTTAGATTTTATGATGCAAGAATTTAACCGCGAAGCGAATACACTAGGGTCTAAAGTGATCAATACCGATATCACCGCCGCCGCCGTTGAGTGTAAAGTGTTAATCGAACAGATGCGCGAGCAGGTGCAGAATATCGAATAGTGTTTTACCCGTCCAAGAATGTCTTAGAAGCCCTGTTGGTTGCTTGTAAATACAGGGATTTTTTATTTCCCCAGTACAAATCGGTTTGCAGATGTCCGTTACCAACTACCTGTTTAGTGGTGGGTAGAATGGTGGGCAGCCATTATTGCCCCTCCATTATTTCAGCAACTATGGAGTAAACATGGGAAAACTCACAGCAGACAGGTTATTGTATACAGCAAAGCCGACCCCAAAAAATATTCAGACGGTGAAGGCCTATACTTTTGCGTTCGGGAACTAACTAATGGGTGACCCTGATTGCGGTCACTAAGCAAGCAGGTGGAGTTTAAAGGAAAAACTTTTCTATTATTATTCTGAATAGCCATCGTTATGAGTCAACAATAAGGTGGCACTAGGTAGCCATCCCCGAACAGGGGATGGTCGCGGCGATTTAGGTTCTTAATTTTTTCAGTTGTTGATCCTGCTGAACAACGAGTTCGGCTAGGCTCATGCTGCTCTGTTGGGCTTCATCGGCGAGACGAGCGAGTTCAGAAGCTGAATCGGAAATGCCAGTAATGTTACGATTGACCTCTTCGGTGACGGCGCTTTGTTCTTCGGCAGCGGTGGCGATATGTGTTACTTGACTAGAAACCGCCTCAATTTGACTAACAATAGTGTTAAGTGAATGCAATGCGGATTGGGTTTGTTCCACAGCTAACAGTGCGCCATCGGCGCCTTGGTCGATAATTTTTGAGGCGCTTTTAACCTCCCCTTGTAATGAATCAATCAGTTTACTGATCTCGCTGGTAGAGCTTTGGGTTTTAGAGGCGAGTGTGCGCACTTCGTCGGCGACTACTGCAAAGCCTCTGCCTTGTTCACCTGCTCTGGCTGCTTCAATTGCTGCGTTTAATGCAAGTAGATTGGTTTGGTCTGCAATGGCGCTAATCACCTCCAAAATTTTACTGATATTAGTACTACTTTCGGCCACTTTAGCAACCGCTTGTTTAGCCAATTGCGACTCTTGCGACATATTGTTTACATAGGTCATCGCTTTACTGAGGCTTTCTTCACCGGTTTTAACATTGACACTCATCGCTTCGGTTTCCGAAGCGGTTTGTTCAGATGCTTTGGCTACTTCTAAGGCGGTGGCGCTCATTTCATTAACGGCGGTGACCACACTTTCAATTTCGTGGTACTGACGATCCACGCTGGCACGGGTTTGTTGCGCAATATTGGCAACTTTCTGGCTTTCTTTTTGTGAGCTGGAAGCTAACTCTTTGAGCTCGCTGATCAGTATTCGAAGCTTGCTAATAAAGCCATTAATGCCAGCTCCTAGCGCGATTAATTCGGCATGTGATTGTACTGATACCGATTGAGTCAAATCACCTTCGGCACTGGCGAGGTTTTCAATTCGACTCTGGATCATGTGCAGTGGTGCGATAATTGAGCGGATCACAAAAATAATCGCAGCCACTGCAATTACAGAGACTATGCTCCCAACTATCAGTAACAGGCTACCTAAGGAGCTTTCCATATCACTCATCGCTTCGTCCATGGCGATGGCAGCCTGCAATGCATCGCTTTTAGCCACTTCGATAAGTAGCGACCAATGTGCATCTGCGATGGGAATGGTCACAGGGAAAACGACGACTATGTTATCGGTAGTTTCCATATAGGCGTCATTCTGGTTTAGGTTTTGATATTGTTTGGCAAGAGTGGGATCTATCGACTCTGATAATGGACGTGCTTTTTTTGTGTAATGGCTGGCCGCAACGACTAATCCTTTTTCGCTTAAAAGGGTTACTTTGGCATGGCCTTGGTAGAGACTGCTGGATAGTTCATTAATTAGCTTTTGAAAAATAGGTAAATTGATATCAACCCCTACCAAGCCGATGAATTTATTTTTCACCACCACAGGTACCGTTAATGAAGTCATCAATTCCTCATTGCCAGGGCTGATTTCATAGAGGTATGGCTCCATTAAGCAAGGCTTTTTGCTCTCTTTGGCGCATAAATACCATTCTGCTTCGCGTATCCCAAATTCGTTAAGTGTAGCGATATATTTGGACGTAGCATCGGTGATTTGATGGTGCTCTACGCTACCGTCATTATTACGTGTGTAATAAATTTCTAAGGAACCTGCATCTGGTACACTGTGGCTATGGCTTCCACTGTAGTCGCTGTCTAGGCCATCGTAACCATTGGCTTCAAACTGGGCATACATGGATGAGAGTTGACTATTTTTTTGTAGTATAGCGGTCACTGCTGTTTCAATGTTTTCTCGGCTTAATGGTTGCTGCTGTGCTGTCGTTTCGATAATCCCGCTAAAGGAAAATGGAATGCGGTAAGCTTCGTTAATGAAACCTGCTATTTTCTCGCCATATTCGCCTGCTTTGGCATTGAGTCGCTGTTGAGTCTCTTGTTGCATGGTGCCTTGAACTTGTTCTGCTAATTTTGCATTTTTATTACTCAAAGACCACCATAAGCTAAAGGATAGTACGCTGACAATGATCAGAAAGAGTGCAGAGGTGATCCAAAGTAGTTTGGTCGCGATGGATAGTTTGCGCATGGTTTTCTCCATAAATCATAGAACGGTTGCCTGAAATTAAATAGATGCCTTCTTACAACAGTAGCACCGCTTGCCGAGTATAACCAACGGGCATGGCCCTTGTTCTAAAAGTTGCATCTCGATCATTGTCGTGGCTATGAGCCTGTCGCTAAGTATGGTTCGCATTTCTAGATTAATTTATTTTTAAATTGTGATATTGGTTTGTTCTGGTCATTTATCAATCGTTTAAGTGTCACTGTTTTTATTGTGTGATTAGCGTATAAAAGCACATCAAAATAAAAAGATAATAGTGCTACTGCAAAGGGAAAACTATGAAATTCAAAAAACTCTCAATAATGTTCGGGTTGCTTTATTTACTCGTGACAACAGCTAGCCAAGCTTTTAATGATACGACTTATCTGCAAGATCCAGAACACCAATTTTGGTTTGATATTGATGATCTTCCGACAATAAAACTGCATTTTAGTGAAGATCAATGGCATGTGTTGCTCAGTTCCACCAGTAGTGTTCGTGAGGTAGTGAGTGGCGATATGACCTTTATTAAAGGCGGTGTCGAGTATCCCTTAAATAATATCGGCATCAAGATTAGTGGTAACACCAGTTTTGAATTACCAGAGCAGGAAAATGGCAATTATGCGCAAGCTAACTTTACTCTCGACTTTGATGAGTTTGTTGATAATCAAGTGTTGAGTGGCATTAGCAAGCTTAAATTGAAGCGCTTTAAAGATGATCAAAGCTATGTTCAGAGCCTTTATCTAATCATATTATGCATAATTTTAATGTTTGGACGGCGCACTCTTCGACCTACGCACGCCTAGATATTACCGTGGGTAACCGAGCCAGCGTTTATTTTGGTGTTTATCGAATGAATGAAAGCGTTAATCGTAAAGAATATTTAGATAAACGTTTTGGCCCAGACAATGACAGTGGTTTCTTGTGGCAAGGTAATCATAAAGCTTGGGGTAAAGCGCATTTTTCACGGATCAATGACAGTTGGGGGGGGGTAGGTGACTCTGATCAAGCTAGTTTTGAATATAAAAGTAAGGGCAGTAAATATACGCAAGCACATGCGCAATTGGTCGAATTAGCACAGAACTTTAGCAATTTAGAGGGGCAAGCATTTGAGGACTATGTTGCTCTGCATATTAATATTCCCCTCTTACTTAAAGGTTTAGCAAGCGAGGCTGTGCTTGGACATTGGGATGGTTTCTGGGGTAATGGAAATAACTTTTTTATTTATATTGATGAAAGTGAAGTTATGCATTTTGTTCCTTATGATACTGATAATACCCTAGGAACCTCATTGTTGGTCGGAGATGTGGGGGAGAGCGATCCATTGCAGTTTGCCTCTGCTAATGATGCGCCATTGTTGGTACGGAAAATTTTAGCGATTAAGCGCTATAGTGCAGAGTATCAAGGTTATCTTAAAGAGTTGGTCACAGAGTCGGGGCTGATGCGTCAGGAGGACTCCTTGCCATGGATAGAAAATGTACATCAGTTGATCCGTGATGAGTTGGAAAATGACACGGGAGATAATGAAGTCATCAATGATAGACCCGCTAGTTGGGGCAATGAAAGTCGCTATAGAATATTTACTCTAGATTCAGGTAAAAATTGGTATGAGACTCGCCGTAATGCGGTATTGAAAGCCTTGGGTAGTGTTGAAAATATCTATGCAACGGTTTATTACCGTGGCGTCAGCAATAATTGGGCTGCCAGTTTGATGGAGCAAGTAGAGCCTAATATTTGGCGTATTACCGTGACGAATGGGCCTCAGAGTGACGCCACTGGTGCAGGGCGCTTTAAGTTCGATATAAATGCAGATTGGAGTCAAAACTTAGGTGATGATAATGCCGATGGGATCGTCGATGCTACTGGTGCTGATATTCTATTTACTGAAGGCGAGGGAGAATATCGGATTACTTTTTATGCGCTTGATGGTCGCTATGAAATTGATAAATTGAACGTTACTGTGCCAGATCCTAGCCCTGATAATGGTTCCGAGTCGAGCGTGGAACCAACTTCACAATCCTCCTCGGGTGGAAGTAGCTCTGTAATGATTGTTGTGTTGTTGTATCTGTTGCTATTGACCAGACGACGCATGGCGCATTAACAACCCGAAGCTAAAACGTCATTAAAAATGTAGCTAAAATTAATTAGAAAACGAAAAACCCAGTTAGGTAATCTATCTGGGTTTTTTGGGTTATAGAAGGTATGTTATCAATCATTTACTTAGTAGATGATTTACGTCTGCGAGTCATTCCTAATCCAAATAGTCCCATACCAAGTAGCGCAATTGTTACAGGCTCAGGTACTTCTTGTGTGCTTACATCATTGGCAGTACCTTTCCAGATAACGCCAGTAGGGCCCCCTATATTATTTACATAGAAGTTTAGGCGGCCATTGCCAGCTACGAAAAGCTCACCGGTTAAAGCAATAACATCAGTAATTTTTTTCCATGGGGAAGCAATGCCATAATCGTCAGAGTTAAAGAGTACATTTCCTTGGCTCTTAATTATTAATGAATCATCATATGAAACAAATAGCGATGAAATATAATTATCCATGCCATTTTTATTCAAATCTAATTCCCATACTCGGTAATCCCCAATAACATTCCAAGCATCATCGGGTTGAATCCAACTTGCACCATCAAGATCAGTACCCGTCGGGTTGACATAGGTTCCAGCATTTTGATTGCTTAGTGTACATTTAGCACAACCGTCATCGAGACCTGACATAAAGGTGATTGGCGCTGCAAAAGATGCGGTTGAAACAAGCATTAAAGCGGAGATTAACATTGATTTAATTAACATCATTTTTATTTCCTTCTTAAGTTGTCTAGGATTGCATATAAAACGAGTTACCATGCTTAGTTTTGCATTTTTCTTGCCAGTTATTAATAGGTATGTAATTTCATATGGTTATATATATTTTGTTTTCCTATACTCTCTTTTTTCAACCTAACTTATTTTTTTTGTAAAAAAAGCTGACACCTCTTAGCTGCCTGCCCTTAATGTAATTTATGCTTCATTAGTGTGACTTAATTACCATTTTCTGAATTAGTTTTATCTAATGTAGCTTTATTAACTAAAGGTTGATCTAATACAGTTTTATCTCATGTTGTTTTGCCATAATTAACTCAATATGGCTGTATACCCTATTGGGGGTATTTTTGTTACTACAGGAAGCTAGGAGCATGAGCGTTATGATGCAAGGAAAAGCAACAGCAATAATCGCACTATTGCTATTAGGTTGGATTAATACGGTGTTGGCCACGGATTCTGATGCTTCTGCGGTAGATCTAAATCGCACAAGGATGACCGCAGACCACAGTAAATTTGAATCCCTTGATCAGGATTTTGATTATGCGCCTGATGTTACTGAAGCTTGTTTGGAATGCCACACCGAGGCTGCCAAGCAGGTGCATAAAACCTTCCATTGGAAATGGGCTGCTAAAGTCGATGAGCAAATGGTTGGTAAGGGCAAAAATGGTTTTAATAACTATTGTGTTTCTGCACGTGGTAATGAGAGTTGTACACAATGTCATACGGGCTATGGTTGGCGTAATGATGATTTTGATCAGGAAGCGGAAGAGAATGTTGATTGCCTAGTTTGTCATGATGGTACAGGAACATATAAAAAATCGGCGGCGATGTCGGGACATCCTTACTATGAAGCGACGCAGCTCGGTGAATTTCTTCAACCCGCGGTCGACCTTAAAGCCGTAGCAAAAAGTGTCGGAGCACCTAAACGGGAAAACTGCCTTGCATGTCATGCTAATGGTGGTGGCGGTAATGGTGTAAAACACGGCGACACCGACATGTCATTAGTTGATCCTGTCCACTCCCTTGATGTGCACATGAGCCCTGATAAGCTAAATTTCAGTTGTCAAACTTGCCATAAAACCAGTGGCCATGAAATTGCGGGGCGTTATAACGGTAAAAAAGCTTTTATCGACCATAAAAAAGATATGGGGCGTATCGAACGTGACGGCAAAAATGTCGCCTGTGAATCCTGCCATGGTGAAAAACCACATGAAGTCCGTGAGATTGATAATCATACCGCTAAGGTTGCTTGTACCTCTTGTCATATCCCTGAAATGGCGCGCGGTCCTTATCTCACTAAGTTGAGTTGGGATTGGTCTACGGCAACGAAGATGAAAGATGGTAAACCCTATACGGAAGAGAAGGTATTTGATGGGGTGGAAGCACATAGTTATATGAGTAAAAAGGGTACATTCACTTGGGGACGTAATGTGACGCCTGAATACCGTTGGTATAAAGGTGAATTAATCCAGAAAACCCTACAAACGGTGATTGATCCTAGCAGTGCACCAATTGATATTAATCCACCGACGGGGAATTACAACGATCCCGATGCACGTATTTGGCCCTTTAAAGTACACCGTGGTAAGCAACCCTATGACACCGAGTTTAATCGCATTTTGCCGATCAAATTATATGGTAAGAAGGGCACTGGGGCACTATGGACTGAGTATGACTGGGAGAAAGCATTAACCGCAGGTGCTCAATTAAACGAAGTTGAATTTAGTGGGCACTTTGATTTTATTGAAACCAATGGATTCTGGCCTATTAAACATATGGTTGCACCTGCAGAAGAGGCGGTTGATTGCCATTCCTGTCATTCTCGTGATAGTCGTTTAGCGGGATTAAATGATTTTTACTTAATTGGTCGAGATAGTAATTTCTGGGTGGAGTTATTTGCTTTGTTCGCTGTTATTGGCGGCCTACTGGGGGTAATTGGACATGGCGCTTTACGTTATCTAGCGGCTATTAGAAGAAAAAAAATGTCAGTGAAGCAAGAGCAAGGAGAAGGTTATGAGTAATCTGTCTGGCAGTAAAATTGTGGTGCTTTTTAAGCGTTTTGAGCGATTTTGGCACTGGGCGCAAGCATTGATGATTGTGTTGTTATTGCTCTCAGGATTGGAAATGCATGGATTGTTTGTTTTATTTGGTTTTGGAACGGCGGTTGAGACACATAACCTCATTGGTTTTGTCTGGACGGGGCTCGTTGTCTTGATCTACACCTGGATTTTGACCACGGGTGAGTGGCAGCAATATTTTCCCACCTTAAAAGGGGTGGAAGGGACATTGCGTTTTTATCTATATGGTGTGTTTAAGGGAGAAAAACATCCGCATCATATAACGCCAGAAGATAAATTTAATCCGTTACAGCGTCTAGGTTACATTGCGATTTTATTCGCTCTGCTGCCGTTACAGGTTATTAGTGGCTTTGCTTTCTACTTTTTTCCCGATTTACGGGCGGCAGGCGTCATAGAACATGTCGATTTAATTGCTATTTTACACACCTTTAATGCCTATGCCTTGCTTAGTTTTGTAGTCATTCATCTTTATATGATCACCTTTGGAGAGAAGTTATCAACGCATATTAAGGCCATGATCACCGGTAAAGAAAAAATCGAAGAATAATCATTTTTAATTAAGCTGAGGAGATAGATATGAAGAAATTAATAATGTTAACACTTGGGCTAATGTTAACTTTTAATGTGTTTGCAGATGCAGCGAAGGGGCAAAAATATTACTTGAAGTACTTGCGTCCCCATTTTGCTATCAATGGGCAGGAGTTTGCTAGTCAGCACTTAAAGGTTGAGTGGAAACGATTGTTTAAGAATGATGCCAAACGTTTTATTAAGGAATATACAAAGAAATTCCCTGATTCTGCCGAGTTTTTAAATGGTGATACATTTCAGAAAATAGCGCCAGATTTAGCTGATTTTGCCGAGAAGTATGCCGCAGACAGTGGGGAGCTTGCTAGTTGTAACTAAAACGGAATTAGTTAGTTCTACAAATGCATGATGGAAAACTAATAGGTAGTTTCCTTCTATTTTTAATAAGACAGGGATGACACATTATGAATAAAAAATTATCGCTAATCGCCGCCTCCTTATTCATTGCCTTTTCAACAACAGTTCAGGCTGATCAGGCGCAGGATATTGCAGACTTAAAAGAACAAGTGCGTGAATTACAAAAAAAAGTAGGTGGAAATAACCTTAAGCTAAGTGCTGATTATCGCGTTACGATGGACAGTATTGATTATAAGATGGCCGATGGCTCTAAACTACATAATCATGACCTTTTAGCTAATCGCTTAGAGATTGGTATGGGGTATCAGCCCTTTGATAACCTTGTTTTTAAAGGGTTACTCTCATATAACAAAGCATTTGGGCAAACAGGGCTTAATAGTGACCCCTACGATCCGGGAATGGGCGATTTTGATTGGGTTACTAACGAAAACTTAGATGATAATAGCCTTAAGGTGAAGGAGGTATATATGTTATATCTCGGTGATTCATTTTTAGGTAATGATCAAATACCTTGGACGGCGAGTATTGGTCGTCGCCCATCCACGAACGGCTTTCTTGCTAACATTCGAGAAGGTTATGACAGTGCAAAATCGCCACTTGGACATTCTATTAATGTCGAATTTGATGGCCTAAGTTTAAGTGCAAAACTTGAGAAAATAACGGGTGTTGCTGGTATGGATGCTAAAATCTGTGCTGGTCGAGGCTTGAGTGCGACGAGTACGCCACGATTTTCTGTCTCTGGACATGATTATACTGATACGGGAGCGACGGATAATATAGACATGATTGGCTTTATTATTACTCCCTATAATGATGGTCAATATGATATTAAAGCGCAATACTATTACGCCACCAATATGCTTGATATGGGCTACGATTATTCTAATCCTATGGCGCCTCAACCAACAGGCTTTGAGCAATTAGGTGATCTGCAAAATTTCACTTTATCTGTGCAAGTGAATGGTGTCGGTGAATTTATTAATGACTTTTTGGATGATACGGTTTTATTTGCATCGGTATCAGCCTCTCAGACATTACCCGATGGTGGTACATCCGCAGGTGGGAACTACGGAATGTTAGGGTCACAGGAGGATGAAAAAGGCTATTCCTATTGGCTTGGTGCAACAATACCTGGTTTTTTAGCTGATGATAGATTCGGTTTTGAATTCAATCACGGCTCTAAATATTGGCGTTCATTTACCTATGGCGAAGATACGTTAATTGGCTCTAAAATAGCAGCACGCGGTGATGCCTATGAAGCTTATTATAATTTGCCTATTATTGGTGAAACGCTCTATTTACAATTCCGTTATACCTATATTGATTATAAGTACTCCGGTAGTAATGGATTCTTTGGTAACAGTGGTGCTCCAATGACGATGCAAGAGGCGAATATGATGGGAATGGGAGGAATGGTGGCTGATACGGCACAAGATTTCCGCGCGATGATCCGTTACAACTATTAACCTATCTGCATCAGTTAAATCAAGTCGCATGATAATAAGTCAATATTACCTGCGGCTTTTCACTTTTTAATAGCGATTAAATTGCAATGCAAACTTCATCAGATGCGGACTTACCCGCTTGGTTATATGCACTAACTTGATAGCAATATGTCTGCCCAGTGAACGCCGTTTTGTCGTCATAGCGGTCGCTATCTTGAGGAAGGAAGATTGCTTGGTCATAGGCATCTTCTCCTGCTAGGCGGCGTTCGACGATATAGCCTGATTCATTATCTGAATTATCATACCACGAGATAACAAGTTGAAGTTTTTCACCAAGCGGTTGGTCAATTATTTGATCACTGGAGTCCGATTCGGATGATACACAGGAAAAGAGCAGTAAAGATAAGATCATTAATAATAAGTGCTTACATGATAGGGGTGAATTATGCATTTTGTCTCCTACAAAAAATGATAATTCAGTCATCCTATAACATTGTTAAGTATAAAAAAGTAGAGGTATGATGGGTCTATCATTGCCTCGGTAACCCCGCTGCCATGGAGCTTACTCTACAGGCCGGTGGTTTTGCGTCTTAAGGTTTCCCTCAATTTGCTATTTTCTAGCGAACAATATTAGTGAAAACTGAGTTGAAATTTGTGAATTTGTTTTAATTTCTATTTACGCGATGATTTTATGTCGTTTTTTTGTACAATACAAGTTCGCTTTTGATTGTTTCATGATGTTTTCTGTTCACATTGATTTTTTTTAAATATAACGTGTTGTTTTTTAGTTTAAATATGTACTGTATAAATTATATTTTAATGGTCACTCGAAAATGAAATGAGTGACGCGTTGGGTTAATTATTAGCTAGAGGGTAATAGAATGGTAATGTAGTTGCGCGAATTTCATTATCAGGTGACAATAATCACTGTTTAAATGGATTAACTACTTTTAAGGATAAATTTATGAATAATACATTTCGCTTTAGCGTTTTAGCGCTCTCTTCTCCACTATTATTCACCCCATTAGCCGTACAAGCTGACACCATAGCAGGCCTTTATGCCGGTGCGCAGATTTGGAATATGGAATCTTCAGGTTCATTTGGTGAAGATGGCACAATGCAATCGTTTAATCTGGATGATAAGACCAAAGGGAGTTTCTGGGTCGCTTTAGAGCATCCTATTCCAGTAATACCTAATATTAAAATTCGCTATAACCAACTCGATGTAAAGGGGTATAGTGATGTTAACAATTTGGAATTTGGTGATTATACCTTCACCGGACATGCCTCTGTGGATGCAAAATTGGATCATTTCGATTTTATTCTCTATTACGAAATCTTAGATAACGATATTGTCTCCCTTGATCTGGGGCTTAATGCTAAATATGGTGATTTTAAGGTAAAACTTGATGGTACAGTAGAAGATAATCAGGGCAATAGCCTGTCACAGAGCGCAGAAGAGTCCTACAATGGGGTTATTCCGTTAGGTTATGTGGCAGCTGAAATTGGCTTACCCTTTACTGGATTAGGCGTTTATGGTGAAGTAAACTGGATTGGCTACGATGATCATCATGTGCATGATATTCAAGGTGGTATTTTCTGGAATATGATTGAAACACTTGCGATAGATGCGACGGTGCAATTTGGCTACCGCGATATTAAATTTGATATTGAAGATCTTAGTGGCATCTATGCAGATGCTGAGTTTAAAGGTGCCTACGCAGGTTTACAGTTACATTTCTAATGCAATAGTCGTTAAGTGGTAAAGAGAGGCATCAACCATTTGATGCCTGTTTATTATCTAACCGACACTATTTATTTCTTGTTCGTTTAAATAGCGCCATTCTCCTGGTTTCAGTTCGGCATCTAACTGAATATCGCCAATTTGTTCTCTATGTAATGCAGTCACATGGTTGCCGATCGCTGCAAACATGCGTTTCACTTGATGATATTTCCCTTCACTAATGGTTAGTAGCACCTCTAGATCCGATTCAATTATTACTTTTGCTGGCAAGCAGGGGTGGGGTTCGCTCTTGAGCTGTATACCTTGTGTAAACAGTGTGCAGGAATGGTCATCGATCGGCTGCTCAATCGTAACGCGATAACGCTTGGCACACTTTTTACGAGGACTGGTAATGAGGTGTGACCACTGCCCATCATCGGTGATTAGTGTCAAACCGGTTGTATCGGCATCTAAACGCCCTGCGATACAGAGTTGTTCTGCATGGTCGACATCGATCAAGTTTAAGATACTTGGTAGATGTTCATCGACGGTAGAGCAGATAAAACCCTGCGGTTTATTGAGCATAATGTAACGGTTGCCCCGTAAGGTAATGGCCTTGTTATCAAGTGTAATGAGTTCGCCATCTTGTACTTTGTAGGCGCTATTACGTAATGTTTGTTGGCCATTATTCACTCGCCCTTGCAAAATCATTTTTTTAGCTTGGCTTCTGGTAAGTGTCGTAGACTGGCATATATATTTATCTAATCGCATCGAATCGTTTCTTATTTTTGAGTGAGCTGTTGAATGGCATTTTTTAATGCGCGTTGCGCTTCTTTTTTGCCTGTATATTGATTTTTATCGCAGACTTCATGCCAACTGTTATTTTGCAGTATTTTTTGTATAGCGAGTGACTGCTGCTTTTTATCTAAACGGTGTAAATTGCTGTTTAGCAGTAATTGTTGCAATTGATATTCAACGGTTTCAAAAGGGCGGTTACCAGCAATATAACTGATTAATTGAGTAGTGTCTTGTGGCTGATTATTTAATTCCGCTAATAGTGCCGATACTAACTCAGGGTCAAGACGTTGTAGGTGACGACTTAATTGTAGCGGCAGTTGTAATTGGAAGTTTTCCTGAATGGTTCGGTGTAATTTTTTTCCCTGATTTGAAAGCGGGTAATTAACAATCAGTGAATGTGCACCGCTGCTGCTATCTTGTGTTGTTCCTACTCGTAAGGTAGTGAAACCAAGTTGTTGCCAAAAGGATAAAAGATAAGCCGTTGCCGCAAAACTGGCTCCAAGATGGTCGAAGTGGTTATCCAAGGCCCAAGTTGTTAACGATTTTACAAATAACTTACCCACTCCTTGTCGTTGGCATGTGGGATGAATGGCAATCCGTTGTATTCTGGCAAAGTGTTGCTGCGCTGCTCCTTGATGGCCGGAATGGAAAGTCAAGGATTGGGCAATCAGGTTGCCTTGAACTCTGCGTGTTCCTTGCCATACCTGTTCTGCTAAAAGCGGTGAAAATCCGCCTTCTGAATTAACTAATGCGACACCGAGAATTTGCTGGTTTTGTTTAAAGAGGAAAATGTGCATGGCATTGTCATTAAGCATCATTGCGAGGTCTGAAGGTTTGGTTTGATAATGTGCATTAATTAAAAGCGAAAAAATAGTGGTTAATTGATTTTTATCGGCAATTAACTCTGCTGCTGTTACGCGATAAAACTGTACCGGTTGCGCTTCATCATATTGCTGCGGAGTCGTTGCATCATCGCTTAAACAGAGATTATTTAGAGTGAAATGTTCAAGGGGATCATTTTCAGACCAACGAATCGGCGTTTTCAGATGACATTTTCGCCACTGCGGTGCGATTTCCGTTAAACGTTTTTGAAAGCGTAATGCAAACCCGCGTCCTGAACCTTCGTAGCCATGTAATGTGCTAGCGAATACAATGCGAGCGTAGTGGCAAACAAAGCTTTCTAACATTGGGATAGGGATCGCGGCGGCTTCATCGATAATCAAAAGATCGCAATTTGGTCTGTTTTCTAGCAGTGCATCCGGGGCGATAAATTGGATAGATTGGTTACCGTTAATAATAGCATATTGATGCGCTTCCTTGCCCAGTAATAAACTTGCATGTTTAAAAAGGGTAAATGTGGCGCGTTTACTCGGTGCACAAACTAAAATCTTCTTTATCCCATTACGGAGTAGTGTTGCCGCAGCAATTCCAAGCGCAGCTGATTTTCCTCTTCCTCTATTTGCCGTTAAAACCAGTGGACGGCGTCGATGTCCCGTCACCGTTTTAACAATAGCCCTTACTGCGTATTCTTGTTCCCTTGTGTTAATCGAAAAAGAAGAAGTGGCAGGAGAGAAGGTATTATTAATTTGAGCAATAGGTGCATTTTCTGCAATTGTGATGAAATTATATTGCTGTAGTTGCTTATCAATAAAATGATAAAAGTAATCACTGTCATCGATAGTGAGTGGGCTAAGTAATATCAATAATCCCCCTCCACGTAAGGTGCCTTCCGCAGCTGCAAAAGCATTGGCATCAAATTCAGCAATAGCATTAATAAAGAGAAGGGGGGTTTCTTGGCCTAATATTGTTTGGTAAGGCGTTGTTGTGACCCCTGTCGGTGCATCACCAATCCAAAAATAGGGCTGCGGAAGATCTTCTATTAATACGCTACATTGTTGAAAACACCAGCTGGTTGTTCCACGTAAGCGTAATATTTGCCGATGGTTGCTGGCCTGCGCCTGTAGTTGAAGATGATCGATAAGTGAAATTAACGCGTGCACAGGAGATCCTATTTATTGATTCGAGTGGAAAGTATAGCATTGTAGCAAGCGCAAACTACTGAGAAAAAGCGCCTTAAGGATAAAATGTAATGGCATAAGATCCGAAAAAGATCTTTACGATAATTTTTCTATTTCAAGTTAAGAAAAACTTGCATTGCTTCACATTTACTGTATTATGCACCGCACTTACCGATATGGTAGGTGGGCAATAAGCCCATAACCATTTTATTAGGTTATCGAAAATGACTCCCGATTGGGGAGCGACTAGTTTGAATAAGCACTTGAGATCTATCTTAGATAGTTCGTCAGGTGTTTGTTTGTATGTTGTATTTTTAACTATTGGAGTTTTGGTCCATGCAGAACCAAAGAATCCGTATCCGCCTTAAAGCTTTTGATCATAAATTGATCGATCAATCAACGGCGGAGATCGTTGAAACTGCAAAGCGCACAGGTGCTCAGGTACGTGGTCCTATTCCACTACCAACTCGTAAAGAGCGTTTCACAGTATTGATTTCACCGCATGTAAACAAAGATGCACGTGACCAATATGAGATCCGCACTCACAAGCGCTTGATTGATATCGTAGAACCAACTGAAAAGACTGTTGACGCACTAATGAAGCTAGATCTAGCTGCTGGCGTTGATGTTCAAATCAGCTTGGGTTAGATAAGGAGTTACAACAATGACAATCGGTCTAGTAGGTCGTAAAGTTGGAATGACTCGCATCTTCACTGAAGATGGTGTTTCTATCCCAGTTACAGTTCTTGAATGTACACCAAATCGCGTTACTCAAGTTAAAACACTTGATACTGATGGCTACCAAGCTATTCAAGTAACAGCTGGCACTAAGAAAGCTAGCCGTGTAAACAAACCAGAAGCTGGTCACTTTGCGAAAGCAGGTGTAGAAGCTGGTCGTGGTCTGTGGGAGTTTACTCTTGCTGATAACGAAGGTGCAGATATCAAAGTTGGCGCTGAGCTAAGTGTTGAGCTTTTCAACGAAAATACGAAAGTAGATGTTACAGGTCAGTCTAAAGGTAAAGGTTTCCAAGGCGGTGTTAAACGCTGGAACTTTAACACACAAGATATGACACACGGTAATTCACTATCACATCGTTCTAATGGTTCGATTGGTATGTGTCAAACACCGGGTCGTGTTTTTAAAGGCAAAAAAATGTCTGGCCACATGGGTGCTGAGCGTGTTACGACTCAGAATCTTGAAGTTGTTCGCGTAGACGTTGAACGCAACTTACTGCTCATTAAAGGTGCAGTACCAGGTGCGAAAAACGGCAATGTGTTCATTAAACCTGCTGTTAAAGCATAACCAAGGATTTAGTAATGGAATTGGTATTGAAAGATGCACAAAGTGCACTTGAAGTTTCTGACGCTACCTTTGGACGTGAATTCAACGAGGCCCTAGTTCATCAGGTGGTCGTTGCATATGCAGCTGGTGCTCGTCAAGGTACTCGTGCTCAGAAAACCCGTAGTGATGTTCGTGGTGGTGGTAAAAAGCCATGGCGTCAAAAAGGGACTGGCCGAGCTCGTTCAGGTACAATCCGTAGCCCAATCTGGGTTGGCGGTGGTGTTACTTTTGCTGCGCGTCCTCAGGATCACAGCCAAAAAGTAAACAAAAAAATGTACCGTGGCGCAGTGAGAAGCATTCTGTCTGAATTAGTTCGTCAGGATCGTCTAATCGTTGTAGAAAACTTCACAGTTGAAGCTCCAAAAACAAAAGAGCTGAAAGCGAAGTTAAAAGAACTGGATCTTAAAGATGTTCTAATCATTACCGAAGAATTAGATGAAAATCTATTCTTAGCAGCACGTAACCTTTACAAAGTAGATGTTCGTGATGTGCAAGGTATTGATCCAGCAAGTCTAATCGCATTTGATAAAGTTTTAGTAACTGCAGATGCAGTGAAAAAGATTGAGGAGAGCCTAGCATGATCAGTGAAGCACGTTTACTGCAAGTTATTCTAGCCCCGCATATCTCTGAAAAGGGAACTTTATCTGCTGAAAACCATAACACTATGGTATTCAAAGTTGCAGGTACTGCGACTAAAGCAGAAATCAAAGCGGCAGTTCAAAAACTGTTTGAAGTTGAAGTTACTGGTGTTCGCACACTAAACGTGAAGGGTAAAACCAAGCGTACTGGTCAACGTATGGGTCGCCGTAGCGACTGGAAAAAAGCATACGTTAGTCTAGCTGAAGGTGCAGACATCGATTTCGCTGGCGCTGAGTAGAGGAATTATAGATGGCTATTGTAAAATGTAAGCCTACGTCTCCAGGTCGTCGCCACGTTGTCAAAGTGGTAAACAAAGACCTGCACAAAGGTAAGCCATACGCACCACTTTTAGAGTCTTTATCTAAATCAGGTGGTCGTAATAATGGTGGTCGTATTACGGTTCGTCATATCGGTGGTGGTCATAAACAACACTATCGTTTAGTCGATTTTAAACGTAATAAAGACGGTATCCCAGCAAAAGTAGAGCGTTTAGAATACGATCCAAATCGTAGTGCTAATATTGCGCTAGTACTTTATGCTGATGGCGAACGTCGCTACATCTTAGCCCCAAAAGGCTTAGTTGCTGGTGATGTAATCCAATCTGGTGAAGATGCATCAATCAAAGTAGGTAACTGCTTACCGATGCGTAACATTCCAGTAGGTACAACAGTACACGCTGTAGAAATGAAACCTGCTAAAGGTGCACAAATTGCACGTTCAGCTGGTGCATACAGCCAAATTATAGCTCGTGATGGTGCTTACGTTACACTACGTTTACGTAGTGGTGAAATGCGTAAAATCCCTGCTGAGTGTCGTGCAACAATCGGTGAAGTTGGTAATGCAGAACATATGCTACGCCAATTAGGTAAAGCTGGTGCTACGCGTTGGCGTGGTGTTCGTCCTACCGTTCGTGGTGTTGTAATGAACCCAGTAGATCACCCACATGGTGGTGGTGAAGGTAGAACATCGGGTGGTCGTCATCCTGTTTCTCCTTGGGGTATGCCAACTAAAGGCTACAAAACTCGTAAGAACAAGAGTACTGATCAGTACATTGTTCGTCGTCGCAACAAGAAATAAGCAGAGGTATCGCCATGCCACGTTCTCTCAAGAAGGGTCCATTCATTGACCTACACTTGCTGAAGAAGGTAGAGAAAGCGATGGAAAACGGTGAGAAAAAGCCAATTAAGACTTGGTCTCGTCGTTCAATGATCATTCCAGATATGATTGGTCTGACCATCGCTGTCCATAACGGGCGTCAACACGTGCCAGTATTTGTAACTGATGAAATGGTCGGTCACAAACTGGGTGAATTTGCACCAACTCGTACTTACCGTGGCCATGTCGCGGATAAGAAAGCGAAGAAATAGAGGTATTTATGGAAGCTTTAGCTAAACATTTATTTGCTCGTTCTTCAGCTCAGAAAGCGCGTTTGGTAGCAGATCAAGTACGTGGTCTATCAGTAGAAAAAGCACTAGAACTTTTATCATACAGCCCTAAGAAAGCTGCAGTATTGATTAAAAAAGTTGTAGATTCTGCAACCGCAAACGCTGAGCATAATGAAGGCGCAGACATTGATGAGCTATACATCACAAAAATTTGTGTTGATGAAGGCCCAACAATGAAACGCATCATGCCTCGTGCGAAAGGCCGTGCCGATCGTATAATGAAGCGTTCTTGCCACATCACAGTAGTGGTATCAGACAGGGGTTAAACAATGGGACAGAAAGTTCATCCTAACGGTATTCGCCTAGGTATCACTAAGCCATTTAGCTCTACCTGGTATGCCGGCACAAAAGATTTTGCAGATAACTTATATAGTGATTTTCAAATTCGTAAATTCTTAACTGAAAAGCTAAAAAATGCTTCTTTGTCTAAGATTACAATTGAGCGCCCAGCGAAAAGTGTTCGTGTGACTATTCACACTGCACGTCCAGGTGTTGTAATTGGTAAGAAAGGCGAAGATGTTGAAAAACTACGCTCAGCAATTGCTAAAATGGCAGGTGTTCCAGCGCAGATCAATATTTCAGAAGTTCGTAAACCTGAACTTGATGCAAAACTAGTAGCAGACTCAGTCTCTTCTCAGTTAGAGCGTCGTGTAATGTTCCGTCGTGCTATGAAGCGTGCGGTACAAAATGCTATGCGTCTTGGCGCAAAAGGCATTAAAGTTCAAGTAAGTGGTCGTTTAGGTGGTGCAGAAATCGCACGTGCTGAGTGGTATCGTGAAGGTCGTGTACCTCTACATACTCTTCGCGCAGATATCGATTACTCTACTTCAGAAGCGTTGACTGTTTACGGTATCATCGGTGTTAAGGTTTGGATCTTTAAAGGTGAAGTTCTAGGTGGTTTATTGCCACAAGAAACAGAACAACAGCCATCTAAACCAAAGCGCAAAAGCCGCGGTAAGTAGGAGATACGCTAATGATGCAACCAAAACGTATGAAGTTCCGTAAAATGCACAAAGGCCGTAACCGCGGTCTTTCGAAAGGTGCGGAAGTAAGCTTTGGCGAATTTGGATTAAAAGCTGTCGGTCGTGGTCGAATTACTGCTCGTCAAATCGAAGCAGCACGTCGTGCAATGACTCGTCATGTTAAACGTCAAGGTAAAATCTGGATCCGCGTGTTTCCTGATAAACCGATTACTGGCAAACCGTTAGAAGTTCGTCAAGGTAAAGGTAAAGGTAACGTGGAATATTGGGTTGCTCAAACTCAACCAGGTAAAGTTCTTTATGAAATGGAAGGTGTTCCAGAATCATTGGCTCGTGAAGCATTTGCTCTAGCAGCTGCTAAACTGCCTGTGGCAACAACTTTCGTAACTCGTAAGGTGATGTAATGAAAGCTAACGAACTAAAAGAAAAAAGTGTTGAAGAGCTTAATGCTGAACTTCTTAACTTATTACGTACTCAATTTGAATTACGTATGCAGTTAAACACTGGTCAGTTAGAAAAGCCGCACTCAATCAAAGAAGTGCGTCGTAACATCGCCCGTGTTAAGACAGTATTAAATCAGAAGGCAGGTGCGTAATGAGCGAATCTACAACTCGTACTCTTCAAGCGAAAGTAATCAGTGCAAAGATGGATAAATCTATCGTTGTTGCTATCGAACGTAAAGTGAAGCACCCGTTATACGGAAAATTCATTAAACGCACGACTAAGTTACATGCGCATGATGAAACAAATCAATGTGGTGAAGGTGACGTTGTTTTAATCAGCGAATGCCGTCCACTATCTAAGACTAAGTCTTGGACATTGGTAGAAATCGTAAGCAAAGCTTAATTTTAAGCCTCGTTTACACGTGTATAAACGGCGTCCTTTTCGGATGCCGTTTTTTTAGACTATCTTTCTTTGAAAGTTGGTGGTATGATGCCGCTCCCTGAATAAAGGGAACACAACTCCTTAGAGAGTATTTAATAGTAAAATAGCGGAGCACTGTAATGATCCAAATGCAAAGTGTGCTGGATGTCGCCGATAATTCAGGCGCCCGACGCGTAATGTGTATTAAGGTCCTTGGTGGCTCGCATCGCCGTTATGCAGCAATCGGTGACATCATCAAAGTATCTGTGAAGGAAGCAATTCCTCGCGGTAAAGTTAAAAAAGGTGATGTTCATTCAGCTGTGGTTGTGCGTACCAGAAAAGGTGTACGTCGTCCCGATGGTTCTGTAATTCGTTTTGACCGCAATGCTGCGGTTATGCTGAATGCAAATAACCAACCTATCGGTACACGTATCTTTGGCCCTGTAACTCGTGAACTTCGTAATGACAATTTTATGAAGATTGTTTCACTGGCGCCGGAAGTACTGTAAGGAACCGATATGGCAGCAAAAATTAAACGTGACGATGAAGTAATTGTTATTACCGGTAAAGATAAAGGTAAAACTGGAAAAATTTCTAAAGTTTTAACTAACGGTAAAGTAATTATTGAAGGTGTAAATACGGTCAAGAAACACCAAAAGCCAAACCCGCAAGCGGGTGTAACTGGTGGTATTATTGAACAAGAAGCACCGATACAAATATCAAATGTTGCGATCCTTAACCCTACAACGGGTAAAGCGGATCGTGTTGGATTTAGAGATGAAGACGGAAAGAAAGTACGTTTTTTCAAATCTAATAATGAACTTGTGAAGTAACTGGAGTTTACGATGGCGAAACTGCATGATTTCTATAAAGACAACGTGGTGTCTGATTTGCAAAAGCAATTCGGCTATACGTCTGTCATGCAAGTCCCTCGAATAGAGAAAATCACCCTTAATATGGGTGTTGGTGAAGCACTGGCTGATAAAAAAGTGCTTGAGAATGCTGCTGTTGATATGGCTGCTATCTCAGGTCAAAAGCCTGTTATCACTAAAGCGCGCCGCTCTGTGGCTGGCTTCAAAATTCGTGAAGGCTACCCGATTGGTTGTAAAGTCACTCTACGTGGTGTTCGTATGTGGGAATTTTTTGAGCGTTTGGTAACAATCGCTATTCCTCGTGTACGAGATTTCCGTGGCCTAAATGCTAAGTCATTTGATGGTCGTGGTAACTACAGTATGGGTGTACGTGAGCAAATCATTTTCCCTGAAATCGATTACGATAAAGTTGATAAAGTACGTGGTTTAGATATCACAATTACAACATCAGCTAAGACTGACGAAGAAGGGCGTGCATTGCTGACTGCCTTTAACTTCCCATTCCGTAAGTAAGGTGTAGGTTATGGCTAAACAATCAATGAAAGCGCGTGAAGTAAAACGTGCGAAGCTAGTTTGTAAATTCGCAGAAAAACGTGCGGCTTTAAAAGCTACTATTAGTAATGTAAACACATCTGACGAAGATCGTTGGAGTGCAGTGTTACAGCTTCAAACGCTACCTCGTGATTCAAGTCCAGTACGTAAACGTAATCGTTGTAACGTAACTGGTCGTCCACATGGTTATCTTCGTAAATTTGGCATGAGCCGTATTAAGGTTCGTGAGCATATGATGCGCGGAGAAATCCCTGGCTTGAAAAAAGCTAGCTGGTAATCAATTAAATCACGGAGTAAATAGTTATGAGCATGCAAGATCCTATTTCGGATATGCTTACGCGTATTCGTAACGGTCAAGCAGCAAACAAAGTATCTGTAAAGATGCCTTCTTCTAAACAAAAAGTTGCTATTGCAGCTGTGTTAAAAGCTGAAGGTTATATTACTGATTACGTTGTTGCTGGTGACACAAAGCCTGAATTAGAAGTTACGTTAAAATACTTCGAAGGCAAAAAAGTTATCGATACTTTAAAACGAGTTAGCCGTCCAGGTCTACGTATCTATAAAGGTGCGAACGATCTTCCTAAGGTTATGGCTGGTTTAGGTATCGCGATTGTTTCAACTTCTCAAGGTGTTATGACTGACCGTGCAGCGCGTAAAGCGTGTATCGGTGGTGAAATCATCTGTTACGTATCTTAAGGAGTAATCTATGTCTCGTATAGCTAAGGCACCGATTACTGTTCCTGCTGGCGTAGAAGTTAAAGTAAACGGTCAAGAGATCACTGTAAAAGGTGGTAAAGGCGAATTAGTTCGTACTCTTCATGATGCTGTGGTAGTTAAACTTGAAGATGGCGTTGTATCCTTTGGACCTGTTGAAGGTGTTCAAGGTGCATGGGCACAAGCAGGTACTGCACGTGCAAATGTTAATAACATGATTATCGGTGTATCAGAAGGCTTTAAGAAGACTCTTCTTCTTCAAGGTGTTGGTTACCGTACTCAAGTTAACGGCCAAGATATCAACCTAACATTAGGTTTTTCTCATCCTGTTGTTTATACATTACCAAAAGGTATTTCTGCAGCGGCTCCTAGCCAAACAGAACTAACTATTGAAGGTGTTGACAAACAACAAGTGGGTCAAATAGCTGCAGAGATTCGTGCATTCCGTCCACCAGAGCCTTATAAAGGTAAAGGTGTTCGTTACGCTAACGAAAATGTGCGTCGTAAAGAAGCGAAGAAAAAGTAAGGTAAGACTATGGATAAGAAAGCATCTCGTCTTCGTCGTGCTACTCGCACACGTAAGAAATTACAAGATCTTGGTGCCACTCGTCTTGTGATCAACCGTACACCTCGCCATACTTACGCGCAGGTAATTACAGCAGACGCACAAGTCGTAGCAAGCGCTTCTACATTAGAAAAAGAAGTGCGTGCACAAGTTAGCAACGGTGGTAATAAAGAAGCTGCTCAACTAATTGGTAAATTAGTAGCAGAACGCGCGATCGAAAAAGGAATTAGCAAAATTTCTTTCGACCGTAGCGGTTTCCAATACCACGGCCGCGTAGCAGCACTAGCTGAAGCAGCTCGTGAAGCTGGTCTTCAGTTCTAAGGGTAATGATGATGGCAAAAGTAGAATCTCAAACCGGTGATCTGAACGAAAAGCTAATCGCAGTAAACCGAGTTTCAAAAGTAGTTAAAGGTGGTCGCATCTTTAGCTTTACAGCACTAACAGTAGTTGGTGATGGTAGTGGTCGTGTTGGTTTTGGCTACGGTAAAGCACGTGAAGTTCCTGCAGCTATTCAAAAAGCTATGGAAAAAGCACGTCGCAATATCAGCGAAATCCAATTAAAAGGTAACACTCTGCAACATCCTATTAAGGGCCGTCATTCTGGTTCTAAGGTGTACATGCAACCAGCATCTGAAGGTACTGGTATCATCGCAGGTGGTGCAATGCGTGCCGTATTAGAAGTTGTTGGCGTACATAACGTACTAGCTAAAGCTTACGGCTCAACTAACCCAATTAACGTTGTTCGCGCTACGCTTGATGCACTAGAGAATATGAATTCTCCAGAGCAAATTGCAGCTAAGCGTGGTCTAAACGTTACTGATATTCTGGGGTAATTAAGCATGGCTACTAAAACGATTAAAATAACCCAAACCAAAAGTGCAATTGGCCGTTTACCAAAACACCGTGCAACGTTAACAGGTCTTGGCCTGCGTCGTATCGGTCATACTGTAGAGTTAGAAGATACTCCTGCAGTACGTGGTATGGTTAATAAAGTTTACTACATGGTTAAGGTTGAGGGGTAATTATGAAACTAAATACTCTATCTCCAGCAGCAGGTTCGAAGCCTGTTGCTAAACGTGTAGGCCGTGGTATCGGTTCTGGATTAGGCAAAACTGGTGGCCGTGGTCACAAAGGTCAAAAGTCTCGTTCAGGCGGTAAAGTACGTCCAGGTTTTGAAGGCGGTCAAATGCCTTTAAAACAACGTTTACCAAAATTTGGTTTTACTTCACGTAAATCTCTAGTTAGCGCAGAAGTTCGTTTGAACGAAATCGCTAAAGTAGAAGGTGATGTAGTAACTATTGATACGTTGAAACAGGCCGGACTACTTGTAAACACAGTTAAGTTTGCAAAAGTAGTTTTGTCTGGTGAAATCTCTCGCTCAGTAACAGTTGAAGGCCTTCGTGTAACGAAAGGTGCTCGTGCTGCTATTGAAGCTGCGGGCGGAACAATCAAGGAATAATAGATAATGGCTAAGAAACCAGGATTAGATCCTAAAGCGGTACAGGGCAGTAACTTAAGTGAACTTAAAACACGACTATTGTTTGTTTTAGGGGCTATTTTAGTGTTCCGTGCAGGCTCTTTTGTTCCCATTCCTGGTATTGACGCCGCTGTACTAGCTAATCTATTTGAGCAGCAGAAGGGTACCATCATTGAAATGTTTAACATGTTCTCTGGTGGTGCACTTTCGCGTGCATCTATCTTTGCGTTGGGTATTATGCCGTATATTTCGGCATCGATTATTATCCAATTGTTGACCGTTGTTCATCCTCCTTTAGCTGAGCTAAAAAAAGAGGGTGAGTCTGGTCGACGTAAGATAAATCAATACACGCGTTACGGTACTTTAGTTTTAGGTACATTCCAAGCAATTGGTATTGCGACTGGTTTGCCGAGTATGATGCCAGGTCTGGTTGAAAATCCAGGTCTTAGTTTTTATATTACGGCTGTTGTAAGTCTAGTAACAGGAACCATGTTCTTGATGTGGCTAGGTGAACAAATTACAGAACGCGGTATAGGTAATGGTATTTCTATCATTATCTTTGTGGGTATAGTTGCAGGTTTGCCTCAAGCAATTGGGCAAACAGCAGAGCAAGCGCGTCAAGGTGAACTTCATCTTTTAGCGCTATTAGCATTAATCGTTATCGTTTTTGCGACAACGGCATTTGTTGTTTTTGTTGAACGTGGTCAACGACGTATCGTTGTTAATTACGCTAAACGTCAACAAGGGCGTAAAGTTTTTGCGGCTCAAAGTACTCATCTGCCATTAAAATTAAATATGGCGGGTGTAATTCCTGCAATATTTGCCTCGAGTGTTATCTTATTTCCTGGTACAATCGCGCAGTGGTTTGGTCAGTCTGAAGGTTTAAGCTGGTTATCGGATGTTTCATTGGCGCTACAGCCAGGACAACCGTTGCATATGATGTTATATGCAGCAGCAATCATCTTCTTTTGTTTCTTTTATACTGCACTTACGTTTAATCCACGTGAAACAGCAGATAATTTGAAAAAAAGCGGTGCCTTTATTCCAGGTATACGTCCCGGAGAACAAACGTCACGTTATATTGATAAAGTGATGACTCGCCTGACATTAGCAGGTGCGTTATATATTACCTTTATCTGTTTGATTCCCGAGTTTATGATGGTAGCAATGAATACGCAGTTCTACTTCGGTGGTACTTCGTTATTAATTATTGTTGTTGTTATCATGGACTTTATGGCACAGGTACAGACTCATTTGATGTCTAATCAATATGATTCTGTCTTGAAAAAAGCTAACTTGAAAGATTACGGCAAGTAACCGAATCTAAAAGTTATATTAACTACGGAGTGTTGCAATGAAAGTTCGTGCATCCGTTAAAGCAATCTGTCGTAACTGCAAAGTTATCAAGCGTCACGGTGTGGTGCGTGTTATCTGTGTAGAGCCAAAGCATAAACAACGCCAAGGCTAAAAGATTGATTTTGGATATCAATGGCTTAGATAACTTTGTTATCTAAGCTTTGTTTTGTTTGATAAATTCTCATTTGTAGAGTATCCTACCGGGCTTTTCGCAAATGAATCGTTAACTTATAAGGAGTGCATAGTGGCCCGTATCGCTGGCATTAACGTTCCTGATCACAAGCATGCAGTTATCGCATTAACTGCTATCTTTGGTATTGGTAAAACTACGTCGCGCACAATTTGTGCAGCGGCTGGTATTGCTGAATCAACAAAGCTTAAAGATCTGGATGAAACACAAATCGAAGCTCTTCGTACTGAAGTAGCAAATTTCACTGTTGAAGGTGATTTACGTCGTGAAGTATCTATGAGCATCAAGCGTCTAATGGACCTTGGTTGTTATCGTGGTCTTCGTCACCGTCGCAGCTTGCCTGTACGTGGACAGCGTTCTAAAACGAATGCTCGTACTCGTAAAGGTCCGCGTAAAGCAATTCGTAAATAAGGGTAAGAGATAATGGCTAAGACTCCAACTCGTGCTCGTAAGCGCGTTAAAAAGCAAGTTGCTGATGGTATGGCTCACATCCATGCTTCTTTCAACAACACAATCGTAACTATTACAGACCGTCAAGGTAATGCTCTTTCTTGGGCAACTGCAGGTGGTTCTGGTTTCCGTGGTTCTCGTAAATCTACTCCGTTCGCTGCACAGGTTGCTGCTGAGCGTGCTGCTGAAGCAGCAAAAGAGTACGGTCTTAAAAACGTTGAAGTTTTTGTAAATGGACCAGGACCAGGTCGTGAATCTTCGATTCGCGCTCTAAACGCGGCGGGTTTCCGTGTAACTAACATTACTGATGTTACACCAATCCCACACAATGGTTGTCGTCCACCGAAGAAACGTCGCGTTTAATTACGACGATCTTAGGTAACTGGAGAAAGAACAATGGCAAGATATTTAGGTCCTAAGCTTAAGCTTAGCCGTCGTGAAGGAACTGATTTATTCTTAAAATCAGGTGTCCGCGCGATTGAATCTAAGTGTAAAATTGATAATGCACCGGGTGTACACGGTGCACGTAAACCACGTCTATCTGATTACGGTTTACAACTACGTGAAAAGCAAAAAGTTCGTCGTATGTACGGTGTTCTTGAAAAGCAATTCCGTAATTACTACAAAGAAGCGGCTCGTTTACAGGGCAACACTGGTGAAAACCTTCTTCAACTTCTTGAAGGACGTTTAGACAATGTTGTATACCGCATGGGTTTTGGTGCTACTCGCGCTGAAGCACGTCAACTAGTTAGCCACAAAGCTATCTTAGTTAACGGTAAAGTTGTAAATATTCCTTCTTACAACGTTAAAGCAAGTGATGTAATTGCAATTCGTGAAAAAGCTAAAAAGCAAGCACGTATTGGCGCTGCACTTGAAATCGCTGGTCAACGTGAAGTGCCTTCATGGGTAGCTGTTGATACAACGAAGATGGAAGGCGTGTTTACTCGTCTACCTGAACGTTCAGATTTATCTGCTGAGATTAACGAACAGTTAATCATCGAGCTTTACTCTAAGTAAAGTTAACTGCTAAGAGAGGACACAAATGCAGGGTTCTGTAATTGATTTTCTAAAACCAAGATTAGTTGATATCGAGCAAGTCAGCGCAACTAGAGCAAAAGTGACCTTAGAGCCGTTAGAGCGCGGTTTTGGTCATACTTTAGGTAATGCACTTCGTCGTATCTTGTTATCATCTATGCCGGGAACGGCGGTAACAGAAGTCGAAATTGATGGTGTACAACATGAGTACAGCACAAAAGAAGGCGTGCAAGAAGATATCCTTGAGATTCTTCTTAACCTTAAAGGTCTAGCTGTGAAGCTTCAAGGTAAAAATGAAGTTCTAGTTAGTTTAACTAAATCTGGGGCGGGTCCTGTTACGGCAGGCGACATCATCCATGATGGTGATGTAGAGATAGTCAACCCAGAACATGTGATCTGTAATTTGACAGGCAATGCTGAAATAAGCATGCGTATCAAAATTGAAGCAGGTCGCGGTTATGTTCCCGCTTCAGCACGTATCCATACTGAAGAAGATGAGCGTCCTATTGGTCGTCTATTGGTTGACGCGACATTTAGCCCTGTTGAGCGTATTGCTTACAGTGTTGAATCTGCTCGTGTTGAACAACGTACCGATTTAGACAAACTTGTCATCGATATGGAAACAGATGGAACACTTGATCCAGAAGAAGCAATTCGTCGCGCAGCTACAATTTTAGCTGAGCAATTAGACGCGTTTGTTGATTTACGTGATGTAAGTGAGCCGGTTGAAAAAGAAGAAAAACCTGAGTTTGATCCAATTCTTTTGCGCCCAGTAGATGACTTAGAATTAACTGTTCGTTCTGCTAACTGTTTGAAAGCAGAAACGATTCACTATATCGGTGATCTGGTACAAAGAACAGAAGTTGAACTTCTCAAAACGCCTAACTTAGGCAAGAAGTCTCTTACTGAAATCAAAGATGTGCTTGCATCTCGTGGACTATCTCTAGGTATGCGCCTAGAAAATTGGCCACCTGCAAGTATTATTGAAGATTAATCAGTCGTCATCCGAATAACGAATAATAAGGATTAGGTTATGCGTCATCGTCATAGCGGACGTCAACTTAACCGAAACAGCAGCCACCGTCAGGCTATGTTTCGCAATATGGCAAGTTCTATTGTTAGTCATGAAATAATCAAGACTACTTTACCAAAAGCAAAAGAACTTCGTCGTGTAGTTGAGCCTTTAATTACATTGGCTAAAACGGATAGCGTTGCTAACCGTCGTTTAGCTTTTGCTCGCACCCGTGATAACGCGGTTGTAGCTAAATTGTTTAACGAATTGGGTCCACGTTACGAGTCTCGCCCTGGTGGTTACACTCGTATCATTAAATGTGGCTTCCGTGCTGGTGATAATGCTCCAATGGCATACATCGAATTGGTAGATTGCCCAGTTGTAGCAGAAGAAGAATAATTTCTTTTGATGTTATAAGAAAAAGCCGAACTTTTGTTCGGCTTTTTTGTATCTAATAAATATTGATACTAGCAATATTGCGCTAGTTTTAACGCTACCGTATCGTTAATGAGTTTTGCTAGTTGTTCAAAACAGATATTACGGACACTATTTTTACGCGACAGTAAGGCAATATTTCTAAAGGGCTGTGGATTGTTAAACGGGATATATTTAATACCATCTTGATGTCGATTGGTTGGTATCGCTAGCTGTGGAATGAGTGTTAATCCATTGTCAGCACTCACCATGTGACGCAGTGTTTCTAAGCTTGTTGCTTGGAAACTATTATCTTCAATAGCGCCAGCAGTAAAACAAAATCCAAGGGATTGATCCCTCAAACAATGGCCATCTTCTAGCATTAGGACGTGTTCACCGCGTAGTTTTTGTAGGTCAATGCTATTTTGATTCGCCCACGCATGTCTTTCAGATAGCGCTAATTCTAATGGTTCATCATAAAGAGGGTATTGCTGAAAAGATTGCATATCAGGGAGTAGGGCTAAGATTAAACAATCTAATTCTCCCTCTTCTAACTCCTTAAGTAACATGTGCGTTTGTTTTTCATAGAGGTAAAGCTCTAAATCAGGGAAACTCTGTTTCATTACAGGAATAATAAGAGGTAATAGATAGGGTGCAACGGTCGGTATTAGACCTATTCGTAGTGTGCCTTGCATTGGATGATTATGACTTTTGGCTATCTCCTTTAAGGATTTTGCACTGATAATGATATTTTTAGCTTGTGCAACAATATCCAGTCCAGCTTGCGTGAAAATAACCTTACGTGATGAACGTTCCATCAGCTGTACATTTAACTCATCCTCTAGTTTTCTAATTTGACCACTTAGTGTTGGTTGGCTAACAAAGCATTTTTCTGCAGCTTTGCGAAAATGTTTTAATTCCTCTAGCGCAATTAAGTATTCTAAATCTCTAAAATTCATGATCAAAACCTTATTTGTTAATCTTCGTAATATCCTATATATTGTTGAACTGTATCAGATAATCAGCAATAAAGTACCGCAGTAAAAAATTATTGCTTTATAATTACCAAAATTGGAAATTTACACTCATAAAAGGAATTAATTATGCAATGGCATAAACTGTTTGCAGTTGTATTCACGGCGTTTTTTTTGACAGCCTGTGGGGGAAGCCTTGAAGGCGAAAGTACGCCAACCGATCCGACTGACCCTACCGATCCAACTGATCCTGTACCCACTGAACCCGTTGAAGAGGTCGCTGGCGTACCTTCCTATTTTACCTATACTAGCTCATCTCAATCTTTTATTGCTATCCAGGGTACTGGTGGTGCAGGGCGTGCTGAAGCGTCAATTGTAACCTTCCAGTTGCTTGATAAGAATGGTGCCCCCGTAGACTCTGAAGATGTTACATTCACTGCCGATTTGCCTTCAGGTGGTTCCATTAATCCATTGAGTGGTACAACCGATAGCGATGGTTACGTTAGGACGACTGTTAGCTCAGGAAAAGTGAGTGGCTTATCTAAGGTAAAAGTGACGCTCGATTCTAATACTTCGATCTCTGTTCAATCCGATGCTATTTCAATTTCAACAGGGTTACCAGATCAGAATAGTTTTACGCTTGGTTTATCTGATTTCGCTCCCTCAGCTTGGAATCATAATGGAGAGACTGTTGATGTTACTGTTATTCTCTCTGACCATTTCAATAATACGGTGCCTGATGGAACCGTTGTATATTTCCATACAGAAGGCGGTAAAATTCAAAATACTACTTCGCCAGTTGGTTACTGTGAAACATTACAAGGTACCTGTTCAATGCAATGGATTTCTTCTAATCCACGTCCTGCAGATGGTCGCATTACTATCACAGCTTGGGCATTAGGTGAAGAAAGTTTTGTTGATAAGGACAATGATGGTTGGTTCTCTAATGGCGACATATTTACTGTTGTTGATACCCCTATTTTCAATAACCAAACTGACTTACCTGAAGTCTTTTTTGATTATAATAATAATGGCGTTTATGATGCAGCTTCAGATGAAGAGTTTATTGCCCTAGAAACAGATACAATCGTTGATGATCAGATATATACGGAAGCAGATGGCTTATTTACTGGTGCGCTATGTTCTGATGCGGAACAAACAGCAGGAAACTGTAATCAATCACTAGTACATGTGCGTATGAATGCCACTTTAGCTATGGCTTCGGATTCAGTTAGATGTAATATTTATGCTAACGATGTCGATTTAACAAATGGTAATATTGATTTAACTGCTGTGCAAAGTATCCCACTACAGTTTATCGTACAAGATGAAAATGGGAATACACCACCGACAGATACGACTATCTCTATTGAAACAGCTAACGGCAAAATAGAGGGCACAACTTCATTTACTAAGTCGAGCAATAGCATCGAGCCTTGGGTAAAAACATTAATTTTAGCCAATGAAGATGAAGCGAATGGTCAGACTAATGGCTTGCTGACCGTCAAAATAGTCACACCAAAGAATGGTGAAGAGTTTGTTTGCCAAGCAAATGTTATTGATGCAGGCTAAACAGTTAGCACCTTAGTCATCAAGGAGCTTCGGCTCCTTTTTTATTACATTTAAAACAACACGATAAGGGTGACCTTTCTTTTGGCACATTAATTGCTTTATTGCCTTGTATAACAATAATTTGGCAGGGAGGTAAATAATGGTACAGTTTATTCAACGTATAAAAGATCAAAAAGGCATTACGCTGACAATGGCCTGGTTGTGTTTGGTTTGTGCGACGCTGATTATTGCGCCTGCATCGATATTAAAGATATCCGGTACTGACCAGTGGTCAAACTTCTTTACCCCGTATGCGTGGATTTTGGCGCTTTTAGCCGGATCTTATTTATTAACGCGTTTAGTCCTCTTCATATTTACTCATTTTTGTACGGTGTTGGCGGAACGAAAACTGGTTTTCACCCGTAATAAGATGATTCAGAATTTGGATTTTGAAGAGAAAGCACTGTTACGTGAATTTGTCATTCAACAAAAAAATGTTTTATCTTTACCAATGAATGAGCCCGCAGTGAGTAACCTTCTGCATTCTGGTGTGTTGGTGCCTGCATTTCCTGCGCAGGAGGTAAAGGGCAGTGGGCGTGTAATAAAGCTCTCTATCTCTATCGATGCACGACCATTATTAACTTACAAAGTGCTTTGTTTGCCAACGGGGAAGTTAACCGAAGAGGAAGCGGCAATATTAAAAGCGGCACGCCCGGATTATGCTCGTAAAAATTATATTCCACTGCGTGATTAGATCATTTAAAGATTAACCATTCATTCCGGCAAGCTACTTGCCGGAATATTGACACTTCACTTTTTGTCTAGGCAATAGCACGATAACCAGTTTTGCGCTGTTATACGAGAAAAGTGAATATCAATTACCTATATTGTTCTCTTATCGACTCTCTACTGCTTTTAAATAGATAACCATCCTTTGTTTTCAGTCTCTTTTTGTCGTGCATTATTAATGTATAATGCACATTTTACTCTTTACCTGATTTTGAGAATGATTATGTCACCAGAACGTTTTGCTCGTATTACCCAAATGCTCAACCGTCGCCAACCTGAACTGACGATATGTTTAGAACAAGTGCATAAACCTCATAATTTATCTGCTATCGTGCGTACAGCGGATGCGGTTGGCGTTAGTGATGTTCATGCAACGTGGGAAAATAGATCCATGCGTCTTTCTGGTAAAAGTGCCACGGGTAGTCAAAATTGGGTTAATGTACATTCCCATGATTCAATTGAAGAAGCCATCGCGACTTTACGTGCTCAAGGCATGCAGATTATTGCAACTAATTTATCTGATACTGCGATTGATTTTCGTGAAGTGGATTATAGCAAACCCACGGCCATCCTGATGGGGCAAGAAAAGCATGGTATTAGTGCGGAAGCGCTAGCGTTGGCTGATCAAGATGTCATTATACCGATGGTTGGGATGTGTCAGTCTCTTAATGTATCCGTTGCCTCCGCACTGATTTTATATGAAGCACAGCGTCAACGTGAAATTGCTGGCATGTATAACGGTGGATGTAGACTGCCGAATGAGGAAGTTGACCGTATCTTGTTTGAAGGGGGGCATCCTATTTTCACTAATTTATGTAAAGAGAAAAATTTACCTTACCCACCATTAGATGAAAATGGGCAAATTGATGCCGATGATGCGTGGTGGTCAGCGATTCGTTCAACTAAGCCCCTTGCTAAGTAAACTGCAATGAGTAGATAGGAAAATGTTGTTTGAGTGTTTCTATCTACTACTCTTTTATAAATGGATTAACCGTCTCTAAGGAGCATTCATTGGATTTATTTAAGCAGAGACTATTAGCTGAAGGGGTGCGTTCAATTGAGGGTGAGTTGCCTGTTTTAACCACTACAGTCAGTACTAGTAAAGATAAAACCTTTGAATTATTGCTATTAGAGCGAGCTCAAAAACTAGATAGTACGTTACATATCTCGGCTCATTTTGTTCATTTTCAGCGATTAACAATGAATTTATTCAGAGTATTATCACTGATTGTATTGATCATTGGAGGGCTTAGTGTAAAGCAGTTTTTCTTTACTGTTGCCGACTCTCAAATCAATTTTTTCTGGGTTTTTACTCTTTTTTTTATTCCTAATATGATTAGTTTACTGCTTTGGTTGCTCTTTTTTTTTCAATCTAAGGAGTTAACTCAAGGCTGGCTGCTCCGTAGTTGTATGTATATATGTAGGAAAATTGAACAGCGTTTTAATCGGAATGCATCACAGGATGTGCATTTTTGGACGCTCTTTAAATGTTATTTTGCCGTCTTTTTTACTGATAAATTAGGTCGCTACCAACTCTCCGCTTTAACCCATCGATTATGGTTTAGCTATTTTCTCGGTGCAACGCTCATGTTGGTTGCTATGCTTGCGACACATCAAGTTGATTTTATCTGGCAAAGCAGCATATTGTCGGTAGCTAATCTACAGTGGTTAACAGAACTGCTCGCCTATCTTCCTGGGCAATTGGGGGTGTTAGTACCCAATATCGCACAGATTCAAGAAAGCCATTTAGGTGCGTTAAATGTATTGGCCGATGAACAGGCGAGCCGTTTAGCGTGGTCAACTTTATTAATTAGTAGTTTTATTATTTACGGCATGCTACCTCGCCTCTTTCTGTGGGGGTTAATGTCCTTGTTATCCAAGGTGAATAAAAATAACTTCACATTAGACTTTAGCCTTGCCTACTATGTAAAGTTAAGGCAAGTATTAAAGCCCAATGTGACATCTTTAGGTATTAGCGACCCTGATAGGCATCTCAATCGTTCATATACTCCCGTTGATGCGCACATCTCTACGGCCGCTTTACCTGCGACTTTTTACCCCGTAGCATTGGAGTTATCTGAATCGCAATTGGCCATTTGTGAGCAACATGTTCGTGAATATTGCCCTGAACAATTACCCTGCCTGCAAAACGTTTGTGACTTTGATTCCCAGCAAGCTATGTTAGCCAATATTGCGACCCTCCAGCATATGCATCTTGTCGTTTATGTTAGTTTGTTACGTTTACCCGATCGAGGCCTATTGCGTCTATTATCTACCTTAAAACGGTCAATGGAAGGATCGTTATATTTGCTGCTAATCGATGAAAATAAGCAGCCTCAGGAGAATAAAGAAAAACGTCGAAGTGATTGGTATAGTGCAGCTGCACAAGCTAATCTTTGTTTGGATAATGTTATCCAGTTCACTTGTAATAATGAGGGTGCATGATGGCTATAGGTCAACTGTCAGTGGCCGTTGTTGGCCATGCTAACGCGGGAAAAACCTCGTTAATACGGACTCTATTACGTGATAGCGAATTTGGTGAGGTTGCCGACCAAGCGGGAACGACCCGCCATGTTGAAGGTAGCGCGGTGAATATTGGCGAGGAGAATCGCCTCGCGTTATTCGATACACCGGGATTAGAAGATTCTATCCGTCTTTTTCATATTTTGAGTCAGTTTTTCCCTGAACACTCCGTTGATGGGGTTGAACGATTGCGTTATTTCCTTGACCATTTGCCGAGTTACCCCGAACTAGATCAAGAGGCAAAGGTGTTACGTGCACTCTTAGATATCGACCTTATTTTTTACGTCATCGACCTGCGAGAGCCTATTCTAGGGAAATATCGAGATGAATTGCAAATTTTAAGTTATGCAGCCAAACCGGTGATTCCTGTGCTTAATTTCACGCGGCAAGGTGGTGAACATTTGGCGTTGTGGAAGCAACAACTTGCGCGTTTAAATTTTCATGCCTATGTGAGCTTTGATAATGTTCATTTTGATTTTTCAGATGAAATGAAAATTTATCAAAAAATGCAAACACTTTTACCGGATCAAGAGGGGCTATTAAATCAATTAATATTACAGCGCCAACAGCAATGGGCAGACACTTTTGAGTTGGCGACACAAATTGTTGCTAAATTATTTGTTGAGTGTGCCGCCCTGCGTTATCAGGTCGATAATAGCGAGCAAGCATTACAGAAATGCAGTGAAGAACTGCAGCGAAGGATACGCAAAGCAGAGAATAAGTGTGTTGCTGAGTTATTAACCCTGTACCAGTTTCGTCAAGAAGATGTGAAGGAGAGTCAGCTCCCCGTTGCACAGGATGGTTGGCACTTGGATCTTTTTTCCGCTGATAATTTACAGGAGCTTGGCATTAATATCACTGGCAATATTGCTAAAGGGGTTGGTGCAGGTGTCGCGATTGATTTAATGACTGCTGGCATGTCGCTTGGTGCGGCCGCGATAACCGGAGGGGTTGCTGGCGCACTATGGAGTGTGAAGCAACGTTACTATGATGAAATATATGCGAAAGTCACTGGCTCTCGTTATATTTGTCTTGATGATGTCACATTACAGGTTTTGTGGTTGCGACAAAATAAATTGCTACAGATTTTGCAACAAAGGGGGCATGCTAGCTTTGATAAAATAGATTTAGAGATAGGCAAAGAAAAGCTTGAGTTACCTCAACATTGGCATAAATGGTTGCGACGAGCGCGGAGTCATCCTGATTGGTCATCACTAAATGGTCGTGTCGTAGACAATAAAGAGAGTAAACGAATACAGTTTATCGACACGTTAGCAGCAGCGATGCATCATTAGTCTAGCAGTGCACTTAAGGAGATAAATGAAATTAGATAAAATTCCATTAACGGCGCTGCAAGGTGTTGGGGTCAAAGTTGCGGAGAAACTTGCCAAGCTTTCACTTTATCATGTTGCCGATCTTCTTTTCCATTTGCCCTTACATTATCAAGATCGAACCCGTGTTTATGCCATGGCCGATTTGCAAGATGGTATGCAAGTAACTGTGCTTGGGACGGTGTTAAGTTGTAACGTACAGAATGGAAAGCGGTCGATTTTAAAATGTAAAATTGCGGATCAGAGTGGCTCGGTGACGTTGAATTTTTTTCACTTTAACGCCGCACAAAAGAACAGCTTTAAGGTCGGTAGTAAAGTCCGTTGCTTTGGTGAGTTTCGTTTCGGTTATCAAGGGATCGAGGTTACTCATCCTGATTACAGCTTTGTTAAAAGTTTGAAAAACACATTAGTTGAAGAGAATCTAACCCCTGTTTACCCAACAACGGAGGGGCTCAAGCAAAATAGCCTGCGTAATTTATCTGCACAGGCCTTAGCTTTTTTAGAGCAAAATGATATAGATGAATTATTGCCTACGCACCTTTTAATGCACCCCATTAGTTTACGTGATGCGCTTTTTTATATTCACCGCCCACCTCCCGATGCCAGCATTGAAGAGCTAGAGACAAAAACACATCCCGCACAGCAGCGTTTAATTATCGAAGAGTTATTGGCGCAGCAGTTAAGTATGTTAACCATGCGCGTTGATATGCAGCGTCATCGTGCCGTAAGCATTGCAAGCGAAGGTGACTTACCACGGCGATTACTCGATAGTTTACCCTTCGCTTTAACTGATGCACAACGCCGAGTAAGTCAAGAGATTGCAACTGACTTGCAGCAGGGGGTGCCAATGATGCGTTTGGTTCAGGGCGATGTGGGGTCGGGGAAAACATTAGTCGCAGCTAGTGCCGCACTGGCGGTTATCGAAGCGGGTTATCAAGTCGCTTTAATGGCGCCGACTGAATTACTTGCGGAGCAGCATTTTATTAATTTCCAGAAATGGTTTGCCCCATTGGATGTTTCTGTCGGTATGCTCTGTGGTAAAATGAAGGTAAAAGAGAGACGTAATCAATTAGAAAATATTACCCTAGGATTAGCTAAAATGGTGATAGGAACTCATGCGTTGTTCCAAGATGGCGTTGAGTTTAATAATTTGGCTTTGATTATTGTCGATGAGCAACACCGCTTTGGGGTAGATCAACGGTTAGCGTTACGTGAGAAAGGGCGTAGCGATGACTTATCACCACATCAGTTAACCATGACCGCCACCCCCATTCCAAGAACCTTAGCTATGACCGCCTATGCTGATTTAACGGTTTCCGTGATTGATGAGTTACCACCCGGTCGTACCGCTATTCAAACGGTTGTTTTGCCTGATACTCGCCGTGACGATATCATTCAACGAGTTTACCAATCCTGTAAAAAATCAGAACGGCAAGCTTACTGGGTCTGCACCTTAATTGAAGAGTCGGAGGCATTGCAATGTCAGGCGGCGGAAGATACGGCTAATAGCCTGCAATTGGCATTACCCGACTTGCGTATCGGTTTGGTGCACGGTCGCATGAAAGCAGCGGAAAAGCAGTATGTGATGGATTTTTTTAAGGCGGGAGAGTTAGATCTTTTGGTTGCGACGACAGTCATTGAAGTTGGTGTGGATGTCCCTAATGCGAGTTTGATGATTATTGAGAATCCGGAGCGTTTAGGGTTAGCCCAATTGCACCAATTACGCGGTCGGGTTGGACGTGGGGACACGGCCAGTCATTGTGTATTGTTGTACAAAAATCCGCTCTCTAAAACCTCACAAAAGCGTTTACAGATTCTGCGAGAAAGTAACGATGGCTTTTATATTGCAGAGCAAGATTTACTGATCCGCGGCCCCGGTGAAGTGTTAGGTACAAAACAAACGGGTGTTGCTGCTTTTAAAATTGCTGATTTAATCAGGGATCAGCATCTAATTGCACAGTCTCAGCGGCTAGCTGAACAAATCATCACCGCTTATCCCGCGCTGATACCTGCATTAACGCAGCGTTGGCTTGCAGATAAAGATCAATATGTTCACGCTTAAGGCACTATTGATAAAGCGCTTATGCATGCTTATGTTGCTTTTATTAAGCGCTGCGATGGTGATCTTTATTGCCTTATTTGATATTAATGATTATTCCGCATGGCTAACCACGCAGATTGAAAAGCGGACGGGATATCAAGTTAGCGTTGAAGAAATCACAATGGCTGATTGGCTTAACCCGCAGCTAACGCTTTCTGCAGTTGCCATTGGTTATCAGGATCAACCGCTATTAACATTTGATCGATTAGAGATAAAAAGCCGTCAATTGGATCTTCGACATCGCCATTTAGAGATTGCCTCAGTGGAACTACAGGGCTTGCATGTTTGGTGGGATGAACGCAACTTAAGCGAGCTTAATCACGCCCCACAACAGCCAATAAAGCAAACGCCTCGGCGCGAGTCATTGTTACCTTGGAATAGTTTGACCATCGATAAAGTAGCAATAGTGGATGCTAATGTACAGATACATTACCAAGATACCAATCTACAATTACAGCAACTAGATTTAAGTAGTGAGCATTTAACGCTTATTAGTAACAATCAATTTATTTATTCAGGGATGCAAGGAAATTGGCAAGCCGCACTAAAAGAGGCTAACTGGCAGTTACAAAACGACCGCTTTGTGCGACTTAACGATTTTACTTTGCACACTAATTTCGATTTGATAGCGCTACAGGCGCAGTTAATGTTAGCTGTTCGTCAAATTAGTGTTATTACCCCTGAATTTTCCGATGTTGTTGATGATGCGCAGTTAAGCTTACAGTTAGAGAATAGTAAGCTCATTTTACAGCGCTTATTCGCACGCATCTTTACCGGTGAATTACAATTACAGGGCGAGGCAACCTTTGCTTTTAATCCGTTATCTAATGCGCTTATTGCCGTGCAAAATGTTACTTTATCATCGTTAGAGATGAAAGATATGCAGATACATATTCCACAGCGCCTAACGCCATCAAAAAGCATCACGAGCAGTGAGGAGAAAACGGTGCTACCCATCTCTAGCTTCTTCATCAAGTACGCTCATTTAGATAATATAGATATCAGTAGCGCCGATGCAGCGTTACCTTTACAACTTAAAAAAGGCAGAGTGCAGATTGATGATCTGCAGTTTGTGGAAAATAATCAGCTGATAAAATTCTGGCATGAAAGTGAGCAACAGGGTAATGTCAGTGTAAAATTTGCTTATTTACAATGGGAGGATACGATAATCGAAGCATTTCAAATGATATTCCCGCATAAAAGCGGGAATAAAATAGAGTGACTTACTTATGACATATCAAACTCTTTGAGTTTGCGTGTTAATGTATTTCTTCCCCAGCCTAATAGTTTGGCTGCTTCTTGTTTTTTACCTTGCGTAAATGATAGGGCAGTTTTTAACATTATTTGTTCAAATTCAGGCATTGCCTTTGCTAGTACGTTATCTTCACCTTTTTTAAACTCTGATAATGTCCATTGCTGTAAATGTTGCTCCCAAAGGGGGGCATTATTTTCAGTATATTGTGCTTCTTGTGCCGTTAGTTCAGGTGGTAAATCGGAAATATGAACCTCTTGACCACTCGCCATCACGGTTAGCCAACGACAAATATTTTCTAGTTGACGAACATTGCCAGGCCAGGGTAGTTGGCTGAGATAAGCCTTAGTTTCATCGGTAAGTTGCTTGCTCTCCACTTTGAGTTCGGCTGCTATCTCTCGTAAAAAGTGCTGCGCTAACAGGCAGATGTCTTCGCGACGTTCTTTTAGTGCTGGAATTTGGATGCGAATAACATTGAGACGGTGAAATAGATCTTCGCGGAAATCACCACTTTTTACTTTACTCTCTAGATTTTGATGAGTCGCGGCAATGATCCGTACATCAACTTTAATCGCTTGGTGGCCGCCAACACGGTAGAACTGGCCATCAGCAAGTACACGTAATAAACGAGTTTGAACATCGAGTGGCATATCACCTATTTCATCTAAGAATAGGGTTCCTCCATTGGCCTGTTCAAATCGCCCTTGGCGATTATTAGCTGCTCCGGTAAAAGCGCCTTTTTCATGGCCAAAGAGCTCCGCTTCAATTAATTCGCGTGGGATCGCGGCCATATTAAGCGCGATGAAGGTATTATCTTTACGTGGGCTATGTTTGTGTAGGGCTTGAGCGACTAGTTCTTTACCTGTACCAGACTGACCGTTGATTAAGACACTCATACTTGAGCGTGATAAACGACCAATCACCCGAAAAACCTCTTGCATTGCCGGCGCTTCTCCAATAATTTCTGGCATAGAAACGGCACTTTCTGGCGCTTTTTTCTTTTGTTTTAGCTCTAAACTATGGTTAATAGCACGTTGAATTAATGCCGTTGCTTCATGAATATCAAAGGGTTTGGGTAGGTATTCAAAGGCGCCACTTTGATAGGCATTAACAGCGCTATCTAGGTCACTATGAGCAGTCATGATTATAATTGGTATTAGTGGGAAGCGTTCGTGGATACGTTCCATTAATGATAGGCCATCAATACCCGGCATACGGACATCAGAAATAATTACGTCAGGCTGCTCTATCTGTAACTGTTTCCATAGACATTCTCCATCTGGAAAACTGGCATGATCAATTTTTTCAGCTTTTAATGTGCGCTCTAACACCCAGCGGATGGCGTGGTCATCATCAACAATCCAAGCTTTCACACTCATATTATTTCCTTATTTATGGCTAACTGTTTTTATTGTTATTATTTTAAATAGTCATTGGTAAATAGATTAAAAATTCAGTATGTCCGGGAATGCTATGGCATTCAATTCGACCATTATGTTGTTTAATTAACTCTTGAGCGATAGATAGCCCTAACCCCGTACCATCTTTACGGCCTGTTACCATGGGATAGAATAAGGTATCTTTCAAATTGTCGGGGATACCTACACCATTATCGATAATTCTTATCTCCGTCGTTAATCGGTGTTGTAATCCATTAATCGTGACTTGATGTGCAGTGCGTGTGCGTAGCGTTATTTTTCCTACATTTTCTGTTTTATAATCAAAGGCCTGCACGGCATTTTGGATAATATTTAAGAATGCTTGCTGTAATTGATCGGATTGCATTTCAAAATCGGGAATGCTTGGATCATAATCGACTTTTATGGTAATAAAATCGGGTAAGTTTAAGCAGACTAATTTACGCACTTTTTCAAGTACTGAGTGAATGTTATCCGTGGCGCGAAGTCCAATTTGTTGTGGACCTAACAAGCGATTAACTAACGAACTTAAGCGGTCTGCCTGCTCAATTATTATTTGTGTAAACTCTTTTAATTCAGGATTATGCAGCTCACCTTCAAGAAGCTGTGCAGCCCCTCGTAATCCCCCTAAAGGATTCTTTATTTCATGGGCTAGGCCGCGTACTAAATCTTGGGCTGCTTTTTGTTGATGCTCTTGATAATGTACTTGGCTAATTTTAAGTTGCTGCTCAATGCAGCGCATTTCAAGAATAACGTTATCTTGACCATCAAAATTTAAGTAGGTGGCACTGAGCGCTATCAATAGCGGGTGACCATCAACTAATAAAGCGACTTCATTTTCTGTGAACGAATTTCTATTTTTAAGTAGCCTTTTTATCTTAATCGGGTTGAAGTGAAATTGGCGCGCTAGCTGCTGTAAATTTTGCTGGTAAAGTCGCTGTTTGCTTTGTGATAGCAATAATTCGCTAGCCGGATTAACATAAATTAGCTTTAAATCGTTATTAATGACAATAAAGGCGGTGTTTGCTTCTTCAAGTAATGCTAATGCCAGCGGTGATGTTTGTATTTGCTTGTTTAGCATAGAAGTATCTCATTACTTTTAAAAATTACACGATAAAGAAGCAGATACTCGCCATATTATTTGGGGATTGCCACTGCTCTATTTATGTGTACGCGTTGTAAATGTACGGTAACAACTTGTGTTTTAGCTAACAATTTGTCATTTTCATCAATTAAGTGAACCTCTAATTGATGTGTGCCCCTATCAATATTTTGTGCGCTAATCGTTGGTGATATTTGCGGTTGGCCTAGTGCTACACCATCTAAATAAAGCTGTAATTTTTGACTGTTTTCTTTTTCAGGCGTCGTGGATACTTGAATATTAATAGTGCCTTCATTGCTACGTATTGCTTGATCATCTGTAGGTGACACAATCGTAGCTACATATTCAATAACAGCTTCGTCCGTTAGCATATCCTGTGTTGGGCTAGCGGGAGGAGCACTAAACTCTTCTACAAATACATTTTGCTCTTTAAGTTGAACCTCTTCAGTATTCGGATCCGCAGTATCTGAAAAGTGGCTATTACCCTCTTTATCAATCCAATGGTAAATTTTCATCTCACTAACAGCTTGCATAGGTGTGCATAGAATCGTCACTAAAGATAAACAAAATAATACATTTTTCATAATAATAACCCTTTGAATTTATTGCTTCAATTGTGGATCATGATATCAATTAAGGCAATAAAAACCCTTGTTTATAAATAGAAGCTTTTGCAAATTGTGAATCAATTGCCAATATTAATAATATGACTTATTTAGGGATATAGAGATATAAGTTATTATATTTTATGAAATTGCATTTTTAATGCTAACGAGTTTTACCATTAGCATTAAAAATGCTTTTTATTCATGAGTTATATAAACAGCAAGAAGTGGATTTAATTATCCACTTCTTGCATGATACGGTTATTTAATAAATAACATTTCAGCATACTTAGGTAGAGGCCATAATTCATCAGCCACTAAGGTTTCTAGCGTATCTGCATGTGCACGAACAGTATTCATTAAGTCACGAATATCATCAGCACAGAAACGTAAATGTTCCTCTGTTGAAGCAAAATCATGAGTTGCCTTAGCTGCTTTTAATTTAGCAACCGCTGACATCATCGCATTTGCTTCTGTAGCAATACTTGCTGCTAATGACGTATCTAATTCAATCCCTAAATCTTGCATTGAAGAAGATGTTAGAGCAAGTTCAGATAAGTAGTTAACAGCTGCTGGGTAAATCTTGGTTGTTGCAATATCAACAACCAAATTCGCTTCAACAGCAATTGATTGTACGTATTGTTCCGCATAAACTTCAAAACGGCTTGCTAATTCAATTTCAGACAATACGCCTGTTCTCTTGAATAGTTCAACAATGTAGTCAGCTTTAAATTCAGGTAAAGCATCTGCTGAGTTACGTAGATTTTTCAAACCACGCTCAGAAACTGCCATTTCATGCCACTCTGCTGAATATCCGTCACCGCCAAAGACAACATTGCCGTGAAGTTCCATCAACTCTTTTAATACAGAGATAACCGCAGTTGTTTGATCAGCAGAAGTTGCTAGTGTTGCTTCTAATTTTTCCGCTATCCAGTTTAATGAATCAGCAAGCATTGTATTCATTGCAACTAATGGACCCGATACAGATTGTGATGAACCCACAGCACGGAATTCAAAGCGGTTACCTGTAAATGCAAATGGTGAAGTACGGTTACGGTCACCTGGATCACGTTGGAATTGTAGGATTTGTGATAAACCAAGATCCATTAAACCACCCGTGCTTGAAGAAGATAGTTTACCTTCTTTAATGTCTTTAAAGACATTTTCCAATTGGTCGCCTAAATAAACAGACATGATTGCTGGTGGCGCTTCGTTTGCACCTAAACGGTGATCGTTTGAAGCTGATGCGATTACTGCACGTAATAATGGACCATATTTGTGTACACCACGAATAACAGCACCACAGAATAGTAAGAAGTTAAGGTTACTATGTGGAGTACTGCCTGGATCTAGTAGGTTACCTTGTGTTGCGTTACCGATAGACCAGTTAACATGTTTACCAGAGCCATTAACACCTGCGAATGGTTTTTCATGCAATAAGCATAGGAAACCATGTTTTTTAGCCGTGCTTTTCATCACTGTCATCATTAATTGTTGATGATCAGCTGCAACGTTAGCCGCTTCATAATAAGGTGCAATTTCAAATTGACCAGGTGCAACTTCGTTATGGTGAGTTTTAGCTGGAATACCTAATTTATAAAGAGTGTCTTCGAAGTCTTGCATGAAGACTTGTACACGCTCTGGGATTGCACCAAAGTAGTGATCATCAAATTCTTGACCTTTTGCAGGTGGCGCACCAAATAGTGTACGGCCAGCTAATAATAGGTCAGGGCGAGCATTTGCAAAGTTTTCATCAACTAAGAAGTACTCTTGTTCTGCTCCACAGCTTGAGTTTAAAGGTGCGATATCTTTTTCACCCATTAACGTCAGTACTTTTTGTCCTGCTTTATTTACTGCAGAGATAGAGCGTAGAAGTGGGATTTTTTTATCCAATGCTTCGCCTGTCCAAGACATAAATACACTTGGGATCATTAATGTAGAACCATTAGCAGTATGCATAATGTATGCAGGGCTTGTTGGATCCCATGCCGTATAACCACGCGCAGCGTTAGTCATACGTAAGCTTCCGTTCGGGAAAGAAGAGCCGTCAGGTTCGCCCTTAATCAATAAGCTACCTGTAAATTCAGAGATAGCGCCGCCATCGGAATTTGTAACAATAAAGCCATCATGTTTTTCAGCTGTGATGTTCGTCATTGGGTAGAAAATATGAGAAAAGAATTTAACGCCTTTGCTCAGAGCCCACTCTTTCATAGCTGCTGCAACAACATCAGCCGTTGCTGAGTCTAATACTGCACCTGTTTGTGCTGTTTTTTTAATGGCTTTAAACGCATTTTTAGAAAGTGCTTGTTCCATTTTTTGGAAGTTGAATACATCTTCAGCCCAAATTTTGTTTAATGCTTGAGGCTGAGCGACCTCTTTTGGTGCACGATTAGTAATTTGTTCAATTGCTTGTAGGCGGACTTGGTTTCCACTCATGTGGGGCTCCTTGCTTATGTAAAAAGGCTGTTTGTTTTCAGCTTAGTTATTTATAAAGGTTAAATGTAAAATCTGCTGGTAATTAAGCAATAATTATACCAACCTGCTGTCTTCTGGTTGTTTACGCTAGTGCGTGACTTTTTTTATAATATATTGATGTTTTTGCTGGTGGGAGTGAATACTATCCATGCTATAAATTATTGTCAATGAGGGGTTTTGCAGGTAATAAAAAAGGGGCTATGAAGCCCCTTTTTAAAGTTAATGCAATGTGATATTAATTAAATTATACGCTGTAGTATAGTTCAAATTCTTTCGGGTGTGTGGCACGAGAAACAGACTCACACTCTGCTGTTTTAAGTGCGATGTAAGCATCAATAGCCTCATCTGAGAACACGCCGCCAGCGGTTAAGAACTCGCGATCCGCATCCAAAGCTGCAAGTGCTTCTTCAAAAGAAACAGCTACTTGTGGAATCGCATCAGCCTCTTCTTTAGGAAGATCATAGAGATCTTTATCTAATGATTCTCCTGGGTGGATTTTGTTTTTAATGCCATCAAGACCCGCCATTAACATTGCAGCAAAACCAAGGTATGGATTCATTGTTGGATCTGGAAAGCGCACTTCAACACGTGCAGCACGAGCGCTAGGTACAATTGGAATACGAATTGATGCACTGCGATTACCTGCAGAATATGCGAGCATGACAGGGGCTTCAAAATGTGGCACTAAACGTTTGTAAGAATTAGTTGATGCATTGGTAAATGCATTAAGGGCTTTAGCGTGCTTGATAATACCGCCAATATAGTAAAGTGCTAATTCCGATAGGCCTGCGTATTGGTCACCCGAGAATAAGTTAACACCGTCTTTACCTAAAGATTGGTGACAGTGGCAGCCTGAGCCGTTATCGCCAATAATCGGTTTAGGCATGAATGTTGCGGTTTGACCGTATGCATGAGCGACGTTATGCACAACATATTTATAAATTTGAATTTCGTCGGCTTTTTCAACCATTGTATTAAAGCGACAGGCAATTTCATTTTGGCCTGCCGTTGCTACTTCATGGTGATGAGCCTCAACAACTAGCCCCATTTCTTCCATGATTAAGCACATTGCACTACGAATATTTTGCGCTGAATCGACAGGTGCGACCGGGAAGTAACCTCCTTTAACACCAGGGCGGTGACCCGTGTTGCCTTCATCGTAGGATTCCTGAATTCCATGCAGCTTCTTTTGCATCAATAGAGAAGAATGCGCCTTGCATAGAGTTACCGTATTTAACGTCATCAAATAGAAAAAATTCAGGCTCAGGACCAAATAAAACCGTATCAGCAATACCCGTTGAACGCATGTAAGCTTCTGCACGTTTTGCCACAGAGCGTGGATCACGGTCGTAACCGAGCATGGTTTTAGGCTCTAATACATCACAACGAATATTAAGTGTTACATCATCTGTAAAGGGGTCAAGTACGGCTGTTTCTGGCGCTGGCATTAATACCATGTCAGAATTTTGAATGCCTTTCCAACCTGCAATTGAAGAGCCATCGAACATTTTTCCATCTTCGAAAAAGTCCTCGTCAACTTGGTGATGTGGAATCGAAACGTGTTGCTCTTTACCTCGTGTATCGGTAAAACGTAAATCAACGAATTTTACTTCTTGCTCTTCGATTAAATTAAGAACATCTTGCACAGTTTTTACAGACATGTTTAGAACCTCTAATTAACATCAAAATGAAGGGTAACCATAACAAAAATAATTTAGAACTCCAACAAAGCTAAAATTATACCAAAAAAATATAATGCTATAATTTCAAGACCTTTACCTGTAGTAAATGAAAAACGCATTAATCTTTGCACCAACAAGGTGCTTTTGTGGATCATTTTGGTGCTTTGTTGTTGCTGTAAGTATAAATGGGTAAGTAAATATGATTAAAGCATTATTAAAGGCAAGTATTAGGGCGGATATATGAATTGTGACGGACTTAAAACTTTCTATTTTTTAAATTATGGTTACAATGTGCGCGTTTATACCAATTAAATGAATTTAGTCTGTAATAGATTCATCATGACTTAATTCACTTAATTGGTATTTTTATTAATAGTTACTTTTGAGGCGCATCATGTCGTTAGAAAAATTAAGAAATATTGCCATTATTGCTCACGTTGACCACGGTAAAACAACCCTAGTTGATAAACTTTTACAGCAGTCTGGCACACTAGATTTACGTGGCGGTTCTGAAGAACGCATAATGGACTCTAACGATCTTGAAAAAGAGCGTGGTATTACAATTCTTGCTAAAAACACAGCGATTGTGTGGAATGATTACCATATCAATATCGTAGATACTCCTGGGCATGCTGACTTCGGTGGTGAAGTTGAACGTATCATGTCAATGGTAGACAGTGTATGTCTTATTGTTGATGCCGTTGATGGTCCAATGCCGCAAACCCGTTTTGTAACACAAAAAGCATTTGCCTATGGCCTCAAGCCTATCGTTGTTATTAATAAAGTTGATCGCCCAGGTGCTCGTCCTGAGTGGGTAATGGATCAAGTATTTGATCTGTTTGATAATTTGGGTGCAACTGATGAGCAATTAGATTTTAAAGTTATTTACGCATCCGCATTGAACGGTTGGGCGAGTGATGAGTTAGATGTACAAAAAGATAGCATGGAAGATTTATTCCAAACTATCGTCGATAATGTAGCACCACCTGCGGCAGATCGTGATGGTGACTTCCAGATGCAGATCTCTCAGCTTGACTACAACTCCTATGTTGGTGTTATCGGTGTTGGTCGTATTACCCGTGGTAATGTGAAAGTTAACCAACCTGTTACCGTTATTGGTGCAGATGGTAAAAAACGTAATGGTAAAGTGGGTCAAGTATTAGGTTATTTAGGTCTAGAGCGCCATGATGTAGAGCTTGCGCAGGCTGGTGATATTATTGCTATCAGTGGCTTAGGTGAATTAAAAATCTCTGATACGGTCTGTGCACAAAATAATGTGGAAGCGATGCCGCCATTAAGCGTTGATGAACCAACCGTTACCATGACTTTCCAAGTAAACAATTCTCCATTCTGTGGTAAAGAAGGTAAATACGTTACATCACGTAATATCTTGGATCGTTTAAATAAAGAATTGGTACACAACGTTGCGCTTAAAGTAGAAGAGACGGAAGATCCAGATAAATTTAAAGTTTCTGGTCGTGGTGAATTGCATTTAGGTATCCTCATTGAAAATATGCGTCGTGAAGGTTATGAGTTAGCCGTATCTCGCCCTGAGGTTATTGAGCGTGTTGTTGATGGACAGAGACAAGAGCCAATGGAAACATTGACAATTGACTGTGAAGAGCAACATCAAGGCAGTGTTATGGAACAGTTAGGTATTCGTAAAGCGGAACTAACGAATATGACACCAGATGGCAAAGGACGTGTTCGTTTAGACTTTATGATCCCAAGCCGTGGTTTAATTGGTTTCCAAACTGAGTTTATGACATTAACTTCAGGCTCTGGTCTTTTATACCATAGCTTTGACCATTACGGCCCACACAAAGGCGGTACAATTGGCCAGCGTCAAAATGGTGTATTAGTTTGTAATCAAACGGGTAAAGCTGTTACTTATTCTCTGTTCTTCTTACAGGATCGTGGCCGCCTATTCCTAGGACATGGTACAGAGGTTTATGAAGGTCAAATTATTGGTATTCATAACCGTGCTAACGATTTAACAGTTAACTGTATCCGTGGTAAACAGCTAACTAACGTACGTGCATCGGGTACAGATGAAGCGCAAACTTTATCACCTGCAATAATATTAACACTTGAGCAGGCGCTTGAGTTTATTGATGTCGATGAGTTAGTGGAAGTGACGCCAAAAAGCATTCGTATTCGTAAGAAACTTCTTACTGAAAATGAACGTAAACGTGCGGCTCGTCCAGCTAAAGGTTAATTAGTTAACTTACTGATTAATTGAGGTCTTACTTAGGTAAGGCCTTTTTTTTTGGTTGTTCGTTGCTACCCCCGATTATCACACGCTCTCCTAGGACAAAGCTTATACCAATCGGAGTAAATAGCTGCTCTATTTTGCTGGTTAAAATAACTTACTTTTTTGTTGTAAGTTTCGTAAAGGGAGAAACCATTTACGTCAACTTACGCCTCAAATTAAGCCATTTTTCCTGCACAAAATTTAGATCACATACTTAATCCGATTGGTATTATGATCGATTTTTGCATTTACATTGGTAGCGAGTATAGTTATAAAATAGTTAGATATTGAAACCCAAGGATGGTTATCGTGCAATTTGATAAAGAAGCGTTAATTAACAAAAGTAAAAGCAGCTACGCCTATCTTGTTTTTTTATGGCATCGTTGCCAACAAGATAATATTAAAGTACCAGCAGGGCATCTTGCCTATGTGACACTGCTTTCATTAGTGCCTTTTCTTGCTGTGATCTTTTATATGCTTTCTGCTTTTCCGATGTTTGCAAAATTACATACCATCATTGAAGACCTTATTTATAACAATTTTGTTCCGACATCCGGGGCTGCAATTAAGGATCATATGGGTGGTTTTATCGAAAATACCAAAAAAATGAGCATGATGGGCATCGCTTCGTTAATCGTCATTGCACTGTTATTGATCTCAACCATTGACCAAACGATAAATCGGATTTGGCGCTGTAATAATAAACGTTCCTATGTACAGGCTTTCACTATCTATTGGACCATTCTGAGTCTAGGTCCGATTATCATTGGTGGTAGCATTGCACTTAGTTCTTACCTTTTTACTATTTTCCAAGAAGAGGGGTATCTATCCATTGGTCAGAAAATTTTAAGTTTCATGCCCTTTATTTTTGCCTGGCTCGCTTTCGCAGGCGTGTATACTTTGGTTCCCCATCAACGGGTGCGGTTTCGTTATGCCTTAATTGGTGGTTTTTTAACTTCGTTATTATTTCATTTGGCAACGGATCTTTTTAGTTTGTATATTACCCACTTCCCAACGCAGCAGTTAATCTATGGTGCATTAGCGGTTATCCCTATTCTGTTTGTTTGGATTTACTTTGTCTGGTTAATTATTTTAATTGGGGCAGAAGTAACGGCAACTTTAGAAGAGTTTTTGCATCAAACGGATAGGTTTTCAAAGGATAATGGATGATTGTACTTTTACAACGGGTGACTCAAGCTAAAGTTGAAGTTGCTAATAGTACTGTTGGCGAAATAAAAAATGGTTTACTCGTTTATTTAGCCGTTGAGAAGGGCGATGACGATAAAAAATGTAGACGTTTGGCAGAGCGGGTCTTAGCGCAACGTATTTTTGCCGATCAAGAGGGTAAAAGTAATTTGAATGTTCAGCAAGCGGGAGGGGATCTATTAGTGGTATCACAATTTACTTTAGCTGCGGACACACGTAAGGGAAATCGTCCTGGCTTTAGTCATGCTGCTGAACCCGATGAAGCATTAAGGCTATATCTACTCTTTATTGAACAATGCCGCCTATTAGGAAGCCATGTTGAAACGGGAGAGTTTGCCGCAGATATGCAAGTATCATCTTGCAATGATGGCCCGATGACATTTTGGCTGCAACTTTAATTCCATAGTCATTGGTATTATTTATTTTTTTGTTAAACTTATCGCACATTAGCTTGTCATATATATTCACATCACTTGAGATAAAAATAATGCCGCGTATTAGCTCGATATATCTGCTCACAGCCTCTTTGCTGTGCCTTGTTTCATTTATCCCATTGGCAAATGCCACCCCAAACACTGAGTTAGCGATGCCTTCATTTACCCCGTTAGATAACCATATTATAAAAAGCCCCAATGATACGCGTGAATATAAAGTCATTCGTTTAAGCAATGACCTTGAGGTTTTGCTCGTTTCTGATCCTGATTTAGAGAACAGCTCCGCTTCTTTATCTGTGCCCGTTGGTAGTATGCATAATCCAGAATTGCAGTTAGGTTTAGCGCATTATTTAGAGCATATGCTATTCCTTGGCTCAGAACGTTACCCTACGATTAATGAATATAGCGAATTTATGAATCAGCACGGTGGTTATACGAATGCTTATACGTCACAAGATAGCACGGTATATGGCTTTGAAGTGAATGATGACTATTTAGGTGAGGCGCTTGATAGATTAGGCGATGTGATGAGAGCGCCTTTACTCGATGAGAAATATGCCGATAAAGAACGCCATACCGTGAATGCAGAGCACAAAACCTATTTTGATAATGATATGCGTAAGCTTTATGCTTTGCAGCGTTTTACACTTAATCCTGACCATCCAATGGCACGTTTTAGCACGGGCGATTTAACCACGTTAGTGGACAAATCCAATAGTAAATTACAGGATGAATTGGTCCGTTTTTTTAACCGTTACTATTCCGCTAATTTAATGAAGGTTGCTATCACTGGCCCCAGGACGATAAAACAGTTGGAGCAGGTTGCCAGTTTATATTTGACGCAAATACCTAACAAAAAGGTTAGCAAACCTGTTATTGCGACCCCTTTGTTAACAAAGGAGCAGTTGGCGATTAAAGTTTCTATGAAGCCCACTGCCGATATTAAAATGCTGCAGGTGAATTTTTTATTACCGAGCGTCAAAGATGAATATATGTATCAACCGGGTGGGTATATTAGTCGTTTGTTAGGCTCTGACCATCAAGGAGGGTTGTCAGATACCTTGCAAAAGCAGGCTTTAGTTGAGTCGGTGATGTCGGGATTCTATAGTACATATAGTGAGCAATACTCACAACTGAGTATGCAGTTTAAACTCACCGGTAAAGGTGTTGAGCAGCAAGATAAAATCATGGCGACATTATTTGCATTTATTGACCTGATTAAAAATAAGGGGATAAATAGCTTACAGTATGAACAACAGCAGCAAAGTTTAAGTACACGTTTTCAATTTTTAAATAAATACTCAGGCTTTGATTATGTCATGGCGTTATCGGCGAACATGCAGATTTACCCATATAAAGATATTTTGTTCTTCCCCTATCGACTTGATGCCTTTAATAGTGAATTTATTACCCAACTATTAACCTATTTGACCCCACAGAATAGCCGCATTTTTGAAGTAAGCCCGAGTGTAAAAGGGGAGCTTCAAATCCCTCATTATCAAGGAAAATATGCACTGCAACAGGTATCGGTTGAAACTCAACAAGCTTGGCTAGCGGATGCAAAAAATATTCATTTAAAATTACCAAGTAGTAACTTGTGGTTACCTGAAAATTTATCACTTGTTAATAATGAGCAGACTGAGGTTGCACAGCAGTTGATTAATAAACCCGGCGCTTCGTTGTGGTATCAGCAAAGTCAGTATTTGGATGAGCCTAAAGCTATTTTAAAGTTGCAGCTTAATAATGATATTGCCGATCAAAGCGCAAATAATCGTGTGATGATGAGCTTACTACTTAATTTATTGAATAAAAATTTTGCGGAATTGAACTTTATTACACAGGAAGCTGGCTTAAATTTTTCTATTAATAATAGTAATGGAATGGTCATCAATACCAGTGGTTATAGTGATAAGCAGGATAAGTTGCTATTAACTGTCTTGCAAGAGATTAAAAAGTCAGAGTTTAGTGAGCAATCACTTACTCAGGCGAAACAAGAGATGGAGCGCCGACTTAATAATAAGAGTAAATCTAAAGCAATGGATTTGGCGATGGCAGGATTTCGTGATGTTGTACGTCAACCGACATGGTCCGATGAAACATTAAAAAATGCACTAGCAGTGATAACTGTGGATGATATGTCGCTCTTCATTAAGCAATTATTTAGCACTTCAAGCGTGCGCTTACTTGCGTTAGGGAACCTGAGTAGTAAGCAAGTACTTGCGTTATTCCATGACATAGAGCAACTGGTCAAGATTCAATCTGTACCATTCTATGTGATTGACCGTTTACAGGCGAATCTTGTGCAAGGCCCCTTAAATTATACGCTTACTTCGCCCATGGAAGATGATGCGCTTGCTTCTATTTATCTCACCGATTTCCAGGACGATGCATCCTTAGCAACCGCAGAGTTATTAAACCAATTATTGCGTCCTGCATTTTATGACCAAATTCGCACTCAAGAACAGTTAACCTATTCACCCTTTAGTGCTTCTTTTCCGGTTAATGATAGCGTTGCCTTCGGCTTATTCACACAAACGCCGGTGCTAAGTAATGCGCAGCTCTATGACCGTTTTGATGCCTTTTTAAATAAATTTTCTCAGCAATTAAATGAAATAAGTACAGAAAAATTTAATACAATTAAGCAAGCTCATGTCGCTAATTATTTAGCAAAACCGAATAATATTGCCGCAGAGTTTGATTATTTAATGAATGAATGGTTGAGTATCAAAGCGGATGTTAATCATAAACCACTTTATATTAAAACTCTGCAGAGTATCTCTTTGCAAGCCGTGCAGGAATTTTATCAAAAAGTATTTTTGCAGGGTAAGAACAGTCAGCAAATTATCGTACAAGTACAGGGAACGAAATATAAAGAGCTTCCATTCTTGTCGTTGCCTAATGAAGTGAAAATTACAGATGTCGATAATTTACCAAAGCGGGTAGCTAATCGAGATAAATAAAGAGCAAGTTGTTACTGTAATCAATGCCTCGCATATCGGCACTCTTTATTCCGATTGGTATAAGTTGGCGCATTTCACTGAATTCGCATCTTGAAGGCGAATCGGTATATAATGCGCCTTCTTTTTTTAATAAGGCTGATTGATTTATGCGTCCTAGCAACCGAACTCCAGAGCAAAACCGTGATATTAAAATTACCCGTAATTATACCGATTATGCCGAAGGCTCAGTGTTAATTGAGGTTGGCAATACAAAAGTATTATGTAATGCCAGTGTCAGTGATTCTGTCCCGCCATTTTTAAAGGGAAAGGGTAAAGGATGGGTAACTGCCGAATATGCAATGCTGCCCCGTGCGACACATACTCGCAATATGCGTGAAGCGGCAAAAGGAAAGCAAGGTGGGCGTACTTTAGAAATTCAACGCCTCATTGCTCGTTCATTACGGGCCGCTGTTGATTTAAATGCACTGGGTGAAAACATGATCACTGTTGATTGTGATGTTATACAGGCCGATGGTGGCACGCGCACAGCTTCTATCACTGGGGCATGTGTTGCACTGGTCGATGCATTAAATTGGATGGTGGCTGCGGGTAAACTGAAAAAAAGCCCTTTAAAACAGATGATTGCAGCTGTGTCAGTGGGTATTTACCAAGGAACAGCTGTCTGTGATTTAGATTATGCTGAAGATTCCAATGCAGAAACAGATATGAATGTCGTGATGACCGATAGCGGTGGTATGATTGAGATTCAAGGTACCGCTGAAAATGGCGCCTTTAGCCATCAGGAGTTATTAGCGATGTTGAGCCTTGCGGAAGGTGGCATTAATAAATTAATTAACGAGCAGAAAAAAGCATTAAGCGCGGAGTAGTAATATGAAAGATTATCAGAAAGAGTTTATTGAATTTGCACTTGAAAAAGAGGTGCTTAAATTTGGTCAATTTACCCTAAAATCTGGTCGTATAAGCCCCTACTTTTTTAATGCGGGATTATTTAATACTGGGCGAGATTTGGCCCGCTTAGGGCGATTTTACGCGGCAGCATTAATGGATTCTGGAATTGATTACGACCTCCTTTTTGGGCCAGCCTACAAAGGTATTCCAATTGCAACAACCACGGCAGTTGCATTAGCGGATGGTTATGATTTAGATATACCATATTGTTTTAACCGTAAGGAAGCTAAAACACATGGTGAAGGGGGGAGTTTAGTTGGCTCTGAGTTGCAAGGTAAAATCATGCTGGTAGATGATGTTATTACCGCGGGCACAGCCATTCGTGAATCGATGGATATTATCCAAGCTCACCATGCACAGCTAGCTGGCGTGTTAATTGCGTTGGATCGTCAAGAAAAAGGTAAGGCTGAATTATCGGCTATTCAAGAAGTTGAACGTGATTATGGTGCAACGGTGATATCTATCGTGCAGTTATCAGACCTCATTACCTATTTAGAAGCGCAACCAGATATGCATGAGCACCTTGAGTCAGTTAAAGCCTATCGCTTAGCATACGGAATTTAACGATACGCAATTATCTTTGCTGACTGTGTGTTTTCTCCCCCTGAACATGGTAAACCTATATTCAGGGGGCTGTCTTATTTGACTATATTACGCTTTAAATGCTTAAGGTCCTGATAGGTAATAGATCTCATTTCATTATGATGTTTTTCTATAAAGTGTTTTAATTTGACCAACGAGTAGGGGCATAAACTTTTTGGATGTCCCATGACATTAAAAATGTTGTCATGATCCGCTGATTTTAGATGGTCCTGATATGCCTTCTCTAATTGCCCTGCCTTTGAACCATCAACCATCACTGGCCCATAGGTTGTTTTAGTTAAACGTTCAATATAATAACTGCGATTGGCAATCATTGCTTGCCCATCACCAAAGCTGTCAAAAATACCACGAGATAATTTCTTACGTAATGCTAACTTCCAAAAAAATAAGGGAGATGTTTTCGTTGCGCTAATGGGGATTTCTGTAAAATAACCATCCTTATTAGGGTGTACTGGATCATCACTGAAATGCCAGTAAGCTTGTTTAGGCGCATTTTTAAAATTGAACCAACGTGTCGGATCATCGGAATGACCTTGGTTAAAAACGGTGCTATCTAGCCAAATTTGATTAGCTTGCAATGCTTGCTTAATCTGTGCAAATGGCTGTAAACACCAACCGCCTGCTCTAAAGGCAAATATCTCTTGTTCAGTACAGGATTCAAGCTCTTGTTTATAGTTTTGTACTATCTCATTCACCTCTAATGGGCTAAAATCGTGTAAGCGATAGCGTTGTGTATTAATAATCCATCCTGTTCCATCATAGATGCTATCTTGCCAATGTGGGTGAATGTGAAGTTGTATATCGTGACCATTTGCAGAAAGTGCAAGAAGCTGTTTTTTTATTGAGGAATATTGTAGGGCTAGCTGAGGGAAGTCAGTTGCATACTGTTTCAATTTAAGTAAAAAACCCGCATCAACAAATAGGCTTACTTTGTAGTTATAGTTATCCAACAGTGTTAATAATTGCTCAGTTGGCTTAATCATGCAGTTTTCTACACTACCACTTTTATTACCGAAAAAAAGCTCATAATCTAAACTGAGCAAGAACTTCGTTTTCTTATTTTCCATTCATATAGTCCATTTCAAGAAGGAGGCAATATCATCATAACGTAATTCATGTTGCTGAGTAAGAGGCTAATTTTATGTGCGTGATCTATGAGTTGTAGATTTTATGTAGAATAAAAAACCCATAAATAAGCAATATATTTATGGGTCTGAAAATTTAGCAGCGTAGCGCTTTATTTTGTTATTCTTTGTTACCTTATGCTCTTTTATTGCGACGAGTTAAACCAAATCCCAAGATAGCTAAACCAAGTAATGCTGCACCTGCTGGAGCAGGAACTACTGTCGCAGAGAAAGTTTTTGATTCACCAACTTGACTCGTAAATAACCATTTGAAAGCGGTTGAGTCATAGCCATTGCCTGAAATAAATCCTGTTCCTGCAATAACGGCTGCGCCATAGTCAACAGAGTTGTAAAGCACGTTGTTAAGATCGAAAGTAAAGCCTCCTGCTGTCCATAAGCTATTTGTAGCGGCGACAGTTGCGAGGTCTGTGAATGTTGCAACAGCCCCTGTACTAACGTAAGGTATAAAGTTGCCTTTTATTACATCGACATTAAAAGTGCCGAAGTCGACAGAGGTAACTACCCCTCCAGCAGCAGTCGTTGTTGCATTACCTGTAAAACTTATCTCACCTTGAATAAGCATTGCTGAAGCGCTACTCGCAGTAAATAAAAGAACTAACGCAATAGATAATAGTGAAAGAAATTTTTTCATCTTATTCTCCTTATGTAGTGGTTTAAAGGCTAACTCGAATATATTGTTGTGGTTGCCTATTTGAGTTAAGCATATAGCAGGCCATTTCTTTTATATTTTTATTTATCAGTTGCTTATAATGAATTGTAATGTTGAACACATTGCGACATGTATATTTTTTCGACATTTTATATAAATTCCTATCATTATAAGATTTTGTATAAAAGGCTTTTTGATGATTGCGTTTTGGAGGGGAATTTCTATTATGTAAAATTGAATGGATTAATATGACGTATAGTCTAATCCTCGTGTGGTTTAAGTGACTTTTTGCTTTTATAAAAAAGCACTGTAATGTTATTTGTAGCCATTACAGTGCTATGCTCTATAGATATAAGCTATTCTTGATTAATCGCGCTTAAATGTTCTTTAATGCTTACATCATCGGGTAACAATTTTGATGCTTGCTCTATCAGTTTTTTACCCGAGGCCTTGTCCTTGGTATTAAATAAAATCCAGCCATATGTATCCAAAATAGCGCCATTATTTGGAGCAAGTTTATATGCCTTTTCTGCAAGTGAGAGTGCTTTGGGGTCGTTTTGTTCAAAATATAACCAGGCTGCGTTATTAAGGCTAGTAATGTCATTTGTTGTTTTTGATAATACTTTCTCATAAAAAACAAGTGCTTGTGTGGTTTTGTTGTGCATTTGCAATTGTAGCGCTTTGTAACGTAATGCCATAATGCTATCAGGTGAATCATCCAACCACTCATCTAGGAATAATTCTGCTGTTGCTGGATTTTTAAGTCGTAATTGTTGATATATCTTATCTGCAACTTGATCATCTTTGTGCTTTTGCCAATAGGTTTGCAATAGCTCAGTGGCTTTCTCTGAGTTTCCCTGTGCGACTTGTAGCTCAGATGCAAGTAACGTAGATAAGGGGGCATTGGGTAATAAAGTTGCTATTTGGTCAATAATTTTCTTAGCTTCGTTGTACTCTTTAGATTGAATTTCAGTATAGGTTAAAAGGCTTAATAGACGAATATCTTTGGGATTTTGTACCAAAGCCTCGATGACCATTTTCCTGGCTGTTGGGTAATCACCGGTGGTAAATGCCGTTTGAGCTTCAATTAATTTTATTTGTAATGTTAAGGAGGCTAAGTTAACTTGATACTTATTTGGTAAACCATTTTCAGCCTCCAGCGCATAGTGCTTCGCCAGTTCCAGTTTATTTTGTTGTAACGTTAAATAAGCTAATGCTAATGCGAGTAAATTAGGTTGATAATTGTCAGGAAGATACGCTTTGGCTTGTAGTGGATCCTTTTGTAAGCGAAGTAAAGTAATAACTAGATCATGATAAGCATTTATTTCAAGGGGGTAATAACCAATTATTTTTTTATAATTTGTTAAATTAATTTGCCAGTATTGCTGCAGTTCATTTACCCGCGCTATGCCATAGAGTGCTTGTAGATTATCTTCTTCGAAGAGCAATATTTTTTCTAAAACTTCTTTTGCTTGATCAAGTTTTTGCTCTGCTAGATAGTAATGTGCAACAACTAATTGGGTTTGGCTATTGCTACTATATTTTTGGGTTAGGTCGGTAACATAGTTATCAGCTTCAGCTTTTTTATCGAGCTTTAACAGTTGTTTGATATATGCAATTTGTAATTTAACGGCTTCAGGATGAATTGATAAAGCGCTGCTTATTGCTTGTAGCCCTTTTTCGGATTGGGGCTCTGCTAAATTGTTGTAGTAATAGTTTTCATAGAGAGCGACATTTATTGACTTAGCATCAAGTTCTTGGGCTTTTTTTAAAGCCGTCAATGCTTTCGTGAAATCTCGTTCTTGGATTGCAGCACTACCGTAAAGCACCCACATGTCGCTATTTCTATTTTCTTCTGGGGTGTTATCAAGTAGATTTAGTACCGCTGCAGACTTGTTTTGCTGTAGTTGTGTTGTGACGAGGAGCTCGGTAAGTTTTTCTGAAGAGGTTTCAGGATCAACGACTTCACTGAGTAACTCTTCGGCACGTTTTAGATCTCCTTCACTATATAAAATTAAACTTAATAATGTAGAGGCTTGTTTATGGGCAGGATGACTGCTTTGAATTTCTTCTAATATTTTTTTTGCGGCTAGAAAATCTTGTTTTTCAAATAATTCAAGTGCTCTGTTGTATTGCATGGAAAGAGATTCTGCACCTGGAAATTCATCTGATAAAATGCGCGAGTATACCATCGCTTCAGCGCTTCTTCCTTGCTGTGTTAATACCGCTGATAAATTCTGAATTATCTGAATTCTTTGATTAGTGAAAATATCGGAAGAAGGCAGTGTTGTTAAAGTATCGGAAAGGTATTTTTCAGCATTGTTGAGGTCGCCGACTTTAATATACAGCATACTTTTTAGATACAAGGCATCGGTATTTTTTACATCTAATTCTATTATTTCATCAAGCCATTTATTACTCGCTGTAATATTGTTAGAAAATGCTTCAATTTTGGCTAGTGCTAACATGCTTGGTATTTTGTATTCAGGGTTGTTAAGTAAGGTTGTAAATGCATCTTGTGCTTCGCTGAACTGGTTGCTGTAGAGCAATTGCTCTGCCTCAACGAATTGTAGGCGTTGCGCTTGAGTTGACAATATTTGCTGCTGTTGTTCAATGAGATGCTGTGCTGATAATAATTTTTGAGATTGTTGATAGGCATCTATCAATGCAAAATAATATTCAGCATTTTTTACACCAGTAAATTTTTCGAGCGATTTTATACTCTCTTGCGGCCGTCCTGATTGTTGATGTATTTCAGCCAATATGAGATAACTTTCAAGTTTATCTGGGCTTATTTTGATTGCATCATTAGCAGCACTAAATGCCGCTTTATATTGGTGCATCGCTAAATAGGCCTGACCCTGTTTGATATAAGCATCTGGATTCGTGTTTTTTTGCGCTTCTTCTGGTTCACCGCAGGCGACTAGCCCTACACAGCTAAAAGCAACTATTGCCAAGGTTTTTATTGCCTTAATCTTTATCCATGTCATTTTCATTTTTATAGATTTCCAGTTTAATTAGCGATGAATAGAGTGAGTTAGTCATTTACATTGATATTATGTTTTTTTATCAAATCATATAATGTCGGACGCGTGATGCCGAGTAACTTAGCTGCTGCTGAGACATTGTTTCCCGTTGCACTAAGGGTGGTTTTTAAGGCATGTATTTCAGCACTGTCCCTTACCACTTTTAAGTTTAGGGGAGAGCTATCAACCGCTTTTAAGCCTAAATCTTCCGCATTAATATATTTTTGTTCGCACATAATCGCAGCCCGAGTGACTTTATTACTCAGTTCACGTATGTTTCCAGGCCAAGAGTATTCTTCAATTGCACTAATGGCTTCCTCTGTAAAGCCGATAATTTTAAGGTTTTCCTTTTGTGCATATTTTTTCAATAGATAGCGAGCTAACAATACCTTATCGCTGCTTCTTTCCCTTAGAGGAGGGATGTCTATTTGTATCTCGGCAATTCGATAGTAGAGATCTTCACGAAAGTCACCACTGGCCATCATCTCTTCTAAATTTCTATTGGTTGCGCAAACAATACGTGTATCCAAATAAATCAATTTACGACCACCAACACGCTCGATTACCTTTTCTTGTAGGAAACGCAGCAATTTTGCCTGTAGTTGCAATGGCATTTCACCTATTTCATCAAGAAATACGGTACCTCCATCAGCGAGTTCAAACTTACCTGCGGTACTTTTTACCGCACCAGTAAATGCGCCTTTTTCATAACCAAATAACTCACTTTCAAATAGGTTCTCAGGTAATGCTGCACAATTGATGGCGACAAATGGTTTTTCAGTGCGGGGACTTAATGTATGGAGTGATTTTGCTAATACTTCTTTACCCGTACCACTTTCTCCAAGTAACAAGCAGGCTGCATTGGTCGGGGCAACTTTTTCAATTAATTTGCATACTTTAAGCATTCTATCGTCGCCTGTAATTAGGCCTTCAAGGTTACTACTTTGACATAGTTGAAAGGCTCTATTTTTAGACTCGAGTTGATGCATATGGAAAGCCCTTTGTACAATGAGTTCTAACGTTGCAGGGTTGACGGGTTTGCTGTAGAAATCATAGGCACCAAGGCTAACGGCTTTAAGGGCGTGATCATTACAATCGTTACCTGTCATAACAATTAACTTCATGTATGGGTTTATTTGCAACGCTTGTTGCAAGAGGGCAAAGCCTTCAGAGACGCCATCGGGATCAGGTGGCAGGCCTAAATCCTGAACCATTACTTGGGGTTCATGCAAGCGAATGGCGACAATCGCATCTTCTAAATTAGCAGCGACAACGACATTATAGTCAGAAAAATGCCACTTTAATTGCGTTTGCAGCCCAATATCATCCTCTACAATTAATAATGTTTGAGCATTGTTTTTGTGCAAAATTATTCCCTTATATTATTTTTATATTAGTATCTTACTGCGATTCGGGTTGCAAAAATTTCTTCGTTATAACCATCGTACTTAGGTGTTTTTCCTTGTTCTTCATGAGATGCAGAAAATTGTACGTATAATGAGTCAGTTATATTATATTTGCTGGATACTTCAAACTGGGTAAATTTTCTCTTACCACCTTCCGATAAATCTGATTGGTTGTGATCTGCGAGTAGACTCGAACTGAGTTTTTCAGTCATTACCCATGTTAATTGTCCTTTTGCGCCATAGCGGTTTTTATCTTTTGTGTCTCCTGAATTTATCGTTGCAACCTCATTATCATGGTCGAAATATAGACGGATATTACTGATTAGCTTGTCGTCAAACATTGCATATTTATCTACAAGTGCTGCACGGGTACGCCAAAATAGTTGGTTTTGGGAGAAGTCTAATTCATCATCTTCCCCGGCTTGTACGGATGAATTAGTTAACTCCCTCGCTGTTATTAATGATAATAGGTGACCCCTTAAAAGTGCATTTATAGTAAAACCATAGTGCGCGCCATTGTAATTTTGTTGTGAGCCATCAACCCATGTTTTACCTGCATTTAATGAATAAACACCTAAAACATACTCGCGTGTTAAGCGAACATCGGCATTATGTTCGTTATAGCTGTTATCGAAATCATCAAACTTATTTTTGCTTGCAGAGTAGCTTAATTCGAGTTTGGACTGATCTGCAAGCAAATATTGCCAGCTTACTTGTCCTTTATTGCTGTTGCTGTCACTTGTGTTACCGCCATTGAACCAGGTTTCACTATGGGAGGCACCTAGGATGATTGAACTTCGTTGAGAATAGCGAATAAACCATTGTAATCCGACATTAAGAAAATCTCGCTCATCTTGGTTACTATCAAGATTAGGCTCACTTTGATTAACGATATAGCGTTGCCGAGTGTGAGTTAGGTTAAACTGTAAATTATCACTAAATAGCCGCTGCTTAATATGGGCACTTCCCGTCCAATAACTATTGTTTTTTAATCGATTGGCACTTTCATTAGCGTATTCGGCATAATAATTTAGTGCAATTTCATTATTATTTTGTTGTTGTTCATAGCCTACGGCAATATCTGCAGTTGGCGTAGAACTGTTCTTTTCATTAGCTGATGTCTTGTAAATATTTGTGCTATACCGATACCCTGCTCCCATCTCTATGAACTTGCTTCTACTATCCCCATCCTCAACTGCGTACACGGTTGCTTGGCTCAGAAGTAGATACCCGAATAGAATAGGACGAGTTTTAACAGATACTTTATTAATATTCATAAATACTATCACTTATTGTTAAGAATAATGCCTGCCAGTTTATCACTACTAATTAAGTCGATACCCATTTGCACTTGAGATGTGCTTACTTGACCATAGCCCACCACTAGAATCGCCATATCACAGATGGAGGCTAATATTTGACTCTCCGCATAGTGCCCAATTGGGGGGGTGTCTAGGATAATGTAGCGGTCTGGATAGCGTTTTTTCGCCATGGCAATAAATTGCTCCATCTTCTCCGATGAAAAATTTTCTGCCGCATGTTCAGTTCTTACACCCGCTGGTATGATCCTGATGCGTCTGATCCCAGATGGGTAGATAATATCTTCTATTTCATCAGTTTCTTCTTCGAGAAAATTGGATAAACCGAGTTCTGGTGTTTCTTTTAAATAATCATTCAGTGCTGGTGAGTAGCTGTTGCAATCAATGATTAACGCTGTTTTACTGTGATCCAGAGCGATACTTGCCGCTAAATTAACGGCAATATGGGTAGTGCCTGCACCTTTGTTAATACCCGATACCATGCAGACAAAATTTTCGTTATTTGATATTTTTAATAGCTTAGTGCGCAACTCTCGATAATCATTGATTGATTTATCATCTTGGCAGCCAGGATAAATAATTTTAAGTTCATCAAGTTCCGTTGGTGTTAATAGCCATTCATCATTCATATTACGAATTTGTTTACGGCTATCGTTTTTCATAGCAATTGCTGTAATGGGGGGTTCATTTACATCAGAGAACTGTAAATTTGAATTTTTAACTGTCATTTAATCATCTCCATTAATTGGCTATATAATGGCGTAAATAGCTCCCTGATTGGTACATCATATTTATGTGCTACAGCAATCGTTATATAAAATGTCATTGCAAAAAGCATATAAATGAATAAAGCGATATTATTAATGCGCTTCTTTTTTCTTTCCGAGTGGTTCAGGCTGTGCTTAATCGTAACCAGAAGAGGAGTGTTTGTAAAAACAGCAAGTTGAGAAGCAAAACGAATTTTATTATCCAATAATATTTTTGCTATAAATATTGCAATCAGAAATAAAATGCCGATGAAAGGACCCGCAGCCACAAAGTGTAGAAACCTTGGTCCCGAAGGCACTGTTGGGTAGCTTGCTGGCTCTTGAATTTTATAGTTAACACCTTGTCCTTCGATATCGAGCACCATTGATAGGCGGGCCTTCTCTTTATTGGCAAGCATATCTTCATATAACGCTTTGATAACCGTGTTATCCCTATTTAACTCAGCCAATTCGGCTTGATTGTTAGCAATTCGTTTGCGTCGCTCATAGGCCTCATCGAGTAATTTCTTAAAGGCTGAAAGTCGGTTTTGAATGGTATTGTGAGCCACTTGAGCCGTTGCAAGTTTACTGCTAAGTTCTTGATACAGAGGGTTGAATTCGTTATTTCCATTGGTGGTGGTTGTTTCTCTGTTTTGTAAGTCATTGATATTTTTTTTGATGTCACTTATTTGATAACGTACCTCGAGCACTTCAGGGTAATCGTCTTTATAGGTGAGCAGTAAATTATTTAGATATTGTTGGCGCTCTTTTAGTCGAGCGTGATACAGAGATGCTTCATAGTCATTTGCAGAAAACTTATCCTGCGAGCGCAACTGCTTTTGTAAGGAAGATATTCGTGTAAGACTTTCCATTTCTTCAATTTTTAAATGTTCAATCTCATTACGTAAATCAGAGATGCGAGCCTCAACTTCCGCCTCTGTGCCATCTAAATGGGTTGATTTGAACGTTTTTAATTTTTCTTCTGCCAGTAATAATTGCTCTTTGTAACTTGCTACTTGCTGTTCTATAAAGTTATAGGCGCTGCGACTTTCATCTCGCTTAGTGTTTGCGCTGTCCTCAACGAATAATAAAACCACTTCGTTAAGTAATCTAAAGGTCATATCGGCATTATTATCAGAATAGGAAATTTTAATATAATTACCTGACATGCCTTCAACTTGTAATTTTTGTCTTAATTCGGTCAGTTTTTTTTCACGACTTGCTGCTGTTGGGTAAATGCTTTTGCCATACACTCGGTCTATGACTTTATTTAATTGTCTGGGGGAGTATATAACGTCGCGAACTTGATCGGTTCTATTCTGTTTTACGTTCGTGACCGATGTTTGCTTACCCAGCAACGGTTTGATGACATTTTGCGTATCAGCGAAAATAGTGACTTCACTATTATACTCTGAGGGTTTAAATATACCTGCAGCGAGGATGGCAAAGCTTATTAAGGTAATGAGAAATATCGCTTTAAATTTACGAAGGGATATTTCTCGCCACAGTACCGCTATATATTTGAATATTTCATTAATTTCCATTTTTAAAAAACACTCTCTGGGACAATAATAATATCTGAAGGGCGTAGCTCGTAGTTGGTGGTTATATCACCATTTTTGATTATGCTGTTGAGTTGTATTGCGTAGCGTTTTGTACCCCCCTTAGTTTTGCGATATAAAACGGCTTTATCTCCGTTCGCAAAGGGGGTTAAGCTACCCGCTTGTAATAACAGATCAAGCACGGTCATACCTTGTCTGTATGGAATTGAAAGTGGTGCTTGAACGGCCCCTGTAATACGTACTCGCGACAAAAATTCAGCGCTTACGGGGGAGGTGACAATGACCGTAACTTCTGGGTTGCGGATGAACTTATTAAGTTTTGTTTTTAACTGTGCGGCTAACTCTTCTGCGGAGAGACCCACGGCTTTTTCGTCACCAACAAGGGGAACTGAAATACGGCCATCGGGTCGAACTGGTACGCTTAATGACAAGTCTGGATTCTGCCACACATTAACATATAGTTGATCTGCCACCCCGATTCGGTATTCTACTGTTTCAATGTCAGCTTCTATTGTATTTTCTTTAGGGGCTTCTAATGATGTGGAACAGCTTGTTATTAAACAAAGGCTTAGCATTAACAGTAATATTTTTTCCATATTATCCTCTCAATTAATTCCATTAATTTGAGCCATTTACTGGCTAGTTATTTTTGTAAGTGTAGTTCATCTGTTTTTTTTTCAGCGCCATTTAAGGGTAAATAAATTGTGAATTTTGTGCCTTTCCCCACAACACTATCAACAAAAACCTCTCCTTGCAATGAGTGGATCAGTTCTCGAATCTGATATGCGCCGATTCCCATTCCTTGATCTTGTTTAGTACTAGAAAAGGGTTTGAATAATTGCTCTTTAATAAAGGTTTTGTCCATGCCGCAACCGCTATCCTTGACTTCTAACCATAGTGCCTGGCTTTCACTGCTCAATTTTATCGTAATGCGCCCATCATCCGGAGTGGCGTCTTGAGCATTTTTAATCAAATGGTAGAGTGCCATTTGTAACTTATCCTTATCTGCCATGACAAAGGCATTTGGCCCATCTATAGCTAGTGCTGGTATGGGGAGATGAGATGCATTCATGTCAATGGCATTTTGTAAGAGTTCGTTGACATTGACAGACTCTAGTTTTCCATGTGGGTTACCCTGTAGTTTTACCAATAGCTGATCCATTTTTTCAACTGAGTTGGAGATTGTTAATATGACATCGTTAAGAAAATCAGGGTGAGACTTGAACTTCTCTGCATTTTTAATCATTAAACTCTGCTGTGCAATAAGGTTTTTTATATCGTGAACGGCAAAAGCGGTTATTTTGTTAAACAGATCAAATTGCTGATTTTGAATTAATTTTTCTGATGCTTGATGGTTGCTAATATAACTCGCAATTTGTCGCCCAGTTAATTTTAATATGTCTAAATCTTCCCAAGTTAAGGATGAATTTATCGTCTCCTTACATAATACTGCAAAGCCAATTAGCCCTTCATGTGTATTTAAAGGGACGATTACCCAAGCATCTTTTGTATCGACAAACCATTTGGGTAAATATTTGTTATTAAATGAGTCATGTTTACCCGTATATCGAGGAGCCTGAAAGACCCATTCATCTGCAGCCATTAATTCAATAAATTGGCTATTATTCACTTCAATCGCTCGTGAAGCAGGTAATTGAAAGTTCTTTAATGCGATTGGGGAATAAAATTGTGGCCCTTTAAGCCAAATCCCACCACTTTTACATTTGAATAGCGTGGTTATCGTAGCTAATGCTATTTCATAGCCGTTGTTATCCTTACGTTTTTGTGAAAGCAGTGCATCTAAATCAATCCATTGTTTTTGATAGTCATATTTCTTATTAAAGAAATTTTTACTGACCCAAACGGTAACTAGCTCGCGAAATCGCTCCATGCATGAAAGTGCTGCGATTGCAAATAGTGCCATAACATATAGCAGGATTTGTATCACCGCAGCCCACTCTACATTAAAAAACCTAACTACAATCCCGAGTAAGGACATGAAAATCAAGAAAATGCCGGCCAATATAAAGCTGGTGTTAAAAATGATGATCGACCGTGAAAATTGAAATTTGTTATCCTGACGCTGATGGAAAGGATAGATAATAATCGATAAAGCCAGGATCAATGAAGTAGCGGAACTAATGAATCCCCTTGCGTACCAAAGATTCTGATTTTCATAACTAAATAGCAATAAATTGCAGAAAACCAACATGTCATAGGAGAGCAGTGTGATAGCGATTAGCGCGACTAATTTACCAACGCGACTAGCGTGTTTATATCTAAACAGTTGTTCAGCAATAACAATGGTGGCTAAACAGAGAACTATTTTTATATATAGCCATGATTTTAAATGCAATAATGGGGCTAATTCATTGTCTATCCCACTCACCCATAGCGCACAAGCGATTGCTATTGATCCATATAATAAAATTGACCAGTATAATGGAAGGCGTTTTTTTTGTGCATACATCAGTAGATATATAAGTACAAAGGACCAAGCCATGTAACGCAGTATTTCAAGTAGTTGGAATTGATAACTAGTGGGAATGGTGTAAAAGGGATTATTAGTTAAGCTAACATGCCAAATAGCGGTGAAAATGGCTAGGAGAGAAAAACTCAGTTTTATTTTTATATTTTCTATCTTTATGAGAGCCGTCAACGCCAATGCAATTTCGACACAGGCGATTAAGTAGCTGTATAGTGTTAGCTTTGAGTAATAATCCATCATAAGCGAGTTTACCATCCCGTCGTAAATATATGAGCTAGCGTCAGTAACATCAGTGTTACTGACGGATATAATCGCAAACTCTCTATTTTTACCTTGATTAAAGTTAGCAGTATTATTTAATACAATTAGTTATTTAAGTAACGGACTTTTTAAATGGTTTATAGTATTCCTCGTGTATCAATAACTACTTTAGTTGCAAATTGCGTTTTATCTGCAGTCTTAAATTCGTGGTGATCAACAAGTATTACAATCACATTGGCTTCCTCTAATGCGCTTTTTAATGTGGCAAATTTGACGCCTGCAGTTTGTAAGTATTGAGGTAATGATTTGATATTTGGCTCTACAGCGAGTAGTTGCCCGATATTTTTTTCCATTAATTGTTCAACGATTTGTAATGCAGGGCTTTCTCGTAAATCGTCAATATCGGCTTTGAATGATAAGCCAAGGCAGGCAATAACTGGGCGCTTGAATTCATCTGCTGCCTGTATAACTTGTTTTACGACATAGTGTGGTTTGTGATCATTGGTTAAGCGCGCTTGTCTAATCAGCTGGGCCTCTTCTGGACAGCTATCAACAATAAACCAAGGATCAACGGCGATACAATGTCCACCTACGCCTGGGCCTGGATTTAAAATGTTCACGCGAGGGTGGCGGTTCGCCAGTGCGATTAACTCCCAAACGTTGATCTTTAACTTATCACTTATTACTGACAGTTCATTCGCAAAAGCGATATTGACATCTCGAAAAGAGTTTTCAGTTAATTTTGCCATTTCAGCGGTGCGAGCATTAGTGATAATGCACTCTCCGCGAACAAAAATGCGGTACAACTCTACGGCTAGATCGCTGCAGGTTTTACTCATGCCACCAATAACGCGATCATTAGAGACAAGCTCTTGCAATACATGTCCAGGTAAGACTCGTTCAGGACAATAAGCGATTTTAATGTCGGCATCATCTTCCTTATCCTGTGGAAACGATAAATCGGGACGCGCCTCTGCAAGCCAAGCGGCGAGTTTTTCCGTTGTACCCACTGGAGATGTCGATTCTAGAATAACCAAATTTCCCTTTTCTAATACGGGAGCGATAGTATTTGCTGCGGACTTTATGTAACTAAGGTCGGGTTGATGGCTATCGTCATTACTATGAATGAAGGGGGTCGGGACGGCAACGATAAATGCATCTGCTGGCTCGGCAATGGTAACTGCTCTTAAGCTATTCGTCGAAACCACACTACGAACAACAATATCTAAGTCAGGCTCAACAATATGTATTTTTCCCGCATTAATGGTCTCTACCGCGGTCTGATTGACTTCTACGCCTACCACTTCCACGCCCCTAGAAGCGATAATCGCCGCCGTTGGTAGGCCTATATAACCGAGGCCAATAACGGAAACTTTTTTGAATGTTGAAGTCGGTACTTTAACGTTACTTATTACACTATCCATACGATTAACTGTCCTTAGATAATCTATTAATTGCTGAAATGTTGCTTTATTTTTTCGAGTATATGTTTACAAGCGTGCCCATCTCCATAGGGGTTATGGGCTTTACTCATTTTACTGTAAAGGAGTTGATCTTGTAATAAATGGTCAATGTTAGAGACGATTTTTTGTTTATCGGTACCCACCAATTGAACCGTACCGGCCATGACCGCTTCTGGACGCTCTGTTACATCACGCATGACTAATACCGGTTTTCCTAAGCTTGGGGCCTCTTCTTGAATACCACCTGAGTCGGTCAAAATTAAATAAGATTTATTCATTAAGTAGACGAAAGGAAGGTAATCTAGCGGTTCAATTAAATGTATATTACTGTGCCCGTGCAAAATTCTGTTCACAGGCTCTCTGACATTCGGATTAAGGTGCACGGGATATACAATTTGTATCTCTGCATGTTTACTGGCAACTTCGGCTAATGCTTCGCAGATTCGTTCAAACCCATTACCAAAACTTTCTCTTCTATGTCCCGTTACCAAAATCAGTTTTTTATCGGCCTCTAATTGTGGAAACTGAGTCGCGAGAGAGTCTGTTAATTGGGCATTATTGTTGAGTTTGTCAGTGACCATCATTAATGCATCGATTACGGTATTACCCGTCACGGCAATCTTCTCAGTCGCGATTCCTTCATTGAGTAGATTAGCTTGGGAGCTTACTGTTGGTGCAAAATGAAGTTCGGTAATAGCACCGGTTAGTTTACGGTTTCCCTCTTCTGGCCAAGGGGAGTTTAAATTGTAAGTACGTAAACCCGCTTCAACATGACCGACAGGGATTTGCTGATAAAACGCAGCTAATGCAGCTGATAATGTGGTGGAGGTATCCCCATGGACTAAGACCATTTGGGGTTTAAACTCGCTCATAATAGGGGCGAGACCAAGTAAAATCTTGCTTGTGATATCCGATAGAGATTGACCCGCTTTCATAATGTTAAGGTCATAATCTGGTGTGATGCTAAACAACTCGAGAACTTGATCAAGCATCTCTCTATGTTGAGCGGTAACACAGACTTTACTTTCAAATTCTGTATCTTTACTCAATGCATCAACAAGGGGGGCCATTTTTATGGCTTCTGGTCGGGTACCAAAAATAGTTAATACTTTTATAGCCATAATTTGCTCAATATTATCGTTTGCATTATAAACCTTAATGATGGTAATGAACTAATTATTGTTAACATTTGCTAAACATTTTCATTACCTAAAGGTAACATTGGAGTAGTATACCAAATAATCTTCCATTTATAGATCGACAAACAATTATATTTCTACCTTGGTCATAGAAAATACTATTTTATAAAAAGAATGTAGCTAATCATTACATATTTGTGAAAAATTATCTGTATATTAAACCTTAGTGAGGAGAAAACTTCAATTATCTTGTTGATATAAATGTGTTATATTTTTTATCATGATAAGTGAAACGGTATTTTACGGAATAGTTTGCAGTGAGGTTCTATTGTGATTAAAGTCATTACAGAGTGGCGAGATTTCGATTCTCTCAAAGATGATTGGGAGGCTTTACTGAGGCAATCAGATGCAGACAATATTTTTCTCACTTGGGAGTGGATTAATTGCTGGCAAAAGGCGCAGGAAGCCCCACTAAAACCCTATATTATTGTCATTCAAGAAGATCTCAAACCGATTGCAATCGCCCCATTCTATATGCAAATGTATCGATTGGTAAATTTAGTAACTTATAAAGCATTGCGCTGTCTTGGTGACAAAAATTCTGGAGCTGAATATGCGAATTTCATTGTTAAAGCCGAGCGGAGTGATGAGCTAAAAACTTTATTATGGGGCAGTTTATTGAGCCCTGAGCGCAAAGATGATTGGGATTTTATCTGGTTCAGTAATATCTCTGCTTGGACAAAGGGGGGAGAGACCCTGCTTCAATCGCTGGCGAACGTTAAAAAGCTGCACAGTCATCGCCGTAAAGTTGAGTTTGCGCAAACGTATTTAAACGCGTGGCCCACCGATTTTTTGCCTAAATTGTCGAAGAGTTTACGCACGAATATTCGCCAAACTAGCCGTCGTTTGGATAAGACTGGTCCATGGAAAATTGTGGTTAGTGACATGGTTGACGATATAAGTGAAACCCTTGAAATGTTATTTCAATTACATAATAAACATTGGGCGAATGCGGGTGGCGGGACGTTTCAAAGACGTCCTGAATTGGTTGATTTCTATCGTCACTTTGTGCCGTTGGCGCTAAAAAAAGGGTGGTTATGGTTGCTTAGACTTGAGAGTCAGGGTGAAATTCAAGCGATGCAGCTCGGTTATGTCTATAACAATCAGTTTTTGGCCATTCAAGAAGGTTACAATCCCGATTTTATACCGGGAATAGGGCAAGTTTTACGCCATTATTCGTTTAATCAATGTCTTCGAGAAGGGCTCGACTGTTATGATTTTTTAGGCGTTTATACCGACCATAAAAGGCGCTGGCTTGCCGAGAAAAAATTGGGGGTTAACCTTTTCATTTGGCAAAATAAAATGAAAAACACCCCCTTTGCGGTAAAAGAAATATGGCCTACGGGACGTTATCTACAACCATTGTAAGCACTATTTAATGCCACTTAATGGTGGTGTTAAATGTTTGCTCTCCGCTAACTTTTCCTTTAACGACCAGCGCGGTTATGGGCGTGCGTTGGTGGTAACCGCGACTTACCCAGCCTAATGATGGATGGTTGGGGTCGTCATGCCATTCTCCGTGAATGCTTTGTACGGTTAAATTTTCAGGCAGTGAGATAACAACGCTGTTTTCTCCTAAAATTAAGCGGCAAGTGTGGTCTGATATTTGTAGGTCGCGGCAATATTCCGATAGATGAAAATAGATGGCTATATCATGCGCGCCTTGCGATACAATCTTGTCGTAAATATGCAATTGTTTTTTCTGTGAATTTAATTCTACTGTTCGTTGATGCATTAATGGATAAGATAGTCTCTGGTAACCATTGTGTTGACCCGATACGACTCCACCGTTCTCCGTTGGCTCCCAAAGTAAGCATTGTGCATGTGCATGTTGTTCCCACATAAAGGGTCCCGTCATGACAGATTGGTCTAAACCGTCTACTTCCAATGTATTATGTGCTTGGGTTTTTCTAAACTGATCTCGCCATTTTGGAAAGCTGTAATAATCATAGGTGCCACTGTCGACTAATAGATCTTTACCGTTGATTCGCATCACCAAACTAAGTGCATCAGCGTGTCCATGTGCTGCAATCGAAGTGTAGCCGAGTTCGGCACAATCGAATAAAACACTGACCTGATCGTGATTATCTAAACATCCCGCTTGCAATAAAAAGTATCCAGATTCTATAAACTGGCGTGACAGCAAAGGTGTTGTTGCATGTGCCAACGGCTGCAGTTTTCTTTGTTTACGTTGATGAAATAACCAAAATGCCGATTCACTTGGCTGCTCATAGTTGATGGCAAATATTTCATTGCCATAGAGATGACCTGCAAGGTCACAGAGTGCATTGATATTGTGGACATGGTCTCCCAGATCAAGTACATAGCCATCATCTTGGTCGCCGACCATCGGATAATTGTCCCCCCCCTGTGCAACTAATGCGATAAATTCAGCAAGTTTGTTTAGTGTGTGCATATAATCATCTGAGAAGCGAACTTCTTGCCATTCGCCCATTTGTGATGAAAATAGGTAAAACTGGAAGACAAAAAATTGGTAGCTAAAACCATGCTCTTTACTACAGCCATCGATAAATGTTTGTGCTTGAATTTCTCTCTCTAATACGGCTTTACTTTTTTCTCGCCAATGTTTAGCCTCTTTGAACATAGAAAAATAACTGGCGGCAATGTAAACGCCAGCCGCTTCTCCAACTAAATGATTATTTGCTGATGATCCCTGTGAAAACTTACCACTGACATCGCGGCAATGTAAATAAACAGACTGTAATACGCGTCTTTTAAATTCCCCAGTAAATAAACCTGAATCTAGCATTAAATCAATTGCCCAGACCCAGTTAATCATTCGGATGCCTAATTCAAGAGGGTTGCGCCAGTTCATGCCATAACCGTAAGGATTAGCGTCTAACCAGCAGGTGATTTGTGAGACAATACCCTGTGCGTACTTTAACTCTTTGCTAACTTGGTAAGCGCGTGCCAAAACAACAAGTTGATGGTGACGATTTGGCTCCCAAACCAATTTGCAATCGCCATTTTTACTAATATCCCTATAATTGACTGACATAATCGGGGCGAGGCTTGTTTGCATCCCCGTTGCATGGTCTTTATGCCAATTAATAGGCGTTTCTAAATCATGATCTTGTAGGTCAAAATAGCTAAGTTTGTGTTGTAAAACCTTATCCGCTTTATTGATTAACGCAGGACGCCACTGGGGAATGAAATCGTTTATTTCACCAACAAAAACACGGAAGGGAGGCGCGAAGGGGGCCTTTTCTTGATAAGCAGCAATAAATTTTGCTTGAGATATGCAATTGCATTTGACCCGATAATGTTCAATAAGTGCCGATGACAATGAAGTGATACGCCAAATTATTTCTTTAGGCGACATGGTTTTAATACGTTTTATATACCAAGAGAGTGTTTGCATAAAATCTTCTTATTGGGATGTTTCAATATGAATAGGCTGATTAGCGAATGCGACCGCGAAGTCAGTGGTCGCTTTTAATGCTGATTGCTCATTTTCGCTATTATAATCGAATGCGATAGCAACTAAACTAGCCCCTGGTTTGCCCTTTAGTGCTGCCAGTAACTCATGCCATTTTGCCTGTTTTTTATCGGCTACAAAACGGCCATCAACGTAATACCAATAGGCAATAATTCGAGAACGATAGCTATTTTTACGAAGCGTTATTAGGTTGATTTGTTGCAGTTTTGAGTGGTTTAGAGTAACTCTTTTTTGGTCTACGATAACCCAGCGATTTTTATCAAATAATCGATTCCCTACAAAAATCATTTCAGCACCTTGTTGTTGTCGAACATAGTTTGCTAGGTAAACCTGTATTAAGTTTTCATTCTGGCTATAGTAGCTGAATTCTTCATTTGCAGCGCCAATTGAGAGGGGGAACCAATTGTGGCTTTCTGCCTTGTTGATGACAATCAGTTTATAATGTGGAATGTTTGGCAATACAAATTTGTATTTAGGATCAAAATTAGAGGAGATAAAGTGTGTGCAAACTGCAAAGGCGATGATGATGGTCGGAATCCCTAATAGATACCATTTATTAATATAGTCGAGTGACTCCGTTGTTTTAATTTTTTCGACAATATCTACTTTATCTACTTTTTGTTCGCCAAAATAAGTATTACCTATAATGATCACTGGTATAAAGCACCCTGCAAATACGAGCCAACCAAAAGTGAGGTGGTCCTGCACGATAAAATGCTGCATGGCTGTTTGGCTGCCGACAATAATAATGGTTGATATACGGATCCAATTGGCAATAATCGCCACGGTGATAGCGATAAAAAAGAATAGGATGCCAGCTTTACGTGAAAGGTGATTGATTTGTGCGACAAAAAGCGCATATAGTGCTGAAGCTAAAAAGAAGCCCAATCCAGAGCATGCCTCTTCAACAATAAAAGTACCTCCGGGGGTTAGTAGTTCATACCCGTTTCGGATTATTTCAAAGTTTAAGAGATCAACAAGGTGGAAGCTTACCCAAGTTGAAATAGAGCGCAACGGAAGTTGTATTATGCTCCAGATTGGGAGAATGAGCAGTATCATGGCAAGTGGTAAAAATAGTTTCTTGACTATTTTGAAGCCCCAGAAGCTTGCCAATAAAGATAACAGGACAAGAAATAGGCTGGCTATCTGTAATTGACCAATAGCTGCAATATTAGCAACAAAGAGGAGTAAATTACTGGCACACAATAACAGCAAGCTAAAGTGATTAACCTGTGGCTCAGCAAAGATATCTTTTTTCTGCCAAATGATATACATCGCCACCGCTAATCCTAATAAACCATGGTTATAGGGACCGGTACTCCACCACTCATCGAACACCTCAAAAACAGCCGATGAATTAATAATTAAAAGGAGTAGAAAATTTAAAAGGAAAAATGATGCTACTGTAATTCTATTCCATGCCCACATATAATTATCCCTAATATGATATTATCTACCATTATCTTATTTTTGTTGTGAATGGTGTTTATGATATTAGTTATATTTTTCATGTAAAGCGCAGTTTTTCAACTTATGCCGCATAAATATCAAGGCTCCATCAAAAAAGACTCTGCTTATTGTGTCATCTCGTGTTATTTTAATAAAATATTGCCTTTAAAGAGTTTACTTTTTACAAGGCGGAAAGGTTGTTAATTGTACACGCAGCTTTCACACAACAATAGCATCATGATATTTTCGACTAGGGAGAGTGGTTTATGTCAGTATTACAAGGTGCATCAAGCACCCCCCTTTCAACATTTGATGTCAAGAATAGTAGAGTATCTTTATTTGGTATTGCTATTCATGCATTAACTTCAGATCAGGCTATCAATAATATTGACAGCGCGATCAAGAACAGACAATCACTGCATATCGGCATGTTAAATGCTGCGAAAATTGTCAATATGAAACGAAATCCTGGATTAAATGATGATGTTCTCAGCTCGAATATGATTTTGGCCGATGGTAGTTCGGTAGTGCTCGCGAGTAAGTTATTAAGAAAAAAATTGCCTGAACGTGTTGCTGGTATTGATTTAATGTTTAGTATTTTAGCGAAAGGGAATACAGAGGGCTATCGCGTTTTTTGTCTCGGAGCAACGCCGGAGGTCTCTGCTAAAGTCGAAGCTGAAATTCGTAAAACCTATCCCGGTGTCGTTATTGCGGGAACTCAGCATGGTTACTTTAGTGACGATGAAGAAGCGGCGGTGGCGCAGAGAATTGCCGATTCTCAAGCGGATGTTTTATTTGTCGCCATCACCTCACCTAAAAAAGAACAATTTATGGCGCGCTGGAATAAAACAATGCGCGTTCCTGTTGTGCATGGTGTTGGTGGATCCTTTGATGTCTTTGCTGGGAAAGTAGAGCGAGCACCGCTGCTATGGCAAAAATGGGGATTGGAGTGGTTATATCGAGTCAAGCAGGAGCCAAGGCGTTTATGGAAGCGCTATTTAGTGACCAATACCCTGTTTTTAGGTTTGTTAATCAAAGAATTTTTTCTTCCAAGTAAACCCCTTTAGTTAGTCATGGACGCGCATTAAAGATGATCAAGAATAAAAAACAACAGCTAATTTATTTAGCAGCAGCTAGCCATTCCGGATCGACGATGACAGCGATGTTACTCGGTGCTCATCCAGACTTATGCAGTGTAGGAGAGTTGAAGGCGGTGCATTTAGGGGATCAAGATAGCTATCTTTGTTCTTGTAAAACACTGGTCTCTCAATGTTCATTCTGGAAAGGAGTAAGTGAAAAGATGGCGCAGCGTGGGCAGGAGTTTTGTATCACTTGCGCTGAGACCGATATCCGAACCGGAGCAACACCATATATATTACGGTTGCTTAAACCCTTGGTTCGTGGTCCATTCCTTGAGTTTATTAGAGATATTTTATTATCACCATCTCCGACATGGCGTAAACAGTTGCCCAAATTGCAAAAGCGTAATGCTGATTATGTCAGCGCAATCGCTGAACAGGCGAATGTTGAGGCAGTTGTAGACTCTTCAAAAATTGGTATTCGCCTTAAATATTTACTGAAAAACAAAGACCTCGACATTAAGGTCATTTGGGTGGTAAGGGACGGTAGAGGTGTCGCATTAGCCTATAAGAATCCTTCAGATTTTGCTGATGCAAAAGATCCTAAGTTGCGAGGCGGGGGGGCAGGTAAAACCCAAGAAAAAGGGCGTTCGATTGAAGTTGGGGCACATGAATGGGTGCGGTGTAATCAAGAAACGCAAGCGGTGTTGGCAACCATGGATAGAGATAAGTGGATTAAGGTGCATTATGAAGATATTTGTAATAACACCGAACAAACGCTTGATACTCTCTTTGAGTTTATTGGTGTTGACCCAAACAAAAAGCGGTTAGATTTTAAAACCGTTGAACACCATGTTGTCGGTAATGGTATGCGTTTGGATGATTCTGAAGTTATTAAGCTTGATGATCGTTGGAAAGAACAGATGAGCGAATCGGATCTTAAGCGATTTTACGATGTGGCTGGCGAATATCATACAAAGTTAGGTTATACAAAATAATATGGAGATAAAGCCGACAGTAGTAATAAAACCAGAAGACCTAACGGGACAAAGCCGTTTTGCATGGAATCTGATGATCAGCTGGATAAGTCAGTTAGTGCTGATTTTTTCTGGTTTTATTATGCCTCGTTTAGTCGATGAAAAAGTGGGGCAAGCGGCATTAGGTATATGGGATTTTGGCTGGTCTTTTGTTAGCTACTTAACGTTGGTTGGTTTTGGTATGGGGGCGTGTTTTAATCGTTATATTGCGATGCATCGAGCAGCAAATGAGATAAAAGATCTGAATAAAGTAGCTAATTCGGTTGTCTTTGTGCAATTAATTATTGCCTCTGTGGTAGTGACAACGACGGTTGTGTTTTATTTTTCCTTGCCATACTTTTTTTCTGAATCCTTGCAAGAGCACACTCATACTGGTCAATGGGTTATACTGTTTTTAGGGTTTAGTTTATCTATGCAGATGTTATCTGGCTCAGCACGAGGGTTATTAACAGGTTACCATCGTTGGGATATTCACAATAGCTTGCATGCCGGGGATAGTGTTTTTTCGTTGATATTAATGGTGCTTGCCTTATATTTCACTGAATTAGGTGTGGTGGGAATGGCGATTGGATACTTTATATCAACGGTTACTTTTGAAACGTTACGTTTTATTTCAGTTAAAAAAATATGTAAAGAGTTTACATTTAACCTACGTTTATCCAATTTTGCTACCTGTAAAGAGATGTTAAAATTTGGTATAAAAAGTATGTTATCAAATGTCCCCCCGATAATTTTGTTGCAAACAATTAGCATTATTCTAGTCAGTTCGATAGGTCCTGCTGCATTGGCTGTTTTTGCGAGACCAATGGCGCTTACCAAGCAAATAAAAACATTTATGGCTAAATTTACTTTAATGCTGACTCCTACTACTGGTGCTATGTTAGGGAGTAAAGATCCACAAGCAATTCAAGCGCTATTTATTAATACAACTAAATTAAGCTTTGCTTTTTGTTTACCGTCGCTAGGTTTTTTGTTTATTTATGGTGATCAAATACTTGCTTTATGGATGGGAGATGATTATGCCTCGAAGCATTTAATCATGATTTTATCGGCAGGTTTATTACTTTCAATGGGGCAAGATAGCTCAATCAGAATCCTAATGGGCATGAATCGACATGGTAGAATTTCAGTCATTGCATTATTGAGTCTAATGACGCTTTTTGTTATTGGTCTTTTATTTACAGGCGTTGGTAATTTAGCATTAACAACCGCTGCATTATTGTTTGTCGTGCCGATGAGCATAGTGTATGGGATCTTGGTGCCAACATATACCTGCCGTCAGCTAGGTGTACCTTATTTTTCATATTTATTGCAAAGCTTATTATTACCCATTTTTTACTTGTTACCGTTCTTTTCATTATTGTCTTGCTCTCGATATTACTTCGAGTTGAATCATTATCGTTACGCCTTATTTGCTTTTATTTTAGCCCTTATCGTGACCCTGTTTATTTATTTTATCTATTTGCTTCCTGCTGAACTACAGAGAAAATGTCTGTTTGCTTGTCGTAGAATTAAATTCGAATGGGGAAATAAACGTTAATGATAGTATCTTTACGAAAATACCCTTATCCCTATCAGGCAATGCTTGCGATTTGCAGTGATTTAGATGAAACACCAAATAAAGAGATCTATTTTGAGACTGCGCGTTATCTGAATACCACGGAAGATACGCTACTTGGAAAGGGCGTTGGTTTGGAGGTAGGTAATACAATCTATTTTGACATGCCTAAGCATAACTTTTCTTATACTAATACGGATGATGATGGGCGCTCTAAAATCCTTCAACTTATTCAATCGGGTCACATTGATTGTTTACATTCTTTTGGTGATTTCGTCACGACCCGAGCACAAATAGAAAAATACTGGTTTGAAATTCGACAAGGTGCGAGAAAAATTGAAGTATGGATCGACCATGCTCAAGCGACTAGTAATTTAGATAACGACATAATGCAAGGCCATGGTGCTGAAATAGGTGCGGATGCTTACCATGCGGATTTAACCATACAGTCAGGGGCTTTACCTTTTGTTTGGAAGGGACGGGTAACTAGTTGTGTTGCCCAAAATGCTAAGCGTAGTTACGCGAGTATTTTTAATCGTAAACAAGTTAAAGCATCAATTAAAACTATCCTGTTGGAGTTTATCAAGGGCTGGTTAGCACGTTTTGGTCATCGAAAATATGCCATGCATAAAGCCAATAAAGTATTAAGAAGAACCACCTTGATAGATGGCTCGCCTGTTTTAGAATTTCTGCGTTGTAACCCTTCATGGGGGGGCGTATCTATGTTCGATACCGCTCGCGGTATACATAATGTACTGACAGAGTCAGTTTTAAATACATTAGTTAATAAACAAGGGTGCAGTCTCTTTTATAGCCATTTAGGAAAAGTTTTTTCTGAACAAGCTCCCTTTTCTGAACAGACAAAAAAAGCCTTTGAGTTATTAGCTCGCTACCAAGGCCAACAAAAGATTTTGGTTACTACGACTCGGCGGTTATTAGGTTATCTGCGCACGACCGAAGAGTTAGATTTTGTGGTAAAGCAAGAGGGAGAAGAAACCCATATTTACGTCACCACAGACTATCATGGTGATGACCTTAGCGGGGTGACTTGGTATGTGGAAAAACCCGATAAAACACGTGTTTTTATCAATGGTGAACAATACGTAAATTTACAAATTAATCAACCTGATCAAACAAATCGCAGTAGCGTATCCATTGCTTGGGTACCGTTAAATTTTCCAAATAATTTATGATAATACAATGACAAATACAAATAATTCCTCTTCGTTGGGACAGCATATTTATAGGTGGATGATTAGAGTTGTACTCACTATTTATTACTGTTTACTGACCCTATTTAAAATCATGCCGCAAAAGAAGGTACCGAAAAAGGTAAAAATACTTGTCACGGGGACATTTTATTCAGATCACTGGCTAATTACTCATTTAAAACCCATGGCGAATGCCAGTAATTGCGCACAACTGACTATGGTTGCTGCTACTGAAGTGCCCGAAATAAATAATGTTCAAGGTGCCTACGCCCCCGAATGGTTACAAAAAATAACGGGTAAAGTCGGCGCTCGTTTGCTTTATTTTTCATGGATTGCGATTAAAGAAAGGCCCGATGTCTTAGTTGGTTTTCATATTTTAATTAACGGTCTTTTTGTTGCGTTGTTGGCAAGGTTAATAGGTGCAAAATCAATATATATTTGTGGTGGAGGCCCAAGAGAAGTGCAAGGGGGCGGCATTAAAACGGAGAATCGTATCTTTAACCGTATTGGTCAAGCTGATCTCTTTATTGAAAACTTATTACTAAAATCAATTAATACCATGAGTTTAATTGTCACGATGGGTGCTTCCGCTATTAACTATTTTCAAGAAAAAGGAATCACTGCGCCTTGTGAAATAGTACCGGGTGGATTTGATGATACTATTTTTTGTCCTGATGAGAATGTTAGCAAAATTTATGACTTGATATTAATTGGTCGTTTATCGGAAATAAAGCGAGTGGATCGTTTTCTGCTAGCGATAAAAAAGGCGCAACAAATTCTGCCTAATTTAAATGCTGTTATTGTGGGTGATGGTCCAGATAAAGAGGCTCTACAATATTTAGCAGAACGTTTGGAAATTGCTGAGAATATTCATTTTGCTGGTTGGCAGAATAATGTTCATGAATGGTTGCAAAAATCAAAATGTTTTTCTCTAACTTCTGACTCAGAGGGTTTGTCACAGGCTCTTATTCAGGCAATGATGGTCGGTGTGCCTGCCATTACTTCTGATGTTGGTGATCTTGGCGATTTATTAAAAGAGGGGAAAAATGGGTATCTAGTTTCCCCATTAACAGAAGATGCGTTTGCTTCTGCTTATATTAAATTTTTTGAAGCGCAAAGCTCGCAATTCGATTTCTCAAAACAAGCATATCAAGATACGCGAGAATTTAGCTTTGCACAGGTGGAATTACATTGGCATAAAATATTTTCTGAACTTCAAATTAAGAATGGGCTACAGCGTGATTAGAATTACATTATTAACTCTACTTATTGCCTATCTAAGTGTCTATGCATGGAGAGATTGGTTTCGTGCTGCTTGTTGGCTTGTGTTACTTATGGCTGTTTTTCAGCATCCTGATATGCCTAAAGCTATAGCAGGTGTCCCTGGTTTAAATCACTGGAATTTTTTGTTTATTAATACCTTTTTTTCTTGGCTTTTGCATCGAAAACAGCAGAATTTTACTTGGGATATGCCAAAAAATCTAAATTTTTTATTGTTTTTATATGGCCTAATTATTTTTATCAGCTTAGTCCGTTATTTGTCTGATCATAGTGGTGTCGATGAGTTGATGCAAGTTTATGGGTTAGAAGCGGATACTGGGCTAAGTGCTCTTAACGAGTACCTTTTCAACTGTTTCAAATGGGTTTTACCCGCAATGATTATCTTTGATGGGTGCCGTAATAGAAAACAATATGATTTTGCCGTCATTGCCTTAGCATTGATGTTTATTCTTTTGGCATTGCAGGTAATCAAAGCAATGAAATTTGGTTCATTAACAATGAGTGGTGAGAGTTTACAAAGGAGAGCTTTAAAAGTTATATCAAGAAGTGTGGGCTATCACCGTGTAAACATGTCGATGATGATGAGCGGTGCTTTTTGGTTGGTTTTTTGTCTAAAAGAATATGTAAGCAATAGGCGCTTTTTTTTATTTATTCTCCCAGCATGTCTTGTTATTTTAATTGCGATGGCAATGACTGGAGGGCAACCGGGTATGCAACATGGGCTGTTTTAGGTGCCATGTATTGTATTTTTAAATGGCGTAGATATTTATTTTTGGTACCCGTTATGTTTTTTGCCGTTTTGATCTATGCCCCTTCTACAGTTGAACGATTCATGTACGGGGTAGTTGAGCAAGATACCTCTTATGAAAGTCAAGTTAATCATATAAATTTTGATGAAGGAAATGCAGATCTTCACGCAGTGACTTCGGGGCGAGTTGTTGCTTGGCCATTAGTTTGGGAGTCTATAAGTGAGGCTCCTTGGTTAGGATATGGCCGAGAAGCGATGAAAAATCAAGGCATCACTCTGCAAATAATGCTTGAGCATGGTGAGGGCGAAAGTTTTCCACACCCTCACAATGCCTATTTGCAATGGCTTCAAGATAATGGCTTGATTGGTGCTATACCTGTTTTTTGGTTTTACTTGCTATTAGTTAGATATTCATGGTCATTATTTCGAGATGGCAGCCATAAAATTTATGTTGTAACAGGGGGAATGAGTCTCGCATTAATACTTGCATTTTTAATTGCATCTATTGGTAGTCAAACTTTTTATCCACGCGAGGGTGCTGTAGGAATGTGGGTTGCTATTGCCCTAATGCTCAGGGTTTATATAGAAAGAAAAGCAGTGCGTTTAGGAGAAAAAAGCCTTTTAGTTAGTGTGTCAGAAAAATAATGCGCAAAAAATGACCATTTTAGTGGCTAGATAATTGGTAAGTTATCATTACATGGTTATATTTAATAGGATGGTTACATTTAATTTTATGTTTATCTTTAATTAAATGTATTGTGGTACTGTTGTTACAAAGGGGATTAACATGTTTAAGAATTATTGCAAGGTTGGATTATTAGGTGTTAGCTTACTTTGTTCATCTACATTGGTTGCTGAAGATTATAAAGTGGGTAACGGTGTTCCAGATCCTATCAATACGTGGGCTCCGAATGGTTATGTAGGTGATATTGTTCATCCAATTACGGGTAAAGCACCTGCAAATTGGGCTGCTGCAAACGAACAAGGTTTGCTAAGTTATTATGTCGACTCAAGTCATCCTGATGCGACAAATACAAATAATGAGTTTGGTTCGCCGGATAAACCTCGTAAAACGATTATGGAAGGAACTTATGCAGCTGGGGCATATGTTGAAATTCATGGTGGACCATATGATGGTGGGGGACAATTAATAATTACTGCCGATGGAACACCCGATAAGCCTGTCTGGATTAGAGGGGTTGACCAAGATAATAGGGCTATAATTAGTGGTGAAACTATTATTAAGGGGCAATATGTCATTCTAGAAAATTTAGAATATAACCTGCCGAAAAAAAATGTAAGTTTCCGTAGTCATAATGGTAGCAACTTGCATCATGCTGTTATTCGTAATTCTGTATTTCGTGGTAATGGGGAGAATGTTGGTAATGCAGCTGCGATTGCAATTTATGGTGGGCTTGATAATAGGTTCCACGATTTAGTTGTTTTTAATAATGATATTTCTGCATTTGGCAATGATTTTGATGATGTTAATCCTGCTGATGGAGTATCTTCTGAAAACGACTACCATGGTGTTATTCCCAGATCTAATGTGGATAGAGTATGGATATTGCGTAATAAAATATATAATTTGGGCGGAGATTCCGTGCAGGTTGGCATTGCTTCTACAGCTGATGTGAATCGTCCGAGTTATGTCTATATTGCCGATAATGATTTTTATAGTAATCTAGAAAATGGCGTTGACGTTAAAGAAGCAAATAATACATTGATCATTAATAATAGAATATGGGATTGGAAAAAGCATAAAAATAACAGTTCCACGGGCGGAGCCATTATTATTCATAATGGGGCTAACAACACCTGGGTTATTAATAATGAAGTTAGTGATGCAGCGAGTGGTATTGCAGCGACAGATAGCTCATTAGATACATGGGTAATTGGTAACGTCATAAAAAATGTGCAGCACCCCGATTGGGATGTTGAGTGGGCAGGAGGTTTATATGATTCTGGTATGGCGATTCATTTCCGAGGAGGCTCTTCGGGTGGTGCTATTAATAATACCATTATTAATTATGATAAAGGTATAGAAGCTGCTACAGGTGAGTACGTATATATAAATAATATTTTATTTAATCGTAATAGCGAAATGGGCAATGATCTGTTTGTTGAGTCCACCCAGTCATCTAATTTAGTGAACAATAACGTAGTCTATTCTAAATCAGTCTCATTAAAACAGACTAATGTTACCTGTGTTGCCTGCCTATATGAAGATCCATTATTTTCTGATTTATCACAAAATGTATCGCTTGCATCTAATTCAGCAGCTATTGGTGCTGGTTTTAATATCCAAAGTTATCTAGATAAGTATAAGGATGTTTTTGGTGTGGAGTTAACTCAGGATATATATAAAGGTAAAAGAGTTGTTGGTGGGATTGACATAGGAGCAATGGAAGATCAAGATTCTCAGTCTGGTGGTGGCCAAGAAAAACCGTTATCACCAGAGATAATTAACATAGAAGTTAATTAATAAGGTGGATCTGGTTATTTATTTGAGGCATAAAAATTAGGTTATTATGGAAAATATTTACGTAAAATGGTTCCAAAGAAAAAGTAAATTATCACTGCTTGGGATTTTACCTAAGAATTTCGGGGATGACTTAAATCCCGTTATTGTTGAGGCTATTGCGAAGAAGAGAGCGGTTCGTTTAGATAAGCTCCCTAAGAAGATAATTAAACCTTGTCATTTAGTTATTGGAAGTATTTTGCATTGGGCAGATGAAAATACAATCGTTTGGGGGCCTGGATTTGCCGAAAAGGGCAGTAAAGTTATTTCCAAACCTATTGGGATTAAAGCGGTAAGGGGACCATTAACGCGTAATGAATTATTAAAGTCAGGGGTTGATTGTCCTGAGGTTTATGGTGATCCTGCTTTGTTATATTCTCGTTTATTTAGTGTTTCAAGTAAAAAGAGATATAAACTTGGCATCATTGCCCATTATGCCGAAGCAAAAAATAGCTTTTTTAAGGAGTGGTTAAAAATGCAAGTGAGGCACGCTGATGATATTAAGGTTATTAGCGTTGCAGACTCTGTTGCAAAAGTCATTGAAAGTATTAATGAGTGTGATTGTATTGCCTCTAGTTCGTTGCATGGGATTATTATCGCGGATAGCTATAACATTCCCAATGTGCATGTGAATTTCAACGGCTTTGTACCACATACTCAATTCAAGTTTTATGACTACTATCAGTCTGTAAAGAAAAGATATTCTGGGCCATTTATTATAGAGCGTACAACGACAATTAGCGATATTATCCAACAGGTCAATGGAGATGATATTAAAATCGATCTTGATTTATTGATGGAAAATTGTCCATTTAGGGCTAGCTAGTTACCCTTCATATTTGTTAAATGCTGCGTAATCTCTTTACGTAGCCTTTTTCCCGTTGCCTCCCAAGTATATCTATTTTTAATCAATTGGTATCCAGCAGAACCGAATTCTTCACACATCTTAGGATTAGACAATAGTATTGTTAAACACTCAGCCAGAGCTGTTATATCATCAGGATCAACTGTATAGCCATTTTCTCCACTGTGGACAAAATCAGGAATAGCGCCAATATTAGAAGCAATTATGGGTAATTTATTATTAAAAGCTTCAATAAAGACAATCCCAAAAGGCTCTAATCGTGTCGGTAAACAAAATACACTTGCCTGTTGATAATATTGATTAACTTGATCAAGTGGAATCCGTCCCACTATAGTGCAATTTTTAACATCTATTTCTGGTGAGCAACCCACAATTGTTAACGTGGCATTAGGTAATGTTTCCCTTACTTTTTTAAATGCTTCAACTAATTGCGGCCCGCCTTTACGCTCCCAAGCAACACCTAAAAATAGAATATTTTGTTTGCTATAACGCTCATGGTTAAGTTTTGTTTTGGCAAACCAGCATTACTCCCTACATATACGTTGCAAATCTTTTCTTTCGGACAGTTATAGTGTTCATACATTGATTTCGATACGTGATTACTCATAGTGAAATTGATAGCAGCATTGTTATAAACGCTTTTCTCAAGATTAATCCACTTTTGCGGGTAGAGTTTCTTGGGGGAAAATGCAGGATAATATAAATTTGCTAAGTGAGTGTGGTCTGTATAGAGAAAGTTTGCGATTCCTGGAAAGCTAACATCAAAAAAGGACTGAGTCTGAAAAGTAAATTCGTAACCTTTTTGTTGTATCAGCTGCTGTGCTTTCTCTCTTACTAAACGGAAAAAGAATTCTGTACGGTATACGCTGTCTACAAAGGTGCGCCTTTTGATTAAATCTGAAATGAAATAATCTTTAAAACAGGCGAACCAAAGTAGTGGATTTTTAATGCTAATTAAGTCTTCCCAGATATCGATAACTTCAATGTCATATTCTGGAAAATTTTCAATTAAAATATTTTTTACTTTCTCATTAGTATGAGAAAAACTCCCCATTTTGAAAAAGCCAATTTTCTTACTTTTCAGCATGTTAAATACCATTATTATTAAAATTACAATCTATTTTTACAACTTACTGAACTGTATATTGCTTCCATATTTTCCGACAATTTATAGGATGAAAATTTTTCTATTATAGTTTGCTGTGCATTATTCGAGAGTTCGTTTAGTAGATTGGGCTGATTAATTAGCCCTAAGATGTATTGGCTAAGTGAGTCAATATCATCTACAGCAACGATATAACCAGAGCTAGTGTGTTTTATTATCCTAGCATTATCTGATACGTCAGTTGCAATACAAGGTACACCACAGGCCATTGATTCTAGTACCACATTGGGAGTGCCTTCAAACAGTGATGGTAATACCGTAAAATCACAAGCAGGATAAAGACGTTCAACATCGTCTCTATTTCCTAAATAAATTACGTCTTGGGAAAAACCACTTTCCTGAATTAATTGTTTTAGTGCAACGGTATAATTATCTGAGCCATGTAGACCGCCATACAATACATCACCAACTAACAGCAGTTTAAAATTTACCCCTTGTTTTTTTACTTGTTGTAATGCTTTTATTAAAAATGGATGATTTTTTTGCTTTTTAAAACTTGCAAACATACCAATCACTTGAGCACTTTCTGCGATACCTAATTCAGCTCGAATATTTTGATTACTCTGTGGCTTGAATCTGTTTGTATCTACACCATTGTAAACGACGTGATATTTACTCTTAGGTTGACCAGTTTGTTTTGCATTAAATTCTGCACCACTTTGAGAATTAGCAACAATCGCATTGACTAGATGTTTGGTGAATATATAGGCGCGTTTTTGAATAGGCTTTAATGTGTAATTGGCATTACGTTCTGAGCCAATAATCTTTATCGAGGTAAATGATAGTTTGGCTGCTAATCGAGCGGCAATCTCTGCATCAAATAAGTAACTGTGTATGATATCATATGTTTGCGTATTAACTTTGCTAATTTAAATACGACGGAAAAATCAAATTTTGACTTTTTATGGATCACATATAAAGGAATATTACTATTAAATTGTTCTGCAAGCGGTGTGTATTGCGAAAGGGAGCAAACAGATACGCTAAATTTACTGTTATCAATGTTATTCACAAGTTCGACAATTTGTCGCTGTGCACCACCGAATTCCATATTGCTAATCACTATCAAGACGTTTGTTTTTTTTGTCATTTCCTATCTATGACCTCTGTAGTCGTTACTTTTTTCATGTTCAGTATTAATGAATGAGCAAGGTATTTAGCTAACCTATCCTGTGGTTGTATTTTTTCATTTAGATAGCGGCAGAGTGCTAAATTTGCTCTTGAGTGAACTAACTTTGGGCTTAAAAAACCATAAGTAAAAAAAACACTATCAGTAACTGCAAAACCACTCTTATTGAGTTGTAAGGTCAAGCTATCAATATCCCATTGTTTATGATATCCCTGAAAATGTATTTCATTATTAGAAGTAAATAGCCTTTTTAAAAGTAGTAATAGTTTATTTTCTAAATTTCTTAATTTTCTAAAGAATGAATGTTTATTGGGAACTGAAATGATTAACTGGCCATCATCTTGTAAAACACGGTTATATTCTGTTAATGCCAGCATGTCACTAGGGATATATTCTAATGTACCAAGAGAGATAATACATTTGGCAAACTTGTTCTCGAAGGGAAGTTTCGTTGCATCTGCAACTTGAAAATTGATGTTGTTGGTATCATTTTTTTGCGCTTGAGCAATCATATCTGGGGCAAAATCAATGGCGAAGGTTTCGCACCCTGTTGCCTTTTTAAATAACTGCGTACTATTACCTGTACCGCAGCCAACATCTAACAAGTTATCATCTTTATGTATCGTTGATGATTGCAAATATTGTAAGGCATATTTTGCTCTGACTTGTAGATCTAAATGTGATATTGACTGCGCTTCAATATTATAATATTCGGACCAGCTTTGGCTTTGTTGGTTAAATTGTTCTTGAGTGCGCTTTTTGCTCGAAAATGCTAAAAATGTTCTTTCAAATTTCCCTTGAGCGGTGTCAAAGGCGTAATTTGATTGATAGTATTGAAGGCAATTATGTGAATATAGTTGCCATTGTTTTTGGTTGGTGACTGTCTCTTTTAGCGCAGTAATTAATTCATCCTGTATTGCAGATGCAAAACCTAAGTTGAATGAGTTAATAAGATTATCAGGGTCAATAGTGCATATTGTTGGTACACCGTAACTCCATGCCTCAAGGTAAGTATTAGGAAAACCTTCATAAATCGATGTATTTAATAATACAGTGGCATCTTTGTAGATATCTGGCATCTCTTGTCGGCTAATTTTGCCTAAAAATTTTATATTTTTTAATCGCTTGGCTCTGGGCAAGGTGTGCGTAGTGTAGGAAAGGTTATGATCGGTCGGACCGATAATTGAAAAATTAATATCTGGTAATTTCTCTGCGATATCAATTAACCATTCGATACGTTTAACGGTTTGAATTCGGCCTACCCATATTACATTATTTGCTGAAAATTGATGCACGGGGTCGGCTTTTCCCTTTGGTGGTGTTCCTGGCATAGGCAGCATTTCAGCGTTGAGCTTATAATTTTCGTGGAGTAATTTTTTTTGTTTATTGGTTTGGCAAATTATTTTATTGGCATTTTTTAAGCCATATAGGAATAACCATTGGTCACGTTTGGTTGTGAGTTTGGTAAAAGGCGCTTCACAGTCTGCATCGCTAGCGACAGAATAAATAAAAGGTTTGTTATTAAACTTACACCAAATAGCAACTTGCCCTGTCACATACTCAGCGCAGTTCTGGTAATAAACATCCGCATTAGCAATTCGTAATGCTTTTATTAGAGAAGTCCAGCGAGGAGTAAAAAAACGCAGCATAGGTAAGCCATCACTAACTTTACATAGTTTTACAATCTTAATATTGTTTATCAACTCAATCTTGGGGCCTCCTTCATCCCAAGTGATTACTGTTACTTGGTGCCCATTTGTGGATAACCATTCGCTTAACAGAGCCGTTTGTCTCTCTACGCCACCAATATGGCCTGACTCTTCGCCAGTTAATGCGCCATAAGCGTAATGTGCAACTATGCATATCTTCATAAAGCCCTAACTATCCTAACGGTTGTTTTGTAAAAACTGACGTAATGCGGAGATCTTAAATAAAATTTTAAGTGGATTCTTGTCAGTAGGAAAATTGAAACGTTTTAATCGCATCATATTCTGACCGATTTTGTTTAACTGCGCATCGGTAGTTAATGCACATTGGTAGTATTTATTGACTAGTTTCTCTGTGGATTCATTATAACTATTGTCTGGATAACAAAAGGTATCACAAGGAGTTTTGAGTCGCCCTTCTATGTGACGCTTTGATTCTGATAGTTCGGTTTCTGCAATATTATTAGCAACTAAGGCTAATCTTGCATGATTTACAGTATGACTGCCAACTTCAAAATCAAATTGTTGCTGAGCTTGTTTTAGTTGTTGCCATGAGGCCAATTTGGCATGGTTGTCTTGCTCTATAATTTGGCTGAGAGCCTTACCCGTATATTGTTCTATTTGGATTGATAATTTTTCAAGGTAATCTCGCATGGTAGTATCACACTTGAATTCGAGTTTTATTCTGTTACGGAAGAGAGCATAGCTCTGTTTCAGCGCTTGCCGAGATGAACAATCGAATGTGAAGGGGTGGTGTAAAAGCTCGCTAGTAAATGTGCTCTCTTCAATTTGCTGCAATGCATAATCCAGCCTATCAAACCAAAATGGAATATTATTTTCGGTATGTTTAGTCGCAACAAAAATGGTTGGATAAATAGCATAATTAGCAAATATAGTAGCAGCTGCATCTATATTATTATAATAGCCATCATCTAAGGTGATAACTAAGCCATTATTAATAGGCGGAATTTTTTTCTGCAAAATATTGAGCGCAGTTGTTAGCGAGATAAATTGATAATGTTGGTTTAACGTTTTAAGTGTGAAATCGAGGTCTTTGCTGTTATGTGGTGTACGTAATGGTTGCCACGATGGTAAGGGAGAGTGGTCGCTTGGGAAAATGCTATGTAGATATAAAATCGTAATATTATGCCGATTAAGGTAATGGAAAAGTGAGAATATCCCGAGCTTAAAAATAAGCTGTAGCAATAGCGTTTTTATTAAGTCCATTTATTAAAATAAGCTCCATTAACCCGTTGTATTGCTTAAAAATTACTAGGTTTGATAATATCTTTTTGATAACAATTTAACAACAATTAAAGCCTTTATTAGTGATGTTATACGATTAAGGTCAATGAATTCGGTGCTTTTTATTTTCTGTGCCAAGCTTAAATATAAGGTATTAGAGATAGATAGTTTATCTTTTTACAAGACACATCAGTAATGAGTTCAGATATGTTTAAAAAAATAATAATAATATTGCTTGCCTGTGTTTTGATTATTTTACTTTTTGGCCATATACCTGATTTAATAGCACCACGACTTATTTGGGCTCTTTGGCCTATTGGGCATGTTGTCTGTTTTTCGTTGTTGGCTTGGTTATTAATTTCATTTAATACAAAGATAAAGAGTAGTAACAGTCAACGACAATTACTCATTTTATTGTTGGCTACACTTATTGTTGGCTGTGCTATTGAATTGATTCAGCCGCTTTTTTCTCGTAGTCGGCAACTTACGGATATTTATTATAATTTATTTGGTGCATTGGCTATTTATCTTTTTTTGGTGATTTTAGCAAGCCTCATCACGGAATGTTGATATTTCGTGTAATTTACATGTTAACATTTTTATACCTCTTGTTTCCCGCAATACAGGCTGCTAAAGACGAATATGCAATAAGAGTCGATTTTCCCATCCTTGCTAAGTTTGCTAGTGGGATCGAGTTAACCCGTTGGAAGTCTGATCTACCTCTTTCTATTGTTAATAGTGGTAAATTGCCAGTTGTCATGCATGAAAATGTTGATTTAATGAAAGCTATTTTTTCCTCTAAAGATGCTAGCCGTGTCGTTTTGCGATTTTTTGCTGGAGATTGGCAAGGCTACAAATCCATTAAGTTTTCATTTTTTAACCCTAACGATCATGTTCTGCAGGTGAGGTTAATTATGACGGATCGGGCTTATAACCAAGCAAAATCTAATCATAATGATAGATTTGGACAGTGGTTGATGATTAAACCGGGGTGGGGTGAATTTATTATCGCGTTAAACGATATAAAAAATGCACCAACAGAAAGAGAGATGGATTTATCAGAGATGTCTGGAGTTGATTTTTATATGTATCACTTGCAGCAGCCACTTGTTTTGTATATATCTAAAGTAGAGTTACTATCGAACTGATTGTAGTTCAGCCACAAAAAAGCTCGCCGTAGCGAGCTTTCAATCAGTTATTTAATAACAAGGTATTATTAAATAATCTTAGAAGTTGTATTGAATAGCTGCAGTAACTTGTTGCTCTTCATTTGCATCTTTAGCTACATCGCTTGAATCATTTCTGAATTCAATCCAAGTTTTAGCATTGCTGTTCAATTTGTATTGTAGACCTAGTTTAAGTGCTTCTGTAGGTGAATCTGTTCCTGCTAAAGTTTCCCATCCATCTTGTGCATCTTGAGTTGCATAACCCGTGTATACAGACAGACCAGTTGTTAATTCACTTAAATCGTAAGAAGCTACGAAGTCATAACCGTACAATTTATTGCTATCGTAGTCAGCCATAGCAAATACGGCACCTAAGTATAGCTCATTAATTGTGTATGCTGCAGATAGCGCATAGTTATGTTTGTCATCGTTTTGGAACTCTTCAAGATGGTAACCACCGTAAACAGCTAAACCGAAATCAAACTCATAACCTAATGTTAATGCATAAGAGCCGTCTAATTGACCTGCATCATTAACATCTTCTGGATTATCTGGGTTACCAATTTGGAAGGTATAGTTGTCATCTTGGAATTGGTAAGATGCACCTACATAAAATCCATCAAAAGAACCGTTATAGATAATTTGGCCTGGTTGACGACCATCTTCAATCGCAGTAAATGCTTCATAACCGTAAGTGTTGAAGATATCAGTGGCAGCTACCGCTTGGTAGAATGCTGTATCACTTTGACCAAATACCACTTGGCCATATTCAGCAGATGCCACGCCTACGTATAGGTGACGAGCTGTAAATTTAGATTCATTAGAATCGCCTTCAGATTCAGCATCAATTTGCCATTCGCCTTTAGCTACAGCTTTAAGGTCAGAAGTGATTACTGAACTAGCGTTGTAACCCATACGTGCTGAACCAACACCGTCTGTATCGCCATCATCATTTTTGATATCAAATTGCATACGACCGTATACGTCAGCAGAAACGCCATCAGCGTTATATACATTTGCAGCTTGTGCAGAGATTGAGCATAGTGCCGCTACTGAAGCAGCTAGAATAGTCTTTTTCATTTTCCATTACCTTATAAAAAATTAGTTGAGTAAATCATTCCATTAGTCCCTGTGTAATCGTGCTATGCCCGATCACTAAACATACATTATCTAAGCAATCACATTTTTGCAATAAAAATTTGAACTTTTTTAAAATCTATGAATCACTTGATTTTAAAGGGGTGTGCTCACTATGTTGACTTTTATTGACTCTTTTTATGTATTTTTATTGCCAATAACACCACAGGTCATGCCTGTTGTTGCGTTATTTTTTTATAGAAATCATGCCTCGAATTCGATTTTTCAACGTAATTAAAATCATTGTTTTGTTATCTTTTTCGTTGAAAAAAGAGTAACAAATTGAAAAATGTCCGATAATTAATTTCTATTTTTGTGATTTACTTCAATGTGATGTTTTGAGGTTTTTGACTATACGACAAGATTGTTACATTTTTATGACGTGATAAATAGGGGCATCATGGGGTACCCCTAATATGATAAATAGATACTTTTCTGGTGATAGGTTATTGCTAATTAAGAATAATTTCACGTACAAAACGGCTACCAAAATAGGCGAGCGTTAATAACGATGAGCCAATAATGGTGATATAGACCGTTAATCGACCACGCCATCCGTTGCGAAAGTGTCCCCAAAGTAACGTTGCATAAATTACCCATGCAATCATTGATAATATCGCTTTATGGGCTTTCCCTTGTGCGAACATATCATCTAAAAATATAAAGCCTGTGAGTAATGTGCAGGTGAGTAAAATAAAGCCAAAAAGAATAAATTGGAATAAGCTCTTTTCTAAGGTCATTAATGGAGGCATTGGGGTGGTCGTTAATGGTGCCTTATGATGTTTGAGACGCCAGTCTAAATAAGCGAGTTGTAGGGCAAATAAACTAGCAATGGTTAGCATTGAGTAGGCTAGTAGCGCAAAAATAATATGTGCACCAATCTGCGGATGTGTTTCGAGGTGAGTAATATAGTGGCTTGGTATATAGCTGACCGCGATAAAGTTAAGTACAGTAAATCCATACACAACAGGTAATAGCATGCCTGTATTTAAACGTTTCGCCGCAGACGTTGAAAGTAGCGAAATGATAAAAGTTATTAATGAAAGCACATTAAGCATCGGTAGATTCTGACCGTGCAATAAAAATATATGTTCATATAGCCAATTTGCATGGGCAGCTAATGCGATACCAATAGAGATAAAAAACGATGTTGGCAGGGCGCTTTGTGTTGAGAATAATTTTGATGTGCTAATGCCGCCTGCTGCAATGTAAAAAACAATGCTAATTAATGCAATATAATCCATATCAGCCTACTAAAATAATGACTTATAAATAGTAATTATACGCATAGCTTTGCCCTTAAAACAGTGTATTTGTGTGCTTTATTGAGCAAATTGTTATTAATACTATTTTGAAAAAGCAGAATTGCGTATAATCTAATTTTATTTTTAGCAACGAGAGCAGACCATGTTTGAGAATTTAACCGATCGACTGTCGAAAACCCTGAAGAATATCAGCGGTAAAGGACGTTTAACAGAAGATAATATTAAAGAGACCTTACGTGAAGTACGTATGGCTTTATTAGAAGCAGATGTTGCTTTACCTGTTGTTCGTGATTTTATTAAGGCATTAAAAGAAAGGGCAGTAGGTCAAGAAGTTGCTAAAAGTTTAAGCCCCGGTCAAGCTTTCATTAAAGTCGTCCAAAATGAACTTGAATTGGCGATGGGTGAGGTTAACGAATCATTAAATTTAGCAATACAGCCGCCAGCAATTTTATTAATGGCAGGATTGCAGGGGGCTGGTAAAACGACCTCTGTTGCTAAATTGGCGCGTTTATTAAAAACGCGAGATAAAAAAAGTGTGCTGGTTGTTAGTGCTGATATATACCGCCCTGCGGCAATTAAGCAGTTAGAAACATTAGCTGGCGAGGTTGATGTTGAGTTTTTCCCTAGTGATATTACGCAAGATCCAATTGATATTGCCAATGCTGCGATTGCACATGCGAAGAAAAAATTCATTGATGTGGTGATCGTCGATACGGCTGGTCGTTTGCATGTTGATAGTGCGATGATGGATGAGATTAAAGCACTTCATCAGGCCATCAATCCAATTGAAACGTTATTTGTTGTTGATGCTATGACCGGCCAAGATGCGGCTAATACGGCAAAATCGTTCAATGAAGCGCTGCCATTAACGGGCGTTATTTTGACTAAAGCCGATGGTGATGCTCGAGGTGGTGCCGCGCTATCTATTCGTCATATCACTGGAAAACCGATTAAATTTATCGGTATGGGTGAAAAAATAGATGCCTTAGAATCATTTTACCCAGATCGTATTGCATCGCGTATTTTAGGAATGGGTGATGTGCTTTCGTTAATCGAAGAAATTGAAACGAAAGTAGATAAGCAGAAAGCCGAAAAGTTAGCGAATAAAATTAAAAAAGGCAAAGGTTTTGACCTTGATGATTTCCGTGAACAGTTAGTGCAGATGAAAAATATGGGCGGTATGACCAGCATGATGGATAAATTGCCAGGTATGGGGCAAATACCTGATGCAGTTAAAAACCAAGTCAATGATAAAAGCACCAACCAAATGGAAGTCATTATTAATTCTATGACTAAAAAAGAGCGTGCTAAACCCGAAATAATTAAAGGTGGGCGTAAGCGCCGCATTGCAGCTGGCTCGGGGACGCAAATTCAAGATGTAAATAAATTGCTTAAACAATTTACGCAGATGCAAAAAATGATGAAGAAAATGTCTGCGAAGGGCGGAATGCGTAAAATGATGAGTGGCATGCAAGGCATGTTACCTCCTGGTATGGGTGGTATGGGTGGTATGGGGGGGATGGGAATGCCTCCCGGATTAGGTGCTTTTAAAAAGAAATAGCGATCTCTTATTGATCTGTTTATTAAGCCTCTTTCGTTGTTCATTCAACCAAGAGGCTTTTTATTTTTCGTTATTAATTAACGAAATCGAGCTGTTCAAGTCATCAAAAAACAGATCAAAGTGTGATTTTGATTGTTCTTTTGCTTAAGAAGAGTATAATTTTGCGGCTTTCTACAAAAGCTGGTGGTCAGAATGTTCTGACTAATGACGTTTAACAATAAAATAGAGGACGATATGGTAACTATTCGTTTAGCTCGTGGTGGCGCAAAAAAACGCCCATTCTACCAAGTGGTAGTAACTGATAGCCGTAGCCCGCGTGACGGTCGTTTCCTTGAGAAAGTAGGTTTCTTTAACCCTACCGCACAAGGTCAAGCAGAAAAAATACGTTTAGATACAGATCGTATCAACCATTGGGTTGGTCTTGGCGCACAGCTAAGTGATCGTGTAGCTAAATTAGTAAAAGATAACGCTGTAGCTGCATAATTGCAGTCTGGTGAGGAGACTTAGGTGAGCAAAGTAGCAGAGCCAATTGTAATAGGTAAATTTGGTGCGGTATATGGCATCAAAGGCTGGTTAAAAGTCCACTCCTACACCGATGATGCTGAAAGTATTTTTGAATATAAGCCGCTGCTAATGAAATCAAAGGGGCAATTTCAAGATGTTATTATAACGGATTGGAAACGCCACAATAATGGTTTTGTTGCAAAAGTAGCAGAATTTGATGTCAGAGAAGATGCCCAAGCCTTAGTGGGTTTGGAACTGTTTGTTGACTCAAAAGAACTTCCTGAATTGGAAGATGATTTCTACTGGCGCGATTTAATCGGGTGTCAGGTTCACACTGACAAAGGTTATCATTTAGGTGTTGTCACCGATATGATGGAGACAGGCTCGAATGATGTGCTTGTTGTAAAAGCCAACTCGAACGATGCTTTTGGACAAAAAGAACGGTTAATTCCGTTTATTGAACAGCAAGTTATTTCTAATATAGATATTAAAAATAAACTAATTGAAGTTAATTGGGAACCTGATTTCTGATTACCCTAGGAGATAAGCGATGTGGATTGGGGTTGTAAGCCTCTTCCCGGAAATGTTTCGGGCCATCAGCGAAAATGGGGTAACAGGTCGAGCGGTAAAGAATAAACTGCTCTCTATTGAGTGTTGGAATCCGCGTGATTTTACATTAGATAAACATAGAACGGTCGATGATCGTCCCTATGGTGGTGGCCCTGGTATGTTGATGATGGTGCAGCCTTTACAGGATGCCATTTTAGCAGCAAAGCAGGCCGCAAGAGAGGCAGGACATGAGGCAAAGGTTATCTACCTTTCTCCTCAAGGACAACGTTTAGACCATTGTGGTGCACAGTCCTTATCGAGCAGCGATGCGTTGATATTAGTGGCAGGGCGTTATGAAGGGATTGATGAGCGTGTAATCGAAAACTTGATAGACGAAGAGTGGTCTGTTGGTGATTATGTGTTAAGTGGTGGTGAGTTGCCTGCCATGATCTTAATTGATGCTGTGGTACGATTTGTACCGGGTGTTTTAGGTCATGTGCAATCAGCCGAGCAAGACTCCTTTGCGGATGGCTTGCTAGATTGCCCGCACTATACGCGTCCAGAGGTGTTAGATGGAAAGCAAGTTCCGAGTGTCTTATTAAGCGGTGATCATGAGAAGATTCGCCTGTGGCGATTGCAACAGTCACTGTTACGCACGAAACAGAGAAGGCCTGATTTATTAACTAACCTAGCTCTGACTGACGAGCAAGCAAAATTGCTTGCTGCACTGGAAAGTAGCTCCGACTAACTAGCGATGTTATTAGCTAACTAGGTATTAAAGGTATTAAAATGAGCAATATTATACAAGCAATTGAAAAAGAACAAATGCGTACAGATATCCCTAAATTTTCACAGGGTGATACTGTTGTTGTACGTGTACGAGTAAAAGAAGGTGGTAAAGAGCGTCTTCAAGCATTTGAAGGTGTTGTAATCGCGAAACGTAACCGTGGTTTACACTCTGCATTCACAGTTCGTAAAATTTCGAACGGTGAAGGTGTTGAGCGTGTATTCCAAACTCACAGCCCAATTGTAGGAAGCGTTGAAGTTAAACGTCGCGGTGTGGTTCGTCAAGCTAAACTATACTACCTACGTGAACTTACTGGTAAAGCGGCTCGTATTAAAGAGAAGCTTGGTAAGAAGTAATTTTTCAAATTGCTACCTTAGTCTGTTTGGTTTTATCTCAACAGACTTTAAAGAGGCTCGCCAATGGCGAGCTTTTTTTGTTTAAATTCCAATAATTATTATACCAATTCCGATAAATAGCTGATCTATTTTACTGGTTAAAACAACTTACTGCTGCGTTGTAATTTTCGCAAAGGGAATAACCATTTACGTCAAATTACGCCTTGAATTAAGCTGCTTTTCCTGCGCAAAATTTAGATCACATACTTACCGGAATTGGTATTAAAAGACGCGCTGATGACTAATATTATTTACCGTTATTTATTAATTTTTATTGCCTGTTTGTCCATCGTTCTCGGTGTGTTAGGTGTTTTTTTGCCCGTGTTACCGACGACCCCTTTTCTTATTCTTGCTCTCGCCTGTTTTTCACGTAGCTCTCCCTATCTGCATAAAAAGCTATTAACAACACCTTATATTGGTGAGGCTTGCAGGATTGGGAGGCCGATAAAAAAATAACTACATCACGCAAGAAAAAAATTTACTTAACGATATTGGTTACTTTTTTAATCTCCATATTACTCCTAAAAGGGCATCTGTTATTGCAACTTTTGCTACTGCTGATTCTTACCCTGTTGCTGCTTTTTATTGCTCGCATTCCTGAAAAATAGCGTTGTCTTTTTATCTTACAAAATGCATGTGGCTACTCTCTATACAAGGGTTAAATACGGGTAAAGTGACAATAAAACGTGTGAATTGGTTCTCCTTTGATTCGATGTCAATAAATCCATGGTGACGGTATATAATTTCTGAGCTAATGGTTAACCCAATACCTAGTCCGAAATTACCTTCTCGCTTGGTTGTGTAATTAAGATCAAATATTTTACTGCGTATCTTTTCTGGTATTCCTGGGCCGTTATCTTCAATGATTACTTGAATGGTAGGTGTTTCACCAAAGGGTTGGTCTTTTGTTGATATCTTTAATATTCCCTTGCCGGGTGTACTTTGTTTAGCATCAATCGCATTAGCGATAATATTAGTCCAGACTTGTTCGATCTCAATCGGGTGACAATCTATTTTGGGGATATTTTGATACTCTTTTATTACTTCATAGTGTTTTAGTTTGTTTTCAAAGATGATAAGCGTTTCTTCTAATCCCTCATGAATATCGGCCGTTACGGTTTTATCGTTATCTTGTCCTGCATAATGTTTTAAACTTTTCACTAAATCTGAAATACGCACAGCACAAGCGTTGCTATTGCGTAAAATAGTACCAACCTGGTGAAATTGGTCCAGCACAGCGATACTTTCATGTAAATTACGCCCCGCTATAAGTGGAATTTTTGATTCGTCTAAATTCATATTAACAAGCTGCTTAGCCAGTTTTTTGTCATTCATCTTATTCATTAATATTTTTGTTCGTTGACGAATTTCTGATGTAGAAAGTGGTGTGAGTGTTAAACCTTGGCGTAGTGTGTGACGTGCTAAATTAGAAAATTCGCCTTCCTGATTGCAATGCAATAAGGATAATATAAGCGTAGTGAGTCTGTCTGAACCACGTAATATAGCAGCAACCGGATTATTTAATTCATGTGCAACTCCCGCCACTAATTGTCCAAGAACAGCCATTTTTTCGCTTTCGACGAGTTGATTCTGTGCCGCTTCTAAAGATTTTAATGTCTCTTGTAATGCTAATTCTGTCGAAATACTATGCTGTAAACGACGATTGAAATTACGCAATAATAAATTAGTAAAGGGAGCAAGTAATGCTGAGTTCGATTGCATTATTTGTGAAAAAACCGCTTTATCAACTTTAATTACTTCGCTATCGACAAGGGTAATACCTGTACTAAATGCAGCTTCACCCGTTAAAAAAGACATACCGCCGACCATCATGCCTGCTTGCATTACCGTGATGTCTTGACTTTCTCCGTGTGCATTACGTTTTTTAAGTAAGACTTCCCCTTTTGTGATAAACCAAAGAAAGTTATTTTTTTCACCTTCGCGAGTTAATATGTGATTCGCACTGTATTTTCGCCAAACTATATTCTCATCTTTTTTTCTAGAATTTTATACAAAAATTCAATGACTAAATGGGATAGTTCGGAGTCACTATATAAAGAGTAATCGAGAAATTTTTCTTGGAATTGGTGGCTTAATTTGCTCTCTGTTTGTTTTAATATAACTTCATCTTTCCCGCTATTATCGCTTGATTGTAATCTGTTACTGCATTTATTTATGATACTTTTGTTGTAATCAATTATTTGCGCATTAATAATTTTTTGTAGTACCTTTGTGTGGTAAGGGAGTGCTAAAAAGTAGTTGCATTGGGCAATATTGATGCTATCGACTAATTGTTTGCGGTTGCTTCTCTTGCATAAATGATTTTACGGATGGCCTGATATTTTTCATTTTGCCAAATGGAGAGGGGGTTAGCTGATATTAATTTTTGTGAGCATAAAATTAGTGCTACCTGTGTATATTGTTGTGACAGAAAAAGATCGGCCTGTTGTAAATCAGTTGCTGTACTGATAGCGAATGCTTCTGTAAATAATAGTTGTAAGTCATGTCGCAATTGAGTGAGACATTGTTGATCATTGTCGATACATAATATAGTTAACATAGCAGATAGTCCTGATAGATGAACGTTTAAGTATAGGTTTCTGAGTGGCATCTGTAAGAAGCTCTTTTTTATCCTATGATCTAAGTCAAAAGTCGTTATCTGTATTCATGGAAAATGTGATTTTACGATGAATATGGTAATCTTAATGTTTATCTAAATTATCTTAAAACTAGAAGAGAGATCCTATGAAAATAACATTACCAGAATATGAGAGTGCGCAGGTTTTAGTTGTTGGCGATGTTATGCTTGATAGGTATTGGCAGGGGCCGACTGGGAGAATTTCTCCAGAGGCGCCAGTGCCTGTAGTTAAAGTAGAATCGATTGAAGAACGTCCTGGAGGTGCTGCGAATGTTGCTCTTAATATTGCAGCTTTAGGTGGAAAGGCGACTTTAATTGGTTTAGTCGGAAACGATGAAGCTGCTAATGCATTAACAAGTGGCTTAAAATCAGTTCATGTAAAGACGGATTTAGTTACCTTAAATGACTTTCCTACCATCACTAAGTTACGCGTACTTAGTCGCCATCAACAATTATTGCGTTTAGATTTTGAAGAAGGATTTCATGATATTGATAGCGCTTTGATATTAGATAAAATGCAAGTGAGTCTTGATAATGGCTTACGTGTTGTTATTTTTTCAGACTATGACAAAGGTTCTCTCACCGATGTACAAAAAATGATTCAATTGGCTAAAAATGCTGGTGCGATTGTATTGGTTGATCCTAAAGGTACTAATTTTGAAAAATACCGTGGTGCGACATTATTAACTCCTAATTTGGCTGAGTTTGAGGCGGTTGTTGGTCATTGCAAAAATGATCAAGAATTAGTCGATAAAGGCTTAGCATTAATCGAACAATATGAATTACAAGCGCTTTTGGTGACACGTAGTGAGCATGGCATGACATTAATTCGCCGTGGCCACGAGGCATTTCATCTGCCAACTCAGGCCCAAGAGGTTTATGATGTTACTGGGGCTGGGGATACGGTTATTTCAGTATTAGCAGCATCATTAGCCGCGGGTAGTTCATTCGAACATGCCTGCACACTTGCCAATGCTGGCGCAGGGGTTGTAGTGGGTAAAATAGGTACGTCTACGGTGAATACTATTGAACTTGCCAATGCCGTTTATAGTCAGCAAGAGATTGGTTTTGGTGTGCTTAGTCAAGAGCAGTTACAGCTAGCTGTTAAACTGGCACAGCATCGTGGTGAAAAAGTGGTTATGACTAATGGCTGTTTTGATATTTTACATGCGGGGCATGTTTCCTATTTAAATACAGCTAGAGAAACGCAGGGAGATTGATTGATTGTTGCTGTTAATAGTGACCAGTCTGTACGTGGTTTAAAGGGAGAGGGGCGTCCCGTTAATCCTGTTGATAGAAGAATGGCTGTTTTAGCCGGACTTGGGGCAGTTGATTGGGTTGTTGAGTTTAGTGAGGAGACCCCACAACGTTTAATTGCACAAATATTACCCGATTTGCTTGTTAAAGGCGGGGATTATAAACCTGAGGATATTGCAGGGGGCGCTGAAGTCATCGCAAATGGTGGTGAAGTAAGGGTTTTACAATTTAAAGACGGTTGTTCAACGACAGAAATAATTAAAGCTATTCGCAATCACCGCTAATAATAGGTTTTAGCTATTAATTTTTTAAATATAAACGATTTTACCTTTCGCATGTTTTTCACCATAATGTTTTCATAGGGACGGGTAAGTCGTTAAGTTAATCAATTTTAAATTTATTTATTCAATTTTACTGATAATTAGGAGATAGCAATGTTAAATAATATCGAAGGACAAAAAGTACCAAATGTTTCATTCCCTGCTCGCAAAGGCGATGAGTGGACAACGATCACAACGGATCAATTATTTGCTGGCAAAACGGTGGCAGTGTTTTCTCTGCCCGGTGCATTTACACCCACTTGTTCTTCTACTCATTTACCTCGCTATAATGAATTAGCTGGTGTATTAAAAGAAAATGGCGTTGATGAAATTGTCTGTATTAGTGTTAATGATACTTTTGTTATGAATGCATGGCTTGCCGATCAAGAAGCGGAAAATATCACGGTTGTACCAGATGGCTGCGGAACCTTTACTGAAGGTATGGGAATGTTAGTTGATAAAAGTGATATCGGTTTTGGTAAGCGCAGCTGGCGTTACAGCATGTTAGTTAAAGATGGCGTGATTGAAAAAATGTTTATTGAGCCAAACAAGCCGGGCGACCCATTTGAAGTATCAGATGCAGATACCATGCTTAATTATATTAACCCTAATGCGAAAGCACCTGCTGCAGTTGCTCTCTTTACTAAGCCTGGTTGCCCTTTCTGTGCGAAAGCGAAAGCCGTTTTAGCTGAAAGTAATATTGCTTTTGAAGAAATTGTATTAGGTAAAGATGCAACGAGTGTTAGCCTTAAAGCTGTGACAGGGGCAACCACTGTGCCACAACTATTTGTTGATGGAAAACATATTGGTGATAGCGATGCAGTAGTCGCCTACGTTAAAGGTTAATACTTCCTTAAATAAGACCAATATTTAAGCGTATTTTCAGGATTTTGAAAATGCGCTTTTTTTGACCCTAAATTTCGTAACGTGCAGCATAAATAGGGAATAAATCAGCTGTTAGGAGGATTTATGAATGAAATTAAAGTAGATGTAGCAGTAATCGGTGGTGGGACCGCTGGATTAGCAGCATACCGTGCCGCTAAAGAAAAAAACGATTCGGTTGTGCTTATTGAAGGAGGCGTATTTGGCACTACTTGTGCCCGTGTCGGCTGCATGCCTAGCAAATTGCTAATTGCAGCGGCAGAGGCGGCGCATGGTGCGGCGCATACGGCGCCTTTTGGTGTCTTTGTAGATGGTGATGTGCGCATTGATGGACAGAAAGTGATGCAGCGTGTGCGCGATGAACGGGATCGTTTTGTCGGTTTTGTGGTTGATGCTGTAGAAGGTATTCCGACTCAAGATAAAATTATTGGTAAAGCACGCTTTATTAATGAAAAAACGTTACAGATTGATGATCATACGCTGTTAATCGCAGATCGCATTGTTATTGCGACCGGATCTCGACCTGCTTATCCACCTGTTTGGAACGAATTAGGCGATAAGCTGATTATTAATGATGACCTTTTTAATTGGACTGATTTGCCTAAATCTGTGGCTGTTTTTGGTCCAGGGGTGATTGGTTTGGAGCTAGGTCAGTCATTACATCGCCTTGGTGTTAAGGTGCTAATGTTTGGCATGGGTGGGCAAGTTGGTCCTTTTACCGATCCTAAAGTGATGGCCTATGCGCAGAAAACTTTCTCCGATGAATTTTATTTAGATGCGGATGCGAATGTCACCAATATGGTTCGTATAGGTGATGTTGTTGAAATTACTTACATTGATAAAACTGGCGTAGAGCAAATAAGCCGAGTTGATTATGTGCTTGCTGCTACTGGTCGCCGACCAAATATTGATAATTTAGGCTTAGAAAATATAGAGATAGATAGTGATTCGCGAGGCGTACCGATTGCCGATCCCTATACCATGCAAACTTCGCAGCCCTCTATATTTATCGCTGGAGATGCCAGTAACCAAATTCCATTACTTCACGAAGCGGCTGATCAAGGTAAAATTGCAGGTAGTAACGCAGCTGTTTATCCTAATGTGCGTGCTGGTCTGCGTCGTACACCATTAGCAGCGGTATTTACTGACCCACAGCTGGCAATGGTTGGTTTAACGTATAAGCAGGTGAGTGAAAAGTATACGGGTTGCCATTGTTTTGAGACAGGCAGTGTCTCCTTTGAAGATCAGGGGCGTAGTCGCGTCATGCTGAAAAATAAAGGGTTATTAAATATTTATGGGGAACATGGTACGGGACGTTTTCTGGGAGCTGAGATGATTGGCCCACAGGCAGAACATTTGGCACATCTTTTAGCTTGGGCGCATCAAAATAGAATGACTATTTCGCAGATGCTTGATATGCCTTTTTACCATCCTGTTATTGAAGAAGGTGTTCGTACAGCTTTGCGAGACCTTAATGCCAAATTGAAATTAGGCAGCTCGATGGCAAATCAATGCATGGAGTGTGGGCCTGGCTGTTAGAGGTAGCTTATAAATAGAGCAAGAAAAATCACTAATCCGACATAGTTGTTATCTAAAAAGGCTTTAAAGCAGGCCTTTTTATCCCTCTCTTTTATATCCATTTGCTGTTTCACAAATAGGCCAAAAACGATGAGCAAAGCCACATAATAGCTGCTGCTTAACGATTCAATAATACCAACAATGAGTAATAAGATAAGGCAACTTAGCTGTAATAAGGCAACGATTAATTTATCGTAATCAGCGAATAAAATGGCCGTTGATTTTATCCCTATTCTCACATCATCATCACGGTCAACCATGGCATATAAGGTATCGTAAGCAATGGTCCAGAGAATATTGATGGAAAATAGAATCCATACTACCGAAGGAAGTTGGTTGGCCTGTGCTGCAAACGCCATGGGGATTGCCCAGCTAAAAGCGAGACCTAATACAAACTGTGGAAGATGTGTGAAACGTTTCATAAATGGATAGCAAAACGCCAGTAATAGGGCTGCAAGAGATAGTGTAATAGTCAACTTATTCTGTGTTAAAACCAGTAAAAATGCGCAGATTATTAGCCCAACAAATAGCCAGATGGCTTCTTTCCCTGTCGCTCTCCCTGAAGGTAAAGGTCTGTTTTTAGTGCGTTCTACAAAACCATCTACATTTCTATCGGCAAAATCATTGATCACACAACCCGCGCTGCGCATAATGAATACACCCGTTACAAAAACTGCTAAAACCGAGAGGTCAGGGATTCCCTGTGCAGCTATCCATAGCGCCCAGAGGGTAGGCCAAAGTAATAATAGGGTGCCGATTGGTTTATCGATACGCATTAATTGTGCATAAGCATGAATTTTTTGCTGAGTAAAAATGGTCATTTTTGATATACCCCCGAAGCAGGTAAAAATAGCTCACTGACCAACAGAGGTTTATTATTAAGGTAAAAAAATGATCGTCTTGCCCATAGTGCATATTCGCATGCTTGATTAATCGTTGCTGTAAATTGATGCACCGCTGATTTTTCGGGAAATTGGCATACCTCTATAGTGCCTCGTTGCATACTAGCATCTTGAAATAGCACTCGACCTAGTGATTGTTCGCCGAGATTTGCTAATGTCGCTTGTTGTGCTGTTAATGTTGAGAAAGGTATTTCAGTTTGCGCACAAATCATTGCTACATCATCGCAATAGAGCAATACTTCGCGGACTAATAGCTGTTTTTCATTTAAGAAATAACCTGAAAGTGGATTTTTTTGGGGGTTGATTGCTATTTGTTGTCTTAGTCGTACGTGGAATTTATTGCATTGTTGTTCGAGTTTCTCTGTCAATGAACTCTGATCAAATAACCATGAGCGTAACGTTTCTGAGCATTCGCCAGTGTCTATTTCGCTATACCAAGTATTTGAGAAGCTGATAGGAAGCAACTGATTAAGCATGAAAACCTTTATTTATTAAATATGTTAAAGAGGATAAAAGCAAAATAATTTGCTATTGTAGCACCCAAATATAGAAATCGTTTAGCTTTGTTGTAAGGAAATAATCATGTTTAAAAAAATGCTCTTTTGCCTATTCTGTTTTTCGTTTTTTCCCGTGCATATTGTTGCAGAGGAAGCTGCAACGGAAGAGGTAAATTATTATGAGTACCTCTTAATCGATCCCGATATTATTACTAATTACGATAAACAGGGTAAAAGAATCGGCTATATTCGAGTTTCTGTAGAGTTAATGGCTAAATCTAGTACTAATTATGCGTTATTAGCGCGTCATGAACCGTTAATTCGCGATAAAATCATTACAATATTGGGTGAACAAAGTGAGGATATGGTCAAATCAATCGCTGAAAGAGAAAATATCCGCCTACGTTGCCTGAATGAAATTAATGCGATGTTATCAACACCAACTGTTAATAACCCGCTTGCAGATTTATTGTTCACTAAATACCTATATGAGTAAATGTGGCTAGTTTTTATCGTTTAAAAATCGGTAATGAGCAAATAATTGCCAATATTATACCTGTAAATAAACCGGCAAGATGTGCATAGTTGGCCACATTTACAGGTAATATGTCGATGAAACCTAATACTAACCACCCAAGTAAAAATCCAAAATAAGCATTGGGTAAATTAATTTTACTCTGTTTATTAAGCTTTCCAAATAACCAACAATAGCCGACTAACCCATATACTACGCCGCTTAAACCACCAAAATAGGGGCCAACTAAGTGGTACTGTGCAAAATTTGAAATAATAGCGGTAAGCAAAAAGAATCAAGGTTAAACGTTGTTTACCTTCTATTTTTTCAATAATTCCAGCTAGCTGCCACCACCATAAAAGATTAAAAATAATATGCAAGGCGCTAAAATGGAGGAATGCAGGGGTAACAAATCGCCAACTTTGCCAATAATTAAAGTGATTATTGGTAAAAAAAGCGAGTGATGATTGAATGGGATCGAAGAGCCCTAAGCTAGTTAGCGCATAAATGGCGATACAGATGGCAATAATTAAATTCGTTAGTAAACCACCATGGGCAATAAAGTTGGCCAGTAAATGACTATTTTCAGCAGACAACGAAGGCGAAATCTGATTGGTTGAGCCTGTTTGCCAACTCGCAGCGAGATATTTCTCTTTATTGGGGTTGTGCAAAAAGGTCTGTAGTTCCATTTTAGCTGCATCATATTGCGTTTGTTCTTCTATTAGTAAAGGATAAATAAATTCATTATCCTCAATATGATTGGCAATACCGAGTGAATGTAAATAGTCTGAAAATGCCTGTGCAGCACGTAAATTTTGAAATTCATGTAATATTTGCATTGATTAATGTTCCAATTTATTAATGTCGCTATTACGAAACGATATCTTATTCTCTTGATTGAGTACATTAAGAAGTAATACTGAACGTTCTAAACCATCCGTTTGTGAAAAGATGGCTGATAGTCCTTGAAAAGGGCCATGTAATATCTCAACACTATCGCCATAGGATAAAAATTGCTCTGGTAAGCTCTGTAATGCGTTGTTTGATGCGCATATGTTTTTTAATTTTTCGATTAAGTCGATATTGACTTGTGCTATTTTCGCACCGAAGCGGATAAAATCGAGCACGCCTCGTGTGGATCGAATAGAGCTAAACGCGGCATCTTTGGGATCAATAAATACGAATAAGTAGGAGGGAAAGAGCGCTTCTTGAATAATGCTTTTTTTGCCACGAAGTATTTTCTCTTTGCTTATTTTTGGAAAAAAAGAGTCAATGCCCTGTTGTTGTAAATTTTCTACTGCTCGTTGCTCTTCACGACTTTTGCAATAGATAACAAACCATTTCTTGGCCATCATATTTCCTCTTGTTCGTCATTATCCATACTATTACTAAGTGATCTAGTCTACATTTTTTATTGTTATCTACATAGTTTGATAAAAAGTAAATTTATATTTATTGATAAAATCATTTTTTAGTCTAAATTTTGACTTTATTTAATCAAGAAAAGGAGTGTGTATGTTAACTTATCCAATTAATCGGCTATTAGTTTTTTTATTGCTATTTATCTTTTCAGGTGGCATTTCAGTCTATGCTGCAGATAACAGCATAAACAAAGGGGAGCTTAGCTCAGCGCAGGCTACAACAAAAATTAATATCAATACAGCGAGTAATGAACAGTTGGCAAGTTTAAAGGGGTTGGGCAATAAAAAAGCGCAGGCAATTGTTGATTATCGAGAACTAAATGGCCATTTTAAAAGCCTTGATGAATTAACTAATGTTAAAGGCATCGGGACGGGAACACTGGCCAAAATAGAACCCTTTCTTACACTATAATTAAGCTTCATCTTTATCATCCTTCATTGATATAGGGAAGGGTGATAAAGATATTTCTCCTTTGTGTTGAGCCTCATTTTCGACCTTATTTGAACTGTGCAAATGATAATGGCTTGATATTAAAGGCTCTGTACTTGATAATTGAATATTGATTTCTCGTGAGTTGAGGGTGTATGGCTTTTTTAGTTACAGGTGGTGCAGGATATATTGGTTGCATACCGTTTTGGAGTTATTGCAAGCAGGTGAAGAGGTTGTTGTTGTTGATAATCTGTGTAATTCTTCACTAGAGTCGTTACACAGAGTAGCTAAAATTACCGGTAAACAAGCGCTTTTTTATCAAGGTGATATCTTAGATTAAAAATTCCTCGACTCTATATTTAGCGAACACGATATTGATGCGGTGATCCATTTTGCTGGTTTAAAGGCCGTGGGAGAATCCGTTGCTAAGCCCGTTTCTTATTATCAAAATAATGTTCAAGGCACCTTAACACTGTTAGATGCGATGGCAACAGCCGGTGTTTTAAATTGGTATTTAGCTCCTCTGCTACTGTCTATGGTGATCCCGCTACTTTACCTATTAGTGAAAATGCGCCGGTAGGGGGGACGACTAATCCCTATGGTAGCTCGAAATTGATGGTTGAAATGGTACTTCAGGATGTCGCTAAATCAGATCCACGTTGGCGATTTGCTATACTCCGCTATTTTAATCCTGTGGGGGCACATATTTCAGGCTTAATTGGTGAAGATCCCAATGGTATTCCAAATAATTTATTACCCTATATTGCGCAAGTTGCCGTTGGTAAATTAAAGTCACTTGCCGTGTTTGGTAATGATTATGAGACAAAGGACGGGACTGGGGTGCGTGATTATATCCATGTCGTGGATCTTGCTCTTGGGCATCTGCGTGCTTTAGATAAATTAAATCAAGATACGGGTGTCTTTATCTATAATCTAGGAACCGGTAAGGGGTATTCGGTTTTCGATATGATCAATGCATTTGAGCAAGCTAGCGAAAAGCAGGTCGCTTATCATATTGCACCTCGTCGCGAGGGAGATATTGCCGCTTGTTATGCGGCACCTGATAAAGCAATGTCAGAGCTGAGTTGGCAAGCACAACGCAGCTTGAGTGATATGATGCAAGATACATGGCGATGGCAATCTAACAATCCAAATGGTTATTAAAAAACCATTTTTACGTTTTTAAATTCTATTGATAATTGAGGTTATATGATAAAAAAATGTTTATTTCCAGCCGCTGGGTATGGAACTCGCTTTTTGCCCGCTACTAAATCTATGCCGAAAGAGATGATGCCGGTTGTCAATAAACCTTTGATCGAATTTGGTGTCGATGAAGCATTAGAAGCAGGTATGACAGGAATGTGCATTGTTACTGGGCGTGGTAAGCACTCATTAATGGACCATTTTGACCTGAATTATGAATTAGAGCGCGAAATTAGTGGTACGCCAAAGGAAGAGAAGTTAAAAGATATTCGCGCGATTATGGATAAAGCGAGCTTCTCTTTTATTCGTCAACGAGAAATGCGTGGTCTTGGTCATGCTATTTTGATCGGTAAAGAGCTTGTTGGCGATGAACCATTTGCTGTCGTATTGGCCGATGACCTTTGTGTGAATGAGCAAGAAGGGGTACTTAAACAGATGGTCGGTCTGTATAACCAATTTCGTTGTACGATTATTGCCGTTGAAGAAGTCCCTGAGAGTGAAATTCATAAATATGGTGTGATTAAAGGTGAAATGATCAAAGACGATATTTATCGTGTTGATGATATGGTTGAGAAACCAGCACCGGGTACTGCTCCGAGTAATCTTGCTATTATTGGGCGTTATATATTGACCCCAGACATCTTTGATATTATTGAAGATACACCTCCCGGGAAAAATGGTGAAATTCAAATTACCGATGCATTATTAACGCAAGCGAAAAGAGGCTGTGTGTTGGCATATAAATTTAAAGGAAAGCGTTTTGACTGTGGTAGTGTGCCGGGTTTTATTGAGGCAACCAATTATGTATATGAAAATATATATAAAGACTAACCGTTTTTTAATAAAGATCGAATGCTTGAGTCTTGTGCTCAAGCTCCCTTGCGAATGAGGTATCGATAAGGTATATCTTGTGTTTCTATTTTCACTAATGTGTGATCCATAAAGCGGCAAAAACTAGGAATATCTCTAGTCGTTGCTGGATCATCAGCAATGACAAGTAATAAATCGCCTTGCTGCATTTTCCGAACCGTTTTACGAAGTAACATGACAGGCTCTGGGCAACGTAGTCCAAGCGTATCTAGTATTTTCGGCTGCTCTTCATTCATCGTTTTCATTTATTGTTTGTGTTAAAAATATTAACCCCACCAATAGCGTGAGGTTAATAATTATTTTACTTGATTGAATTAGCCTGTATTGCGCAAACCTGCCGCAATACCTGCAATAGTTACCATTAACGCTTGGTCAACAACCGGACATACTTCATTTTGTTCGTTGTGACTGCGGAAACGGGAAAGTAACTCGGCCTGTAACATATTGAGTGGGTCAACATAAGGATTGCGGAGTGATATTGACTCTTTAATCCAAGGTTGTTCCTGCATTAACATGTGGTCAGGAATAGCCTCTAACACAGTGTTACGTGTTAATACCAAGTTTTCGCGTAGGCGTTGACCTAACGGCCATAGATCTTCTGGTACCAGGCGCTCTTCATAGAATTGTGTTAACTCTTCATCTGCCTTCATAAAGACCATTTCAAGCATCTCTAAACGGGTATGGAAGAAAGGCCAGTGTTGATACATATCTCGGATCAGTTCTTTTTTACCTTCATCAAGAAACTTCTTAAGTGGCGTGCCTGCGCCTAACCATGCTGGCAACATTAATCGGTTTTGACTCCAAGCAAAAATCCAAGGAATAGCACGTAAACTTTCAATGCCACCATTTGGTTTACGCTTTGCAGGACGACTGCCAAGCGCAAGTTTACCCAATTCTTGTTCTGGGGTGACGCTACGGAAATAGGGAACAAATTGAGGCTCATCTTGAATAAAGTGACGATACTCTTGACATGATTCCTCAGAAAATCGCTCCATTATATCGCGCCACTCTTGTTTTGGTGCCGGTGGTGGCAATAAATTAGCTTCTAAAATAGCGGATGTATAAAGGTTTAAGCTCTGTATTGCTACTTTTGGTAAGCCGAATTTAAAGCGGATCATTTCTCCTTGTTCGGTTACCCGTAACCCACCCTTTAAGGAGCCTGGTGGTTGTGATAACAGCGCTTGGTGTGCTGGAGCTCCACCGCGTCCAATTGTACCGCCACGACCATGGAATAGAACCAGCTTAATATCATTTTCTGCACTGATTTTTACTAATGCTTCCTGTGCGGTGTATTGAGCCCAGTTCGCCGCCATCACTCCTGCATCTTTTGCTGAATCTGAGTAGCCAATCATAACGTGTTGCTCGCCATTGATATAACCACGGTACCAATCTACGGCAAAAAGGCGTGAAATAACATCCGCAGCATTATTTAAATCATCAAGTGTTTCAAATAATGGCGCAACGGGAATGCGGAATGGGCAGCCCACTTCTTTTAATAATAGCTGGACAGATAGTACGTCTGAGGCTTGTCGTGCCATTGATATGATGTAAATACCAAGCGCTTGTTGATCCGTTTGTGCAATAACTTTGCAAGTATCTAGGACCTCTTGAACCTCTGCAGATGGCTGCCACGATGCAGGTATTAATGGCCGTTTACTATTTAGCTCTTGTAATAAAAAGGCTTGTTTATCCGCTTCACTCCAAGCGTTATAATCACCTAATCCTAAGTAACGAGTTAATTCCGCTAATGTATTACCATGACGTTCGCCATCTTGGCGTATATCGAGCTTAACCAAATTAATACCAAAGCAGGCTATGCGACGTAGGATATCTAAAATTAATCCATTGGCAATTGAATGCAATCCGACATTTTTAAGTGAGTGATAACAGAGCTCGAGCGGCTCTTTTATCTGTTCTGTTCGGGTTACGATATCTTGTGCGTTGGTATTTAACCCTTGTAATTGTGCACTGAGAGAGGTTAATGTCTCTTTTAAGTCTGCGCGTAATTTACGTAAAATATAACGATATGGTTCATCGGTATCATCGCCAACGGTTGTGCGTAAATTTTCATCGCACTTATCCATAGATAGTTCTGTGGTAAGTTGTTTTATATCTTGGAGGTATAGGCTGACTGCCACCCAACGGCTAGTTAATAGCACTTCCTGTGTTACCTTTGCTGTAACAAATGGGTTCCCATCTCTGTCTCCCCCCATCCAAGAAGTAAACTGAATTGGAGAGGAATCTATTGGTAGAGATAAACCTAGCTCATTTTGGAGTTTACTTTCTAGCTCTCGAACATATTGAGGAACCGCATCCCATAAGCTGTTCTCTATCACAGCGAAACCCCATTTTGCTTCATCAACGGGGGTCGGACGATTCTTACGAATATCGTTGGTATGCCAAGCTTGGGTAATTAATTGTTCTAGGCGATTTAGTAATTGCTCTCGTTCTTTATCTGATATTTCAGTTATTTCTAATAAACTTAAACATTCGTTAATGGCAATATGTTTACTAATTAAAGTACGACGTGTTATTTCTGTCGGGTGAGCAGTTAGCACCATATTCATTTGTAAATCGGAGACTGCCTGTTGCATTGTTTCTTGAGAAACATTAGCATTTTTTAATTTAGCAATAAGAGTTTGCATAGGATCTGGCGCACAGACACCACTGTCACACTGGCGAGAAATGCCATGGAACTGTTCGGCGATATTCGCTAGATTTAAAAAATGAGTAAAAGCACGTGCAACGGGCACTAACTCTTCATCGGAAAGATTTGCCAGTACTGTGACTAATTCCTTACCATCTTCCTGATTGCCTGCGCGAGAAGACTTAGATAGCTGACGAATATATTCTATTTTTTCAAGAAACTCATCACCTAAATGGTCACTGATACTTTTGCCGAGTAATTGTCCTAATAAACCAACATTACTGCGTAAATTTGCGTATTGCTCTGTCATACAACCCCTTTATGCCCTGTAATAAAATTACATTATTTCATCCTCAATAGTGGGATAAATTAACACAACGTGCTACACAGTCAATATTTGTCCATAAAAGTTTACTGTTCTTTGATAATAAATAATGATTCTGAAACTCAATTACGGCAATAGCGATGAATTAATTTTTCAATAACCTCTTGGGTTGGTTTAACAAAAGCTAAGTCTAAGTATTCATTGGGTTGATGTGCTTGTGCGATATGTCCAGGGCCTAAAACAATGGTGTCGCAGCCAAGTTGTTCTATAAAGGGTGCTTCAGTGCAGTAATTGACACTTTGAGCTTGCTTTCCCGTGTAAATCTGAGCCTGATCAATTAAATCTGAATGCATTGGGCATTGGTATGAAGGGATTGGTTCGTGCATATGATAAATATCAACACAGTTCGGATAACGCTTTTCAACTTCCGATAGTGCTTGTTTTACACTAATAAAAAGTTCATTGGTGCTAACGCCGGGAATTGGTCGCATATCAATATGCAAATCACAGCAGCCACAAATACGGTTGGGGCTATCGCCTCCGTGTATTGCGCCAAAATTAAGCGTTGGATAAGGAACCGCAAAGTGTTCATTGTTATATTTTTCTTTAAATTTTTGCTGTAGTTTTTTTAATTCACCAATCACTAGATACATAATTTCAATTGCATTTAATCCTTTGTCTGGATCTGAGCTGTGGCCGCTACGTCCGGTTATGCGAATTCCTTCAGACATATGGCCTTTATGCATAACAACTGGAGTTAATCCTGTTGGTTCACCAATGATAGCGTAATCGGGTTTGATTGCTTTTTGCTCAGCGATAGCTTGTGCCCCAGACATGGTTGTTTCTTCATCGGCTGTCGCTAATATGTATAATGGTTTATCTAATTTATGTAGGTCAATGCCTTTAAGTACTTCAATAACAAAGGCAAAGAATCCTTTCATATCGATAGTCCCTAAACCGTATAAGCGATTATCTTTTTCAACAACCTTGAAGGGATCTGTAGACCATTGACCCGCGTCATATGGTACTGTATCGGTATGTCCAGCTAGTAATAACCCTCCTTTACCTTCACCAAACGTCGCAATTAAATTATATTTTCCAGGGGCTGCCTCTACTTCACGTATCTCATTTTTAAAACCAAGTTCAGCTAACCAAGTCGCAAGTTGGTTAATAACGGGTAAATTGCTTTGATCCCAAGCAGAGTCTGTCGAGCTAATTGATGGGATTGCGATAAGATCTTGGTAGAGATTAATAAATGATGGTAATGACATATAACACCTTCAGTAGGGTATGAGAAAGAGAGGGTAAATAATCAATTTTCAAGCAATGCTTGATTATATCAATCTGTATCATTATCAGGTCTATCTTGTTGGTTAAAAAAATAAATTTTTACTTCAACAAGCGATGACTTCAATGTTATGCGGATTGGTATGAGATCTTCACGTATTATTTTATAGTAAATATACACCTTTATTCTCAATATAAAAAATAGATAAGCGTAGTGGTAGAGTAAATTATTAAGAGGAATAAGTTTAATATGGTTGAGGACTCTATTATTCACAGGCGTAGTGAATAATAGAGTAAAAGGTGCTATTTATTTTTTATCTTTAGAGCCTTCAAGTAATTCATCATAGATAAAATCTGCCCAAAGAGGATTTTCTTCTAATATTTTTTTGCTATCGGCAGAGGTTGCCTCTGATTTTTTTACTGATGCTAATAAACGCTGGAAATTAGAAACCATATAGTTAAATGCCTTTGCCATATCAGCAAGTTCATCATTACTCTTTGTTGAAACGGATATCGTTAAATCATTGGTCTCTGATATTTTTATAATTGAGTTTTTAATGTGCAAAATTGCACCCATAATACTATGAGAAATAAACCAAGTAACAATCATTGAAATAAATAAAGCAACGGCAAGCAAGATATAGGTCATCTGTTTCATGGAATCTATATAATCAGTGATCACATCATTAATTGTTGTTACTAGACTTGCTTGCACTATGCTAATTTTTGATACTGTTTCATTTAATTTTTTTCGTAAACCATCGTTGTCGTTATAACCTAATTGTTGTTGTGCTGCTATTAATGACATAAACGCATTTTTATATGCATCAAGGGCACTTAAAATCGCATTTTTTTGCGGTGTTACTAAGTAACTTTTTTTCACGTCAGCATAAAAGTTATCAAAGTCTTCAGTAAAGATATCGATATATTTATCGTCAAGCAGTAGCATGTAATTTTTTTCACTGTTGCGAACATTCAGCATCATTTTATGAAACATCACTGAGTCACCAATCTCGACCTCTGCCGTATGTGCTGTCTCTCTAAGTTGACCATAGAAACCACTTTGTGAATCAAATCCTATACGTTTTTGTGTATTAAATACTTCAATGAAGATATTTTGGTATTCATTGAGTAATTTACCTAATCGCAACGGTTCTTCACTTGAGCGGTTAATGTTTCTCAGGTCATAATCCAATTTGTTGATTTGTGTTTGTAATGCCAATATTTCGTTGTTGAAGGTTTCATAATATTCATTTTTTTTACTGACTAAAAAGTCCTTTTCGTGTGTTCTTAATTTCCAAATGCTGGTTTCAATTTTGCCGATATTTTCTGTTAGGACAATATCCTGTTTAAAGGATGTGGCAGCGAAGGTCATTAGCAATAGCATAGCTAGCATACTGACTGCTGTTACAAGAGTAGAGGCTCTTAATTTTTGTTTGATTAACATTTGTGTTGAATTCCCTTTGAATGAAAATGAATGTAACTAAATATAATTATTGTTTTTGTTGCTGCCAATAATTTTTTGCACATCTTACTAAGAACTGGCAGGTTATGGCGTACAATTTATATTAATAAATAGCTTTTTGTGAGCTAACTTAACAAAAGTAATAAATTTATACATGTTTGCTTATTTTTATTTTTAATAACACATACTTTGCACCTGATAGAGGTAATTTGTAAATATTCTGTTTTCGCTCTGTGCTGGTTAAATTCATTTATATAATTATTCATAAATATTGAATAAATACTCAGAACTTATTAGAATGCCCTTCATACTACGGAGAGTGCCAAAATGGGGCTCTCTATTTTTATTGAGCAGATGAAACAGGGACTCCCTATGTTAAAAGCAATTGTAGTTGGTGCAAGTGGTTATACTGGCGCTGAATTGGCTCTTTTTTTAACTCGTCATAAATATATTGAATTAAGTGGCTTATATGTTTCAGAGAATAGTCTCGATAAAGGAAAAAAAATATCAGACCTTTATGGAAACTTACTAGGTGTTGTTGATTTACCATTACAGCCGCTTGCAAGTGATAATGTTGCCACTATTTGTGCGGGTATTGATATTGTCATTTTAGCGACTGCACATGAAGTAAGTCATGATTTGGCAGCTCTTTTTCTTGAACAAAATACCGTGGTTTTCGATCTTTCCGGTGCATTCCGAGTCCAAAGCTCTGGTTTTTATGATAAGTATTACGGATTTACTCATCAATACCCAGATTTGTTAGATAAAGCTGTTTATGGTCTAGCTGAATGGAATGTCGCCGCAATTAAAAAAACAGATTTAATTGCCGTACCTGGTTGTTATACCACTGCATCGTTAACGGCACTTAAGCCATTATTTGAAGCTGGGTTAATTAAAGAAGGTTGCAAACCAACCATTAATGCAACCAGTGGGGTAAGTGGCGCAGGTAGAAAAGCGAGTATAGCGAGTAGTTTTTGTGAAGTAAGTTTACAGCCATATGGTGTATTCAATCACCGCCATAAACCCGAAATAGATCAACATCTAGGAACTCCTGTTGTATTTACTCCGCATTTAGGTAGTTTCAAGCGTGGTATTTTAGCAAGTATCAATGTGCAGCTCAAAGAAGGGGTGAGCAACGCTCAGGTTGATCAAGCATATCACGACGCTTATGCAGATAAAGAAATTGTTCGTTTGATGCCTCATGGTAAATATCCTGCATTAAAAAATGTTGTTAATACTCCTTTTTGTGACTTGGGATGGGCTGTAGATGGTAACGATCTGGTCGTGTTTAGCGCAATTGACAATTTATTGAAAGGTGCTTCGTCGCAGGCGATACAATGTATTAATATACGTTTTGGATTTGCCATGACAACGTCTCTTATTTAAGTGGAATAATAAAAATGACTCAACCTTTGTCTACACAGCCATTACTGATAAAATTGGGTGGTGCTGTGCTTGAAAACCAACAGGCCTTAGCTAATTTATTTTCAGCTTTAACCGTCTATTTACAAGATCAACAGCGTCCTTTGTTATTAGTGCACGGAGGCGGCGTTATTGTTGAAGATGTATTGCGCAAAATGAACATCGTTAGTGAAAAAAAAAATGGTTTACGCATAACGCCCTTCGAGCAAATACCTTATGTTGCCGGAGCATTAGCTGGAACATCTAATAAATTGCTAATGGCGCAGGCGCTACAGTCTGGGCTTTCGGCGGTTGGGCTTTCGCTTGCCGATGGTTTTAGTTGCAAAGTGACGCAGCTCGATCCTGAACTAGGAGCCGTTGGTGTCTGCAGTGCTAACAACCCAACCTTAATAAATGGCTTATTAGCTGCAGGACATTTACCAGTTATATCATCTATTGGAATTGGTGATGATGGCCGCTTATATAATGTTAATGCAGATCAAGCTGCCATTGCTATATGTGAATTGATTGGTGCCGAATTAGTATTCTTGTCCGATGTCGATGGCGTATGGGATGAGAATAAACAGGTCATAGCTGAGCTAAATACACAATTAGCTGATACACTTATCGCCGATGAAGTAATCAAAGACGGTATGGTTGTGAAAGTGCAAGCTGCGCTACAGGCAGCAGATAAACTAGGTTATGTTATGTTGGCTAGTTGGAAGAATCCTGAAAATTTAGTGTCATTGCTTGCAGGGCAAGCCGTGGGAACAAAAGTAGTTAAGTAGAGAGTAAAGCGATGAAAGATTTATTAACAGGTATGGAAATGACGCAGCAACAGGCATTGGATCTGATTGCATTAGGCAAAGAGTTAAAAGCAAATCCTGCTAAATATCATCAAGCATTAGCTGGCAAAAGTGTGGTGACGTTATTTGAAAAACAATCATTGCGAACGCGTGTTACCTTTGATATTGGTGTCAATAAATTAGGGGGGCATGTTGTCTACTTAGACCAAACAAATGGTGCCATGGGTAGCCGTGAAGATGTTAAAGATTTTGCCGCTAATATTTCTCGCTGGGCTGATTGTATTGTTGCACGTGTTTTTGATCATAATACATTACTTGAAATGCAACAATACTCGAGCGTGCCGGTCATTAACTCGCTATGTGACCTTTACCATCCGTGTCAGGCGATGGCAGATTTTTTAACTATTTCTGAGCAATATGATGATGTTTCTAAGGTCAAATTAGCTTATATTGGTGATGGCAATAATGTCACTCATTCCCTTTTTATTGCTGGTGCCATATTGGGAGCAGAGGTCACAGCTGTTTGTCCGATTGGTCATAGCCCTGATGCACAAGTAATGAAAATGGCCGAAGAGATAGCTGCCAAAAATGGCGGTAGTATCAGAGTTACTAACGATATTAATGATATTAAAGGTTATGATGTGGTATACGGCGACACTTGGATATCTATGGGGGACGCGACTCCTCTTGCAGAAATAAAAAGTAAATTTATGCCTTACCAAATTAACCGAGAATTACTGAATTTAACGGGAATTAAACACGTATTACATTGCCAACCAGCCCATCGTGGTTTAGATATCACATCAGAGGTAATGGATGGTCCTGCTTCGTTGATTTTTGACCAAGCAGAAAATAGAATGCATATTCAAAATGCTATCATGCTGACACTGATCAAAGGAAAATAATCAAATGAGTAAAGTTAAAAAAGTGGTACTCGCTTATTCGGGTGGTCTAGATACTTCAGCAATCATTCCATGGTTAAAAGAAACTTATGATGATTGTGAAATTGTTGCTTTTTGTGCTGATGTTGGTCAAGGTGCAGAAGAATTAGTTGGTTTACATGAGAAAGCGATAGCATCAGGTGCTTCTGAATGTCATATTGTAGATCTTAAAGAAGAGTTTGTTAAAGACTACATTTATCCAACGATGGCAACTGGTGCCGTATACGAAGGTACTTATTTATTAGGTACATCGATGGCGCGTCCAATTATTGCCAAAGCACAAGTGGAAGTTGCACTTAAAGTTGGGGCGGATGCGGTTTGCCATGGTTGTACTGGTAAAGGTAATGACCAAATTCGTTTTGAGAGTTGTTTCGCAGCATTAGCGCCAGAATTAAAAGTCATTGCGCCATGGCGTGAATGGGATATGGTTTCGCGTGAAGATCTGCTTGATTACCTTGCTGAACGTAATATTAAAACAACGGCGAGTGCAGCTAAGATATATAGCCGAGATGCAAACGCATGGCATATTTCTCATGAGGGCGGTGAATTAGAGGACCCGTGGAATGAGCCAAGTAAAGGTGTGTGGACGTTAACGGTTGATCCGATTGATGCCCCTAATGAACCCGAATATTTAACCATTAAAGTTGAATGTGGGCGTGTTACTGCTGTTGATGGTGTTGAGTTATCACCATACGATGCATTGATGCTATTAAACAAAAAAGCAGCTGCTCATGGTGTTGGTCGTATTGATATTACAGAAAACCGTACTGTTGGTATGAAGTCTCGAGGTTGTTATGAAACACCAGGAGGCACCGTAATGGTAACAGCACTGCGTGGCATTGATGAATTAGTTCATGACAAGCCATCACGTAAATGGCGAGATCAAGTTGGGCAAGAATTTGCGCATTTAGTTTATGATGGTCGTTGGTTTACACCTTTATGCGGCTCTTTACTAGCTGCTTCTGAAGCATTAGCAAAAGATGTTAATGGTGAAGTTGTTGTTAAAATGTATAAGGGGCAAGTGACGGCAGTACAGAAACGTTCGCCAAATAGCCTTTATTCAGAGGAGTTTGCTACATTTGGTGATGACAACGTGTATGATCAAAAACATGCCGAAGGTTTTATCCGTTTATATTCACTATCTAGTCGTATTCGTAAGTTAAATAGTAAATAATTTAAGCAACTAGATTTCTATTCTATTCCTGTTTACCTTGTTGTATAGGCAAACAGGAATTTCTATTTATATAGGTTCTAAAACCTGATTTAATCAAGATTCTATATAAATAAAAAAACAAACTAAGTGATGGAGCATTAACATGGCATTATGGGGTGGGCGTTTTAGCCAAGCGGCAGACGTTAAATTTAAACTATTTAATGATTCATTAAAATTCGATTATCGTCTTGCAGAGCAGGATATAATTGGTTCAATAGCTTGGTCTAAATCATTGCAATCAGTGAATGTTTTGACTGAAGAAGAGCAAAAACAGTTAGAATCAGCATTAAATGAATTATTAATTTCAGTTCAACTAAACCCAAGTCAAGTATTGCAATCCGATGCAGAAGATATACATTCTTGGGTTGAAACTCAGCTGATTCATCGTGTTGGTGATTTAGGTAAAAAATTACACACTGGGCGGAGTCGTAATGATCAAGTTGCAACTGATTTAAAGCTTTGGTGTAAAAAAACAGCACAAGAATTAGTATTGCATCTCGATACGTTACAAAAAAAATTGATCGAATTGGCGCGTATTCATCAAGATGTTGTATTACCAGGGTATACGCACTTGCAGCGAGCACAACCAGTGACATTTTCACATTGGTGCCTTGCTTATTTAGAAATGCTCGAACGTGATTATAGCCGTTTAAAAGGCTGTATTGATAGGCTAAATACCTGTCCGCTAGGAAGTGGGGCATTAGCAGGTACTGCTTATGCTATAGACAGGACTGCATTGGCACATTCATTAGGTTTTGCTAGAGCCACACGAAATAGTTTAGATTCTGTTTCAGACAGAGACCATGTCGTGGAATTGATGAGTTGTGCAACACTATCAATGGTACATTTATCACGAATGGCTGAAGATTTAATTTTTTACAACAGTGGCGAGTCTGCGTTTATAGAAATGTCTGACTTAGTTACGTCAGGTTCATCTCTGATGCCACAGAAAAAAAATCCAGATGCGATGGAATTGATACGCGGGAAATCTGGTCGTGTATTTGGCTCTTTGGCTGGAATGTTAATGACCTTAAAAGCGTTGCCTCTTGCCTATAATAAAGATATGCAAGAAGATAAAGAAGGACTATTTGATGCGTTAGATACATGGGGGGATTGTCTAGAAATGGCCGCGATGGCATTGACTGACCTTAAAGTAAATGAAGCGCGTACGAAGGAAGCCGCACAAGGCGGTTACTCAAATGCCACTGAATTGGCTGATTACCTTGTGGCAAAAGGGATCCCCTTCCGAGAAGCGCATCATATTGTTGGCGTTGCCGTGGTCGCTGCTATTGAAAAAGGAGTGCCGCTTGAAGGGTTAACCGTGCCTGAATTCAAAGCGTTTTCACAAGTTATAGAAGAAGATGTTTACCCTGTATTAACATTAGAAGCGACATTATCTGCACGTAAAGCTCAAGGTGGCGTGGCTCCAGAACAAATAGAATATGCACTAACCGAAGCGGAACAACGTTTAACAGATCGTGATACGAGTGGGTTAGTGATTCGTACAGCTCGCTTAACTGATTTAGAGCGTATTGAATCGATGGTCAATCACTGGGCTGAAAAGGGGGAAAATTTACCTCGAGATAAGTCTGATTTGGTAAAATCGGTTGGTGAATTTTCGGTAACTGAATATGAAGGGAAAGTAACTGGCTGTGGTTCATTATATGTCTATGACACAGGACTTGCTGAGATCCGTTCGTTAGGTGTTGAACCTGGTTATGAACGTAAAGGGCAGGGACGAATTCTTGTTGAACGGATTATCAAACGCGCTGAAAAACTAGCTATTAAACGTGTATTTGTCTTAACACGTATGCCTGAGTTTTTTATGAAACTAGGTTTTAGCCCTACAAGCAAATCATTAATGCCTGAAAAAGTGATGAAAGATTGCGCAATGTGTATTCGTCAGCATGCCTGCGATGAAGTTGCGTTAGAATTTCATATTAATAGCAGTACTTTAATTCATAAAGAAATACTGTAATTTTTAAAAACAAGGCCACAGCCCTGTGGCCTTGTTTTTGGCTGAGCGATTTAATTACAACTTTCTTGTTGGTACTCATTTTTTAGCTTAACGTAATGAGCAGCAGAGCGCTTCAAAAATGCTCGTTCATCTTCGCTAAGTTTCCTTACCGCTTTTGCTGGCGAACCAACATATAGATAACCCGTTGCAAGATGTTTATTTGGTGGAACTAATGCTCCAGCGCCGAGGATAACATCGTCATCAATATGGGCATTATCTAAAACGATGGCCCCCATTCCAATTAAAACGCGATCACCGATTTTACAAGCATGAAGCATTGCTTTATGGCCTACGGTAACATCTTCACCAATGTGTAAAGAGTAACCATCTATATTCGCTTCACCTTTACGTGCAACATGTAAAACGGAACCATCTTGAATATTTGTGCGTTTTCCTACTTTAATGCTATTCACATCGCCACGTAATACTGACATAGGCCAAACACTGACGTCCTCATCTAATACAACATCGCCAATAATAGAAGAAAAGGGATCAATATATACAGAATCGGCAACTTTTGGAAAAATGCCCCTATAAGGGCGTAAAACAGGAAGCATAAAAACCTCTTCAAATAGGATAGAAAAAGAAACTATACGATAACTTTGTGTGGATAACAAAAGCTAAGTTGTGGATAACGTGTTTGTAATTAAGGTATAAAAATTTATTTTAAAAATAACTGAAATATAGCAAAAAAAACCTTGCCAATGTGATCTGAATCCCTATAATGCGCATCCACAGACACGGGGCGTAACGCAAGTTAGCAACCAGTTTGAGAATAAAACAAACGCATTTATCGCTTCGTAAGAAACGTAAAATAAGACGTTGACATTGTTCGAAAGGGGCGTAATATACGCACCTCGCCGCAAGGCGCGCTCTTTAACAATTTAATCAAACAATCTGTGTGGGCACTTATTGTTGATGTGATTTCAAATAATCAAAAAGTAACGTTTCTGCTTGCAGAAAGTTACACCTAACTTGTTTAGGTAACATCAATAGAAGTGACACACGAATTAATTCATTAATTCAGAATAACAAAAAGAACGTAAGTTCTTTAGTTTTAGTCAGTAATATTGAGTCGTATCGAAAGATACAAATTAAACTTTAAATTGAAGAGTTTGATCATGGCTCAGATTGAACGCTGGCGGCAGGCTTAACACATGCAAGTCGAACGGTAACAGAGAATAGCTTGCTATTTTGCTGACGAGTGGCGGACGGGTGAGTAATGCTTGGGAATTTACCTTGTTGTGGGGGACAACAGTTGGAAACGACTGCTAATACCGCATAATGTCTTTTGATCAAAGGTGGCCTCTATTTATAAGCTATCGCGACAAGATGAGCCCAAGTGGGATTAGCTAGTTGGTAGGGTAAAGGCCTACCAAGGCGACGATCCCTAGCTGGTCTTAGAGGATGACCAGCCACACTGGAACTGAGACACGGTCCAGACTCCTACGGGAGGCAGCAGTGGGGAATATTGCACAATGGGGGAAACCCTGATGCAGCCATGCCGCGTGTGTGAAGAAGGCTTTCGGGTTGTAAAGCACTTTCAGCGAGGAGGAAAGGGTGCAGGTTAATACCCTGTATCTGTGACGTTACTCGCAGAAGAAGCACCGGCTAACTCCGTGCCAGCAGCCGCGGTAATACGGAGGGTGCGAGCGTTAATCGGAATTACTGGGCGTAAAGCGCGCGTAGGTGGTTAATTAAGTCAGATGTGAAAGCCCAGGGCTCAACCTTGGAACTGCATTTGAAACTGGTTAACTAGAGTTTTGTAGAGGGTGGTAGAATTTCAGGTGTAGCGGTGAAATGCGTAGAGATCTGAAGGAATACCAGTGGCGAAGGCGGCCACCTGGACAGAGACTGACACTGAGGCGCGAAGGCGTGGGGAGCAAACGGGATTAGATACCCCGGTAGTCCACGCAGTAAACGATGTCTATTAGAAGTTTGTGGCTATATGCCGTGGGTTTCAAAGCTAACGCATTAAATAGACCGCCTGGGGAGTACGGCCGCAAGGTTAAAACTCAAATGAATTGACGGGGGCCCGCACAAGCGGTGGAGCATGTGGTTTAATTCGATGCAACGCGAAGAACCTTACCATCCCTTGACATCCAGAGAATCACCAAGAGATTGATGAGTGCCTTCGGGAGCTCTGAGACAGGTGCTGCATGGCTGTCGTCAGCTCGTGTTGTGAAATGTTGGGTTAAGTCCCGCAACGAGCGCAACCCCTATCCTTATTTGCCAGCGGGTCAAGCCGGGAACTCTAGGGAGACTGCTGGGGACGACGTCAAGTCATCATGGCCCTTACGGGATGGGCTACACACGTGCTACAATGGCAATACAAAGGGTTGCTAACCTGCGAGGGTATGCGAATCTCATAAAGTTTGTCGTAGTCCGGATCGGAGTCTGCAACTCGACTCCGTGAAGTTGGAATCGCTAGTAATCGTGGATCAGAATGCGGTGAATACGTTCCCGGGCCTTGTACACACCGCCCGTCACACCATGGGAGTGGGCTGCACCAGAAGTCATTAGCTTAACCTTCGGGATGGCGATGACCACGGTGTGGTTCATGACTGGGGTGAAGTCGTAACAAGGTAGCCCTAGGGGAACCTGCCACCTCCTTACGTAAAGAAATTCACAATAATGAGTGCTCACACAGATTGTTTGATTAGACTGAAGAAGTGCAGAAGTTCTATGTCCCCATCGTCTAGAGGCCTAGGACACCGCCCTTTCACGGCGGTAACAGGGGAAATCCCCTTGGGGATACCACTACGATAAAAAAGATATTCAATCTTTTTAACCATCCATTGGTAGGAACTGAGTTTACGCTTTAAGTGAAAGTCACTTTATAAACATTAAGTTTTAATGCTTATAAAGTGTTTTTTAACACTGCTCTTTAACAATTAGGAAAGCTGATAAAGTTCTGTTTGAACGTATCGATATAGATATCAATATGTTCAAACGAAACGAAATTGTTCTCAATGATTAATTTATTAATCATTGTAATCAAGCAAAAATAAAAAGTTCATTTTTCACGTAGTGAAATGTGAACAGTACGTATCTACTCAATCTTATGATTGATAGGTGCACGAAAAACGAATGTTGTTTTTTGTATTGTAAAATATGAGAAATCGCAAGCGTCTTGGAAACGACATACAAAACAAAAATCAGTATTAAGTAGTGATGCCAAATGGTGTTGCCCACTCAGACATTGACAAAAAGACGTCAATCTCTTGTTGGGAACAACACCTAAAACGCGTCACTGCGTGACACTTTTTAGGTGTTGTATGGTTAAGTGAATAAGCGTGCACGGTGGATGCCTAGGCAATTAGAGGCGATGAAGGACGTGGTAATCTGCGATAAGTCCAGGGGAGTTGATAACAAGCGTTATATCCTGGAATTTCCGAATGGGGCAACCCGGCACTTAGTGTCATCGTTAAGTGAATACATAGCTTAACGAAGCGAACGAGGGGAACTGAAACATCTAAGTACCCTTAGGAAAAGAAATCAACCGAGATTCCGCGAATGGTCTGGAAACGATACAGGGTGATAGTCCCGTATATGACAACTTCTTTACAGTGAAAACGAGTAAGACACACGAGAAATCGTTTGAATATGGGGGGACCATCCTTCCTAATTGACCGATAGTGAACCAGTACCGTGAGGGAAAGGCGAAAAGAACCCCTGTGAAATAGAACCTGAAACCGTGTACGTACAAGCAGTAGGAGCCGAAGACTGCGTATTTTGCCAGTAGCAAGGTTAACCGTATAGGGGAGCAGGGAAACCGAGTCTTATGGGCGAATAGTTGCTGGGATTAGACCCGAAACTTGGTAATCTAGCCAAGCAGGTTGAAGGTTGAGTAACATCAACTGACGTTGAAAAATTAGGGGATGACTTGTGGCTGGGGGTGAAAGGGAGATAGCTGGTTCTCCTCGAAAGCTATTTAGGTAGCCCGTAGAGCACTGTTTGGGCTAGGGGGTCATGACAAATACTGCAATCACGGGAGACACACGGCGGGTGCTAACGTCCGTCGTGGAAAGGGAAACAACCCAGACCGCCAGCTAAGGTCCCAAAGTATATGTTAAGTGGGAAACGATGAAATCTTTTAAAGAAAGCGTAATAGCTAGTCGACGGCCATCCTCCAAGGTGGCACCTCGGATGTCGGCTCATCACATCCTGGGGCTGAAGTCGGTCCCAAGGGTATGGCTGTTCGCCATTTAAACGTGGTACGCGATGCTGGGTTTAGAACGTCGTGAACACTAAGTGATCATTGGTCCCTCTAAGCTTCAGAAATGCCGACACAGGTGGTCAGCCAAGGCGCTTTGGGTGAAGGAATTGCTGCTCCCTTGCGGATGGAGCTACGGCCGAAGATACCAGATGGCTGCAACTGTTTATTAAAAACACAGCACTGTGCTAAATCGCAAGATGACGTAACGGTGTGACGCCTGGTGTTAATTGATGGGGTTGTCATGCCAATGGCATATAACCCTAAGGTAGCTACCTTGTTCGGAATCGTAATGATGGCCATGCTGTCTCCACCCGCTCAGTGAAAAATCGCTGTGAAGATGCAGTGTACCCGCGGCTAGACGGAAGACCCCGTGAGCTTAGCAGTGAACTTAGAGCCTACATGTGTAGGATAGGTGGGAGGCTATGAAGCGTTGTCGCCAGATGACGTGGAGCCGACTTGAAATACCACCCTTGTCCCATGGCCCCTGAAGGGGTTTGGGACATTGTTGGAGTTTGACTACAACGTTGATAGGCAAGGTGTGTAAGTGCGGTAACACGTCGATTGAGCTAACTTGTACTAATTACCCGTGAGGCTTAACCATACAACACCTAAGACTGTGTTGACGCGAGCTGTAACCAGAAAAAGTACGTTTGCGACAATATATTTTACAACTTGCAAGATTAAAGAATGAATAGAAGGGCAGCTTTTCTAATTAACTTTTTAGCTTGGCGAACATAGCGCTGTGGTACTCCGGGGATAACAGTCCCACCTGATCCCATTCCGAACTCAGAAGTGAAACGCAGCTGCGCCGATGGTAGTGTGGGGTCTCCCCATGTGAGAGTAGGTCATCGCCAAGCGCCTAATAAACGAAAAATCCCTGTTGACGATGTCAGCAGGGATTTTTTCGTTTAAGCACTTGATGATGACCACTTGAACACGGGGAAGCTGGGTAGCCTGCCGACGGCAGTATCAAATCATGTGATATTAGGGCGAGTATCGCGATAGCGATAGCGATGTGTCACGAGCTTCGGTGCTCTGCGACGTCTTTCCATCGCCAAGCGCCAAATAAAACAAACCCAGTAGGTCTTTTCTTACTGTTTTTTATTCTGGTTAAGCGCATATCACATTATGGCTATCTAACAGCTCAAATTCCTGAGCTGTTAGATCTAAAGATGGTTTATTTTCTTTTAAACAATACGCGATCAATCCACCTAACAAATTCAGTATAAAGCTATGATAGCTGCGGTGTCTGGAGTGTTCAATGCAAGAAATATTTTTAAGCTGATGTATTAACTGTTTCTATTATAAAGCGCTTTTTAAGTAGGGCTCTGTCCCACAGAGAAATAAACTTGTTCTTCATGTTTTTGCGTATTGTTGTAACCAATAAACAGAAGTTGATTAGATATTATACAAACAAACGATAATTAAATATTATTGGAAAAAAACGCTTGCCAATGTGATCTGAATCCCTATAATGCGCATCCACAGACACGGGGCGTAACGCAAGTTAGCAACCAGTTTGAGAATAAAACAAACGCATTTATCGCTTCGTAAGAAACGTAAAATAAGACGTTGACATTGTTCGAAAGGGGCGTAATATACGCACCTCGCCGCAAGGCGCGCTCTTTAACAATTTAATCAAACAATCTGTGTGGGCACTTATTGTTGATGTGATTTCAAATAATCAAAAAGTAACGCTTCTGCTTGCAGAAGTTACACCTAACTTGTTTAGGTAACATCAATAGAAGTGACACACGAATTAATTCATTTACATTGAAAGATTTATCTTTCAATGATTAACAGGCCAAATATTTATATTTGGTGGTTAATTCAGAATAACAAAAAGAACGTAAGTTCTTTAGTTTTAGTCAGTAATATTGAGTCGTATCGAAAGATACAAATTAAACTTTAAATTGAAGAGTTTGATCATGGCTCAGATTGAACGCTGGCGGCAGGCTTAACACATGCAAGTCGAACGGTAACAGAGAATAGCTTGCTATTTTGCTGACGAGTGGCGGACGGGTGAGTAATGCTTGGGAATTTACCTTGTTGTGGGGGACAACAGTTGGAAACGACTGCTAATACCGCATAATGTCTTTTGACCAAAGGTGGCCTCTATTTATAAGCTATCGCGACAAGATGAGCCCAAGTGGGATTAGCTAGTTGGTAGGGTAAAGGCCTACCAAGGCGACGATCCCTAGCTGGTCTTAGAGGATGACCAGCCACACTGGAACTGAGACACGGTCCAGACTCCTACGGGAGGCAGCAGTGGGGAATATTGCACAATGGGGGAAACCCTGATGCAGCCATGCCGCGTGTGTGAAGAAGGCTTTCGGGTTGTAAAGCACTTTCAGCGAGGAGGAAAGGGTGCAGGTTAATACCCTGTATCTGTGACGTTACTCGCAGAAGAAGCACCGGCTAACTCCGTGCCAGCAGCCGCGGTAATACGGAGGGTGCGAGCGTTAATCGGAATTACTGGGCGTAAAGCGCGCGTAGGTGGTTAATTAAGTCAGATGTGAAAGCCCAGGGCTCAACCTTGGAACTGCATTTGAAACTGGTTAACTAGAGTTTTGTAGAGGGTGGTAGAATTTCAGGTGTAGCGGTGAAATGCGTAGAGATCTGAAGGAATACCAGTGGCGAAGGCGGCCACCTGGACAGAGACTGACACTGAGGCGCGAAGGCGTGGGGAGCAAACGGGATTAGATACCCCGGTAGTCCACGCAGTAAACGATGTCTATTAGAAGTTTGTGGCTATATGCCGTGGGTTTCAAAGCTAACGCATTAAATAGACCGCCTGGGGAGTACGGCCGCAAGGTTAAAACTCAAATGAATTGACGGGGGCCCGCACAAGCGGTGGAGCATGTGGTTTAATTCGATGCAACGCGAAGAACCTTACCATCCCTTGACATCCAGAGAATCACCAAGAGATTGATGAGTGCCTTCGGGAGCTCTGAGACAGGTGCTGCATGGCTGTCGTCAGCTCGTGTTGTGAAATGTTGGGTTAAGTCCCGCAACGAGCGCAACCCCTATCCTTATTTGCCAGCGGGTCATGCCGGGAACTCTAGGGAGACTGCCGGTGATAAACCGGAGGAAGGTGGGGACGACGTCAAGTCATCATGGCCCTTACGGGATGGGCTACACACGTGCTACAATGGCAAATACAAAGGGTTGCTAACCTGCGAGGGTATGCGAATCTCATAAAGTTTGTCGTAGTCCGGATCGGAGTCTGCAACTCGACTCCGTGAAGTTGGAATCGCTAGTAATCGTGGATCAGAATGCCACGGTGAATACGTTCCCGGGCCTTGTACACACCGCCCGTCACACCATGGGAGTGGGCTGCACCAGAAGTCATTAGCTTAACCTTCGGGATGGCGATGACCACGGTGTGGTTCATGACTGGGGTGAAGTCGTAACAAGGTAGCCCTAGGGGAACCTGGGGCTGGATCACCTCCTTACGTAAAGAAATTCACAATAATGAGTGCTCACACAGATTGTTTGATTAGACTGAAGAAGTGCAGAAGTTCTATGTCCCCATCGTCTAGAGGCCTAGGACACCGCCCTTTCACGGCGGTAACAGGGGTTCAAATCCCCTTGGGGATACCACTGCGATAAAAAAGGATACTTAATCTTTTTTTACTGTTCTTTGTGAAACCAAAAGAATCACTTTATAAATGTTCTCTTTAGAATGCTTATAAAGTGTCTTTCTTTGAAATATAAGTAACACTGCTCTTTAACAATTAGGAAAGCTGATAAAGTTCTGTTTGAACGTATCGATATAGATATCAATATGTTTAAACGAAACGAAATTGTTCTCAATGATTAGAATTTATTCTAGTTATTGTAATCAAGCAAAAATAAAAAGTTCATTTTTCACGTAGTGAAATGTGAACAGTACGTATCTACTCAATCTTATGATTGATAGGTGCACGAAAAACGAATGTTGTTTTTTGTATTGTAAAATATGAGAAATCGCAAGCGTCTTGGAAACGACATACAAAACAAAAATCAGTATTAAGTAGTGATGCCAAATGGTGTTGCCCACTCAGACATTGACAAAAAGACGTCAATCTCTTGTTGGGAACAATACCTAAAACGCGTCACTGCGTGACACTTTTTAGGTGTTGTATGGTTAAGTGAATAAGCGTGCACGGTGGATGCCTAGGCAATTAGAGGCGATGAAGGACGTGGTAATCTGCGATAAGTCCAGGGGAGTTGATAACAAGCGTTATATCCTGGAATTTCCGAATGGGGCAACCCGGCACTTAGTGTCATCGTTAAGTGAATACATAGCTTAACGAAGCGAACGAGGGGAACTGAAACATCTAAGTACCCTTAGGAAAAGAAATCAACCGAGATTCCGAAAGTAGCGGCGAGCGAAATTGGAACAGCCCTTAAGCTGTTTAGAAGTTAGTAGAATGGTCTGGAAAGTCCGACGATACAGGGTGATAGTCCCGTATATGACAACTTCTTTACAGTGAAAACGAGTAAGACGGGACACGAGAAATCCTGTTTGAATATGGGGGGACCATCCTCCAAGGCTAAATACTCCTAATTGACCGATAGTGAACCAGTACCGTGAGGGAAAGGCGAAAAGAACCCCTGTGAGGGGAGTGAAATAGAACCTGAAACCGTGTACGTACAAGCAGTAGGAGCCGACTTAGTTCGGTGACTGCGTACCTTTTGTATAATGGGTCAACGACTTAATTTCAGTAGCAAGGTTAACCGTATAGGGGAGCCGTAGGGAAACCGAGTCTTAACTGGGCGAATAGTTGCTGGGATTAGACCCGAAACTTGGTGATCTAGCCATGAGCAGGTTGAAGGTTGAGTAACATCAACTGGAGGACCGAACCCACTAATGTTGAAAAATTAGGGGATGACTTGTGGCTGGGGGTGAAAGGCCAATCAAACCAAGAGATAGCTGGTTCTCCTCGAAAGCTATTTAGGTAGCGCCTCGTGTATCACTGTTGGGGGTAGAGCACTGTTTGGGCTAGGGGGTCATCCCGACTTACCAACCCCATGCAAACTCCGAATACCAACAAGTGCAATCACGGGAGACACACGGCGGGTGCTAACGTCCGTCGTGGAAAGGGAAACAACCCAGACCGCCAGCTAAGGTCCCAAAGTATATGTTAAGTGGGAAACGATGTGGGAAGGCTTAGACAGCTAGGAAGTTGGCTTAGAAGCAGCCATCTTTTAAAGAAAGCGTAATAGCTCACTAGTCGAGTCGGCCTGCGCGGAAGATTTAACGGGGCTAAACATATCACCGAAGCTGCGGATGCTTATTTATAGGCATGGTAGAGGAGCGTTCTGTAAGCCGTCGAAGGGAAAGCTGTAAGGCATCCTGGAGGTATCAGAAGTGCGAATGTTGACATGAGTAACGATAAGGGGGGTGAAAAACCTCCCCGCCGGAAGACCAAGGGTTCCTGTCCAACGTTAATCGGGGCAGGGTGAGTCGACCCCTAAGGCGAGGCCGAAAGGCGTAGTCGATGGGAAACGGGTTAATATTCCCGTACCCTTATATTTTGCGATGGGAGGACGGAGAAGGCTAGGTGGGCCTGGCGATGGTTGTCCAGGTTCAAGTATGTAGGTGGAAGACTTAGGTAAATCCGGGTTTTCTTAACACTGAGATACGATGTCGAGTCACTAAGGTGATGAAGTCATTGATGCCATGCTTCCAGGAAAAGTCTCTAAGCTTCAGAAATATAAGGATCGTACCCCAAACCGACACAGGTGGTCAGGTAGAGAATACCAAGGCGCTTGAGAGAACTCGGGTGAAGGAACTAGGCAAAATGGTACCGTAACTTCGGGAGAAGGTACGCCGCTGACGGTGAAGTCCCTTGCGGATGGAGCTATTGGCGGCCGAAGATACCAGATGGCTGCAACTGTTTATTAAAAACACAGCACTGTGCTAAATCGCAAGATGACGTATACGGTGTGACGCCTGCCCGGTGCCGGAAGGTTAATTGATGGGGTTAGACTTAGGTCGAAGCTCTTGATCGAAGCCCCGGTAAACGGCGGCCGTAACTATAACGGTCCTAAGGTAGCGAAATTCCTTGTCGGGTAAGTTCCGACCTGCACGAATGGCGTAATGATGGCCATGCTGTCTCCACCCGAGACTCAGTGAAGTTGAAATCGCTGTGAAGATGCAGTGTACCCGCGGCTAGACGGAAAGACCCCGTGAACCTTTACTACAGCTTAGCAGTGAACTTAGAGCCTACATGTGTAGGATAGGTGGGAGGCTATGAAGCGTTGTCGCCAGATGACGTGGAGCCAACCTTGAAATACCACCCTTGTATGTTTTGAGTTCTAACCATGGCCCCTGAATCGGGGTTTGGGACATTGTTTGGTGGGTAGTTTGACTGGGGCGGTCTCCTCCCAAAGAGTAACGGAGGAGTACGAAGGTTGGCTAATCACGGTCGGACATCGTGAGGTTAGTACAATGGTATAAGCCAGCTTAACTGCGAGACAGACACGTCGAGCAGGTACGAAAGTAGGTCATAGTGATCCGGTGGTTCTGAATGGAAGGGCCATCGCTCAACGGATAAAAGGTACTCCGGGGATAACAGGCTGATACCGCCCAAGAGTTCATATCGACGGCGGTGTTTGGCACCTCGATGTCGGCTCATCACATCCTGGGGCTGAAGTCGGTCCCAAGGGTATGGCTGTTCGCCATTTAAAGTGGTACGCGAGCTGGGTTTAGAACGTCGTGAGACAGTTCGGTCCCTATCTGCCGTGGGCGTTTGAGAATTGAGAGGAGCTGCTCCTAGTACGAGAGGACCGGAGTGGACGAACCGCTGGTGTTTGGGTTGTCATGCCAATGGCATTGCCCAGTAGCTACGTTCGGAATCGATAACCGCTGAAAGCATCTAAGCGGGAAGCGAGCCTCAAGATGAGTTCTCACTGGGACTTTAAGTCCCCTGAAGGGCCGTTGGAGACTACAACGTTGATAGGCAAGGTGTGTAAGTGCGGTAACGTATTGAGCTAACTTGTACTAATTACCCGTGAGGCTTAACCATACAACACCTAAGACGTGTTGATGTAACCAAGAAAAAGTACGTTTGCGACAATATATTTTACAACTTGCAAGATTAAAGAATAATAGACAGCTTTTCTAATTAACTTTTTAGCTTGGCGAACATAGCGCTGTGGTCCCACCTGATCCCATTCCGAACTCAGAAGTGAAACGCAGCTGCGCCGATGGTAGTGTGGGGTCTCCCCATGTGAGAGTAGGTCATCGCCAAGCGCCTAATAAACGAAAAATCCCTGTTGACGATGTCAGCAGGGATTTTTTTGTTTAAGCACTTGATGATGACCACTTGAACACGGGGAAGCTGGGTAGCCTGCCGACGGCAGTATCAAATCATGTGATAGTAGGGCGAGTATCGCGATAGCGATGTGTCACGAGCTTCGGTGCTCTGCGACGTCTTTCCATCGCCAAGCGCCCAATTAAACAAACCCAGTAAGATTTTTTTACATCGGCAATTTTTTACGCATTTCTCTATATTTTTTAAAATATCTACGCTCATTTAATCTGCAAATATGATCTATTTTATCGCTATGATATGATGCTTTCACTATCAATATCTCAATGAGAAAAAAATGACTATACCTCAAAATGAAAATATTCATATTCAATCAGAAACTGTTTTAATTACTCCGCTTGAGTTAAAAAAACTCTTACCTGCTTCTGATAGTATTTATCACTCTATTGCAGATTCACGCCAGATCATTGCTAATATTGTGCATAAAAAAGATCCGCGTTTTTTAGTTATTTGTGGCCCTTGTTCTATTCATGATTTAGAAGCTGCTAAAGAGTATGCTATTAAATTGCACAAATTACATGAGCAATATAAAGATACGTTATATATCGTTATGCGAGTCTATTTTGAAAAGCCCCGTACCACGGTTGGCTGGAAAGGCTTAATTAATGATCCTCATATGGATGATTCCTTTGATATTGAATACGGGTTAAAGCAAGCTCGTGAATTGTTGTTGTGGATTGCAGATTTAGGTTTACCTATCGCAACAGAAGCATTGGATCCCATTAGTCCGCAATATCTCGGTGATTTATTTAGCTGGGCTGCAATTGGTGCTCGTACTACCGAATCACAGACGCATCGTGAAATGGCGAGTGGTTTATCAATGCCCGTTGGTTTTAAGAATGGTACTGACGGCAGTTTATCAACCGCTGTCAATGCGATGCAGTCAGCTTCTTCTCCACATAGATTTATGGGGATCAATCAACAAGGCCAAAGTGCACTATTGCAAACTAGTGGTAATCAAGATGGACATGTTATATTGCGTGGTGGTGGTGGTAAACCAAATTATGATTCGGTTAATGTTTCTCTAACAGAAAAAGCCCTACATGCAGCAGGCGTTGACGATATACTCATTGTCGATTGTAGCCATGCAAACTCTAATAAAGATTATTCTTTGCAACCATTAGTTGCTAAAGATGTTTTCCATCAAGTGCTTGATGGAAATAAATCAATAATCGGTATTATGTTAGAGAGTCATCTTAATGAAGGAAGTCAATCTGCTGAACAGGATAAAGAATCCCTCAAATATGGTGTTTCTGTAACTGATGCATGTATTAATTGGCAGACAACCAGTGAGTTATTAGCTGAAGCCAATAGTTTGTTAAATGATATATTACATTCACGATAAGAAGAAATTATGCCTTTAAGTAAATTAAGAGATCAAATTGATGCTGTTGATCAGCAGTTAATCGATTTACTCGCCGAACGTTTACGTTTGGTTGGTGAGGTCGGTGAAGTGAAAACTAAACACGGTTTACCTATATATGTTCCTGAACGCGAAGCCTCTATGCTTGCTAAACGTCGAGAAGAGGCTGAGTTAAAAGGCGTTCCTGCTAATCTGATTGAAGATATTTTGCGTCGTACTATGCGTGAATCCTATGCCAGTGAAAATGAAACCGGCTTTAAAACCGTCAATCCAGATTTAAAACGTATCGTTATTATTGGCGGGAATGGACTACTTGGCAAACGCTTTGTTGAGATGTTTAAACTGTCAGGTTATGACGTTGACATTTTAGGTCGTGCTAATTGGGATCAAGCTGAAAACATATGTAGCAATGCAGGGTTAGTTATCGTTGGTTCTCCTATCGACGTGACCGAATCTATCATATCAGAACTCTCCTATTTACCTGATGATTGTATCCTTGCCGATATTACCAGTGTTAAGGAAGGTCCATTAAATGCTATGTTAGCTGTGCATAAAGGTCCTGTTGTTGGGCTACATCCTATGTTTGGCCCTGATATTAGTAGTTTTGCGAAACAAGTCGTCGCTTATTGCGATGGTCGTGATGCAGATAAATACCAATGGCTGATTGAGCAGATGAAAATATGGGGGGCGCACCTTTATAAAGTCAAAGCAGATATTCATGACCAGTCAATGACCTTAATCCAAGCTTTAAGGCATTTCACAAGTTTTGTTTATGGTGTTCATTTGCAAGAGGTTGATGCTGATTTAAAGCAGTTGCTTGATTTAAGTTCTCCAATCTATCGCTTAGAGTTGGCTATGGTTGGCCGTTTATTTGCCCAAGAGCCGTCTTTGTATGCAGATATTATTCTTTCACAGAAAAATAATGTCGCCATGATTAAGCGTTATCATAAACATTTTTCTGAGGCGATTGAACTCCTTGAGAAGGGCGATCGTGATGCATTTATTAAGCGCTTTGCATCTGTAACTGATTGGATGGGGGATTACTCTAATCTGTTTTTGGAGGAGAGCCGATTGCTACTGCAGCAGGCTCACGATAATCGTCATTATGAAGATGATGGTCTAGAAAAATAATCTTTTATCGCTGATTTAACAAAAAGGAGCTTATCGCTCCTTTTTATTTCTACTTAGCTAGTAAAGATATTTGCTCTTTATGCTGCAAATTCTTTATTTAATTTAATTTCTGCATCTGATTCTATTTCTATTTCAGGCTCTTCAATGGCTTCTCCTGAAATTTCACCGTTACGGCACATATCTTTGCCATTATTTTTAGCGCGATCCGCTTGCGGCTTATGTAAGTGTTTATTGAGTTGCCTTTCTATTTTTTGGAATAGCTGTCCGATTGCAACATAAAGATCATCATTTTCTGCATGGGCAAAGACCTTACCATTTGGTATGCCAATTGTTGCCTCAATTTTTACGCCTTTTGGCTCTTTGGTGATAATACAGTGAGGTTTGATTAAAGGAATTTGTAATTTTTCTAATTTTTCGAAACGTTCCTCTACTTTGTTACGCATTGTGTCAGTGATAGTTATTTGTTTACTTGTAATTTCAATTCTCATAGAAGACACCTTTTTGTTATACACGTATCGTGTTCTTAATTAGATTATTCTTTTTTATCGTATTTAAAAGTGATTTAGATCACGTTTTTTTGCCCTCCTGCTATTCTTGGAATTAATTTTTGATCTACGTTTATTTTCTATAGATAAAAACAAAAACTACTTGTTGAGGTGGGGGTTATGGGGCAATATTGTCCAGATAACTCACCACTGCTTATAATCCCACTTTGCTATTCTTTTTTGTTGAACGTTTTGTTATCGTTATTTCCTCCTGTATTTTTATTTGCTTATAGTTGGTTTATTGCATGTTTAGAGCTCTTATATTTAAGTTTATACGTACTTTGATATTTTGCTATTTATCGATGAATAGTTATTTTCTATTCGCGCAAAATTGGAGCCATGCCTTGAGTATGTATGGCGATTTAAAGTACCCCGCAGATTTTTCTCATTTTCAATATGTTAATCCAAATGCGCCGAAAGGTGGCGTTTTCAAACAGGCTGCTATCGGTAGTTTTGATTCACTAAATCCTTTTATCGTGAAAGGTAACCCTGCGGCAGGTATTTCTATGATCTACGATTCGTTATTGAAGCAATCGGCAGATGAGCCCTTTAGTTGCTATGGATTAATTGCCGAAAAAGTTAAAATTGCCGATGATTTATCTTCTGTCACTTTTATGATTAATGAAGCTGCACGTTTTCAGGACGGTCAGCCTATTCGAGCAAAGGATGTTAAATTTAGCTTTGAGTTATTAATTGAGAAGGGGGCGCCTCATTTCCGTTCCTACTATTCGGGTGTTAAGGAGGTCATCGTAGATAGCCCATTACAGGTGAGCTTTTACTTCAAGGAAGTCGGTAATCGTGAATTGCCTCTGATTATTGGGCAAATTCCTATTTTGCCAGCACACTATTGGCGTGATCACGATTTTGCTAAGAGTAGTCTCACTATTCCTATTGGCTCTGGCGCCTATGAAGTGGCCAGTGTTGAACCATCTAAGCGGATAATATATCAACGTGTTGCGGATTATTGGGCACAAGATTTACCGGTAAATAAGGGAATGCATAATTTTGACCAATTGCTTTTTGATTATTACCGTGACGATAATGTGGCCTTTGAAGCATTTAAATCGGGAGCGTTTGACTATCGCTTGGAGAGCTCATCTAAGCGTTGGGCGACAGGTTATACCGGCGATAATTTTGTTTCCGGTAAAATTGTAACCACGCAAATTGCAGATAAAAATCCACAGGGCATGCAAGGTTTCTGGTTTAATTTACGCAAAGATAAATTTAAAGATATCAATGTGCGTAATGCGATTAGTCTTTTATTTGATTTTGAGTGGGCTAATAAAACCCTTTTTTATGGGGCTTATACACGTATTAATAGTTTTTATTCTGGATCTGAATTAGCGACAGAAAAAGAGATTTCTGCCGCGGAATATGAGATTTTATCTCCCTATAAATCCGCATTGCCTGATTCTATTTTTGGGCCTCTACAACACCCTAAAACTGATGCCGATGGCAATATACGGGAACAAATGCGTCAAGCAGTAAAGCTACTTGAAAAGGCAGGTTATCAATTAAAAGATAGCAAAATGCAGGATAAGAATGGTAAGCAGCTAAGCTTTGAATTTTTACTGTATAGTCAGGATTTTGAGCGGGTGGTACATCCGTTTCGCCGTAACCTGCAAAGAGTTGGTATCAACACATCGATTCGTTTAGTTGATATCTCACAATTTATTAACCGTTTGAATAATTTCGATTTTGATATGGTTTCCCTGCGCAAGGGGCAGTCTATCTCCCCTGGTAATGAGCAAGTCGGGTATTGGGGATGTGCGAGTCAGATGCAGGTCGGAACTTCAAATTGGGCAGGTGTCTGTTTACCTGTTATCGATCAACTAGTTTCGCAATTAATTATGTCCGATACGCGTGAAGAGCTGGTGCATAGAACCAAGGCGCTAGACCGAGTATTGCTGAGTCAGCATATGGTTATTCCGCAGTGGTACCTTCCAGCTTACCGCATCGCCTATTGGGATAAATTTTCTCGTCCGCCAATAGCGCCTATTTATGATCTTGGTTTATCAACGTGGTGGCTGCGTACACCCTCTGAAAAGGCTCAGGAGCAAATCCAGTGAAACAATACATTCTGCGGCGTTTACTGCTTATTATTCCCACCTTATTGGGGATTATGACGATTAACTTTTTTATTGTGCAAATAGCCCCAGGAGGGCCCGTAGAGCAAGCGATTGCCCACTATCAAGGTATTGACTCAAATAATAGTTCGCGGCTTGCTAGTGGCACTAATAGTGAGATAAAAGAGAACTCAACGACGGTTAAATATCGTGGAGCACAGGGGGTTGATCCTGAGTATATTGCGGCATTAGAGAAGCTATATGGTTTTGATAAACCCTTGCTAGAACGATATTTCTCTATGCTATGGCGATATGCGCAGTTTGATTTTGGTGATAGTTTTTACCGTGATATGAAAGTGACGGACTTAATTGTCGAAAAAATGCCTGTTTCTATTTCTTTAGGGCTCTGGACAACACTACTCGCCTATTTGATATCTATTCCATTAGGCATCAAGAAAGCAACGTCACATGGGAGTCGCTTTGATATTTGGAGTAGTACCGTCGTCACTGTTGCCTATGCCATCCCCGCATTTATTATCGCAATTATGCTCATCGTGTTATTCGCAGGTGGCTCTTATTATGATTGGTTTCCATTGCGTGGATTAACCTCGGATAATTTTGCCCAGCTGGGATTCTTTGCAAAAATAAAGGATTACTTTTGGCATTTAACCTTACCTATTCTTGCATCAGTATTAGCAAGTTTTGCCACGCTTACGATGCTTACTAAAAACACTTTTCTTGATGAGATTCATAAACAATATGTGATCACAGCAAGAGCAAAAGGTTGTTCAACAAAACGCATTTTATATGGGCATATTTTCCGCAATGCGATGCTTTTGGTGATAGCTGGATTACCCGCAGCCTTAATCGGTATCTTCTTTACGGGCTCAATGCTAATTGAAGTTATTTTTTCGCTCGATGGCTTAGGGCTACTGAGTTTTGAATCGGTGATCAATCGAGACTATCCAGTTATATTTGCTTCATTGTATATATTTACGTTGATTGGCTTACTATTGAAGTTAATTAGCGATGTCACTTATACCATGATTGATCCCCGTATTAGTTTTGAAGGACGATAAGATGTCATTATTGGTTACGTGGCAGAACATAAAAAACAATCCAATCAATCATAATCGTTGGATGCAGTTTAAAAGCAATAAGCGGGGATATTGGTCGCTGTGGATTTTTCTGACTCTTTTTATAATGAGTTTATTTGCGGAGCTTTGGGTAAATGATAAACCGATAATGGTCTCCTATAAAAATCATTGGTACTTTCCTATTGTTGAAGATATAACGGAAAATAGGTTGGGCGGTGATTTTGACATTCATACCGATTATAGTGATCCCTATATGGTGCAACAAATTGAGAAATCTGGTTGGATCCTCTGGCCTATTGTTCCTTTTTCCTATGATAGTATCAACTACGAATTAACTGAAGCTGCACCTTCACCACCGAGTCATATTAACTATTTAGGTACTGACGACCAAGGGCGAGATCTCTTAGCTCGTTTGGTTTATGGCTTTAGAATATCCGTATTATTTTCATTAATCCTCACCTTTGCTAGCTCCATGATCGGTGTTGCTGTCGGCGCTTTTCAGGGCTATTACGGTGGAAAAATAGACCTGTTTGGTCAACGCTTATTAGAAATATGGGAAGGGCTACCCATGCTCTTTATGCTTATTATTCTAGCGAGCTTTGTCGAACCGACCTTTACATGGTTGCTGGCGTTGATGATTTTATTTAGCTGGCCAAGTTTAGTTGGGGTTGTACGAGCAGAGTTCCTACGTGGTCGTCATTTAGAATATGTTAAAGCAGCTCAGGCATTGGGGGTATCTGATAGTAAAGTGATGTTTAAACACATTTTACCCAATGCGATGATCGCGACCCTTACTTTCATGCCTTACTTATTTACAGGCGCACTAACAACATTAACATCACTGGATTTTTTAGGTTTTGGATTGCCGTTAGGATCAGCTTCCTTAGGTGAAATGGTTGCCCAAGGTAAAGATAATTTGCATGCGCCTTGGCTAGCAATCACCGCTTTTATTTCACTTTCTACTATTTTGGTTTTATTAGTCTTTATTGGTGAAGCCGTACGTGATGCTTTTGATCCAAGGAAAACAGTATGAGCGGAACAACGCACTCTAATGAGTTATTAAAAGTAGACAACTTGTCTATCAGCTTTGCCGAAAAGGCGATTGTTAAGGGGGTTAATTTTACCCTTAACAAGGGGGAAACGTTAGCGATTGTTGGAGAAAGTGGCGCAGGTAAGTCACTGTTAGCGCTCTCAATTTTACAACTCTTGCCTTATCCCCATGCACATCATCCTAGTGGTGAAATCTATTTATCTGGAGAGCCATTAGTCGGTAAAGATGATGTGGTGCTTGAATCTATTCGCGGTAATAAAGTCTCAATGATTTTTCAAGAGCCTATGACTTCGCTTAATCCTCTGCATACGGTGCAAAAGCAGATTGCTGAAACGCTGCTTTTACACAAAGGATTAACGGGCCATAAAGCCAAGCTGCGCATAATAGAGTTGTTGCAGCTAGTGGGAATTGAAAATCCAGAGCAGCGACTTGGTTCCTATCCCCATGAATTATCAGGGGGGCAGAGACAGCGCGTTATGATTGCCATGGCTTTAGCGAATGACCCTGAACTATTAATTGCAGATGAGCCGACTACAGCGCTTGATGTGACTATTCAAAAACAGATTCTGGATCTTTTAAAAGCGTTGCAGCAGCGCCTCAATATGGCTATTTTAATCATTACCCATGATTTACATATTGTGCGTTCAATTGCCGATTACGTCATGGTTATGCGTGATGGGGAAGTCGTTGAATATAGCAATAACCATGCGTTATTTAGCGCTCCACAGCATGTTTATACAAAAATGCTATTAGGGGCTATTCCATCGGGAAAGATGGCACCCTTAGAGGAACCGCAATTAATATTAAGTGCAGATAAGATCAATGTTTGTTATCCATTACAAAAGAATTTTTGGGGCAAAACAACGCACCGCTTACAAGCGGTAAAAAATGTCAGTTTGCACATACACCGGGGAGAAACATTAGCAATAGTTGGCGAGAGTGGCTCGGGGAAAAGTACTCTCGCGCAGGCGATTTTGCAACTGATTAAAAGCACGGGTAAGGTCGTTTATTTAGGTAAAGAAATTGACGCTATAGGCCATAATGAATTGCAAGCGTTGCGCGCAGAATTGCAAATTGTGTTGCAAGACCCGTATGCAAGTTTAAGCCCTCGCATGTCTGTTGAAGCAATTATTAGCGAAGGTTTGCAGGTTCATAAAAAATTAACCCCTACACAAATAAAACAGCAAGTAGCAAGTGTTTTGCAACGTGTTGGATTAGAACCATCGAGTGGCCAGCGTTACCCTCATGAATTTTCTGGTGGACAGAGACAGCGTATCGCGATTGCACGTGCTTTGATTTTAAATCCTCAGTTAATAGTCTTAGACGAACCTACTTCTGCCTTAGATAGGAGTATTCAAAAACAAGTCTTGGATTTATTGATCTCCTTACAGAAAGAGTTATCACTGAGCTATTTATTTATCAGTCATGACCTATCCGTTGTCCGCTCTGTAAGTCATCGAGTCTTGGTTATGAAAGAGGGCGAAATCATAGAGCAGGGTTGTACTGAAGAAATATTTACGCAAGCGCAACACAAATATACACAGGAGTTATTAGCCTGTGCTATGGTATAGCGTTAAATCATCCGATATAAAGGAATTTCAATGAAAAAAATTTTTCTGACGTTGTTTTTAATATCCTTTACGAATATTGCCGCATCATTGACATTAAGCGAGCAAAGAAACCTGTATACCCAAGCTTCTGAATTACAACAACAGGAAAAATGGCAGGATGCATTACAAAAAATGCAGCTGATTCCAGACTACCCGCTGACTTATTTACTTGAATACCAACAATTTAAATCGAACTTTAGCCCTGATAGCTTAACTGCTATACAAGCGTTTTTGAAAAAATATCCTGACCATGTTGTTAGCCAAGACTTACAAAGAGAGTATTTATATTACTTAGGCAAGAATCGCTTTTGGGATCAATTGTTACAATTTTACCCAAAACTACCTAACTCTACCGATTTAAAGTGTTTCTATTTTCAAGCAAAACTTGCTGATAATCAATCCAGTAGAATTTGGCCCGCCGTGAAAGAAACGTGGTTAACGGGTGTCTCCTTAGCCAATGCCTGTGATCCGGTGTTGCAGCACTATTTAAAAATAAAAAAAATTGATCAGAAGTTAATTTGGCAACGTTTTCAACTTAGTTATCAGAAAAAACAGACGGCGCTAATGTCCTATTTGATAACACTCATGAATGATTCAAACAAGCGGTTGGCAGAACAGTTATTTACATTAAGCAAAAAACCAGAAAAATTGCTGACAAGTACATTATTTACTAATAAAAAGCAGAAAAGTTATGACTATTTAAATGCTTCGATTAAACAGCTTGCCCGCAAAAATGTACAGTTAGGGTTAAAAGCCTATTTAACTTATGAAAACAAAATTCATTTTACATCGAAGGAGAGGCTGAATTTAAAAAAAGATCTTATATCACGCATTCTTATTGTCGAAAGTGAAGAGTTAATGCCTTGGTTAGATAAAGAACTCGCTAAAATTAAAGATGTTAATTTAATCGAACGACGTATCCGCTATGCGATTAAATTAGACGATTGGTCAGGTATTGAGTATTGGATAGCTAAGCTCAGCGTAAATAAAAGATCTGAAAATAAATGGCAGTATTGGCAAGCGCGAGTATGGGAAGAGAAAAAACAGAACAAAAAAGCAGTGCATATTTACAATAAAATTGCCTCTAGTCGTAGTTATTACGGCTTTCTTGCTGCCCAAAAGTTGGGTAAAAAATACCAATTTAATAGCCAGATTATTACAGCAAAAAGTAATAAATTAGACCACTTACAAAAACAATTAGCGCATATTGAAGAGTTACATTACCACTCCTTGCCCTTTTTGTTAAAACGTGAGTGGCGAAAATTGTTATTAGGTAAAAGTGTCGCCCTGCAAAACCAACTGGGTTTATTTGCTGCCAGTAAGGATTGGGCGCACCTTTCCGTGGTCGCTAGTATTAACGCTAAAAGTTGGGATGCCTTAAGTATTCGTTTTCCTGCAACTGAGGCGGAGCTTTTTTCTTTCTATGCGAATAAATATCAGTTAGATAGTACTTATATTTATGCGATTACAAGACAAGAAAGCGCCTTTGATGAGTTTGCAAATTCACCTGCTGGTGCGCGAGGTTATATGCAATTAATGCCTAATACGGCGAAGGAAACAGCTAAAAAAATAGGCTTAAAAAGCTATCATAATCGCTCTCAATTAAGTGATGGCACTATTAATGTGGAGTTAGGTAGTGCTTACTTAAATGGTTTGTTGCAACGTTATCAAGGAAATCGGGTCCTTGCTACCGCAGCTTATAATGCCGGGCCATATCGAGTTGATCGTTGGCAAAATGACCTTAAAAATGGGACTTCCAAGGGATTATTAATGGATAGCTGGATTGAAACAATTCCCTATAAAGAAACGCGCCGGTATGTGAAAAATGTATTAGCTTATAATGTCATTTATCAGTATCTATCTAATAAACCGTTGGAATTTATGACGGAGCAGGAGATCAAAGCGCGTTTTTAAAAGTAGCAGGCTATCGGTCGTTAATTTGCACTTTAGCGGCTTAATAAATTGATGCGTTAATTTTCTCGTTACCAATGACTCTGGGATGGGTCGTTGTTCCATTGAGCAAATGAGAGTGCTTGTTATGTGCCCCTATTTATTTTTAAAAGAGTAAACCATGACTAAACAAATTTTATACATTGGCTGTTATACGCCAAATGCGGAAGCGGGCATTAAAGTCGTTGAGTTTGATAATAAAAATGGACAATTAAAAGAAGTTGGCAGTTCAGCAATGTTATCAGATCCTAGTTTTTTGGTTGTCAGCAAAGATAGAAAGTATTTACTTGCCGTGAGTGAAAATGAGCAACAAGGCTACCTCGGTTGTTTTGATATAAAAATGCCAATTACCCCTATTTTTATCAACAAGCAAAGCAGCTTAGGTGGTGCACCTTGCCATATCAGTTTAAATCATAAAAACGCATTTGTAAGTAACTACATGACTGGTAGTGTGAGTGCGTTTTCGTTGACTCAAGATAAGTTATTGCCTGCTTATCAGTCGATCCAGCATACAGGTCAAGGGCGTTGCCCTGATAGGCAAGCAAGTGCACACGCTCACGCAAGTCAATTAAGTGTAGATGAAAAATTTTTAGTCGTGGCTGATTTAGGGATTGATGCCTTAAAAGTATATGATGTGAGTGAAAATCAGCTGAATGAAGTATTTTGTGCGTATTTACCTGCTGGTTCAGGACCACGTCATTTTACCTTTAATGCGTTGGGCGATAAATTATATTTAGGTAATGAGCTGAGCTCTGAAGTTAGTGTCTTCAATTTTAATCAAACGACTGGCGAACTAGTGCATATTCAGTCTATTAGCAGTTTGCCACAGGCAAACAAGCCATTAAGCGGAGAATCACAAGGTAGCTTGGAAAATTCTATTGCTGAAGTGGCATTAAGTCTGGATGGGCGGTATCTGTACGTCAGTAATCGTGGCCATGATAGTATTGCCATTTACAGCGTTAAACAAAGTAATGGATTATTGACCGCGCTTACGTTTACCCCTTCTGGTGGATTATTTCCGCGTCACTTTGCGCTATCGCCAGATCAACAATGGTTATTAGTTGCGCATCAGAAAAGCGATTACTTAATTGTTTTTAAACGTGATAATGAAAGTGGTTTCTTAACAAAAACGGATGAAAAGTTGGCGGTTAAACATGCTGTTTGTGTTTGTTTCTTATAAAAAATGCCAGCAAGTTAGTATTCACAGTAGGAAATTTTTAACTATTATTTTTATTTGATTTATCACCAACACTGCTCATTTGGGGTGCTGCCATCGCTAGTGTGGCTGCTATTTTGATCGACATATAATGTTTTACAGGCTGTTTCATCATCGGCCTGCGACGTGCCCATTTTGGCTGTCGCTTTGATGAGGTAGGTGGATGCGCTGGCAGAGAGAGTGGTAAAGTTATAATAGTGATTATCTAATAAGCCTAGTTCACTCTTATCAACGCTATAGGTTGGATTTAAAATATGTAGGCTGCTTTGTTTTAATTGCGCTTTAATTAACACTGCCTGTGCATCACTTCGACGCATTGTGATTAAGTAGGAAAGGTAAGATGGATAGGTAATACTTGCCAGCAGAGCAATAATAGCAATGACTATCAGTAACTCAATGAGTGTAAAAGCGGCTATCTTTTTCAATATCATTTTCTCTGTGCAATGCCATTAATCCATTAATAGTAGATTAATTTTACGATGCTGCTAGAGGGGTGAAGAAGTGGCCTTTTTGCAAAGGCGCACTCCTTCGGGACTATTATTGAAATAATTGCTTGATTACATTTAAGGTGTTATTAATTTTTTTACTGCTTGTTGGGGTAATAAAAACGGTATCATCGCCTGCAATGGTGCCAAGAATACCTTCGGCTTTGCCTATCGAGTCAAGTAGGCGGGCAATCAGTTGCGCAGCGCCTGGGCTTGTGCGGATAACTATTAGGCTATCGTTGCGATCAATATCTACCACCAGATTTTTTAATGGACTAGTCGTTGTTGGGATACCAAGCTCGGAAGGTAAGCAATAAACCATCTCTTTTTTGGCATTTCGTGTACGAACCGCCCCTGATTTACTTAACATTCTAGAAACTTTGGACTGATTAATATTGTGAAAACCAGCTTCCTGTAATGCCTCTACTATCTCTCCTTGCGAGCTGAGGCGTTCTTTTTTTAATAATGCCTTGAAGAAGTCCATTAGTTCTGTTGGTTGTGTCATATTAAAAATACTCTAATTTAGAACTTGTGCAAATTGCACTGCCAATGATAATCGATATTGGCTAATTATCAATAACTAAATAATCTAAAAAAATGCATAAATATTCGTTTTTCAATTATTACAATAGAATTATCAAGGACTCAACGGATCCATTTTATATAAAGCATAATGGGGAGCTAAATGGTTGTTATGCGTTAATTCAAGGGGGAAGGTGAATACAAAAATATGTGTTAAATCACTTAAATTTTGCTGATTACCCCAATTAACTTTACATCGCTCACAATCACTTAACATTTCCAGCACAATCGACTAAGTTGAAGTAATATTAATGGCAATGATATTATAAATCGGAGGTTGTTTTATGAAGGTTGCTGTTCTAGGTGCTGCTGGTGGTATTGGCCAAGCATTGGCTTTACTGCTTAAACTTGATTTACCTGAAAATTCATTATTATCACTTTATGATGTTGCGCCAGTTACACCGGGGGTTGCTAAAGATTTAAGTCATATTCCTACCAGTGTTTATGTCGATGGCTATGCCGGAGATGATCCTACGCCAGCTTTACAAGGTGCCGATGTTGTTCTTATTTCTGCGGGTGTTGCCCGTAAGCCGGGTATGGACCGTTCCGATCTGTTTAATATTAATGCTGGTATTATTGAAACTTTAGTGACAAAAATTGCTCAAGTCTGCCCAATGGCATGCATTGGAATTATTACTAATCCTGTTAATACCACCGTTGCCATCGCAGCCGAAGTACTGAAAAAAGCAGGGGTTTATGATAAAAACAAGTTATTTGGCATCACTACCTTAGATGTGATTCGTGCCGAAGATTTTGTTGCTGAGAAAAAAGGCTTACCAGCAGAGCATGTTCGAGTTAATGTTATTGGTGGTCACAGTGGTACCACCATTTTACCTGTTTTATCGCAAGTGCAGGGAGTTACGTTTACTGAACAAGAGGTCGTTGAGCTTACCGAGCGAATTCAAAACGCAGGTACGGAAGTGGTTGAAGCAAAAGCGGGAGGAGGGTCTGCAACCCTTTCCATGGCGCGTGCAGCATCAATATTTGGTATCAACCTTGTAAAAGCTTTGTTAGGTAAACAGGGGATTATTCAGAATGCTTATGTTGATGGTGGTAATAGCTGTTCGCCATTTTTTACGCAACCATTGTTGTTGGGTAAAAATGGTATAGATCGCGTTTTGCCCTTTGGTGATTTAAGTCCATTTGAAGATCAGAAAAAACAAGAAATGTTAGCCGTCTTGCATGCTGATATTCAAAAGGGCGTTGATTTCATAAAAAATAAACCTTAATTTAACGTAAGTACTTAAGTTTATGTGTAGAGCCAGTTGATACTGGCTTTTTTAATTAGTTCAATTGAAGAGCATGATATGAAAGTGTGTGACATGATGACAACTCGTGTGGTGACCGTTGATATGGACGATAGGTTAACCGTTGTCAAAGAAATTTTAGATCACGGTGTATTTCATCATTTACTCGTTGTCGAAGATAATCAACTTCAGGGCATTATTAGTGAGCATGACTTATTGCGTTGTCTGAGCCCTTTTTTGGGAACCGATGCTGAGTCTACGCGTGATACTGCTACGATCAATCAACGTGCACATCAGATAATGACTCGTTCTCCATTGGTTATTGCGCCGCAATGCACTGTTAGTGATGCATTAATGATTATGTTGAATAACAATATTGGTTGCTTACCTGTATTGGAGGGGGGCGAAATCAAGGGGATATTTACTTGGCGTGATGGTGTGCGTGCATTATTAGAGAATCGCTAGTTTAACGTTTTACAATAAGTAATTACTTTTCGCTATTTTATCTTTGTGAGATATTTCTTTATAGTGTCGGCTTCATAATACTATTAATGAGTGACTTGCTATGGATTACCTACCCATTTTTACCAAACTCGAAAACCGTCCCTGTCTTGTCGTCGGTGGTGGGGATATTGCCTTTAGAAAGGTGCACCTGTTGCTTAAAGCCAATGCTGATGTCACTGTTTGTGCGCCTGAAATTGATAGCCGTCTATTGCAAAAAGAGAAAGATCAGCAATTAAAAATAATCCGTCAAAATTTCAGTACTGATCTGTTACAGGGCAAATGGTTAGTTATTGCTGCAACCGATAAGCGCGATGTTAATGAACAAATTGCAAATGCAGCTAATGCCTTACAATTGCTCGTCAATGTGGTCGATGACCCAGAACTGTCCAGTTTTATTATGCCCTCTATCGTGGATCGCTCCCCTATTATTGTGGCGATTTCAAGTGCAGGTACAGCTCCCGTTTTAGCGCGTTTAATTAGGGAGCGATTAGAAGCGTTACTACCTATGCATTTAGGGCGGTTAGCTCGTATTTCTGGTGATTTTCGTAACCGTGTAAAGGAAGTGATTGGTAATCCTTCTTTACGTCGACGTTATTGGGAAAAATTATTTGCTAACGGGCAATTAGGTCATTTATTACAAAAAGGGCAAACAGCAAATGCGCTTGAGTTAATGGAAAAAACATTAACGGAAGATGTTACACAGGGAGATGTTGCTTTGGTTGGAGCAGGGCCAGGTGACCCATCGTTATTAACATTAAAGGCATTACAGCTTATGCAGCAAGCTGATGTCGTATTATATGATAGGTTGGTTTCTGCCGATATTTTAGATTTAGTGCGTCGTGATGCTGATTTGATTTCCGTTGGTAAGGAAGCTGGAAATCACGAAGTTGAGCAATCAAGAACCAATCAAATGTTGGTGGAATTTGCTAAACAAGGTAAAAAAGTGGTGCGTTTGAAAGGGGGGGACTCCTTTATTTTTGGCCGTGGTGGAGAAGAATTAGAAGAGCTCGTCGCCGCGGGGGTCGCTTTTCAAGTCGTACCGGGCATTACCGCCGCTTCAGGGTGTAGTGCCTATGCGGGGATCCCTTTAACACATCGTGATTATTCTCAATCTGTTACCTTTGTAACAGGGCATCGTAAATCAGATGGCAGACAACTTAATTGGCAAGCCCTCGCAGCTCCCCATCAGACATTAGTCGTTTACATGGGATTAATTCAGTCTCAGGAAATACAAAATCAGTTACTCAGTTTTGGGCGTTCACCCGATACGCCTGTAGCCTTGGTTAATCGGGGCACAACCTCAGACCAGCAGGTGGTTATTGGAAAACTATCAGAATTAACTTTATTAGGTGGTGGCTTACAAGGTGCGACATTGATGATCATTGGTGAAGTCGTCAGTTTGGCCGAAAAATTGGCTTGGTTTGAGCCAGAGGGTAATCATAAGTTATCTCGAGACCCATTTTTAGTGAATCTTTCTTAACGCCTTTTATGAAGTAGCATGGGATAAATTCCATGCTACTTCAAGATGCTAGGCAGAAAATTGAAGTAGCTATGCAGTATCGATTTGCTTATTCCTAGTTGAAGTTATTTAATGCGTATCAGTAAATTCAATAACCACCTTTAAGCCGGGATTGTTGTCTAGGAGTTTTATTTTACCATCATGCAGACGCACGATCGCTTTGACTAGTGACAGGCCAATACCAAAGCCCGCTATATTTCTACTCTTTTCAATGCGGTATAGGCGTTGAAATACTTTTTCTTTTTCACTATCGGCAATTCCCTGACCATTATCGCTAAGCGTAAAGCCTTTGTTGCTGATATCAATGGATATTTGTGCAAACTCTCCTGCATATTTACAGGCATTTTCGAGTAAATTATAAACGACTCTGAACAATAACGTCGCATCACCCTGTAGTAAACAATTTGCACCAGTAATGTGTAAGTTTTGTTGTTTTTCTTCTATGAGGGGGTGGATTAAATCAATGGCATCATTAATCACGTCATCGAGACATACTAAAGTAAAGTGCTCTTTTTGCTGACTATGTTCAAGGCGTGTGATCTCTAACATTGCAGTGAAGGTAAATAGAATAGCATCTAATTTCGTTATCATTTTTTGTAAATGGTCGCTATTTAGACCTGCTTTATGTGCATCATTTATATTTTCTTCTATTTGTTGTTTAAGGTGGCTCAGTGGGGTACGTAAGTCGTGTGCAATCGCATCGGTCACTGTGCTGATGGCATTAAAAGAGTCCTCTAGGCGAGATAACATGGTATTAATATGTCTCGCCATGTCATCATATTCATCGGCATTAGAGGAGATTGGAACTCGAGCGGTCATTTCTCCTGCTTCAACGCGTTGTGCAATATTATTAAATGTACGGATCCTTTTTAATACACGTCGAGAGAAAATAAATCCTGTAAAAATACCCAATATCAATGCAGATAATAGTGCCACGAGAGACGCGTTAAGAAATTGTGTTTGTAAATTGTAAAGTGATTCGTCATCGTTGGCGATAAATAGTGTGCCCGTTGATATATGTAAAATACAGCCACTAATCAAACGTAATTCATCGTATTTTTCTAACCAAATAGGGAAGCGAGAGAGCGTTGGACAACTATTAATATAAGTCGGAATGGAGCTTAATTGACCGTAGGTATTTCCCTTATGCCTAAAAGTCAGTATGTATTGTCTAGAGTTAGCTGCATGCATCTCAAATTGTTGAATGAAATCATTGAGCTCAAGTTGCTTAGCTAAGAGCTTTTGCTGTTCAACAAGGTTTTCCATTTGTACTATTTGATCGCGTTTTATTTGCCCGACACTCAATTGGTATAAAATAATCAGCAAAAGGCTAACAACACAAAGTAGCAGGGCGGTGTATAAAGAGGTTAAACGCCAGATGGAACTCGCTTTTAGGTTATTTCTCCACCATTCTGTAACCGACGCCACGCACTGTCTCAAGTAAGGGGGGATAACCATCTAGCTCTACCTTTTTACGTAAACGTGCAACGTGCACGTCAATAACATTGGTTTGTGGATCAAAATGATAATCCCATACCGCTTCAAATAGCAAGGAGCGAGATACCACTTGCCCCGCATGCTCCATTAAATAGCGTAATAATTTAAACTCTTTGGGTTGTAGAGGAACCTCTATTAATCCACGATATACTTTATGGGAAAGTAGATCCATTTTTAGATCAGAGACTTGGATAGTGCTTGATGGCTGTGTACCGAGTACACGACGCTTAATTAATATCTCAATTCTGATTAATAACTCAGATAACGCAAAGGGTTTAACGAGGTAATCATCGCCTCCTTCTCGTAGTCCTCTGACACGCTCTGATACACTATCTAATGCGCTTAATATTAAAACGGGTGTTTTGTTGTTGGCATTTCTGAGGGTTGATAATACCGATAAACCATCTAATTGCGGCAACATGCGATCCAACAGGATTAATTGGTAATCATGTTCAAGTGCTAAAAATAAGCCATCTTTACCATTATCAGCAAGGTCTACTTGATACCCTTGTTCTTGCAGTGCCTTTTGTAGGTACTGACGAGTAGTGAGGTTATCTTCGACAACTAAAATTCGCACAAGTTATCCTTCTATCGTTTATAGTCATGTTCTATCAATATACGTGGTCTGTCGTTATCGCCCAATGATGAAAATCGGGCGAATTAATCATAATCAACTATTTTTTCATAACGGGAACCATCTCGCCCGTTTCAACATCAACAATAATGCGTTTTCGCCCATTTTCATCGTACAGTTTGAATTTATAAAAAGTGATCCCTTTTTTATTTTTCAATTCAAATTCAACTACTTCAGCATTATATTTTTGTCGCACCAGTGTCAGTGTAGATTTTAGATTCAACTTAGCAGCGGTTAGTGTGTTCACCGCTTCTTTTTCATCACTTTTTAGGTTAGTGGTTTTCTCTTTTAATATACTACCATCTTCATTGCTTACCTGCAGTTTGTACTTTTGTTCACTTTGCAAATTAACTATCTCAAATTCATAGCTAGCTTGCCCTCGATGATCGTCTACTTCAAATTCAACAATGCTACCTTTATACTCCTGCGATACCTTCTCAATTGCCTGCTCTACGGTGAATTTAGCATTTTTTAATGCCAGTACAGAAAGTGCATCATCATCAGCTAATGCCGTAAAGGAGGCTAATGCAATGGTTACGCCGCAAATTAAACTTTTTAATTTCATGTTTTGTTTCCTATAGTTATTTGATGAGAAAATTGTAGCGCATTGATCAGATCGAAAAGGTGGATGAATCATTACAAAAAGTTAATCTTTGCCTATTTGTTTGCACTCATTAGCGCATCATTTTGAGGGTGATTGTATTCGCCTTTTATTTTGTTAACTTTTTCGATGGTCGAATATATAGCGTTGGATATCAGCGACACATTATATTATAGGGAGTAGAAAATGATCACCTTAGGCGAATATATCATTGCACAACAAAACGAATACCCTAAAGCGACGGGTGAATTATCTTTACTGCTAAGTTCTATTCGATTAGCTGCGAAAGTCGTTAATCGGGAAATAAATACAGCAGGGCTAGTCGATATTATTGGCGTAACCGGCCTTGAAAATGTACAGGGTGAAGTACAGCAAAAAATGGATCTATTTGCTAACAATGTGTTTAAGTCTGCATTAGAAGCGAGAGGAGAAGTCTGTGGTGTTGCATCGGAAGAAGAGGAAGATATTATTATCTTTGATAGTGAGCGCAGCGTAAACAGCAAGTATGTCGTATTAATGGATCCGCTTGATGGCTCATCGAATATTGATGTTAATGTCTCTATCGGTACTATATTTTCTGTTTATCAAAGGCTTAGCCCGTTAGGTGAACCCGTTGTATTAGACGATTTTTTACAGCCAGGTATACGCCAAGTCGCTGCGGGGTATATTATTTATGGTTCATCAACCATGTTGGTTTACACAACGGGAAATGGAGTGCATGGCTTTACTTGCGATCCATCATTAGGCGTTTTTTACCTTTCCCATGAAAATATCCAGATCCCTGTGACTGGCAAAATATACTCGATTAACGAAGGTAATTATCTTAAATTCCCCGATGGTGTTAAGAAATATTTAAAACATTGCCAAGAGATCGAACCCGCATCAAATCGTCCCTACACCTCTCGTTATATTGGCTCATTAGTCTCTGATTTTCATCGTAATTTATTAAAGGGGGGGATTTATATCTACCCTTCAACGGCCTCTGCACCAAAAGGAAAATTACGTTTATTGTACGAATGTAATCCAATGGCATTTTTGATTGAACAGGCTGGCGGTCGTGCCAGTGATGGCTTTAATCGAATTATGACCATAGAGCCTACGGAACTCCATCAACGTGTCCCCTTTTTCTGCGGTAGCTCTGAGATGATGGATGATGTTGAAGGGATGATGGAAAAATATTCCCCTCAACATTAAAAATTATTCCATAAATAGCGTCAATAGTTCATTTAAGTAGCGGTGACCAAGCTCAGTTACTTGCCAGTTGTCGCTATTTTTTACCAATAAATTTTTATTGATCGCGGCAGTTATCGCTGGCTCTATGGTTGCAACGCTTAATCCCGTGTAAGCTTCAAACTCTTTAAATGGGATTACCTCAAATAGTCGTAAGCGATTCATCATATATTCAAAGGCGATTTCATCTTTGGCGACGACATGAGTGTGATCGATAAATGGACGAGACTTATCTAAATAACCCTTAGGGTGTTTGATTTTACTGCTGCGAATGATTTTATTTTCAAGTGGCAAGGTTAACTTACCATGGGCGCCACAGCCAATACCGATATAGTCGCCAAAGCGCCAATAGTTAAGGTTGTGCTGGCAGGCGAAACCCGTTTTGCAATAACCTGATATCTCATACTGCTGATAACCATTCTCTGCGAGTAACTTAACACCTGCCTCTTGAATCTCCCAGAGAAGCTCATCTTCAGGTAATTTAGGGGGATGTGAAAAATATTGGGTATTGGGTTCGATGGTTAATTGATACCAAGAGAGGTGTGTTGGTTGTAATGCGATGGCAGTTTGTAAATCTTCAAGTGCATCAGTAAGTGTCTGTTCAGGCAAGCCATGCATCAAATCTAAATTAAAGGTTTTCATACCTACTGCGGTCGCTTGTTTCGCGGCATTAACGGCTTCCTGTGGGCCATGGATTCTACCTAATAGCGTTAGTTTTTGTTGCTGGAAGCTTTGTACACCAAAGGAGAAACGGCTAATTCCCGCTTTCTTAAAATCGCTTATTTTCTGATTTTCAATCGCCCCTGGATTGGCTTCAAGGGTGATCTCTATCTCTTTTTTAAAGGGAATTTTCTGTTTAATTTCAGTAAGCAACCATGCTATCCCTGACGCTGAAATTAAACTCGGTGTACCGCCGCCGATAAAAATGCTCTCTAATTGACGACCTTGCACATAAACTAACTCGTTATTTAGATCATCGAGAAGTGCCTGCAAGTAGGCTTGTTCTGGGATCGTACCCTGTAATTTATGGGAATTAAAATCGCAATAGGGGCACTTTTCAATACACCAAGGAAAATGAATATAGAGGCTTAAAGGGGGTAACTGTAGCATTTAATAACCTAATAATGTGCACAATAGCCCTTACCTCATGGTAGGGGCAATAAATAGTCAGCGATTAACCCAACTGCTCTTTGAGTAACTCTACAAGCATTGCCAAGGCTTTACCGCGGTGGCTTAACTCCCCCTTGCGTTGCTTGCTTAGCTGTGCCGATGAACACTGTTCACTTTCGACCCAAAAGATTGGATCATAACCAAAGCCATTTTTACCTTGCATTTCATTACTAATTACCCCCTCCCATGTACCTTGGCAGATAATGGGGGTCGGATCTAAAGCGTGACGCATATAAACGAGTACGCATTGAAAACGAGCGCTGCGTTGATCTGCACTAATACCCTCTAATTTACTCAATAGTAGATCTATATTATCTTGATCGGTGGCATTTTCACCGGCAAAACGAGAGGAGTAGATACCGGGTTGACCATTTAAAAAATCGACCTCTAAACCAGAATCATCGGCAATGGCTGGCAGACCTGTTATTTTAGCTGCGTGGCGCGCTTTGATAATGGCATTTTCAACAAAGGTTGTACCTGTTTCTGGAACCTCTGCAACGTTAAAATGACTTTGTGGTAAGACTTCAATTGAGAAGCTATTAAGCAGTTCGCTATCTCCTTGACTTTACCTTTGTTACCTGTGGCTAAAACCCATTTTTTTTTCATAATTTGCCTGTTTTTACTCTGTATAAAACTTGTGTTGGAACTTAAGTGTATTGGTTGTGTTGGCGCTTTTAATTGCAATGGAAAAGTTTACAATTTCTTCATTGCTAAAGGGATAAGTAGCAATGTAGTAAATAGCCTCTCCTTCTCGTATCTCTTTGAAATTTAATGTTTCTACTTGCCCGATAAGATTTTTACCTGTGCCAGATAACTGTGCTGCAACGGCTTTTAAGTTGTCATTTTCATCCAGTACGGAAATATTAATCAAGCCAGTAAATTTGCTGCGTTTTATACCATATTGCTGAGCAATTTCTGGCTGTAAAAAAGTCGTTGGTAGGGCGATATAGTGCACCTGTAAATTAGCAAAGCGAAGGGATTGCTCTGCAAAAGTTATCGAAGAAAATAGCGAAAAAGCGGTTAATAGAGAGGCAATTAACAGTCTATTTAATGTCAACATGGTTCATCCTTGTTATTAAAAAAGGGGGGAATCTGTTTGGGATTTTGAATGCGCACTAATTTATGGCGATTTAATGATCCTTTTTCTACGATGACCGCACCCTTAGGGACTTTAAACTGCTTACTAAGAAATTTAATTAAGTGTTGATTCGCTTTACCATCTATCGGAGGTGCAGTAATCATCACTTTAAGCTCATCTCCTAATAAACCGACAAACTTATCGCAACTCGCCTTCGGTTGTAAAACAAGACGCAGTAGAAGATCTTCTCCGTCTTGTTTTAAGTAATTCACACTCATTAGAATAGCTGTTGCAGTAGGTCATTGATTAGCATTTCTAAAAATTGCAAGCCGAGTAACACCACTAGCATCGATAGATCCAGCCCACCCATAGGAGGAATAAAGCGTCGTACTGGTGCAAGTAGCGGTTCGGTTAATTGAATCATCACTGCTTCAATTGGGTTATGGCCGCGACTAATCCAACTGAGAATGGCACGTAAGATCAATACCCAAAAGAGTAGTTTAAATACAGCGGTTATGAAAATAACCAATGCTGATACAGCGACAATGAAGGGAGTAATCGAAGCGCCGATAATTAAACTTAAACTAATAACTTTTAATGCTGCTACACACAGAGCAAAGACGATCGTCGCCGTATCCCAACCACCCAAGCTTGGTATAACCCGACGTAACGGCGCGACAACCGGTTGCGTCGCTTTAACGATAAATTGGCTAAAGGGGTTATAAAAATCAGCACGAGCAACCTGTAACCAGACTCGTAGCAATACCACCATCAGATAGAGATCAAACAGAGTATTGACTAAAAAATTAACAGCATTCATTGGATATTCTCTCTTTTTGTAAACTTAAAATAACTTTTCCATCTCTACACCACGGTCAGCAGCTGCTTGCATGGCCTTAGCGACGGTCTCTTTTAATGTTAATTCGTTCAATGTGCGCACCGCTTCGGCAGTTGTGCCTCCCTTTGACGTGACATTTTCACGTAATGTGGCGAGACTAATTTCACTATTTTCTTTGACCATTTCTGCACTACCTAATGCAGCTTGCTGTACGAGTAAACGTGCTTGCTGTTCAGTAAAGCCCATCTCCATTGCTTTTTCTTGCATTGCTTCCATAAACAGAAAGAAATAAGCAGGAGATGATCCTGATGCGGCAATAACCGCATTGATCATCGCTTCATCTTCAACCCACAGTGTTTCGCCGACTGCTGCCATTAATTCACCAGCAAAAGCTTTGTCTGCATCGGTGACTTGCTGTGAAGCAAATAAGCCCGTCATCCCTTTTTTCAAAAGTGATGGGGTATTTGGCATAGTACGAACGATCGCACTGTTTTCACCCAATAACGAGTGTAGACGTTGTACTGAAATACCTGCAGCAATCGAGATAATGAGTTTTTGACTAAAATCGATTCCTTGTTCTGCTAGGTCTTGGCAGACCGCTGGCATTATTTGTGGTTTTACCGATAAAACGATGACATCAGCCCATTGTGTTGCTTGGTTGTTATCTTGGCTTGTTTTTACTGCGTATTTATCTGCTAATTTCTGTGTATTTGCAATGTTTGGTTCACTCGCACAAATTAAATCACTCGGGTAACCATCTTTAACTAGACCGCTGATTATGCTTGTCGCCATGTTGCCCGCACCAATAAATGTAATTTTTTTGTGTAACATGTTAATTCCTTTTTTAAAAATAAAAATCAGTCTCTACGACCGAAAATATCACTACCAATTCGTACCATGGTACTACCGCAACGAATTGCGCTTTCTAAGTCGCCACTCATTCCCATCGACAACGTGTCTATATTAGGAAATCGCTGTTGTAGCTGTAAATAGATGTTATGGAGCTCTTGGAACTGTTTTTCAAGGCGTAGTTGATCGCTGGTATTTTCGGCGATCGCCATGATTCCACGTAGTTTTAAGCGTGGTAATGTACTTACTTGTGAAGCTAGCTCAATAACTTGCGATAAAGTAGTACCCGACTTACTTTGTTCTCCGCTAATATTAACCTGTAGGCAAATATTAAGTGGTGCTAACTCACTGGGACGTTGATCATTTAAGCGTTGTGCTATTTTCATTCGCTCAACACTTTGTACCCAGTCAAAATTTTCAGCAACAAGGCGTGTTTTATTGGATTGTAATGGGCCAATAAAATACCAATAAATCGGATCTGAAAATGCCTTATCAGTTTTGATTTGTTGGATTTTTTCTACGCTTTCTTGCACGTAATTTTCACCAAAATGGCGTAAACCAAAGTCATAAGCCTGTTTGATTAGTGCAACAGGCTTGGTTTTACTCACCGCTAATAGCTGAACCTGCTCAGGATTTCTGTGTACTTGTTGAGCTGCATGCGCTATTTTTTGTTTAACGTTTGTTATTTGTTGAAAAATATTGTTCATCATAAATAGGATTTTTAAATTATGGATATTACAGAGTTATTAGCTTTTAGTGTAAAGCATAATGCATCAGATCTACACCTTTCTGCTGGCGTTCCTCCAATGATCAGGGTAGATGGCGAAGTTCGCAAGATAAATATACCAGCTTTAGAGCATAAAGAGGTGCATAGTCTAATTTATGACATTATGAATGATAAGCAGCGTAAAGATTTTGAAGAGCAGCTAGAAACCGATTTTTCATTTGAAATTCCAGACTTAGCCCGTTTCCGTGTTAATGCATTTAACCAAAAACGAGGCGCTGGTGCGGTATTTCGTACCATCCCAAGCAAAGTATTAACATTGGATGATTTACATGCACCCGCGATTTTTAAGAAAATATCTGAATTTCCCCGTGGTTTGGTTTTAGTAACAGGGCCTACGGGATCGGGTAAATCAACGACACTCGCAGCGATGATTGATTATATCAATGAAAGTCGTCATGAACATATTTTGACCATCGAAGATCCGATCGAGTTCGTGCATGAAAGTAAAAAAGCGCTGATTAACCAACGTGAAGTCTATAAAGATACCCTTGGTTTTGATCGCGCCCTTAAAAGCGCCTTGCGTGAAGATCCCGATGTTATTCTGGTCGGTGAGATGCGTGATTTAGAAACCATTCGTTTAGCATTAACAGCCGCTGAAACGGGCCACCTCGTATTTGGAACATTGCACACCACATCCGCAGCCAAAACCATAGACCGTGTTATCGATGTATTTCCTGCGGCAGAAAAAGGCATGGTGCGATCTATGTTATCTGAGTCATTACGTGCGGTTATTTCACAAACGCTATTAAAGAAAAATGGCGGTGGTCGTGTTGCTGCACACGAGATCATGCTTGGTATCCCAGCCATTCGTAACCTTATTCGTGAAGATAAAGTTGCACAAATGTATTCGGTTATTCAAACTGGGATGGTGCATGGTATGCAAACATTAGATCAATGTTTACGTAACCTAGTGAGCCAGGGGCAAGTTTCTCATGCAGATGCGGCACAAAAAGCATCTGACCCTAAAACTTTCTAACAAGGATTAAGTCATGTTAACGGCATTACTGCATAAAGCATCGATAACAAAAGCGTCTGATCTTTTTATCTCCGTAGGGTTACCTGCAACGATGAAAGTGAATGGTTATTTAGAGCAAATCAATGATCAAAGCTTAACCTCTGCGGAGGTTTATCAACTCTGTGAAGAGGCGATGGGGGCACAACGATTCGCTAAATTCAAGATTGAAAAAGAGTCTAATTTTGCTTTAAATACGGTTGAATCTGGGCGTTTTCGTGTTAGTGCCTATATGCAAAAAGAGCAACCTTCAATGGTTATTCGTCGCATTGAAGGTAATATCCCAAGTTTTGAAGAGTTACACCTGCCGCAGCAATTAAAAGAAACTTGTATGGCGAATCATGGCTTAATTCTCTGTGTGGGTGCAACGGGCTCTGGTAAGTCAACAACGCAAGCTGCGATGATAGGATACCGTAATGAAAATGCCGCAGGGCATATTTTAACCATTGAAGATCCCATTGAATTTGTGCATCAACATGGGCGTTCGGTGATCACTCAACGAGAAGTGGGTATTGATACCGATAGCTTTGAAAACGCATTGAAAAACTCATTACGACAAGCACCTGATGTTATTTTGGTGGGGGAGATTCGTAATCAGGAAACCATGGAGTTTACCCTTAATTTTGCGGAAACAGGACATCTCTGTTTAGCAACATTACATGCCAATAATGCTAACCAAGCACTTGATCGCATTATGCATTTGGTTGATAAGGATCGTCATCGTCAATTTTTATTTGATTTATCGGTAAATTTACGTGCGATAGTTGCACAGCAGTTAGTGCCTACTGCCGATGGCAAAGGACGGCGTGTCGCATTTGAAATTTTATATAATACCCCGACCATGGCTGATGCTATTCGTAAGGGAGAGTTCCATGAGCTTAAAAATATTATGAAAAAATCGACGGAACAAGGTATGAAAACCTTTGATCAATCTCTATTTGAGTTATATGAGAGAGGCATTATTGGTTATACGGAAACCTTGGCGCATGCCGATTCGGCTAATGATGTTCGCTTAATGATCAAACTACACTCAACGACCGATAAAAAAAGTTTTAGCGCAGGCGCGTTAGATGATGTGACATTAGGGTTTTAATATCATCGTAAGAGTGCGTAACGCTGCATGATGGCTGTTACGCACGGTCATTATATTACTGTTTAGGAGTAACAATGTTAGTCGTACTTTCCCCTGCTAAAACATTAGATTTTGTCACGTCAGCGCCAATATCGACTTTTTCTCAAGCGCAATTATTAGCAGAGAGTGAGTTATTGATAGCACGCTGCCAACAACTATCTATGCAGGAAATTGCCTCATTAATGAAGGTGAGTGACAAAATTGCAGGTTTGAACCTTGCTCGTTTTGCGCAGTGGCAATTGCCATTTTCACCCGATAAGGCGAAACAGGCTATTTTTGCTTTTCAAGGAGATGTTTACACTGGTTTGCAAGCCGACACGTTATCTACAACTACCTTGCAATATGCACAGCAACATCTATGTATACTCTCTGGTTTATATGGTGTTTTAAGACCATTGGATTTAATGCTTGCTTATCGCTTGGAAATGGGGACGCGATTAGATAATGAGCGAGGTAATAACCTCTATCAATTTTGGGGGAATTTAATCACAGAGACTATCAACCAATCGCTTGCTGAGCAAGGTGATGACTTACTTATTAATCTAGCATCAAATGAGTATTTTAAATCCGTCAATAAAAAAGCGCTGCAAGGGAAGATTATTACCCCTGTTTTTAAAGACCAAAAAAATGGTCAATATAAAGTGATTAGCTTTTATGCTAAAAAAGCACGGGGATTAATGGCGCGTTATATTATTGAACAGCAATTAACGGAAGTTAAACAGTTAACCTCTTTTGATGTCGATGGTTATTATTTTGTTGCTGCGGAATCAACCGAGAGCGAGTTAGTTTTTTATCGAGACGAAAAGTAGCTCGTAATAATACAATAGCGAGTAAACAGAGTCGTTATATTAGCGACTCTGTTTACTTAGTCATTATTAACGCTAGTGAGTTATAACTTAGTTGTAACCACGAATAAATTCATGAGTGACTATATCAGCGCATAACGTTTCAAAGGTTGGCGTCAATTTCTTTGGCTCTCTTTTATTTCCAGCTGGAGCTTGTTTAAGCTGAAAGGCTAAATGATTGGTACAATCATTTAGTAATGGGGTGTTAAAAGTTGTATTGATTGTATCTTTGTTCATAGAGTGCACTCCTCAGCTACATATAAATATATGTAACGGATCTAAAAATTGCTAGTTATTATTACTAGCTATTGTTTACTGGTTAAAGCATTATTAATGCCAAATTATTGGATAAAAGTAATTATTGATGCGTTTCCTTTTACTGCTTTTATTTGCAATAACCAGCTTCTTTTTCACACCCTTGCCCATGCGCGTAATATAGTTCCTTTTGCAGGATTTTCCTACAAAATAAACATATATTTTACACAAATTGTATAATTATTTTGATCTGCGATAACGTTTAATAATTGCCTTAAGTAAGCATAAAAGCGACAACGAATGTTATTTGTGTCGGAAAGGCGACAATTTATTAATTGAGTTACTTTGTATCTAAGTGTAACCCTTGTATTGCTATCTTATTTTAATGCTAACCTTAATGGTAATATTTATGTTTAGTTGGAGTTTGTTATGAATTGTGTAGAAAAAGTATTGATGGCACCACAGGGGCCTGCGTTTTCTCAATTAGTGCAGGGGTATTGGCGTTTAGGCGCTTGGGATATGAACGCACAGGCGCGTTTATCTTTTCTTAAGGCGCATGTGGAAATGGGGATTACAACCGTTGACCACGCTGCGATTTATGATGCGGGTGGTTGTGAATCACTATTTGGTGAAGCATTAAAACTCGACCCTGCGATGCGCGATCAAATTGAAATAGTGTCAAAATTTGGCATTAATGGAATTGCTCAAACGCCCGGAGAACAGCGTGTTTCTCACTATGATAGTAGTAAACAGGCTATTTTAGAGTCGACCGACAATTCATTACGTCGTTTAGGTGTGCAACAGTTAGATACCTTATTAGTTCACCGCCCTGATTTTTTGATGGATGCAGATCAAGTTGCGGAGGCTTTTAGCGAACTAAAACAAAGCGGTAAGGTGAAACATTTTGGCGTGTCAAACTTCACCGCAGCGCAGTTTGATTTATTACAATCGCGTTTAGATGCACCTTTGGTTACTAATCAGGTTGAAATTAATCCTATGCACTTTGCGGTGCTTGAAAATGGGGTTTGCGATCAGTTACAACAATATCGTGTTCGTCCAATGGCTTGGTCATGTTTAGCGGGTGGAGGTATTTTTAGTGAGCAGACAGAACAGGCGAGAAGATTACGCGGCACCTTAACTGAGCTTATTGATGAATTAGGGGCTACGTCAATCGAACAGGTAATTTTTGCATGGGTCTTAAAGCATCCGTGCAATCCGGTGGGGATTATTGGATCGGGAAAAATCGACCGTGTTAAAGAAGCGGTTGGTGCATTAGCACTACAGATGAATACTGAGCAGTGGTATCGAGTTTGGGTTGCATCGAAAGGTTTTGCGGTTCCATAAAAAGCTAAACAAAGACTTGCTAGTGATCCTACTAACAAGTCTTTGTTAAGTTGATTACATTAAGGCGATAGCTAACTTTCCTGCAAATAGTAATAATACTACCCCCATTATCCGCTCAAAAATATAACCATGACTAACGAATTTATCGCGCACTCTTTGCTGTGAAAAGAAAAAGGCAACCAGTGAAAACCACAATGCCGTAGTCACTGTGATCCACAAGCCATAAATGCTTTGTACATACAAGGGCGTGTTGATGCTAACAATGCTAGTAAAAACCGCTAAAAAGAACATTGTCGCTTTAGGATTTAATAAATTAGTCATAAAGCCAAGCATGAAGGCTTTCTGATGATGTTTTTTATCATGATCAACATTAACTTCCATGGTTTTTGTTGTTTGCGCCTTGCTGAATAATAGCTTTATGCCAAGATAGCTCAGATATAAAGTTCCAGCAATTTTCGCAACCATGAAGGCTGTTTCTGACTGTGTGATGATAAGGCCTATCCCGAGGAGTGTATAAAGCACATGCATCGAAATACCCACACCGATTCCGAGGCTAGTCATGATTGCCGTTTTTCGTCCAAAGCTGATACTTTGACGAACCACGATAGCAAAGTCGGGGCCGGGGCTTATCACCGCTAAAAAGTGGATCAAAGTGACCATTAAAAATTCATTGAGATAGGGGATCATTGTGCTTCCAGAGTATCATTGTGTAGGTGGTGTATAGATTGAATTTGCTATTATACGCATGATCATTAAAAATGCATTGCTGCTTTTTGGCAATGCTAATGAATATGTTCATCACCGGGGAGAAAAAATGCACACCATTGAAGATTTTCCTAAGCCGCTACTGGGCTTTGCTGCCTATAGTGGCGTTGGCAAGACAACACTACTCGAGAAATTAATTCCGATATTAGTTGAGCAGGGGCTGCGCGTCGCCCTTATCAAGCATAGTCATCATGATATCGATCTCGACAAGCCGGGTAAAGACAGCTACCGCCTTCGCAAAGCAGGTGCGACGCAAGTGGTGTTGGCGGGAACGCAGCGCTCAATTCTATTTTCTGAATATGCGCAAAAGCACGATAGCAAATTGAGCGAGCAACTGGCTTTATTACAAACTGATACATTAGATTTAGTGCTGGTGGAAGGTTTTCGTGATCAGCCATTTTCTAAAATCGAGCTGCATCGTAGTGATTTAGCGAAGCCATTTTTATTTACAAGTGATGCATCCATTATTGCAGTGGCCTGTGATGGGCAAGTCCCTAATTGTAGGTTGCCCTTGTTAGATCTTAACAATGTAGAGATGCTTGCGCAGTTTGTTTGTCAGTTTGTTCATTCATAGCGCCGAGTGAGAAGCAACGAACCCGAGAGTTCGCTGTTCAATATTTACACTGTCATCCTTGAATGGGGGCCGTTAAAATAAAATCAAGCAGTGTACCTTTGGGAACTTCAATATCACTACCTTGAGTTAAAATGGCTGCCCCCACACCCACTTTTGCGCCTGTTTTTGCGCCATCTCCACCGCCAATTAAACCACCAATGGCAGCTGCACGAGCAGTGCGCCCCACAGACGTTTTGGCGGTATTTTCTCCTGTACCGCTGATCGCTTGTGTTCTGATGGCAACCATTACGTTATTAATGGATATATCTCTGAGTTCCAGCTGCATCGACGCAGAGCCCGCAATACGGCCCGCTTTTTTTACATTGCTCAGCACCCCGTAAACTTGCGCGCCTTTCGGTGCGACTACGACGTTACCTGCCATCAGATTCGCTTCGAGTACGCCAGTAAAACGCTGCCCTGTTTTATGGTTACGGGAATTGACCGATTCAGACATGCGGATGGTAATGGCTGTGCCCGCAGGAACGGTTACAGGTATGTTGCTGCTATCTTGTGTTGTTGTATTTGTTTGTGAAACTGCTGCAGTGTCTGTATTGTCCAATGATGTGCTACTTTGCAAGTCAATCAAGGCAACCTCTGAAGCCGGAATGCGCATCTCAATACCATTCATATCGACAACGATGGTTTCACTGTTTTGGCTTTTTATCTTCCCTTCTATGGCACGTCCATCTTTTAAGGTGACTGTTGCCGCATTGACCTGAGCGAGTGCAAATAAAGCGATTAAGGCAGTTGTTAACATGTGTCGTTTTATATTCATACATTATCCTCATAAGTTTTGAACAGTATAATTGATAGTAGGACAATCGTAACAATAAATCTGTACTGACATTGATTTTTTATTTCAATCCTTTGATTTTATTAGTAATTGTTTCTGCAGCGCAAACTGCGTTGCATTTTCAGGTAACGGTTTACGCGCTTTACCGAGTAGATAATTCTCCTTAAACGTCTCAAAAAGTAAATCCATCGTCTGCGCATTTTCCGTTTCACCGATATACTCTAATACTCTTCCTGCGACTTCTGCCGTTGCCAGTTGATTATCTTTCACCGCTTTGCGCACCAAATAGCGTGAGATCGATTCTGGCGAAAATGATAAAACGGGAAAGGGATCGAGATAGGGGCTTTTCCGGAACATCTTTTTGGCTTGTGCCCAGCTGGCATCGAGCAAAATAAATAACGGACGTTGCCCCTTTGTAAGTAATGGCATTTGCTTTAGTAGCCGCTGTTCGCTATATTCAGCAGGAAAGATAATAATGGGCTGCCAGCAAGGATCCTTGAGTAGTGCTAAAAGCTTTGGATCTGGCTCGGTGCGTGACCAGATAAAGGCAAATGTATCGGGAATGAGGTCGGCAATCAGGCGGCCTGTATTACTCGGTTTTAAAATCTCATCATCGTACATTAACAGTAAAAACGCACTATTGGTGGGCACGGTTTTCTTAATGGAACAGATACATAAATAGGGCAGTAACATGCAATGCACGCAACGTTCAATACGTCCCCCTCTCGCTAAAAATGGGCGCGTACAGCGGCTATGGCGTTGTTGATAAAGTTTATGCAGAGCATGAATTCGCATGATATTGTTTACCTCAAAGTGGTCGCTGATTATAAGTGATCCTCGTCGTCATTGAAAAGAGTGAATAAGATGGAACAGTTACTGCAGCAGCATTTTGGCTTTACTCAATTTAGAGAAGGGCAACAACAGGTTATTGGTGCCTTGCTTAATGGTCATAGTGGAGCGGCCATTTTTCCAACGGGATCGGGTAAATCCCTCTGTTATCAATTGCCAGCATTGTGTTTACCGAATTTGACGTTAGTGGTTTCTCCCTTGCTCGCGCTGATTGCCGATCAATTACAATTTTTACAGCAAAAGGGCATTAGTGCCGCGAGCCTACATTCGATGCAGACGCCACAGGAGTCCTCGGCAGTCTATAACGCTTTAACGAATAGGCAGATTAAGATTTTATTTATCTCCGTTGAACGTTTAAACAGCGAACGTTTTCGTCTTTTCTTAAAGCAGCTACCTATCTCGCTGTTGGTGGTTGATGAGGCACATTGTATCTCGGAATGGGGGCATAATTTTCGTCCCGATTATCTTAAATTAGCGCAATATCGTCGCGACTTTGCTATTCCGCAAGTATTACTACTAACCGCAACGGCAACCGCCAAAGTGATTGAGGATATGGCGGCTAAATTTGCGATTAGCGCGGATCATATTACCTTAACGGGCTCCTATCGTCACAACCTTAATCTCGCGGTTATTGGAGTCACCGATGAGGATAAGTTTGCGCTGCTCCTACCTTGGATAAAACAGCGCCACGGATTATCTGGGATCATCTATGTGACTCTACAAAAAAGCGCTGAAGTGTTGGCAAGTTTATTAAAAAATCAAGGGGTGGATGCCACCGCTTATCACGCTGGCTTAGCCAATGATCGCCGCGTTGCGATTCAGCATGATTTTATGGCTGGGAAACTGCCAGTGATTGTTGCCACCATCGCCTTTGGTATGGGCATTGATAAAAGTGACATTCGCTTTGTTGTCCATTATGACTTACCCAAGTCCATTGAGAATTATGCGCAGGAGATAGGGCGAGCAGGGCGAGACGGTTTATCGTCAGACTGCTTGCTGTTAGCGAATAAAAACAACCTTAATGTGCTGGAAAACTTTGTCTACAGCGACACTCCCGAACCCAGTGGCATCGATTATATACTGCATGAGATAGCCCAAGCGAATGGGCAGTGGGAGGTGTTGATGGATAGCCTATCGAGCCAATCTAATATCCGTCTACTGGCATTGAAAACCCTATTAGTCTATTTAGAATTGCAGGGCGTTTTACAACCGGCTTACAGTTATTACGCTGAATATAAATACAAATTGCTCGTAGCAGAAGCGACGATTTTAAATCGCTTTAATGGAGAGCGGCAGCAGTTTGTGCAGGCCATTTTCAACAGCGCAGATAAAGCGCGTACTTGGGCAACCATCAACTTTGACCAATTACAAAGGATATATCCAAGTGAGCGTAGTCGCGTGATCACGGCGATTGATTATCTCGATCAACAGGGATTGTTGGAGCTACAAACAAAACAGATGACACAGGTCTATCAAGTTAGTCATCAACCACTTAATACAGACTTACGCGACGGTCTCGTGGTGCAGTTTAAAAATAAAGAGGCCAGTGAAATAGCACGGATTCATTATCTACTCGACTTTTTCTCCAGTCAGCAATGTTTAACTTTACAACTCGCGCGTTATTTTTCCGATGCGAATCTGCAAGCGCCATGTGGGCACTGTTCCGTCTGTGCAGGAAAGAGTGCTAGCTTGCCTGAACCTCCCGCGTTAATGCCATTAACTGACCTTGACTTTACCCAATTAAGCGCCGCAATTAGAGATAAATTAGCAGAGAAAACAACACCAGTGCTATTGGCGCGTTTTTTCTGTGGGCTACCGACACCCATTTTCACCCGCTTAAAAGTACGTAACGTGCAAGGATTCGCACGTTTAGAAAAGTACCGTTTTGCACAAGTGCAAGGGTGGGTTGAAGCGAATTTGGGGTATCGATAGTAGGAAAAATACGCTGCGATGGTATCCCTCACAACGGATGAAAAAGCAGCGCTATAAACGACTGTTAATAACCTTTTATCAACGTAATATTGATCTGTTTTTAATCAATGTATCGGGGCAGTTTGCTGCGTTTGCTTTTTATTAAAGCAAAAGATATGGATGTCCTCGATCTCAACTCCCATATTTTTATAAAGTATAAGATGTGGCTGTCCCCGTTCTTGCCTGATGAAAGTTAGCGAGTTTATTAGCCACCACAACTAATAAAAAGCTAATCATCATCAAACTATCTTCTGTTTTACATGCTTTTTTCAGAATGCCTTAATTCAATGAAACTGCTAGGGGTACTCTGTGTGTCGAGATAAATTGGTATTCGAGGTGTATTCACTGCGTGGATTGTTAGTGTCTGTAATTAGCCTGATCTTAGTGTTTTACGTCATTTGAAAAGCGGGTTCAATGAAGAGCTACGCAAATGTTGCTCTTCATTAAAGTGATTAAGCTATAGTAAACTCAGTTACAAACTGGTGAGTCAATAACATTACCATGAGCGTCATAAAACTGAGGAGCATTGCCGTTACCATCAAAACTGCTTTGATTAAAGAAAATATTAGTATTACCTGAAGCTGTACTTGTACCTATACCACAAGGGATAGTATAGAAAGAAGCGTTCACCGAATAAGGGTTGCGCGTTATAAAGTCTGAAGCATCGTTATCTTGCACTAATAAGTTTTCATAACCAAATGCTAAAATAGTATTTTGCCCTGTCCCTTCAAAGGTATTACGCACAAGAGAAATATTTCTACTTGCCTGTGCATGATTAAGTGGTGCTTCATGGTCTTGGAAACCTAGCACATTAATACCTGTTGCAAATCCACCCGTTGTACCAACCACAATCGTATTAGCATCGACAACAATATTTTCACTGTTATGCTCAACATTGATGCCTGCTGTAAAGTTATTTTCAATACTCGCATCATCAGACCAAATATCGTCTTCCGCTGTTGCAACCCAGTTTCCTGCAACAGTAATGTTAGCAACCGTCGCAAGTGCAATACCAAATTCATTCGCACCCGCGATACTATTCGCATTAATTGTTGAGCTATTGGTAAACACCACTGGGCGATCACTAAATAATGCACGTGCACTAGCATCAAAAAATGGAATGTTTTCAAAACTAGGCGGTACATATATACCATCATTGCCTGCATCAACAGAGAATCCTAGGCGAATACGATTACCAGTCACACGATTATTTGAGATGTTGATGGTTCCGCCATTTAATACGACATTATCGGCACTCACATCGAGTACGTGGTGCACACGACCAACATCACGCAATAATTCAACACTACGGTTTACCTTGTTAAAATCATTATTGGTAATCGTTAAATTTCGAGGAATGAGCCCTGAAGAAGCAACGCCAACCGGAGTGTTTTCAAAGGTATTGTTGGTAATGGTAATATTGCTAATTTGTTGATAAGCATCTTCATAGGGAATATTAATTAAACGTGCGTTAGAGTGGTCATTGCCGGCATCTGCAGCAACTTGAGTATTTTCGTTTTGACCATTTCTATCAAACATTAATAAATTTTGAATAGTTACATTACTGCTTTGAATGTTAAATAGTGGTTGAAAAGCATCAGTTGAAGTACGCACTATACGGCTGACACGAAAACCTGGTGCACCTTGAATTGTTACAGGTGATTGGATGTCGAATTGTTGTGATGTCGTAATGGTACCAAAAATTGTAATCGTATCTTTACTATCGCCATTATCAACAGCTGCCTGAAGGTGTTCTGACAACTGTGCTGCATTATATGCAGAGAAGTTTTCCGCAAAGACGCTATGGCTTGTCAGAAGAGTCATGAATACTGCTGCTGAAAGGGGGGAAATAACTGCTTCGTTATCATTGTAAGTGGTGATTTTTTCAACATAAAATAGTCTCCTTGTTATATTTTATTCGGATGCAAATCTAGCATTAAAAAACGCTTAATTATTAAACAGTTGTAAAATGCAAAGGAAATATCACAAAAACAGAGTGTTTAATAATGAATTCGTGATATTGGTTGATGTTTTTGGTTTTTTGGTTGAACTTTTTTGTTTTGTTTTGTTTTGTTTTGTTTTTGACGTTTTCTTGGGGTGGGGACACGGCTAGCGCATTTTAATCCCGCTCTCCAACAAGGTTGAGCGGTATTTATCATCTAGCCCTGCCATCTTCTGTTTCGCAGCCATACTGGCCGATTTACTTTTATCTTGTTTGAATAAGGCCATTGCCATTTTTCTCATAACGTTAAAGGCTAATGGTCCTCGTCCTTTACGTATACGTGACTCATCTTCTCTAAATGTCATATCAAGTACCCAATGCATACTTTCAACTTGCCAATGATCACGCACTGCGCCTAACGCTTGCTCTGCACCTAACTGCAATGAACTAATGTACCAACGTGTTTCCTCTGTTTCTTTGCCTGTACTTTTTTCATGTACTTGTGCGGTTATTTTAATAAGACTGTTTAAGCCTGACCAACGATATTCCTTGGCCAACCATTTTTTATCAATTAATAATTGCTCACATATCCTCGTTTCAATACGCCCATGACCTGCTGAAACAAAAGGCTGGACACCCATAAATTGAAATAAAGAAAATCAACGTGTTAGCTGTTAGCTGTTAGCTGTTAGCTGTTAGCTGTTAGCTGTTAGCTGTTAGCTGTTAGCTGTTAGCTGTTAGCTGTTTTAAAGCCCTTGTTTGAATTGTGCGTATACATGCACTCTAGGCTTGAACCTATTATTTTTTAAACAGAATATTTATTTGAATATCAATAGATTATGAATTACTGTGTTTTTTTATTTAATACAATCAGGCTGACAATGAGAAATTGTATAGCCTCGTTATGCTCTAGTCATAATCAACCTATTTTGGAATTTATAGCAATGAAAAAATTAACAACTCTAGCGCTTTCATCACTAGTTTTTTTCTCATCAAGCACTTTTGCTAGAGATGATGTGGGTAATTATTCTATTACAAAGGCAATGAGTTCTGAAGTGGCTAAATCTAAATTAGGCTCTGAAGTTTCATTCTACTTTGGCGAACAGAGTTACGGCAAAGCTCTCAAAGAATTAGGTGAATTTAAAACTAGGAAAAAAACAAACGCTTTCAATAAAACAGATGAAGAAGCGTGCAATTGGGTTTTCCTTTCTGCCATGATTTCTCTAAAAGACCGAGCGATAAAAGAAGGTGGAAATGCGGTAGTAAATATCAAATCAAATTATAAAAACAATCTCACCTCAAGCAACGAGACCTTTCAATGTGGTGCAGGAGCCATTATGGCAGGAGTTGCGCTGAGTGGTGAGGTGGTGGCACTCGAAAAATAAACATAATAGTACTAGAGAATACCCATACTTTTTTGACTAAAAATAATATGCCACGTTCAATTAGGTGTAGGAAGTTCACCATGTATTTCAAAACGGTGTTTTGTAACTTAGGCATTTCCTCGTTGAACGTGGGTTTATCTTTATGAAGTAAAATACATGGATGCCCCGTTTGTTGTCGTTTGTTGCTTACTTATTTGTAAATGCATAGTTATGAGAAGTCATCAGGGCTAAACCTTGTTTTACATTAGTCGAATTACTTTACATACATAGAAGGCGATGTATCAATAAATCAATATAAGTGCATGTTTAAAAATAGATTATTTAAGTTGGCTTGTTTTTTGCTTTGATGGTTTGACTTAATAAGTCAGGCACATAAATAAATATTACTATTATTGGAAAATTATGAATTGCATTAAAACTATCTTCTTAACCGCTTTATTCGCTGTTACTTCTCCTTTCGCAACAAGTGGCATTATCAACTTTGATAAATATGCTGCGGGGACAATTATCGACAATGAATATAGCTTGTCTCATGGTGTTACCTTTAACGGGGTAAATGTTGCTCGTAATGCAGATAACCTAGCGGTGATATTTGATACAAATAATTATACTGGTGGTGATAGTGATCTTGCTGCTCCTTTCTTTAATAACTCAAGTCTAGGAGATCTTAGCCCTGGTAATGTGTTAATTCTTCATGAAAATCCCAGTACTTGTAATGCATTAACCTGTACAAATCCTGATGATGAAGGTAGAAGAGCGGCCGGTTACTTTAATATTGATTTTTCTGAAGCGGTTACCCTGAACAGCATTGATTTTTTCGATATTGAAAGTCAAGAAACGAATAGCAATACTTTAGTTTCTTTATTTGATATTAACGGCGAAGAAATATCAGCAAATACTTTTTACACTCCCTTTACTGGTGGTGACAACCAATGGGCAAGACTCGATTTCGGTATATCAGGAATTTACTCAATGCAAATCAAGCTACATGGTTCAGGCGCAATAGATAATATTAGCTACACGAATACGAAAATTATCGTATCAGAGCCTGCAACGCTGGCGATTTTTGCTCTTGCTTTAATTGGATTATCGACTCGCCGATTCAAAATAAGTTAATCTGGGAACTGTACAGGACACCCCGTGCTCAGAGATAAATCGAGGGGGCATGGGAGTAGATCTTGCTTTTTGCACTTTTAACTTCTATCGCAGTGCAATCAAATAAAAGATATAGATGCCGCGAACTTGATAAGGTAGTGCCTGTATTTTATTTTTGAATGCAATACAGGCGGATAAACAGGTTATTTAATTTCTTCTTTTACAAAGTTACGAATGTAGCCTGCTACGTTGTTACCTTCGATACGGTTACTAAACCATACGGCAACGATATTTTTATTAGGTGAGATGTATAGACCCTGTCCACGCATACCGCCTTTGTAGATATCTCCATCTGCAAACACCGCATCAAATTGGTAGCTGCCACCAATTGGTTCATCAGGGAACATGCCAATAAAACCAACGTGTGCAGGGCTTACTTTGTAAACGCCTGGTTTTACCGATTTCTGAATATGTTTCACCATGTCGCTAGGAATGATTTGCTTTTCAGCGGTTGCTGACCATGAATCGGTAAATAACATGCCAAAACGAGCCATGTCTTCGATGTTAGAATTGAATAGGCCGTGAATCACTTCATGACCATCAGGTGTCATTGAGAAGTAACCATCGCCAGTCATGCCCGCTTTTGACCAAACGCGCTCTTCAAACACTTCCGATAAGGTTTTGTTTTCAATTGTTGCAATCAGTAAACCTAGCATTTGCGTATTAGCAGAGCTGTATTCAAATGCTTGGCCTGGCGCTTTTGCTTTTGGAATGTTAATTAACGTATCGTAATAGTTTGGTGCTTCCCCCGTTTCTGCGAACATCATTTTAGTGATCCAAGAGTTAGGGTTGGCACGTGCCGCATCATTCTCTTCATGATCCATACCTGATTGCATATTTAATACGTCGATAATTGCAATGTCACCCCAATCTTTACCGTTTAGTGTAGGGATGTACTGTTTAAGTGGTTTTTGTACATCAAGCTTACCTTCAGCTTCTAACATCGCGACAAGTAGACCCGCGATAGCTTTGGCGTTACTCATCCATACATGTTTTGTATTTGCAGGAATGTTGTTTTTTTCAAAAATAACCTTGCCATCTTTCACAATCATCATTGAGTTTACAGCTGGGTTTTCACCATTCATTATCTCAGTTAATTTTGTATCATTAAAAGTCGCGTTATTTACTTTACTTGCTGAGATGTAATCTCTTTCAAGTGGTTTTGCAATACCCGCTTTTTTAACCGAGGCGGTTGGCATCACTTGATCAAGGTTTTTCCAGTACCATGAAGCTTGTTCGCTTGGATACATGAAGCTAACCATGCCAAAATCTTTGCTGTACGCTTGACGTGTTTCAGTCGTGATAGCATTGGCTGATGCGCTGACAGCGAGCACGCTAGCAAGTAAAGTTTTTTTAAACATATAGACTCCTGAACAAAATTATAATGTTTGTATATTTCAGAATTTTACGTGGGAAGGGCAATACTGTCCCTATCATTTTGCGACATTGTATGCCATGTAATATTTTATAATATTATTGGCTATTGCAGTTCCGGAGTGTAATCACGAGCATGTTGATTGATATATTGCATTGGTGATAAGCCAGTCTGTTTTTTTATTGCGCGAGAAAGGTTGGCGGGCTCTGTGTATTGTAACTTCTCTGCCGTTTGAGTTACGCTAAATCCCTGTAAAAGTAGTTGCTTTGCTTGGTCTACTTTTAAGTTATTGATATAGTTTCTAAAGGTGTCTCCGCTTTCGGTAAATATACGCTGTACGGTGCGTTCTGAAATACCAAATAAGTGAGCGATGAGCTCTAAACTAAAGTTGTTAGTGCACCATAGTGTATTTATGATAATTTTTAGTTGTTGTAATGCATTGGTCGACTTGTCTCGGTAAGTGCTATTGGTTGCCCCCATTGACTCTATTTGACAATTAATCGCTATATAACTTTTAGGTTGTCCGACTAATACTCGTCCGTTTTCGGTCTTTTGTGCTATCTGCGTGGTGTCGGCAATATCTGGTTGCAACACAATATAATTAGGCTTCCAATCTGTGCCTTGGTATTTACTTAATAGTTTAATTAGGCGTGATGTTGTAAAAAGGTGCGCATGTTTAAATCCTCTGTGTGAAGAGTGCAAGGAGCTAGTGTGGTAAATGCGTAACTCACCCTCTATATATTCAAACTCAAGATTGAAATGAGAGCCTTGTAAATGCAGCCATTGGCTTAAAGCCAGTAATGCATCCATTAATGTTTCTTGGTTAGCAAGCAATGATACCAGTTTAGGGTGTAGATCTTGCGTTGTACCTATGTGGCCAGATATAAAGCCAATATCATCACAGTTGGTTAATTTTGCGCTGCAATCAAGGAGGTGCCCTAATGAGTAGGAGGGGAGATAAAGATTGCTATTAGTAAAAACGTGATCGTCAATACCGAGTTGTTTGGTGATGATTCTTGGATCTTTTCCATATTCTTTGATGGTATTGAAAAATGGAACTGCAATAGATGCTCGACTAAGTGCGTATTGGCTTGACACATCTCCCCCCTTATCACGTGCATAAATTTATACCAAACTGATTCAGTATGTTATCTGATTTTAACTAGCCAAATAGGTCTGCTATTTATTCAGGTTGGTATTAAACATACACGTTAATGTTGTTTAAACGTTTGGCCTATTAGGGCGTCACTATATTAGGGGGATCCATCTCCATAAAACGATTTGATATTATCCCATTAGTTCATACAAAGTCTACCGATTCCATAATTATAGCTATGACCTGCGATTGAATGCAGTGTTGCTATCAATTATTTTTAATTAACAAGATAGATCAGATGCTTATGCGGATTGGTATCAGTAGTCAAATGGGAATATTGGGGTATTCCAATTGTCGAATATTGCCTTGAGTTTACCTGAGTGGAGTAATTGGGGGAGCTGACTATCAAATATTTCGGCTAGCTTTTGACCGCGAGGTGTATTGGTAAAGGCGGGATATAACTTCAATTTAAAGAGGCTTTTAATTTGGTAGTCGTCTTGGTTAAAACCTGCTTCTTGCAAATGTTTAGCTGAATCCTCTAATGCTTCGACAAGAGCTGCGCGATCACAGAGAAAGTAATCGACTCTGGCTCTTTCTAACATTATCAATGGGCTTACGTGATTATTTTGTTCTTTAGTGATAACGTCTACGGAAAGGTAGTTATCATAATTTGAGCCTCTAACCCAAGCAACACGCTTACCGGAAATACTTTGTTGGCCATGCCATGGCAAGGTGCTTTTTTTGAATATGGCAACTATATCCTTAGTGTCATAATGCCATTGTGAAAAAATTAAATTGTTGGAGTATCCGCGATAATTTCCTAGCATCATATCTGCTTTTTGGCTTTCTACCATTAGTTGTGAGCGTTTAAGAGGTAGTGATTTTATCGTAACCTTGATGCCTAGTGGTTCATATATTGCGCGCATAATATCCCAATATAAACCACTACCATCTTTATTAGCTAATCCTGCTGTTGTTTCCCCTGTGATTATAATTTCTTTTAAATCATTAGGTTGCCATTTTTTTTCAGAATAATGTAAATCTGCGTTGTCGGGAGTGATCAGTGTCATTGCTGTCTCGATATAACCTCCTTTGAAATCGTTAGTAAGGCTATCAAGGGTGGCCGAAAATGCCACTTTTCCCATTTCTTGTGGATTTGCATACATGGTTGCCGCTATTCTTTTATTGGCAATCGCATCAATGACAGAGGGGACTCCATCATTGCCAAATAAGAGAACATTTTGAATGTTCAATGCTTTTAAAGCTGCTTCTACTCCAATAATTTCGAAATCATTGGCAGCAAAAACAAGATTGATATCGGGGTGGTTGCGGAACATTTCTAATGTGGCAGCATAACCTCCTTCTGTACTCCAGTGGCCATTAGCGCGGGCAATAACTTGTAATTGCGAGTTCTTAATTGCATCTGTAAAGCCTGTCACTCGTTGCTCGGAGTGATACCCCTTTTCTCCTTCAATTATGCCGACATTGATTGTTTTTCTCTGTGTCAAAGATAAAGCATATTGGCCTAATAGATAAGTGCTTTTACGTTGTTTATAGCCAACAATTGCATGCACGGGTGTTGGGTAGTTGATGTCGTCTGTATTGACGATAATAACAATAATTCCTTTGGCAATGGCTTGTTTGATTAGAGGGGCCGTGGCAACTTCATCGTGAGTTGCAAAGATAATCGCAGAGACATCCGTTTGTATTACGTTGCTAAGCATTTTTATCTGTTCTGTCGGGTTGTCTTTTTGTGGAGCAAGTAAAAACACTTCATTCTTAGTGGCAGATGCAGCTGCTGAAATCCCCTTCCATAACTCAAGGTAATAGTTAAATTCGGTTGCTGGTGGCATATAGGCTATTTTATGTGGTGTTTTTTTGTGCTGTTTATTGCTAAAGGATGCTTGCGATTTTAAGGGGGTAATGAGGGTGTTTTCTGGAAGCGTATTCGCAAAGGATAAATTCATTATACTGCAGAAAAAGTAGGCTAAAAGCACACCTCGCATAAGAGTATATAAGGAATGTTGTTTCATCGCTTCTCCCGATACTGCTGCATCATTTTCAATCATCATTCGTTATATTTATATTCATGCTACTTTTCAAGATGTAAAGTCATTAAAAAAAGCCAACCGTGATTCTAGCTATAAATAGAAGTATAGATAATTCCACACGGCTATTTTCCTTACCCTAGCGCCTGATAAAGCATGTGGAGATTAATGGCACATTGTAGCCATGTCTTTGTTGGCTAGGTAATGATTATAGCCATTGTCATGAGTCTCGTTGTTAACATATTGAAAAAGTTTGCGTTATGGAAGATTGCTCACTATTAATAAGCCCCCTACAATGAATGTATTAATACGGGGGATATATATGGTTGATGAACAAGTTGAGTCTATTTTATCGGCAGGATTGCAACTTTTAAAAGAGGTCGGTTGTGAAGGATTTTCGATACAGAAAGTGTCGGAACAAGCTGCTTTATCTGAAAGTACGGTATTGTTATATTTTAAAAATAAACATGTTTTGTTAGATAAGCTGTTTGAGGATTTTATTAACCGTTATTTTACTTACTTGCAAGCTTATCAAAAACCAAGCCGTCAATCGGGAAAAGCGGCATTAAGTTCGTTGCTTTTTTATATTCTTAAATATCGTGAAAATAGTGGCAATAGTGATCTGTTTAAAGAGTTTTGGGCATCAGCAAATCATCATCGCCTAGGACGTTTAGCTTACGACCAATATTATCGCGAGCTATATGCGCAACTATATACGCATCTGCAAACGATTGCCCCAGTGGGATGCGCAGTGGAGCAATTACAAATTGCGGTATCAATTGTTTTGCCCTTTATCGAAGGCTACAGCATCACCCGGTCAACCTTGCCTATTTCAATACTGCAATTAACCGATCAGTTAGCAAATTGCTTAGCGCCGTTACTCTTTAAAACAGGGTGATTTAGCGATAAGAAAAACACGATTACAGTAAACATAATAGTGGCTATGTCTATTCATTAATTTCATAATAGGGCGCAAAAGCACGTTTTACGTGTGTCGATACAAGTTAGCAACGTTATATAAAGAATAAAAGAGAAGTGCGATGAACCAGAAAAAACGAATTTATATTGCTTATACTGGCGGAACTATTGGTATGAAACCTTCTAAAGATGGTTTTATTCCAGCGGTAGGGTATCTGTCACAAACCATCGCGAATATGCCTGAGTTTTATCATGATGAGATGCCTGAGTTTGAGCTTTATGAATATAACCCCCTGATTGATTCAGCGAATGTTTCCCCTCAAGTTTGGAATACGCTGGCTCTAGATATTCAAAAACGTTATCACGATTTCGATGGTTTCATTATTTTGCATGGCACCGATACCATGTCCTATAGTGCATCCGCGCTCTCCTTTTTATTTGAAAACTTATCTAAGCCGGTAATTATTACTGGATCGCAAATTCCACTCTCTCAATTGCGTTCCGACGCGCGTATTAATCTATTAAATTCGCTCTATCTCGCGGCTTACCATCCCATTAATGAGGTGTGCCTGTTTTTTAATAATCAGCTATTTCGTGGTAATCGTACCACTAAGCAGTATGCCGATGGCTTTGATGCCTTTGTCTCTCCCAATTATCCGGTTTTGTTGGAGGCGGGAATTGAGATAAAAAATATTGCAGGGGTGACGCAAAGTTCGGTGAATACACGTTTGCGCGTTACCGAGATTGAAAGCCAATCGATCGCTATTTTACATCTATTTCCAGGATTAGACTCGCAAGTGCTCGAAAACCTTTTAAAAAGTCCAATTAAAGCCTTGGTATTATTGACCTATGGTGTGGGCAATGCACAACAAGATGACTCTCTTTTAGAGACCTTAAAAGAGGCGAGTGATCGTGGTGTGTTAATTGTCAACTGCAGTCAATGTTTGAAAGGTAAAGTTAATATGGATGGCTATGCAACAGGGCATGCCTTATTAGAAGCGGGGGTTATTAGTGGCTTGGATATGACCACGGAAACCGTGATCGCTAAATTATATTACTTACTTAGCCAAGGGCTTTCTAATAAAGTGATTCGCGAATTATTAGGGACGAATTTAAGGGGGGAGTTAGGGCGTTAAACATGGTCTGCTAATACCCTATTTATACCCATGATACTTCAAGATGCAAAGTCAGCAGAAAAAGAGTGCCGAGATGCGAGGCAAAAAATTGAAGTATAGTTATACCTCATGTTACGTCTTGCTCTGGTATCCGAGCTAGTGCCTGACATAACATGGGTATAAATGTTTTACCTTTAATTATTTTGCCGTAAAAATCAGGTTAATGATGCTGCATCAGTTTGCATTGAGTGTAAATTCACCACTCTCATCACCATCGACATAACTAAAGGTTAAGCTGCCATTAACGACTGGCAGAGCAAGCACAAAAGAATTGCTTGGGTTATTCAGGTAGTCGGAAAGACCTGAGCTGCCATTTTGATCATCGATGATAGAGGTTACTGTTATTGCTCCTGTCGCACTATTATAGCTAAAGGTTCCCGACTCTGTTCCTGTCGGTGATTCACCATCACCTATTTTTTGCTCCATTACATAGGTCATATCACTGTTAAATTGAAATGCGACATAATCATTAGCCCATGTACCAATTAAGTGTTCAATTTGTAATACAGCAAGTTTTGCTTCTGCTTGACTTTCATCTAAGTAAAACTCACCTAGCCAGTTACTCCACATGAAGTGGTTGGGATCCGTGTCGATTGAGTCAATGCCTAACCAATAGCGTTGATAAGCATTAAACCAGTTCCATGGTGTATCTGTCGTCGGCTCGGCAAGGAAGAAGTTATCAGCGGCGTTTAATACCAGCCAGCCATCTTTAAAACCGTTATTGGTTAGGGTAACGGGACTCATTGTATATTGGCCATCTGTGACAATAGGATGATTACTGACAAAGTACCACGTTATCGGATTTCCATGCTCATCGTAGGCAAAAGACGTTGTGGTAATCGGTTGATTGTAACGGCTTAAGCCTGCAATAACCTGTTCATCAATTTCTGAAAGCGCTGTGCCGCCTGCGCGCGCAGCTTCAATTTTTCCTGGCAGATCAACAATTGACTGTGAGCCCCATTGTGGAAAAGTGTAGCCAACCCAGATACCGTTGCTTTGTTTTTGGAATATTTTGTAGTTTTGGCCAGTATCTTCGGTGTCAACGGTAAAGTCATAACCGGCAAGTGGATAGTGCGTCCAGGTAACAATTTCATTATTTTCTGTTGCACTGACCGATTTACGAGTTGAAGAATATTCTTGGAAAAGCAAACCATTCGGATTTTCCGCATCAACCAGTTTAATATTGGCTTCATCCTGCTGATCCAGTACATAACGTTTACCGGCGTAGATATGTACACCTTGATCATTTAAACTTTCGCTGGTTTCGTACCAGTAAGAGGTTAAGGTATCAGCTTTACCGTTTATGTAGCTATAGTCTGCATACTCTTCATCAATGCCATCTGTTGGATTTGCCCAGACAGGACGTTTATAGTTGAGCTGGTATTGATTTTCCGCGATGACAGTAAACTGTATGTGTGAGTTAACGGTCGTGTCAGCGTTCCAGTCATCATGTTTGTCTATGGTAGATAGTGCGCCATTTTCGTCAACCATCACCGTTTTATGCTCCGCATATTCAGCCTGTAAAGCTGATATATTAGTGTGATCAAATCCTGCTGCTGGATATTGCATAAAATCTGTTGTGGTGGTTATTCCTTTATCGCTCTCTTGCCATGTTACGGTGACGTTGGCAACAAAATCAACCTGAGATAGGTCATCCGGATGAGTGGTTGATTCAGGATTAAAGATACCATCATAGTTCCTTCCTCCTCCATTATTGCCCCCTTCAAGTGCGGCATCAGACTCATCGACATACATTAAGAAGTTTTCACCACTAGCTGTTCATTACCGATATCAATTGCGGCACCGATAAATTGAGCGTTACCATCAAGGTTGAAGTCATATTTCCATGCACTAATTCTGTTAAAACTGCCATCTGTTTTTAATAGGTCCAATATTTCGTTATGACCATAGTGAACACCATTGAGTGCGGTATAAGAGATCATGGTTGCCGTTTGTATATCACCATTATTGAACGTTTGAATATATGTTTCTGTATTTACTGCAACAATGGTTACTTTTCTAAATACAGGGTGGATAAATGGTGTTGTATATGTTTTGTTGCTAAACGTATCAAGCACAGATTTATCAGGATCATTGGCATAAGCATCGCTATTGTCACCGATGCCATCTTGATCGGTATCTGCGTTTTCAGTCGCATCATTTGGGAAGGCATCGCTATTGTCACCCACACCGTCTTGATCGCTATCTACAGTTTCTGACGCATCATTAGGGAAGGCATCGCTATTGTCACCGATGCCATCTTTATCGGTATCTGCGCTTTCAGTCGCATTATTTGGGAAGGCATCGCTATTGTCACCCACACCGTCTTGATCGCTATCTACAGTTTCTGACGCATCATTAGGGAAGGCATCGCTATTGTCACCCATACCATCTTTATCGGTATCTGCGCTTTCAGTCGCATTATTTGGGAAGGCATCGCTATTGTCACCCACACCGTCTTGATCGCTATCTACAGTTTCTGTCGCATCATTAGGGAAGGCATCGCTATTGTCACCCATGCCGTCTTTATCGGTATCTACTGTTTCAGTCGCATCATTAGGGAAGGCATCGCTATTGTCACCCACACCGTCTTGATCGCTATCTACAGTTTCTGTCGCATCATTAGGGAAGGCATCGCTATTGTCACCCATGCCGTCTTTATCGGTATCTACAGTTTCTGTCGCATCATTAGGGAAGGCATCGCTATTGTCACCTACACCGTCTTTATCGGTATCTACAGTTTCGGTCGCATCATTTGGGAAAGCATCGCTATTGTTGCCCATGCCATCTTTATCACTGTCTAACCATTCGCTGGCATCTGTTGGAAAAGCATCTTTATCATCAATGACACCATCATCATCCGTATCGATTTTTGTCGCTACAGTGATACTACCGTCTTCTTCTTTAACTAAACGTTGCTCTTCGGTTAGTACTTTCACCGTCTCTAAGTGCGTCGTTAACTGCTCATCAAGATTACTATTATCTTGGCTAATTTCCTGTAATTTTTGTTCAGACTCAGGCAGTACGCCTAACTCTACGACTGCATTAGCTTTTGCTGCGATATCACCTTGGTTGGCTGCAATATAATCCCCAAGTAAGGCGTCTTCGACAATACCTAACTCTGTTGCGACAGCTGTCATTGCTTGCTGCTGATCCTGGCCGTTATCCATTTTTATTTTAACTAAGGTGGAAAGCGGAGATATGACTGTTTGACCCGCTGGTGCGGATAATAAAAATGGAGTGGTAATTGCGATGCCATTGGGATTGCTTACAGTCACAGTATCTTCATCAATTGTTTGTGCTGCAATTGCCTTGACAACAACCGAGTATTGCTCTGGATTGCTGATATTGGTTGTATCTAATATGGTTAAACCACCTTCTCCAGAAAGTGCCTCTGGCTCTCCTAAATCTAATTGATAATTACCATTTAGATCAAGCCATACTTGCGCGTTGCGTAGATATCCATCAATTGCATATACTGAGTAGCTAGTCGCGGTGGCGTTATCAGATGATGAACTTCCTCCTCCACAACCTACCAATGGTGTTAGACCTAATGCCAGGACAAGCGGATGTAATTTCATAATTAACTCCTTTTATATTATGCTTTTTACTGAGATGTTAGGTTTCACAATAATATAAAAGTACCGCTGCAAATACCCCCATTTGGGTATAAACTGGTAATTGTTTGATATATCATTGATGTATAGCCATTTTCTGAAGCTTAATGATTAATAGGGAGTTGCATATGGTTGAATCTGACTGTGAGCGGTTAATACAATCGTTATATACTGCTTTAGTTCAGCCTGCTGGTTTTAAACCATTTTTAAAGCAATTCGTTCAGCGTTGTAATCTACTTTCCGCTGCCATTGTGGTGTTTAATGAGTCGCTAGAAAGGGAAAATATTATCTGGATGGAGGGGTTGGATATTAGCGATGCATCACTTTTTTTGCAGCAGAATAGCAAGAAAGATCCTTTGATTATGCGTTTGAGTGAAGCGTTGCCTGGTGAGTTGATTACCATGGGGGATTGTGACGCAGAGTTAATGCTACAAGTAAATCCAGATTTTTTTCAGCGTTTAAATAGGGATCTTGATATTTATTATGCTGGTGGAAGCGTGTTGAGTTATGAGTCTGAATCGAGCTGCCAGTTCTTTTTTCATCGAAGTAAAAATCAAGGTGAATTTTCATTGCAGGAGAATCGCTTTATAGAAAGAATCATTCCACACATTCAACATTCAATGCAGCTTTACCAACTTAAATTGAAATATGATCAACCACATTTGATAAGAAAATTATTATTCAATCAAATTCAGTTACCTGTTATTTTATTGGATGAGCAAGGTTATGTGGCTGATTGTAATCAACAAGCAGAACAGTTTTTATCTTCGCATAACTATTTAAAGAAAGTTAATCAGACCTTGCATTGGATAAATGTTAAAATTAATCAGCGTATTCAGCGTGCAATACAAAGATGTTTACAACAAAACTCAATCTGTAATATTCAACTATCTGGTGATGATGCAATCCCTACCACATTAACATTTGCACCTTTGTTTCATAAACAAGGCCGCCATGCTGGTGTTGCACTTTTCATTTACCATCGACATCTTCCCTGTGTGAATAGGGAGCTGTTATCTCAATTATATAATTTATCAACCAAAGAAAGTCTAATTTGTAGTGAGTTGGTAAATGGTCACTCACTATTGGAGGTTGCGAAAATAGCTAACTTAAGTTATGAAACCGTTAGGAGCTATTTAAAAACAATAATGAAAAAAACAGCAACGAAGCGGCAGAGTGAGTTAGTTGTCAAGGTGATGACCAGTCCGGCTTGCAACATTATGCACAAAGAGCAATTGGTCATATAGATGAATGGCATTAGCTGTAATGGCGGTGTCTCTTATATGCCTTTTGTTGTTTTTTATGCTGGGGGTGAGAATGGGGATGTTGGTTCTGTTCTTTATTCTAACCGGTATCAATTACAGTCCCCGCGTGATGTGTTTAAGCTACGCTTGTGCACATTTATGGCGGGGATTGTTATCAATGAGCGTAGTCCGTTAAGCACTCGATCATTTAATGTGACGAACTATTAGAAATGTGCTTCCAGACCGATAAATGGCCCCTTATTTTCTTGTTTAAAGCGGTCTATTTTTGCCTCTTGGTAGCGGTAACCTGCTCGTAGGGAAAAATTTAATAACGCAGAATTCGGATTGAATGTATAAGCAAGGCCAATTTCTGCGTCTGTTGCATCATCATCGTTGATAGAGCCGCTAATAACTTCAGTGAATGCATGCATAGCAATACCTGGGATATGCACTTTTGCAGCACCGTAAGCTTGCCCTAAATTTGTGCTTAAATTGTCGTAGTCTGTTTCAACACGGGTGTATGCCAGACCAAAGTCCAACTCAAACAAGCTGTTATCAAGTAGTTGGTAATACAAAATGGCATTCTTTGATGAACTGTCAATGTTCTTCGAGTCTGCACTGTGTTCACCACTTAAGTCTGAGTATTTGATTTTTGCATTGGGGACGAGTGGAATAAAGTGCTCAAATGCGAGATACCCCGAAAAGTTATTCGTGTCATCAAATCCATCCGTATAGCCATTGGCTGTATGATTGGTTTTTGTTTTGCGGTAATCAACACCTGCATATACGCCTAAGAAATCAGCCATAGTTGGCATGCTTATAAGGCCAGCCACAACGGCTGCGCAGATCTGTTTTTTCATTGTTAATCCTATTGATTGTAATTATTAATTGGTTTTATTTTTATGCATTACAGTTTTTTTGATCGGTGCGTTAATCGTCATCTCTTCACCATTATCAAATAACAATTTCACTATAACAGACTTATTCTCTTTCAGGTCCTCTTTTAAGCCAATAAACATTATATGCAAACCACCAGGTTGTAGTATTGCTTGCTGCTTCGCTGGGACTTCAATTTTTGCAACCTGACGCATTTTCATTAACCCATCTTGCATTATATGGGTGTGTAATTCGACGCGTTCAGCAATATCAGAGCTAGCTGAAACAAGATTGATGTTTTGTTCGCTACTATTGCTTATCACCATAAAAGCTGCACTATTTTGTGCGTGTGGTGGTGTTGCTCTGACGTAGGCGTTGTCGACAGTCAGTGTATTTGCAAGCAGAGTGTTACTGAGCAGTAAGCTCGCTAGTATCAGTGCGTAATTAAAAATTTTCATGGTTGATCCCGTTCCTTGTTGAAAAAGAGGTAATAGATAATCATTGCTAAAATAATCCAAAATGCAAATTTAAAGATAAATGCAATCGTATTCAACAAGATAAAGCTCAAAATGATAATAGCCCCGATACAGATTAAGCTAATAGTTGATAAACCAAACATAAATAGAATAAATGCAGAGAGTAATAATGCACCTAACTCGAACATAACCGCTCCTAGTAGAAATAAAAAATGCAAAGCCAGAATTCTGAGCTTTGCATTTTATAGGGTAATCAGTTTTACCATTTAACCGCGTAGTGCTTTTTCACCGCGTGCGATACCACAGACACCAGAGCGAACAACCTCAACAATTTCACAGGTATCTTCAAGTGTTGCAATAAATGCATCAAGCTTAGAACAAGTACCACTTAGTTGGATGGTGTAAAGGTTTTGTGTGATATCAACAATTTGGCCACGATAGATATCGGCACAACGTTTTATCTCTTCACGAGTATCATTTAATGTGCGAACTTTTACTAATAAAAGTTCACGTTCAACATGTGGGCCTTCAGTTAATTCCGATACGCGCAAGACATCGACCAATTTATGTAATTGTTTCATCATCTGTTCAAGACGTGCTACATCGGACACTTCCGTGGTGATAGTCATGCGTGATAACGTTTTATCATTGGTTGGTGACACCGTTAATGATTCAATGTTATAACCGCGCTGTGAAAAAAGCCCAACAACGCGAGAAAGTGCACCTGATTCATTTTCAAGTAATACAGAAATAATACTACGCATTAGTTTGCTCCGTTTTGCTTAAATACATATCTTCCATGCTACCGAACTTAATTTGCATTGGGTAAACGTGCTCCTCTGGATCAATCATGACATCAATAAACACGACGCGATCCTTGAGTTCAAATGCACGTTCAAGCGCAGGCTCAAGTTCATCAAGAGTATCAACTTTGATACCAACATGGTTATAAGCTTCAGATAATTTAACAAAATCAGGAACACTATCCATATAGGAGTGAGACTGACGGCCACCGTAGAACATTTTCTGCCACTGTTTTACCATCCCCAAAGAGCGATTATTTAGTAGGACAATAACAACGGGGATGTTGTATTGCATACAGGTTGAAAGCTCTTGGATATTCATTTGAATTGAACCGTCACCAGTCACACAAACAACGGGACGATCTGGATAAGCAATTTTACAGCCGATAGCAGCAGGTAGACCGAAGCCCATTGTGCCTAAGCCACCCGAGTTAATCCATTGACGCGGCTCTTTGAAGGGGTAGTAAAGCGCTGCGAACATTTGGTGTTGGCCTACATCAGAGGTGACAATGGCATCCCCATTGGTAACTTTGTATAAACTTTCAATTACCTGTTGTGGCTTAATGTGGCTATTCGATGTTTTGTAAGCAAGGCAGTTTTTAGCGCGCCAAATATTAATTTTATCCCACCACTGTGCTATTTTTTCTGCGTCATTTGTTTCCTGCGTGACTAGTAGCAAATCAAGCATTTGCTGTAAAACAATCTCTATAGAACCAACGATAGGCAGGTCAACATGAATATTTTTTGAAATTGAAGTTGGATCAATATCAATTTGCATAATTTTAGCGTTTGGACAAAATTTTTCGACATTATTGGTAACACGATCATCAAAACGCGCGCCTAATGCAAAAATAAGATCTGCATTGTGCATGGTTAGATTGGCTTCATAGGTGCCATGCATACCCAGCATACCGATATTTTGTTTATGTTGCCCTGGAAATGCCCCTAACCCCATTAACGTATTGGTTACGGGTAAGTTTAATTTTTCAGCCAGTTCAATGATTTGTTTAGATGCATTACATGCAATGGCACCACCACCAACATAAAGTACAGGCCTTTTAGCTTTGAGTAATGCGTTTAAGGCGCGTTTTATTTGCCCTTTATGACCACTAAAGGTTGGGTTATACGAGCGTAAACTGACACTTTTTGGGTATTCATAGGGAAATTTATTCAGTGGGTTTTGCACATCTTTTGGTAAATCGACAACAACGGGACCTGGTCGTCCAGTTGATGCAAGATAGAATGCTTTTTTGATGGCAATGGGTATTTCTTCTGCTGTGCGGCATAAGAAACTGTGTTTTACGACTGGGCGAGAAACCCCAATCATATCCGTTTCTTGGAATGCATCATCACCAATCCAATTGGTGGGTACTTGTCCTGAAAGTACCACTAATGGAATAGAGTCCATATAAGCTGTTGCAATGCCTGTAATACAGTTTGTCGCACCTGGTCCTGCTGTTACCAGAACGGTGCCTACTTTGCCCGTCGCTCTTGAATAAGCATCTGCCATGTGTACGGCTGCTTGTTCATGACGAACTAAATAGTGTTCAATATCGCTACATTGAAAAATAGCGTCGTAGATATCTAATACGGAACCGCCAGGATAACCGAAAATATGCTCTATACCTTCATCCTGTAGTGATCGGACAACCATTTCAGCGCCAGATAACATCTCCATAACTTTCTCCTAATATACAATTGGTAAATTGCGTCGCTTCTAACCTGTATCGGGTTAGGGCGAACCTTGTTATACGAACGTTGTACTTTACGGCAATGAAAAAAAATTGCATCCCCGCGTTGATAAAAAAACAGGAAATTTATTGGTTTTTATCCACTTTACGCTCGTTGAGCCAAAAAATGGCGGTTAATGGCAGAAAAAGATAGTGAACAAATTTACTTATTTTCTTTATGCTCTATATATTTCAGCGGATATTGGTTAAAATTCGGCTCTTTTCGTCAGCAATCAATAGAGATTTTTAATGTTTGAAGTCAATCCCATTTTAAATAAAGTAAAAGACCTAAATGAGCGAGCTAATTTGCTCCGGGGGTATCTTTGACTACGATGCTAAATTAGAGCGTTTAGAAGAGGTTACCCGTGAGTTAGAATCACCCGATGTATGGAATGACCCAGATCGAGCCCAGGCATTAGGCAAAGAGCGTAGTTCACTGGAATTAGTGGTGGAAACGATTGATGAATTGGCCACTGGCACGGAAGAAATTGAAATGCTAGTTGAAATGGCCGTTGAGGAGTCTGATCAAGATAGTTTTGATGAAGCGCAAAGCCAAACGGATGAATTAGAAAAAAAATTAGAGATGCTTGAGTTTCGTCGTATGTTTTCAGGAAAACACGATGCAAGTTCATGCTATTTGGATATTCAATCAGGCTCTGGTGGCACTGAAGCGCAAGATTGGGCAAATATATTATTGCGCATGTATTTGCGTTGGGGTGAAGCTCACGGTTATAAAACCGAATTAATGGAAGTTTCTCCTGGGGATGTCGCGGGTATAAAAGGGGCAACGATCCGTTTTGCTGGCGAATATGCTTTTGGTTGGTTGCGAACTGAAACTGGGGTTCACCGTCTTGTTCGTAAATCGCCCTTTGACTCAACGGGACGTCGTCATACATCATTCGCATCAGCCTTTATTTATCCTGAAATTGATGACGATATTGATATTCAGATTAATCCCGCGGAATTACGTATTGATGTATATCGTGCATCAGGTGCAGGTGGACAGCATGTTAACACCACTGAATCAGCGGTACGTATTACTCATGTGCCAACCAATATAGTGGTGCAGTGTCAAAATGACCGTTCGCAACATAAAAATAAAGATCAAGCAATGAAGCAGTTAAAAGCTAAGTTGTATGAATATGAACTGCAAAAGCAGAATGCACAAAAACAGGCGAGTGAAGATAATAAATCGGACATCGGTTGGGGAAGTCAAATTCGTTCATACGTTTTAGATGATGCGCGCATTAAAGATTTGCGAACCGGTGTTGAAAGCCGCAATACTCAAGCGGTACTCGATGGCGGTTTGGATAAATTTATTGAAGCGAGCCTGAAATCAGGTTTGTAATAAAATTTTTAAAAGATTAATAACAGGAATTATCATGTCAGAGCAAATAAAAGAAGAAGCACCACAAGAAGAGTTAAATGAAATACTGGCACAGCGTTTAGCTAAATTGAATGCGATGCGCGAAAAAGGCCAAGCATTTCCAAATGACTTCCGTCGTGCCAATATCTCCGATCAATTACATCAGTTATATGAAGCGAAAAGCAAAGAAGAGTTAGAGGAGCTTGCCGTTGAGGTGAGTGTTGCTGGTCGCATGATGACTCGTCGTATCATGGGTAAAGCAAGTTTTGCGACAATCCAAGATATGGGGGGACGCGTACAGGTTTATGTTGCTCGTGATAACCTAGCAGAAGGTTTCTATAACGAAGAGTTTAAAAAATGGGACTTAGGCGATATCGTCGGCGCTAAAGGTGTTTTATTTAAAACGCAAACCAACGAGTTAAGTATTAAAGTCAGTGAAATTCGCATTTTAACCAAAGCATTGCGTCCATTACCTGATAAATTTCATGGGCTTTCTGATACCGAAGCGTGTTACCGCCAACGTTACCTTGATTTAATTGCTAACGAAGCGTCACGTAAGACGTTTATTTTACGTAATAAAATCATTACCGCTATTCGCCATTATTTAACCGATCGTGATTTCATGGAAGTGGAAACACCGATGTTACAAGCGATACCTGGTGGGGCAACCGCTCGTCCATTTGAAACATTCCACAATGCTTTAGATTTACCTATGTATTTACGTATCGCGCCTGAGCTAAATCTTAAACGTTTAGTTGTTGGTGGATTTGAGCGTGTTTTCGAAATAAACCGTAGCTTCCGTAACGAAGGGGTTTCTACTCGTCATAACCCTGAATTTACCATGATTGAGTTTTATCAAGCCTATGCCGATTACATTGACTTAATGAATTTGACGGAAGATATGCTGCGCACTATTACTGAAAATGTATTAGGTTCGAGTATCGTTAAATACGGTGAGCAAGAGTTTGATTTTGGTGCTCCTTTTGTGCGCATGACCATGAAAGAGGCGGTACTAAAATATAACGAGGGTATAGAAGCAAGCGAACTTGACTCAATGGCTGGGCTTAAAGCGGTGGCTGAGCGTTTACATGTTAACCTGAAAGAGGGGTGGGGTGAAGGTCGTGTGTTAACTGAGATTTTTGAAGAGTCTGCTGAACATCAATTGTTACAACCGACTTTCATTACTGCCTATCCAGCAGAGACGTCTCCTTTAGCGCGTCGTAACGATGATGACCCAACTGTAACTGACCGTTTTGAGTTCTTTGTTGGTGGTCGTGAGCTAGCGAATGGTTTCTCTGAGTTAAATGATGCACAGGATCAAGCGGAACGCTTTATGGATCAAGTGGCACAGAAAGAGTCGGGTGATGATGAAGCAATGTTCTATGATGCCGATTATATAACTGCACTTGAGCATGGTTTACCACCAACAGCGGGTGAAGGTATCGGTATTGACCGTCTAGTTATGTTGTTCACTGACAGCCATACTATTCGTGATGTATTACTGTTCCCACACATGCGCCCACAAGCTAAATAAACCTAACCGAGAGGTTGGATATGAAAAGCCTCGCTAATTAGCGGGGCTTTTTTTACTTAGCAATCTATGGCTTGGATTCTATGAAGGCATCTTCGATAAACATTGTATGGTTAAAAGCCAAGCTTCTCTTGAATCTGTTCAATAAAATAGCTTAACCCTTGCTGATCTAATTCGCTGAATCGGTTTATAATTGGGCTATCGATATCTAGCACGGCAACCGCGATGCCATCGACACAAATCGGCAGCACAATTTCAGATTGGCTCGCGCTATCACAGGCGATATGGCCTTCAAATTGATGCACATCGGCAATGCGCTGAATTTGGTTATCTGAAAATGCTTTCCCACATACCCCTTTATTTAAAGGAATGCGTATACAGGCAACCTTGCCTTGAAATGGACCTAATACAAGTTGACTCTCTTTTAGCAGATAAAAACCAACCCAATTGATGTTATCTAAATTCATATTGAGTAGGGCGCTAATATTGGCAAGATTGGCGATTAAATCCGCTTCATTTTCAATAATAGATAGCGCTTGTGTAGTGAGTAATTGGTACTGTTCTAAGGTTTTCATTATTTATCTTTTAAGTTGTTAAATAGATCTCTAGTGATGCTTTGAGTGGTATAGGGCTGACTAGATTGCCACTTTATTTCTACCTGTTTCCTTGCCTTTATATAAGGCAAGATCTGCACGTTTGAATGTTGTATCAAAAGATTCACCATATTGCGCTTCAGCTAAACCAATTGTTGCGGTTATGTGAATATCATGACCAGACATTTTTATGGTTGTTTGCTGAATCATATTGCGTAATTTATTAGCGACCTCTGCCGCGCCAAGCAAATTTGTTTCCGGCAATAAAATAATAAACTCTTCGCCGCCCCATCGTGCCACCTTATCTTGCCCACGGATATTTTGCTTAATTATGTTAGCTGCGTTTTTTAATACTTCATCGCCGCCATCATGGCCATATTTGTCGTTAATGTTTTTGAAATGATCTAAATCTAAGATTCCTATAGAGTATGTTTTTGCACTACGTTTAAAGCGAGCTTCTTCATGTTGTATTATCTCTTGAATACCATTGCGATTTGCTACTTGAGTAAGGGGATCTGTTTGCGCTATCTTTTTTAAACGTTGGTTGGCATCGGCTAATTCCGCTGTACGCTCCTTAACTTTGGCTTCAAATCTCAATGTTAGATTTTCTAAAATTGTATTACGACGTGTCAGGCGTTTACTTAAATTTTCATTGTTTATAAAAGCGAGGTTAAATTTTACGCCAGTCATATAAGCCTGTGATAGTACATAAATTGCTAAACCTAAACTACTTAAATAACTACTAATAATAAGTTCACGGGCATATAAAATATCATTGACAACGCAGCCCCCTAAAATCATACTCGCCAGTAAGATAATGCCCGCTCCAGTTTGCTTTGCTTTACACGCTAGTACCACCACATAAAGTGCATAGACTACATAAAATAACGATAGCAGCTGCATAATAAATACGGTGAAATGATTCTGGTAAATTAAAAGCACCAGGCTTAATAATATGGCAATGAGATAGGTGCTAATAAGGAAACGTTTATTAAAATAGGCCGGAAAGCTCAAGTAATTAAAATGCATGATGAGTGGGCCAGCAATGAAAAAGGTAAGGTGCTCTACCCTATCCATTTGTAAAAAGGTTAATTCGGGCAGATAATTTAAGATGATATAGTTACCGATAAAAAATTCACGTCCCCCTAAAACAAAACATATTAGGGCAAATATCAGGGGTAATGAGTCCGTTTTTCTTAATGAAAAAAGTATCAGGTTATACAGGGCAATGGCCAATAAAAAGGCAGCTAGAAATATGCTCTTCATCGCGCTCATTTTATCATTTTGATAAATGAGCTCTGCATCGCCTATCGTTATCGGGTAGCGAATACCTCCCCAATCTGTTTCGAAATTTGCTACCTGCAGCGTAAGGTGAATAACTTCTTTCTCTGTATCTAGTTGTAAAATACGCGTTTTATAACGCGGCACTTGATCATTTTTATTTTGTGCAGCATTTCCAGATATAACAAGTAGTTGATCATCGATATATAGACGATAGGCTGAATAAATAATGGGTAAACTAATTGCCAGTGGCTGTTTATGTTTGCCCCGTGTTATCTGTAAATAGTAGGTACCAAAGCCATCTGTTTTACTTACTTGTGGCTCAAACTGAGTAAGCTTCCAGTTTGCAGGAACATTGATCGGCTTGGCTTGCGCTATATTCTCTTGTATCTCTTGATTAGTTAAAAATTGGTTATAAAAAAATAACCACTGGCCATTTAAATGAAGTGTTCGACTTTGCTTAATGGCTGAAGAGATATCGATTATACCATTTTTAGCGTGGATCTTTGTGTGGCTTAGCTGAGATTTATGCCCGCTAAATATTGTGATGACAATAATCAGGATGAAGGTAATTATCACAAAAAGGTAACGGTTGGGCATTGCTATCATTAATCCTCACCTGTTAATTAATTTTGCATATTATCATTATGTTGTTTTGGTAACAATGTAGTCGCTACGAGGAGAAGATGTTACTCATACTTTTATTGATCTAGTTTGGCTCTTGGGACTAAGCCGAGAAAAATGCCCATATATCGATATCGCCTCAGGACACTTTACCAGTTGCAAGCGTCCATAGGGAAGAAAATAGCACCAATCTGCGTTGTTATAAAATTACGATGCGGCAGACCGTGCAAACAAAAACTTCCCTATGGGGTTATTTAAATCAATTATATTTTAAATTGACTGACTAACTGTTCAAGTTTATCTCCCTCACTGGATACGTTGCGGCTGACGGCTTCTGCTTCTTTACTGCTCTGTGTGAGTATGTTGACAATGTCCTGAATCGCATTGATATTACGATTAATTTCCTCTGTCACAGAACTTTGTTCGGTCGATGCCGTGGCTATTTGTGTGGTCATATCATTAATTGAATTAATCGCAGTGGTAACTGCCCCGAGGCTTTCTGAAATCGCCTGTGATGAGTCTACTGAGCGGATGCTTCGCTCTTGGCTAAGTTCCATTGCGTTAACTGAAAGTGTCACTAAACGATGCAATTCAGAAAGCATATCATTGATCTCTAACGTACTCTCCTGCGTACGGCTAGCAAGGCTGCGTACCTCATCTGCAACAACGGCAAAGCCGCGTCCTTGCTCTCCTGCACGTGCAGCTTCGATGGCTGCATTAAGTGCTAATAGGTTCGTTTGTTCAGCGATGCTGCCAATAACGGTGAGTACGTTATTAATTTTTTTCGATTGTTCACTCAGCGAGCTCATACTCTTTGCCGCACCATTGATTTCATCGACTAAACCTGAAATTTCAAATAATGAGGTATCTACACACTCTTGAGCGCGCATCACATCTTTGGTGACATTTTGTGTTGCATCAGCCACATGATTAGTATTACTGGCTACTTCATGGGCCGTTGATGACATTTCGGTAATGGCCGATGCAACTTGCTCTGTTTCATTATTATGACTGAGTAATTGGGTGGCGATATCACTGCTCTGTTTGTACATATCATCGCCAGCTTGGTTGATTTTTATGGTGACGGCATTGATATCGCTTATTGTGTGTTGTAGTTTATCAACGAATAGATTAAATGCCCGACCGAGTTGTGCTATTTCATCTTTACCTTTGACACTAAGACGTCGCGTTAGGTCTCCTTCACCCTGTGCAATATCATTAAGGTTGTTCGCCATATTTTTGATCGGATTAACAATTCGGATTGCTGCCAGATAGATAATGATGATTGTCACGATGATTAAGGCGAGTGATATCAAGGCAAGCATCACCATTGTTTCTTGCAGGGTTTGCTTTGCCATTATCGCATATCCATCGATGACTGTTTCAATATCATCAATATAAGCGCCAGTTCCAGCATCCAGTTAGTGTTAGGGATCATGGTTGCATAGCCGAGTTTTTCAATTTGAGTCTGTGAGCCTGGCTTTTGATAAAAGTAGGAGAAATTACCATCGCCTTTTTGTGCGGCATTAAGTAAACCTACAACTATTTTAGTCCCTTTAGAGTCACTTAAGCTGAGTAGGTTTTTTCCTTCTAAGTCAGGTTTGAAAGCATGAAATATGTTATTACCCTGAGTATCGTAGATATAAAAATAGCCGGCATTACCAAAACGAAGATCACGAAGCGCTGCCTTAATGTCCCCTTTATCTCCAAGTGATTTTTGATAGCCCACTATCCCTACTGCAACTTCTGTTATCTCCTTAAGTTGTTTTTTTCTCTCTTTAATTAAGGTAGTGCGGAATGTATCAATATCATGGTTAAGAGCCTCAACATTAACGGTATAGGAGACAGAAACAACCGAAATTAGAATAATAATAAGCGGTAAAAGGGTAAGTATGAGTAATTTATTAAGTAATGTTAATTTGGACATGGCGCACTTCCTTGCTACAGAGATAATGTGTTTATTTTATCTTATTGCTAATAGCGATGAATGTGATTGGGATCTTGTCATGTAGCTATTATGCTATGCGGATGTGATGAGTGGCACGCTATTAAAAAATAATTGGATAAAAAAATACCTGCACAGGGCAGGTATTTTTATGCTTGAACGTGTTAGGAGAGATTACTCTGCTGCTACCACTTCAAGATTAACAATTGTTGATACGTCAGAGTGTACTGAAACAGCAATTTCGTATGTACCAGTGTGGCGTAAAGCGCCTTCAGGAAGACGTACTTCACTTTTAACAACAGCTACACCAGCCGCTGTGATTGCATCAGCAATATCACGCGTACCGATTGAACCGAATAATTTACCTTCATCACCAGCTTTAGATGCGATAGTAACAACTTCTAGTGCTTCTAGTGCTGCACCACGTTGTTGCGCAGCAGCAAGGTTTGCAGCTTGCTTAGCTTCTAATTCAGCACGACGTGCTTCAAAAGCTTCTAAGTTTGCTTTGTTTGCTGGTACAGCTTTTTGTTGCGGGAAAAGGAAGTTACGTGCGTAACCTGCTTTAACGTTAACTTTATCGCCTAGTTTACCAAGGTTAGCAACTGTATCTTGTAGGATAATTTCCATAATATATAGCTCCTATTTACTTGTGTAAATCTGTGTAAGGTAAAAGTGACAAGTAACGAGCACGTTTAATAGCGCGCGCTAATTGGCGTTGGTATTTTGCACTTGTGCCAGTAATACGGCTTGGTACGATTTTACCACTTTCTGTGATGTAATTTTTTAACGTAACTACGTCTTTGTAATCAATTTCGCTAACACCTTCAGCGGTGAAACGACAGAACTTACGACGGCGGAAGTAACGAGCCATGGTATTTCCTCAAATTTGTTCTATGTACTTAGCATGCAATACGAGTTTACCAAGCTTATTGGCGCTTTGGTGATAAGTGATAAAGCCACTTACTCTAATTTGCATCCCTTTCGATAATTTATGTTTCAACTGATTAGCGAGTGTTCCACTTGCTGCAACGGGCATATAGCAAAAAACGTTGCGTGGTAACTCTGCTTCTTCTTGCATTGAATTATGTTCAATCACAAAATTGCAGTGTTCAATACCTGCCGGACTTTTTTTGAATGTAGGTTTTTCTGTTACTACACCTGAAAGTCGCAAAAAGTTATCAGTCACTAAGTTACTTATGCTTAAGCGTCTGCTTCTTCAGTGTCTGCTGTGTCCGTATCGAACTCAGGGCGTGGAGCACGAGGAGCACGTTCAGAACGCTCTTCTTTTGCTTTTGCCACTACAGATGCTTCAGTAATAGGTGCTTTAGTACGCATGATCATGTTGCGGATCACTGCGTCGTTGAAACGGAAAGCAGTTTCCAAATCATCGATTACGCTTTGCTCAGCTTCAATATTCATAAGAACATAGTGTGCTTTGTGTAGCTTGTTGATTGGGTAAGCCAGTTGACGACGGCCCCAATCTTCTAGGCGATGAACAGTACCACCTGCTTCTGTAATAGATGCAGTGTAACGCTCGATCATACCATTAACTTGTTCACTCTGATCAGGGTGAACCATAAATACGATTTCATAATGACGCATATAAAAATCGCTCCTTACGGGTTAGTAGCTTCTTAATTTGGCTCAACCGTACCAATAGAAGCAAGGAACAAAAAGGGTGGTTGATTTAAGGCGACAAAGTGTACAGCTTAGCGTAATCTGGTGCAAGCTTTGATTATGCTAATTATTGATATTATCTTAACGTATTGCATCTAATTGATTAATCTCTAATATAAGTATATCTCTTTTTGGTTTTTTAACTGTTTTATTGAGTTCACCTTGTTTAATTCTCGATTTTTATTGGTTTTTACAATTTCTCTTGCGTTACTTTCTGTCGTTATCATCTCATTGGATAATGAAGATAGTAAGCTTACCTTTAGCTATTTGCCGGCACAAGAGAATGTGCGACTTGAGCAAGCTAGGCAGCCCCATGCTGAACAACTTTCGCAGCATCAACTTTCGCAGTATCAACTACAGGAAAGCTCTACGCCTCCTTCATTTTGGTCGATGGAAAGTCACATCGCTTATAATAATGCTGAACTAAAACAGCAAAAAGCGTTGCATCAGCGTTTATTAAAAAAATCTCAAAATCAAGCTGAGCAGTTAAAACAATTTATCGCAGAAAATAACGCCCTACAGGAGCAGTTACGTAAACGTGAACAAATGATACAAGAGCAGAATGCTCATCTAGAGGCTACTCGTCAGCAATATCAAGCATTGCAAGTGGAGCTCTCCGAAGCTCAAAAAATGCAAAAAGATGAAGATCTATTGATGGCACAAAATAAAGAGATGAAATTTAAAATTGATAGTCAGCCGGATATTATTAAGCGCCCTAAACATAACGAAGATAGTAGCCCTGATAAAATTCAGCAAAAAAAAGAGACCTATAACCCATTATCTGGTTCGGTTCAGTTTGGTTATAGCTATGAGCAGGACAATAATGTCAATCGTTCCCTTGATGGGCGTCTTATTGTCGATTATGAAATACGGGACAAGTATAAAATTCATAATGACCTTTATTTTGAATTTGAAGATGAAGATGGCAAAACCAAAACATCTAAACAACGTTGGCAATTGCAGGGTGATTATCATTTAGCTCCGGAAGACTTCATCTATTCTCGAAGTGATATGCAACACGGGCGTTTTTCTAGTTATAAACGTGAAGATGTATATGCAGTGGGGTATGGTCGAAAAATATTGCATAGCGATAAACATACGCTTAATGCCGAGTTTGGGCCTGGTTATAAAATAGCACAACCTAATGAGGGGGAAGATGAGATCACGATTAACGAAGCGATTATTCGTGCCTACTATTTCTATAGTTTTGTTTTCTCAGATGCATTGCAATTTTCTGCAGAAGGGGCGGTGCAAACGGGGCGAAAAAGTTCAACCTATAATTCAGTAGTAAAAGCGCAGAATAGAATTTATCAAGAGCTGTATTTGGTTTTTGACTTGGATTATACCTACACAACGACAGTGCCTGAAGATACCAAAAATCGTGAAGTGACGAGTGGATTAAAGCTCCTTTATGCATTTTAGAACGCATGCAACATTTTCATTGCACGCGTTCAAAAGGATCTTAACGGCGCTGACGAACTACTTCAAATAGACAGATGCCCGTTGCCACTGATACATTCAAACTAGAAACCGCGCCCGCCATCGGTAATTTTATCAGTTCATCACAATGTTCGCGTGTTAAACGGCGTAAACCTTTGCCTTCAGCACCCATCGCCAATGCAATACCACCAGAAAGTTTACAATCGTAGATGCTTTGTTCAGCTTCTCCAGCAGTCCCGTAAATCCAAATTCCTTTCTCTTGTAAACTGCGCATCATACGCGCGAGGTTAGTAACATGGATAAGCGGGATTGATTCGGCAGCCCCACAGGCAACTTTGCGCACAACGGGCGTTAGGCTCGCTGAATTATCTTTTGGAATAATGACCGCGTGAACGCCTGCCGCTTCAGCACTACGTAAACATGCACCAAGATTATGAGGATCGGTTACCCCATCTAAAATTAGTAGAAAGGGAGGTACATCTAACTCGTTTAAAATGGGTTCTAAATCATTATCCGTGAGTATTTTAGCTGCTTTAACGCGCGCCATGATACCTTGATGCTGCTCGCCATCGGATTTATCATCCAATGCCTTGCGTTGCATCTCCTGTATTGATACTCCCCATTCACGCGCTTTATTTAGAATTGCGTTAAGGCGTTCGTCATCACGCCCTTTGAGTGCGTATATTTCGATTACGCGCTCTGGTTGTCTTTCTAGTAACGCATCAACGGCATGCATGCCATAAATTAATTCACTTTTACTCATCGTTTTCTCTAATATTTAAATGGATTATCAGCTATTCGCCTTTTGCTTTGGCTTTATTTCGCTCGGCACGGCCGGGGCGTTTTTTCTTCGCTGTTGTTTTTTTCTTTCTCGATGTAGGGGTGTTTTTTTCACCCTGTTTTATTTTTTTCTTCTTTTTTGCCTTTGCTTTTTTCTGTTGCTCCGCGCTGTTTTGATCGATTTCACGGATCACGGGTTGATCGCTCATTTTATTTTTTTCTTTACGATTTCGGCTGTTTTTGGCACGGCGATCGATTGGGCGCTCATTCTCTCTTGCTGCCGTTGTCCGAGCTCGTTTTCGTTGTCCTGCCGCTTCTTGGTCGGCCAGTTCAAAATCGATTTTCTTATCATCTAAGTTAACCGATAATACTTTCACATCTAACACATCGCCAATACGGTAAGTGCGACCTGTACGCTCACCTTTCAAGGTTTGTTTGCCCGCATCAAAGATGTAGTAATCGGACAGTAGGCTGGTTACATGCACTAATCCATCGATATGAATATCGTTCAAACGGACAAAGAAGCCAAAATTGGTCACCGCAGCGATGGTGCCCGTCATGGTATCACCAACGTGATCTTGCATATATTCACATTTTAAGGCATCAGCAACGTCACGCGTTGCATCATCAGCACGGCGTTCGGTCATTGAGCAATGCTCACCGAGTACTCCCATCTCATCATGTTGATAATGGTAACCACCGGTATTTGTCCATTTCGATTTTTGTTGCCCATTCTCTTGCTGTGCAATTAAGTATTTAATGGCGCGATGTAAAATAAGATCTGGGTAACGACGAATTGGCGAAGTAAAGTGAGAATATTCAGCTAATGCCAGACCAAAATGACCGAGATTTTCATCTTGATAAACAGCCTGTTTCATCGACCGTAATAACATGGTTTGTAAAAGCTCACTATCTTCTCGATCCGCAAATTGTTCGGCTAGATTAGCGTAGTCGCGAGGAGCAGGGCTATCGCCACCTTCTAAACTTAACCCTAATTCCGCAAGGAAAGAGCGAAAGTTTGCTAGTTTCTCTTCACTTGGCGTTTCATGGACGCGATATAGTGCTGCGGCTTCTGCCTTTTCAATTAATAGAGCAGAGGCAACATTTGCTTGGATCATGCACTCTTCGATGATCTTATGCGCATCATTGCGAATTAAAGGCTCTATCGATTCGATTTTACGTGCTTCATTGAATATAAAGCGCACTTCTAGCGTTTCAAACTCCATGCCGCCACGAATATGACGCGCCTTTTTAAAGGCTTTGTAGAGATTTTCTAACTCTTCGAGATGGGGGACTAAAGGTTTGTAGTGGTCTCTTAACGCTTCATCACCTGCTAAAATTTTAGCAACTTTGGTATAAGTAAAGCGCGCATGCGAGTTCATCACTGCTTCATAAAATTTATAATCTTTTAGCGTGCCATCCTTCGAGATCACCATCTCACTGACCATACATAAGCGGTCAACTTGGGGATTTAATGAACATAAACCATTGGATAAGACTTCTGGCAGCATTGGGATAACTTGGTCAGGAAAATAGACCGAGTTACCACGATTAATCGCTTCTTTATCTAATAGGGTTCCGTGACGCACGTAATAGCTGACATCGGCAATCGCCACCCATAAGCGCCAACCGCCATCGGTTTCACGTTGACAGTAGACAGCGTCATCAAAGTCACGCGCATCTTCACCATCGATGGTAACCAAAGGTAGTTCACGTAAATCAACACGACCAACAATGGCATGCTCAGGGACAAATTCAGCAAACTGTTTGAGTTCTTTATCTAACCCCTTAGGCCATTCATGGGGAATATCGTGGGTACGTATTGCGATTTCCACTTCCATCCCCGGTTCCATCGCTTGTCCGAGTACTTCGGATATTTTTCCCTGAGCCGTGAAACGCGCCTTTGGACGTTGAGTTATTTCTACAACAACAATTTGCCCATGACGTGCGCCACCATTATTTTCTTTGCTGATTAAAATTTCTTGATTAATACGCGAATCATCCGGCACCACAACGGCAATACCCTCTTCGACAAAATAGCGCCCAACAATGGGTTCTTTGCGGGCATCGAGTAAGCGTACAAAGCGTGCTTCGGTACGCCCTTTGGCATCGACTTTGACAGGTTGTGCTAAAATGGTATCACCATGAAATAGAAAGCGCATTTGGTGATTAGGTAAGAAAAGGTCATCGCCACCCGCTTCGCTTTTTAGAAAACCAAAGCCATCCTTATGGCCAATCACTTTGCCTTTCACTAAATCAAGTTTTTCAGGTAACGCATAGGTGGCATTACGGCACCAAACTAATTGACCATCTCGCTCCATCGCTTTTAAACGACGGCGTAACCCTTCAGCTTCTTCCTCACTGCTTAATGAAAAAGCCTTAAAGAGGGCGTCACGAGTTATCGGCTTCGCTTGCTTTTCCATGTATTCTAAAATGAATTCACGGCTTGGAACGGGATGCTCGTAACTTTCTGATTCGCGCTCTAAATGGGGATCTATGGTCATATTGTTGCTCTCTTATAATATATTACTGAAAGTATATCCGAAAATAGCGATTGCATCTTATTAATATGGCTCAATCAGCAACTTAAGTTAAATAAAATTAAAAAAAGTAGTAAAAAGTAGTAGACAGAAAAGATAACTCCCAGTATTATCCGCGCCACGCTAAAGATGTGAGCACCCGTAGCTCAGTTGGATAGAGCGTTGCCCTCCGGAGGCAAAGGCCACAGGTTCGACTCCTGTCGGGTGCACCATATTTCGGTAGGCAGCTTGGTAGCGTAAATAAGTTTTAGTGGCGGATGTAGCTCAGTTGGTAGAGCCCCGGATTGTGATTCCGGTTGTCGCGGGTTCAATCCCCGTCATTCGCCCCATCTTTTCTCGATGTAAAACAAGATTCTCGGTGATTAGCGCAGCTTGGTAGCGCATCTCCTTGGGTTTACAAAGAGTTGGACCAGAGGGTCTGACCCGTAATATGTAAAGTCTTAAATATAGATTTTCGGTGATTAGCGCAGCTTGGTAGCGCATCTGGTTTGGGACCAGAGGGTCAGAGGTTCGAATCCTCTATCACCGACCACTTTCAGAAAGACCGCACTTGCTGCGGTTTTTTTTTCGCCTGAATTTCGTAATAGTCACAATACTTAAAGTCGCTTTGGAAGTATAAAAGTTTAGCTAGATAGTAGTGTTAGTATCACATAAAAGATTGCTCAGACATCAAGCTGTCGCTTGTTCGCTCCATCTATCACCGACCACTTTCAGAAAGACCGCACTTGTTGCGGTTTTTTTTCGCCTGAATTTCGTAATAGTCACAATACTTAAAGTCGCTTTGGAAGTATAAAAGTTTAGCTAGATAGTAGTGTTAGTATCACATAGAAGATTGCTCAGACATCAAGCTGTCGCTTGTTCGCTCCATCTATCACCGACCACTTTCAGAAAGACCGCACTTGTTGCGGTTTTTTCGTCTGCAGTTTGTCATCATTCTTTAAATATAGATGCCTTAAACAATAAATTTTTCAAGCTAAGCCGACAGTGCTTGCTCTTTTCTAGTAAACTACTGGGCGTTTTAAATATCACCTATTATGGATTACTTATTTTGCATACTCTCGCTCAGTTACGATCAGGCAAACTCACTGGTATTCAGCGTTTAACATTATCAGAACAATTAACTTCCTTCCCATTAGAGATTTTATCCTTGGCGGATAGCTTAGAGATCCTTGATTTATCGAACAATCAATTAAGTTCATTGCCCGATGAGTTAAAGCAGTTAACTAAGCTGAAAATTATTTTTGCCTCTCATAATCACTTTGAAACCCTCCCTGAGGTGCTTGGGCAATGCGAAAATTTAGAGATGGTCGGTTTCAAATCTAATAAAATCAGCGATGTACCAGAAAATGCTCTCCCACCTAAACTGCGTTGGCTTATTTTAACGGACAACCGTATTGAAATCTTGCCAAACTCTTTAGGCGAGCGACCTAGACTGCAAAAATTGGCATTGGCGGGTAATTTATTAACTCATTTACCGCACACTTTGGCTCACTCTCACAACCTAGAGTTAGTGCGAATTTCAGCGAATCGATTAACGGAATGTCCGCAGCAGTTGCTCGATTTACCAAAATTGGCATGGTTTGCCTTTTCAGGTAATCCCTTTAGCCAATCTGATCTCCGTATTGACTCTGTACCTGTTGTGCCATCAACAAGCTTTACACTATGCGAGGTATTAGGGCAGGGGGCTTCTGGTGTTATATCAAAGGCGCTTTGGAATCAGCCGCAACCAGACTTACCTGATGCTATTGCCGTTAAAGTGTTTAAAGGTGAGGTCACCAGTGATGGTTATCCGCAGGATGAATTGCAAGCGTGTTTAAAGCTGGGAAATCACGTGAATCTTGTGCGGTCATTAGCGCAGGTCGATGAAAAAGGGTATTTAGCATTAATTATGAACTTAATACCTGACCATTATCGTAACCTTGGGTTACCACCCTGCTTTAAAACCTGTACACGTGATACCTTTGCCCCTGATTTTACTTTGTCCATTGGGCAAATTGAAAAAATAGTGGCACAAATGGAAGAGGTCTTTAATCATTTACATGCCAATCAAGTTTGTCATGGGGATTTGTATGCGCACAACACGCTTTTTGATGAGCAAGCTAATATCATTTTTGGTGATTTTGGCGCGGCGACGATGTACCACATGTTAAGCTCTACAGAGCAACAGAAAATAAAGCAGATTGAGTATCGAGCCTACTGCTATTTTATTGATGATCTGCTTAGTGTTTGCGCGGAAGAAGATAAAAATAGTGTTAATTATCGACAGTTAAAGCTGAGGGTAGATTCTTAAAAATATTTTAAACGTTGAGAGGGTGAGGGATATGAGAATTGCGATTGTGGGGATTGGTGATATTGCACAGAAGGCTTATTTGCCTATCTTAACTCAGTTAAATGATGTGGAGTTGATTTTTTGCACGCGTAATAATGCGACCTTGCAAAAGCTCGCTTTGCAATACCGAGTTACAACCCTTTATCAAGATTATCGCCAACTGAGTAAGGCCAATATTGATGCAGTGATGATCCACAGCAGTACCGTTTCTCACCCTGAAATAGCGGCCTATTTTTTACAGCAGGGTATACCAACCTTTGTTGATAAACCGCTTGCAGATAACGCCTTTGACTGTGAAAAACTCTATGAGTTAGCACAAGCGAAACAAGTGCCGCTGTATATGGGGTTTAATCGCCGTTTTATTCCGCTTTATAACCGTCATTTGGGGGATCTGCAAAGCGTTAATTTGGCATCGCCTTTATTATCATTACACTGGCAAAAAAATCGCCATAATCTACCGGGAAATATTCGTGATTTTATTTTTGATGATTTTATTCATCCCTTAGATAGTGTTAATCTCGATGCTAAAAGCGACTTGCAAGGTGTTCACCTGACGAGTCAATTTAAGGGAACTCAGTTAGCTCAGTTAGCTCGGTTAGATGTGCAGTGGCAATCGAACAATACACTGTTACATGCCTCCATGAATCGTCTATACGGTATCACCTGTGAGCATGTATCAGCCAGTTTTGAAAATCGCGCTTATCAGTTTGATTCCTTTATTAGTGGAAAGTGTTTGCAAGATAAGCAAACCTCGCTCATTCAGCTTGAAGATTGGACGCCGATGTTAACCGCAAAGGGCTTCGCGGATATGATTGATGATTGGTTAAGTGTGGTGCAATCAGGAAAATTAAAACAGTCAGTGATCATCGTAATCTAAGTAGTCATCAATTAGCGGAGGCTATTTGTGGGAAAGTGCAGCAGCTTATTAAAGCTTAAATAGTGAGTTGATGGTCATTGCGTAAGTACTGACCATCAACGAGAATGATGATTAAATAAGTTGTGAAAACAGTAAGAAACCACCAAAAGAGAAACATGCTACTAATGCCGATTTACCGCCTGCTACTTGATAAGGCGCCGCGTCGGTTTTTTTGAATTTAGCAGAGCGAACTTTAACTACCATTGCCATTGGCACAAAAACCGCTAAGAATACCAGAATAATGCCCGCGTATGCTAAGACACCGATAAACTGCTCTTTTGCCCAAATGGCACCGAGCAGTGGCAATATAAAAGTAACTAAAAACGTAGCGCTTTTATTACCCTTAAATAAATCACGATTTTGATCAAATAGCGACATCGCAACGCCCATAAATGAAGTGACTATCGCAAGTGCCGTAAATAGCGTCAAAACAATGCCTAAGCTATTATATTGGGCGCTTAATATGGTGATTAATTGAGAGACGTTTGCAAAGCTGACGAGTTGTTCTGTGGGTAAATTGCCAATAACGGCAACTAACCATAACAAATAACAGATAAACGGCAGCATGGAACCGATAACGACCATATTGCGTAATTGTTGATGAGTTGCTTCACTATTGTATTTTACGACTGACGGCACCACCACCATAAAACCGAAGCTGGTAAATAGCACTGCACTATTTTTGATGAGCTCAACTTTATTGCTATTATTTTGCTGAACAAAATGACCGATTTCAATATTTGGCAACAGGTAAAGCAGTGTTATCACTAGAGTGATGATCATCGCTAAAAAGAGTACGCGATTAAGCTTATCAACACTCGCGGTACCTTTGCTAATAAAAGCAGCAGTGACCAGTGTAAAGAGCAGCTGGCTTTGCCATAGGTTAAGTTGCCAACCGAGGTGATTTAACAATTCTCTTATTAAATCACCTGCGCTAACAATGTAGGCGATCATCAAACAGATGACTAAACAATATAGTAAACCGTTAGTGATAAGTTGCCCCGGCTTGCCAAGTGTTTTTTGTGCAATACTGTTCATGCCGATGCCGCCACCACTGTGGAGCGTTGCTTCCAATAATAACAATGCGGCATAGGTTGTACCAATCCAGATGCCTAGCATTAATAGTGATCCCCAAAGCATACCAAATTGCGCTAGCACCATTGGAATGGCGAGCATACCTGCACCAAGGGCTGTACCAGCAATGAGTAACATGCCGCCTAAAAGTTTTAAATTCATACTATCTCCATAAAAATTGCTAAGCAGGTAAAATAAAAATGGACTATTAAATTAACAGTTAGTTTTAAATTACTTAGTATTAAGACTCAACGGGTTGGCTTACTTTTTCAGTTGATTCTTTAAAGACAAAAACAGCGATAATTAATGCAGCAAAAGTTGGTAGAAACCATGCCATTCCCTTCTCAAACAAGGGTAAAAAATCAAAGTTATGCATATTCACACCCGCAACTTTTAAACCATCCAATAGCCCAAAGAAGAGGGCGATCGATATTACAAAACGATAGCTCAGTTGCTTCTTGCTAATAAAGCCACTTAATAAGGTTAAGGCAACCAGTGCAATCGCCACGGGATAGATAATAAATAAAACAGGTACAGATAAACTGATAAGTTGACTTAAACCGACATTGGTTACCAACGCACATAATGCACAGTTGATGATGACTAAGCGGCTTCTATTCCAATTGGGTTTTAGGGTCACTAAAAACTCAGCCATCGCGCTGATTAAGCCAACTGCGGTCGTTAAGCAGGCTAATCCAACGACTAAGGCGAGTAAAATTAGCCCTTTGGTATTAAATAGTGCTTGTACATAAAGAGCGATTATTTCGCCGCCATTGCTGACATTACCGGCAATTCCTTGGCTTGTTCCACCTAAATAGAAGAGTGATAAATAAACAAAAGCTAACCCAAAAGCTGCAATACTGCCTGCCATAATGAGATATTTATATTGTGCTTTCTTATCATCAACGCCCTTTGATTTGATAACGTTAATAATTAATATGCCAAAAACCAAAGCGCCTAGCGTATCCATTGTGTTATAGCCTTCTAAAAAGCCTTTCATAAATGGATTATGAATATATTCTTGGGTGGCACTGCCTAACTCTGCAAGTGGGGTAGTAAAAACGGCGACGGATAGGATAATCAATAAGATAATTAGTAACGGCGTGATCACTTTACCAATCATATCTAATAATTTACCCGTTGATAGTGATAGGTAACCTGTGATTAAAAAGAACACAATGGAGAAGATCGCTAAACTCGTTGCATCCGGGGTTGCTAAAAAAGGAGAGATGCCTATTTCATAGGCGACTAATGCCGCTCTTGGCGTTGCGAAACTTGGGCCAATAACAATAAATACAGCAAGCGCTAATAGTGTTGCCGCTTTACTCGGCAGATATTTTGCCATCTCAATAATACCGCCTCCTGCTTTTGCGACTGCAATTAAGGAGATCAGCGGAAGGCCTACGGCAGTGACTAAAAAACCAAGTGTTGCTGGCGTTAAGTTTTCTCCAGCCATTGCGCCTGCCAGTGGAGGGAAAATGATGTTACCTGCCCCTAAAAAAAAGGCAAAATTCATGAAGCCTAAAGCGAGTATATCAAAACCCGATAAACGATTTTTCATTCAATATTCCTGTTGCATTCATAGCAAATCCTATAATTATCTAATTACGGGAGTTGATACTGTTTATTAAAAAAGAGGTAAACCATCAATGCACTGAAATATTTTATGCGTCATCCATGAGGTAAGAAATTATGTGCGAATCAACCTACTCGTTGTGTAGCTCGTCAATTATTAGTAGAGCGAAAGAGGACATTTTTACCATAATTGTAATTATTTACTAGGGGGACAAAAGAGCAAAAGAGATAATGAAATTTAAATGACCAATTAACCATGAAAGTGAAGTGGTTAACTGCGCGTTTTAAGCGGGTATTTATTCAGGTAGTAATAATTAAAATTATTGGCATCTATCTAATTAATAGGATAAATTTCAGTTGTAATGGGCATTTTTGTTTTCGTTGAATTGCATAAATATTTGAAATGTAAGTTCATTTTTAAAAATTATTTTGATTTATTTTTGCTCTATATTTTTCTTTTCAACTATCTACATTGTCTTGCAACCGGAGAGGGGCCATATAAGGTATTGCAACAATGCAGGAAGTAAATGATTATCCGTTTCGCATCTTTAAGTATCATGGCTATAGCATGGCTAGTTGTAGATGGGTGTTTACAAAACGTTAACATATTTCAAACTTAGGCAACATTATTCCCTAGTTTCCAGTCTAAATTTTGGTTAGAATCGATTCCTCTCAAAAATCAAATGGATTTTAACCTATCACTATTTAATTAACTGTAAAGGGCTTTTACTTGTTAGGTTCAAATAGTAGATTTCAGATTAATTTGTAAAGGCTAGGTTTTAATGGATATAAAAACGGTAGATGTCCTGCTTGTTGGTGGTGGAGTCATGAGCACAACGCTAGGTATGATATTGACACAACTTGATCCATCATTAAAAATTTTAATGGTTGAGCGATTGGATCATGTCGCCCATGAAAGTACACATGGATGGAATAATGCCGGTACTGGTCATGCGGGATATTGTGAATTGAACTATACCCCTCAAGGTGATGATGGACGTGTAGATATTGATCGCGCGCTAGCTATTAACGCTTCCTTTGAAGTGACTTTGCAGCTTTGGAGTTATTTGGTAGAAAAAAATATTTTACCAAACCCGAGTGAATTTATTAACTCTATTCCACACCAAAGTTTAGTTTGGGGGGAAAAGATGTGGCATTTCTTCGCCAACGCTATGAACGCCTCAGTGCTCATCATCTATTTAAAGATATGCAGTATAGTGAAGATCCTGAGGTGATCCGTGGGTGGATGCCATTGGCAATGAGTAAACGCGACACTAACCAACCTGTCGCTGCCACGCGTGTTAATTATGGCTCCGATGTCGACTTTGGTGCATTGACCCGCAATATGGTTAAAAATCTGCAACAAGCCCCGAACTTTGAATTACTATTGAATTTCAATGTAACGCGCATCAAACAGCATGATAATGGTCATTGGGCGGTACGTGTTAAAGAACGGACAGGCAAGCATTCTGCATTGATCGATACCAAGTTTGTTTTTCTTGGTGCCGGTGGCGGGGCATTACCCCTGTTACAAAAATCGGGTATTCCTGAGCGTAAGGGGTACGGAGGTTTTCCCGTGAGTGGACAGTGGTTGGTTTGTCGCAAACCTGAGATTGTTGAACAACATCGCTCAAAAGTGTATGGAAAAGCGCCGATTGGCGCACCTCCCATGTCTGTGCCTCATCTTGATACGCGTATTATTGATGGCAATCCTGCACTATTATTTGGCCCTTTTGCTGGCTTTACCACGAAGTTTTTGAAAAAAGGATCGAAAATGGATCTGTTTGGATCCATTACAGGTACTAATTTAAAGCCTATGCTATCAGTTGGTTCAAAGAATATAGATTTAAGCCATTACTTAATAAAAGAGTCCTTACAATCTCATAAAGATAGAGTAAAAGCGTTACGTCATTTTTACCCGGAAGTTAATAAAGACGATTGGACATTAGCGCAAGCTGGCCAGCGTGTAATGGTTATTAAAAAAGATAAGAATGGCATAGGCAAACTTGAATTTGGCACCGAATTGGTGACCTCTCAAGATGGTACGTTAGCGGTATTGTTGGGCGCTTCACCGGGAGCTTCAACAGCTGTCCAGGCGATGGTCAATGTGGTTGAAAAATGTTTTACAGATAGATTTGAAGAAGCTGACTGGAATAAGACGATGGTGGAGATGATCCCTTCATACGGTCAGTCACTTATCGAAAATGAAAAATTATTGAATAAAGTTAAAGCAAAAACATTAGCTACCTTAGGATTGGTCTAATACCATTGCGCATAATATTGTGATCAGGGCTTGTTGAGGAAAAATAATGGAGAGCAAGGCGCATGATTGAGTAATTACTGGCTATTGCGATTGAATGCAACGTAGCTATCTATTATTTTAACCAACAAGATAGATCAGATACTTATGCGCAATGGTATATTCACTGTTACGCTTTTTATTTTATGGGTGAAAAATGGTTAATATTGAAGTATGCATTGATAATATCGAATCTTTATTTTCAGCACAAAAGGGGGGAGCGGATCGCATCGAACTATGCAGCTCTCTTGCGGTGGGGGGATTGACGCCAAATCATGGTTTGATCGCCTTAGCACTGAAACATGCCCATATCCCAATTTACACCATGATCCGTCCGCGCGATGGTGATTTCCTCTATTCCAGCCTTGAAGTCGAGATGATGTTGCATGATATTCATCATGCCAAAACTCAGGGAGTTCAAGGTGTTGTTCTGGGGTGTTTAAATAAAAATGCGCAAGTTGATAGAGATATTTTACGTAGTTTAATGAAAGAGGCGAAGGGGGTTGGTGTAACCTTTCATCGCGGCATTGATTGCTGCGCTGATGTACATGAAGCATTGGAAATTATTCTTGGTGCAGGTTGTGAACGCGTATTAACCTCTGGTCTTGCAAATAATGCTGTGAACGGTGCAGAGACTATTCGTAAAATGGTTCTACAATGTAAAGGTCGATTATCTGTGATGGCCGGGGCGGGGGTTAATGGTGATAATGTCGCAACAATAATTAATAAAACAGGCGTTAACGAGGTGCACTTATCAGGTAAAACGCCACGTCAAAGCGACATGGAAACGATAGTCGCCTGTGCGACTTTACCTGAATTTCAAACGATTAGTGTCACTAAAGCCGAGAATATAGCAGCAATAAAGAGCGCTATCGCAAGGTGATCTATAATAACTATTTACAATGAAAGGGGTTATTTGTATGCAGTCAGTTACTAAAAGAATTGGTGTATTAACCGCGGGCGGCGATGCGCCGGGGTTGAATGCCGCGTTAAGAGGTTTGGCAAAAAGTGCACAAAATAACTACGGTATTGAAATCGTTGCTTTTTTTGATGGTTATAAAGGATTAGTTGAAAATAATGCCAAGTTAATGGAACAAGCTGATTTTTCAGGCATTCTACATACGGGGGGGTCTATACTAGGTAATTCACGTGAACGCCCCTTTAAAGATGAAGAAAAAGTCGAAAAGATGATTAAGCATTATAATGACTGGGAGCTTGATTGCCTGGTTGTACTCGGTGGCGGTGGAACGGCTAAGCGAGGGTATTGGCTAACTCAAAGGGGCTTAAATGTCATTGCCTTACCCAAAACCATTGATAACGACCTTTATGGCACCGATATTACCTTTGGTTTTCATACCGCCCTTGAATTTTGTACCGACGCGGTGGATCGGTTACACACTACGGCACATTCTCACAAGCGCGTATTGATTGCTGAAATTATGGGCAACACGGCTGGTTGGTTGGCCCTCTATGCCGGCATTGCAGGTGGTGCGGATGCCATACTTATTCCTGAAATTCCCTATGATATTGAGAAACTAAAAGAGCATATTGATAAACGCATCGTCAATGCCAATTCACCCTTTTCTGTAATTGTCGTGGCAGAGGGAGCAAAATCCCTTGATGAAGCGGAGTTAACGAAAAAACAGTTGCGTAAGAAAAGAGCCGCTGAAAATATCAGTAGTGCTGCCTATAAAGTTTCCAATGAACTAAATGCCATTTCTAATTATGAATCGCGAGTGTCGGTACTTGGATACCTGCAAAGAGGGGGGGCTCCTTCTGGTTATGATAGGGTGCTGGCAACGCAATTCGGCACTAAGGCCGCCGAGCTTCTTTTTAAAGGAGAGTATAATGTGCTTGTTGCTACCGATGGCCTTGAAGTTGTCACAGTGCCCCTTGAAAAGGTCGCTGGGAAAACGAAACGGGTACCGCTAGACCATTTATCTGTGCAATCTGCTCGTCAAACAGGCATCTCTTTTGCCGATTAATTTTATCGCTTTTTATCAATAACAGACTGACGCCTCAGTCTGTTATTATCTTTTTGCTCTGATTTATTCTGCGCCTCCACTATTGATTTATCGATCTATACTCATACCAATCGGAATAAATCGCTGATCTATTCTACTGGTTAAAATAACTTACTTTTTTGTTGTAAGTTTCGCAAAGGGAACAACCAGTTGCGTCAACTTACGCCACAAATTAAGTCATTTTTCCTGTGCAAAATTTAGATCACATACTTAATCCGATTGGTATCATTCTATATTTGCCACTATTTAGAGACACTAAGGAGATATTATGAGTCGTCAACATCATGGTTTATCACTGGGTATGGTAAGGGTGGATGAAGAGTTTATTATTGTTGTTAAAGCAATAGGAAAGCTGAACCACGCGGATTACCAAGTGTTGTCACCGATGATCGATTCGGCATTGCAAAAAGTGATGTCATCGAGCGCCAAGGTTTTGGTTGATATTAGTGAATTTGAAGGGTGGGAGCTGCGTGCTGCTTGGGATGATTTTAAGTTAGGATTAAAGCATGGCGAGAGTTTTTCTAAGATTGCTGTTTACGGTAATAATGAGTGGCGAGCGTTAGGTATTAAAGTGAGTGAATGGTTTGTCTCCGGAGAGATTAAAGCCTTCGATGATTATGAGGCAGCCATGATGTGGCTACAATATTAATTTAGGGGGGATTTTACTTTTAACCGAAGCATAATTTTTATATTGTATGAAATAATATAAACAGATAATAGAGTATGGATATGCCATTAAAAACAGATGAATTACGTAGTGAAAAACTAGATTACTTGATTACCCCAGCTGAACTCGCTGAAGTTTCACCAATATCCGATGTCGCGGCTGGCGTGGTTACTCGAGCTAGGCGCGAGGTGGAGGCGATATTATCGGGAGAAGACCCTCGTTTATTAGTGATTGTTGGGCCTTGCTCGATTCACGATCCAGAAGCTGCGCTAGAATACGCGAAACGACTCGTAAAATTAAAAGATAAATACACCGATCAGCTCTGTATAGTTATGCGTACCTATTTTGAAAAGCCCCGCACTATTGTTGGCTGGAAAGGTTTGATCAACGATCCTGATTTAGATGGTAGTAATAATGTTAATAAGGGAATTAAGCTGGCTCGTAAATTGTTAGTGGATATAAACGAATTGGGGTTAGCGACAGCCACTGAATTTTTAGATATGGTAACAGGTCAATATATTGCTGATTTAGTGACTTGGGGAGCTATCGGAGCTCGAACCACAGAAAGTCAAATTCATCGTGAAATGGCATCGGCGCTCTCTTGTCCAGTTGGTTTTAAAAATGGTACCGATGGTAACTTGCAAATTGCCATTGATGCGATACGCTCAGCGAAGGCGCGTCATATTTTTTATTCACCGGATAAAATTGGTCGTATGACTATTTATAAAACGGCAGGTAATCCCTATGGGCATCTTATTTTACGTGGTGGAAAGGTGCCTAATTATAGTAGTGAAGATATTTCCGATGCGGCTATCGCTTTAGATAAAGTTGGTTTAAGTAAACGTTTGGTTGTCGATTTTAGTCATGGTAATAGTCTAAAACAGTTTAAAAAACAGTGGCAGGTTGGTCATGATATTATGCAACAGATGCGTTCCGGCAGCCCCTTTATTGCTGGCGTGATGATTGAAAGCTTTATTGAAGAGGGTAATCAGTCGGTCGAAGATGGCAACGCGCTCGTCTTTGGTAAAAGTATTACCGATGCCTGTATTAGTTGGGATGATACAGATGCAATGCTTGCTGAATTGGCTGAGGCTAGTCGAGAAAGAATGTCATAATTAATAAAAAACCGCTCACTTGAGCGGTTTTTTTTGGACTAAAAAGAGCAATGTAAATTATGGTTTTGCTTGTTTTAGCATCTGCCAATACTTTTCATAAATCGCATTAGCTTCACCGAGATCGCTATGGTAAGTCCCTTTTTTGATAACATCCGCAGGTGGCACAACCATTGGATTGTTACGCATATCTTCACTTAATAAAGGGATCGTCGCTCTATTTGGGGTTGAATTACCGATTTCTTCAACGATGATTTTACCAATTTCAGGGCGTAGTACAAAGTCGATAAATTTATGTGCATTTTCAACGTTTTCAGCGCCTTTCGGAATCACGAAACTGTCTACCCAAAATGTCACCCCTTCACTTGGATAAATGTATGTCACTGTGCCTAATTCAGCTTGTGCCATATAGGCTTCACCATTCCACATTACGCCCATCGGTACGTTGCCTTGAATCAGAGGGCCTTTTGGTGAATCAGATAAAAACAGCTTAACATTCGGTAATAATTCCACCAAAGCTTCATAGGCTTGACGGATTTCATCTTCATTTTTTGTGTTGTTTTCAAAGCCTTTAACTTTTAACCCCATTAAGAAAATGTCACGAACATCATCGAGTAATAGTATTTGATCTTTAAACTCTGGTTTCCAAAGATCCTTCCACGAAGTAATGGATTTAGGATCTATCTCTTCGTTATTGACCGCAACCGCCGTACTACCCCATAGATATGGGATACTATATTTGTTCTCCGGGTCATAAGCTTGGTTTAATAAGCTTGGCTCTAGGTTAGCTAGATTTTTTAACTTAGATTTATCAAGTGGTTGTATCAGATCAGCACGCTTCATTCGCTCGATAAAATAGGTTGTTGGAATCGCTAAGTCATAACCTTTACCGTTAACTAGCTGTAGCTTAGCAAACATCGTTTCATTACTATCAAAGGTAGCAACTTCAACTTTAATACCCGTTTCTTTAGTAAATTGTTTTAGGATTGAATCTGGAATGTAATCAGCCCAGTTATACAGTACAACTTTTTCTTCCGCGAGCGCTGAAAAACTGATCAGCATTGCCGCTGTAAGTGTTAACCATTTTTTCATTATTAATTTCCTTTTTTACGCAGCAATAGTTGCGATATTACAATTAAGACTACCGAACCAACAAAGAGTAGGGTAGAGATAGCATTTACCTCTGGCGAGACACCAACACGCACCATGGAATACACTTTAAGTGGTAATATTTCATAGCCTGGTCCCGTGACAAAGGAACTTACAATCACATCATCTATCGATAAAGTGAAACTTAACAACCAACCCGATGCTACCGCTGGTAATATCATAGGTAGGATAATTTTATTAAATACTTGCCATTCATTAGCGCCTAAATCTCGTGCCGCCTCAGTCACCGCCATATCCATCCCCTTTAAGCGAGAAAAAACACTAATAATCACAAAGGGTAAACAGAAGGTAATATGGGCAATTAATAGAGAAATATAGCCTAATTCTATTCCTAAGCTAACAAATAGAATAAGTAGCGCGATAGCCATTACGATATCAGGTGTCAACATACTCACAAACACCAATGAAGATACCGCTCCTTTGCCATAAAAACGGTAACGTTGCAGTGCAACCGCCGCCAAGGTGCCAATCACCGTTGCCGCCGTTGCGCTAGTAATACCGACTTGCAAGGTATGCCAAGCGGCTTCCATTAGCGAGTCATTAGTGAATAATTTATCGTACCATTTAAAGGTAAAACCACTCCATTTATTACCATAACGTGACATGTTAAAGGAGTTAACAATTAAAATTAAAATCGGGGTGTATACATAGCAGAGCACCAAACCGATGAAACCTAATTTAAAAATCCGAGTCATTGATGCCTCCTTCGCGGTTCGACATCTTCGTCGCACGGTAATAAAGCCAGAGCATAAATGATAATAAGAAAATCATTAACATGCTCAATGCGGCACCAAAGGGCCAATCACGTGTTTGGATAAACTGATTTTTGATGACATTACCTAATAATGAATGTTTAGATCCACCTAATAGATCCGCCACAAAGAACATTCCCATCGCTGGGAGTATGACCATTAAACAACCCGCGATAATGCCCGGTGATGTTAATGGTAAGGTGATGCGTAATAAACGTTGCGTCGCAGTCGCCCCTAAGTCTTTGGCGGCATCGAGTAATTTAAAATCCAACTTCTCCATTGATGAATAGATGGGTAAAATCATAAAGGGGAGGAGGATATAACTGAGCCCAAAAATAACGGCAAACTGGCTATATAGCATATCTAATGGTTTATCAATAACGCCAACAAATTGCAGCGCTTCATTAATAAGCCCCTTTTTACCTAATAAAAATTGAATGGCATAAATGCGCACCAAAGAATTGGTCCAAAAGGGAATGATTAATAAAAATAGAATAATACCCCGCCAACGCTGCGGCAATCCCATTAGGCACATTACAAAGGGGTAGGCGATGACCAAACAGATCACCGAGGTGATCAGTGACATGGAAAGCGAATCCCATAACAAGGTAACAAAGCTTGGGTCAAATACACCTTTCCAACCATCTAAACTAAACTGATATTTAATTAAAAAATCAGCGTCACGGGTTAGAAAACTGGTCACTAATACCATTAGACTAGGCACTAAAACGAACAGCGCTAGCCAGCTTGTTGCAAGGCCTATTGCCCAGAAACGAAACTGATTAAATTGTTTGTTCATAAGGCAACACCACTTCCCAACCAGTAATCCATTGCAGCGCGACTTTTTGCCCTAGACGATAATCAAAGTCGGGATCATCTTCATCAAAAAACTCACTTGCGATGACCGTCGTGCCCGTTGATAAGCGAATATAAGAGTCTAAGGTTTTACCTTTATAGTTACATTCGTAGATATGGCCATCAATATGTACCGTTTCTTTTGCCAATTCAGGTTTCGTTAGACGTACATCTTCAGGGCGCAGTAATACATGCACTTTATCGTTGGCTGCAAAAGGGTAGTCGGTTTGTACGACCCAATCGGCCCCTTCTGCGATCACTTCCACATGCTTTTCATCAATTCGACGTACAACGTGGCCATCAAACTGATTAATTTCACCGATAAAACGTGCCACGAAAAGGTTCACAGGCGTTTCGTATATTTCACGAGGTGTACCAATCTGCTGTACTTTGCCTTTGTTCAAAACGACAATCCTATCAGACATGGAGAGCGCTTCTTCTTGGTCATGGGTGACATACACGAAGGTTATTTTGAGTTGGCGTTGTAACCGTTTTAACTCAATTTGCATCTCTTGACGTAGTTTATAATCGAGCGCACTTAATGACTCATCGAGCAATAATAATCGTGGGCGATTAACCACAGCTCGTGCAATAGCAACACGCTGTTGTTGACCACCGGATAATTGATGCGGTTTACGTTGTGCAAAACTTTCTAAGCGCACCATACGTAGCGCTTCAAGCACGCGCTCTTGAATTTCCGCTTTCGGCACTTTATGCATTATCAAGCCAAATGCCACGTTCTCATAGACGCTCATATGAGGGAATAAGGCATAGCTTTGAAATACCGTATTGACTGGGCGATGTTCTGCTTTAAGAATAGATAGATCTTTTTCATCGAGCAGTATTTGCCCTTGATCTTCTTGCTCAAAGCCAGCAATGATGCGTAAAACGGTCGTTTTACCACAACCAGATGGGCCTAATAAGGTGAGAAATTCACCATCGTAAATAGTCAGATCTAAATCGTCTAACACCGTATTATCGGCGAACGTTTTACTGACCCCTGATAGTTGTAAAAGAGGTTGGCACTCTGTCACTGTCAATATTCCAAAAGTCTAGCCATAGTGGCTGTTAAAATCAGCTTAAGTATTGTTGTTACTTAAGTGTGTAATTAGCTCAATAGCCTTCATTGAGTTAACATTTCCATCAACAATATAGCTTGCAAAAAATAATAATATAATGCTCTTTCGTGCCGTTAATTGTTGGCCGATTGTACCGTGATATTAGTCAAATTCAATAAAAAAAATCAAAGCAAATAATAATGTTTTTATTTGTTATTTCCCTGCAAAATATCAATCACTTTAGATACAAATACTCGCCATTTATTGGTAGGTCGGATATAGTGTTTTTTGACCGTTTCACCTTGATTTAAAAAAACTATTTAATTTAATATCAATAAATTATGAATCATTTTTTGATTGAAGGTTATCGCACTACGAATGAAAAATTCTACAACCTCGTTAGTTATATACCCATGATACTTCAAGATGCAAAGTCAGCAAGAAAAAGCGTACCGCGATGCGAGGCATAAAATAAAAGTATAGTAGTTCTACATAGATATTTTATAACAAAGCAGATTGGTGCTATTTTCCTTGTCCTACGGGGCGCTAGCTCGAAAACCAGTGTTGCGTTGTAACACTCAAATAGTGAATGACAATTATCTCTCGTTACGTCTTGCTCAGGTATCCGAGCTCGCGCCTGACAAAGCATATTGAGGTAACATGGGTATATAGTTTAATATTACTTAATATGTATTAAAGAGATTTAGTTTATGTATGAAGAAAATTTAACCCTTATTGTCGAAAAGGGGCACGCCGCCTATGAGTGGGCAAAACGTCAATCTGATGCGGTTAGTGCTTTTGGGCATATTGGAACTCATATTGATTGTTATGACTCCGAACCAGAAAAAAATGATTATGAGGTAGAGGTAGTAACGGTTAATTGTACAGAAAAGATGCCTTCAGTGGATGATTTAGTTTCTCTGGATATGTCAGGCAAAGCGCTCATTCTTTTTACTGGGAATGTTGAAAATAATAATTATGGAACCCCTGAATATGGCTCTATGGATACTACCCTGTATAGTGATGTTCTTGACTTCATACTTTTAACCCCTCCGCTTTTCATTGTTATCGATAGCTATGGCATTGGAGCCCACGGAGATGAGCACATTGGCTTTGATAAAAGGTGTGAATCAAAAGGATGCTTTGTTATAGAAAATGTCAACTTATCACTTGCGACTACTCCTTCGTTACGGAAACTAAAGATATCATTTGATAAATTATCAAAGTCGACAGGAAACCGATGTCAGGTTATAGCTGTTTATCCCTAATAAACATTGATAGGACTGGTTGCCGATGCCGCTATACTAGTTTCATTTTTAAGCCCGCGTTTTAATTGTATGTATACTACACTCTAGGTTGAGCCTCACTTGTAGGGGCTTACTAATATGATTATCAGCTCTGATTCCAGCCACTTCCTGTGGAGCACAAATTCTCTTATAAGATATTAATAAACGCAGTATAAAGTGTGCCATGTAAACTAAGCACAACAGTTCAAGGCTTGAGGTAATATAGATATGAGGGGAAATATGCTAAGGCTAACTATCGTTTTTTTAATGTTTACCGTATTTGCTGTAAGTGCAAAAAACCTGAAATTTGCTGTTGTTCCAAAATATTATAGTGTTTTTTTTGATGAAAGTGGAAAGGGGTGTCAAGATGCCGCTGCGCAAATCGAAGGGGTTGAATGTATATACCGTGGGCCTGTTCAAGGAGATGTCAGAATACAGGACAAAATTATAGAAGAGTTACTCAATGAAGGTGTTGATGGAATTGCCGTCGCTGTTACTGAGTCTCGTTTCTTAGCTAAAAGTAGCATGCAAAAAGCTAAAAAATTGGGAATTCCTGTTATCACTTATGATTCTGATTTTGATACAGTTACCCTAGAAAAATATGACAACTTACGTTTGGCTTATATAGGGACAAACAATTTTGAACTAGGTAAGGCTTTGGGGGAGCAATTAAAAAAAATACGCCCCGCTGGTGGAACGCTTCTTATTCAAACAGGAAGACCCGATTCGCCCAATTTAAACCTAAGAATTATGGGGGTGCGCTCCGCTCTATCTGGAAAAGAGTATCAGAATCCTCCCGGTGAAATACTTAAAAATGATTTAGGATGGACTGAAGTGCGCCTTCCGATCCCAAATTATGACAATATCAACCGCTCTGTTAAACAGCTAGAGTCAATGCTTAAAGTACCGTCTAATAAGGTTGATGCATTTATTGCCGTTGGTGGCTGGGTACAAAATGATGCCCCCCTATACCGCACCATGATTGAACCGTTTAAAGATAAACTTGAGCGCAAAGAGATAGTGCTTGTTATTTCGGATGCATCTGAAATTCAGTTAAAGATGCTAGGAGACCATCTTGCTCACGTGAACATTGGTCAAAAGCCTTATGAAATGGGCAGGCAGATAATATTTACACTTCTTAAAATTATTGAAAAACAAAAGTACGAGGAAGTTATTTATACTCCGTTAACCTATTGCACACAGGATTCTTATGAAACTTGTTCCAAATAAAAGATAATTTGCAAAGGCTAGCTAGCGCAACCTGCTTTTTATTATGCTAAACAAGGTACCCTCGGCTCTAGTTTGTGCGGTGTCAATCGCTCAGTATTACGCCTCTATTTATTTAAAGATATTTAGCAAAATAGTACATCAATATTTTGTGTAATGGCTGCTAGTATTGTCTTTTTTTAAAGTGACTTATTTTCCCGCTGTCACTGACTATAACCCCTTCCTTTTCAAGAAGCTCCCTTTGTCGTATAAAGGCTTCCCCCATAAGGGATATTTTTCCTTGGCTATTGACCACTCTAAACCAAGGTAGCTGACTATCTTTAGGTAACGCGGATAATACTCTTCCGACATAGCGAGCATGATTCGGGTATCCGCAAAGTGTCGCGAGTTGACCGTAACTAATTAATTTACCTGCTGGGATTGCTGCTAAGTTTGCGTATAAACTGCTTTTAAATTCATCCACACGATTGCCTTTATTTTTTATTGTAGTGAACTAAACCTCACCTTCACTCGTACTCTTTTCTAAGCCGTCTCTATTTATACCAATCGGATTAAGTATGTGATCTAAATTTTGCGCAGGAAAAATGGCTTAATTTGACGCGTAAGTTGACGTAAATGGTTGTTCCCTTTACGAAACTTACAACAAAAAAGTAAGTTATTTTAACCAGTAAAATAGATCAGCTATTTATTCCGATTAGTATTATTAAATATTTTGCTTAATAACGGCGATAGAAGAGGAGTTGACCATGAAATTAGCCTTGTTTCCCTTACCTGTTTTCTTATTGCCAGGCGGTAAAACTCGTTTACGTATTTTTGAGCCTCGATATTTGCGCTTAGTGAGTCAATCTCTGCTGCATGGTAATGGTTTCGTTATTTGTCTATGCACCATTAATGATGAATTTTATCCGATTGGCAGTCGTGTGCAAATTTATGATTTTGAAAAGGATGAGCAGGGCGTTTTGACAATAGATGTCGAAGCTGTTGATAGAGTGGAAATTGGGGCTTTTACGGTGCAATCAGACGGCTTAAAAGAGGCAGAAATAGTTATTTTACCTCATTGGCAAACATATAAACTGCCCGAAAAACAACAATATATGGCTTCGAGGTTAAGAGGTTACTTAACTAGTCATCCTCTTTATAGTGACAACTTGAAGGATCAGGATTTTAAAAATCTAACTTGGGTTTGTCAGCGTTGGCTTGAATTATTGCCCATTGATGACAGTAAAAAATATTGGTTGGCTAAGCAGTCTGATTGTTCACCCTGTGCGGAATTTATTGGAGAAGTTATTCGTCATGAGGTTTTGTGATCTAAATTGCTTGTTGCTACGTAATTATCAGATAACCACTTATCGCTTTTATGGAATTGTAATATGCTTAAGGTATCTTCCCCTGAGTTAGGCATTAATTTGAAATATAATGATCATCCTGATGTTGATGAGCAAGAGATGCAACTACAGCAGCAATTGCTTGCTGTTGCCCGTCAGCAAGATAAGGCTGCCTATACCTTATTATTTAACTATTTTGCTCCTCGTATTCATCGCTTCGGTCTACAGCGTTTACAAATTGAGGCGCAAGCGATGGAGTTAGTCCAGGAAACCATGTTGCTTGTTTGGCGTAAAGCGTCACTTTTTGATAGTGATAAGGGCAAAGCGAGCGGTTGGATCTTTACCGTTATGCGTAATGTTTGTTTTGATATGTTGCGTAAAAAGCAAAGAAACAAAGAAGATGATGTCAGCGAAGATCTGTGGCCGTTATTTTCAGAAGAAGATACATCTTTAAACAAAGACCATCTATTTTCGCGTCACTTACTTGAACATATCAATAGCTTACCTATGCAGCAGAAAGAGGTAGTAGAGGCTATCTATTTACAGGACATGTCGCAACAGGAGTTAGCCAACCATTTAGACTTACCCTTAGGTACGGTGAAATCGCGGCTACGTTTAGCAATCAGTAAATTAAAATTAAAACTGGAGAGCGCTAATGATTAAGCATCATCCAACCCAGCAACTACTCATTTTACACAGTGAAGGTCATTTACCCTTCTCTTTAGCCGTTGCAGTGAGTGCGCATATCGAGATGTGCGAACATTGTCAGAAAAAATCGCAACAACTAACGCAATCGTTAGCGTCACAGACTTGGCAAGAAAATAGCCCCACTGTCGATTTTTCAGACATGTTGCAAAATATACTACAGAGTGAGTTGCCCGAAGTGCCAGTCGCAGCTCAAGTGAAAAATGTCACCACCTATGTGAGTAATAAAACCTTTAATTTGCCGCGTGCCTTTAGGTCCTTTAAGGATATTAAGTGGTCTGGACTAGGGCCTGTAAGTCGTGCCCGTATCGTTAAAGACGAAGATAATATTCGCTCTAACTTGTTACACATTGATAAAAATGGGGTGATCCCGAGTCATAGCCATAAAGGTTATGAAGTAACGCTATTATTAGATGGCTCCTTTGCCGATGAACATGGTAGTTATCACAAAGGTGATTTTATTTGGCTAGAGGGTGGGCAGCAACACAGCCCATTTAGCGAGTCAGGATGTTTATGCTATGCGGTACAAAATGCCCCTTTACACTTTACCTCTGGTATTAGTAAGGTTTTGAACCCATTAGGAAAATTGATTTATTAATTGTGTTGCCTAGGCGCTGGAGATGAACATGGAATTTGATGCCAATAAAATTAAAGTCGGTATTAGTAGTTGCTTAATCGGTAATAAAGTGCGTTTTGATGGCGGGCATAAACGTAGTGTTTATTGCCAGAAAATATTATCGCAATATTTCGATTTTCATCCCATATGCCCAGAGATGGCGATTGGTATGGGGACGCCTCGCCGAGCCATTCGCTTAATTAAGGGTGAGCAACGTATCAGAGTCGTCGCCAGCGATGGTAGTTTTGAAGTCACCGAGAAATTAGAGGAATTTTCCGCGCAAACTAGCCCGACCTTAACACCGTTAAGTGGTTATGTTTTTTGTGCAAAGTCGCCCAGTTGTGGGATGGAGCGAGTGACACTATATAACCCTGATAATAATCAAGGGCAGCGTAATGGGGTTGGTGTGTTTGCAGCTAAGGTGATGCAAGATCACCCTCTATTACCCGTCGAAGAAGATGGGCGTTTAAACGATTTTTTATTGCGTGAGAACTTTATCACCCGTGTTATTGCCTATCACAAATGGCAGGGCTTGGTTGCCTCTGGGATCACCATGGCTAAGCTGACCAACTTTCATGCCCAACATAAATACCTGTTGATGGCGCATAATCCGACTATTTATTACACCTTGGGGCCGATGCTCGGTGGTACAGGAAAGAGTGCCGAGGAGATTGCTCCTGAGTATATTGCAGGCTTTATGGCGACCTTAAAATGTATCGCTAATCGAAAAAGCCATACCAATACACTTTCGCATCTACAGGGCTATTTTAAAAAACAACTCACCAGTACAGAGCGTACTGCATTAGCCGATACGATTGATAAATACCGCACGGGATTGTTACCGTTAATGGCTCCTTTAACCTTAATTACTCATTATTTAACTATTTACCCCGATCCCTATCTTATCCAGCAAGTCTATTTGCACCCCCATCCGGAAGCATTGAAATTACGGTATAACCATTAATGTTAAAGCAAAGGAAAGATAGTGATGCAGCTAATTTGGTTTAGAAAGGATCTTCGTGTTAGTGATAATCCCGCTTTATATGAGGCGTGTTTACATGGTCAGACTCGTGCTATCTATTTTGTCACCCCTAAGCAGTGGCAAAAGCATCAAGTTGCCCCCATTCAAGTCGATTTTATTGGAAAAACACTACAAAGTTTACGCACTCAATTAGCATCATTAGGTATCCCTTTACACATTGAATATGTTGACTATTTTAGCGGTATTGCTGAGAGGTTAGGGGCGCTTTGTAAGCAATGGGAAATTAGCCAAATTCACGCCAATGCGGAGCCTGAAATCGATGAGATAAATCGAGATAGGCATCTGCAAGCGATCGGTTTCCCTTTGCTGCTGCATCAAGGCGACACCATTTTACCTGCTGGTTCGGTATTAACGCAGCAGGGCAGTATGTTTAAAGTGTTTAGTGCCTTTCGTAAGCAGTGGCTCAAGCAAGTGAAGCAAATTGATTTACGTCCCTGCCCGATGCCAATTAAGCAAGGTCATGTTGTGAACATGGCTGATGGAGCCGATAAGATTATTATTAATATTGCCCCCAACCAGCTTGATAGTCGTTTGTGGCCAGCGAGTGAGCAATATGCACAACAGTTATTAACGACCTTTTTTGAGCAAAGCGTCGATCAATATGGCGCGCTGCGTGATTTTCCCGCTCAACCCGCTACCTCAAGTTTATCGCCCTATTTTGCATTGGGGGTGTTAAGTGCGAAGCAGTGTCTTTATCAGTTATTAATGCATTTTCCCTATGCCTTAGATAGGGCAGAGAGTGGCGCTTTTGTTTGGCTTAACGAAATTATTTGGCGTGAATTTTATCGCCATATCATGGTGCTAAATCCTGAGCTTGGTAAGGGGGCAAATTATAATCCCTTGGCAAATAATATTGTTTGGCAGAATGATAGCGTTCTATTTACTAAGTGGTGTGATGGTGAAACGGGGTATCCATTAGTCGATGCGGCAATGCGTCAACTAAAGCAGCGTGGTTGGATGCATAATCGGCTACGTATGGTTACGGCAAGCTTTCTCACTAAACATCTTTTAATTGATTGGCGTTGGGGGGAGTCTTATTTTAAATCACAGCTTATTGATGGTGATTTTGCCTCCAATAATGGAGGCTGGCAGTGGGCGGCTAGTACGGGCTGTGACGCTCAACCTTACTTTCGTATTTTTAATCCTATCTTACAGAGTCAAAAATTTGATCCAAATGGCGAGTTCATACGTAACTATTTACCAGAGCTAAAAAAACTAACTAATCGAGAGATCCATTTGCCGATTAATGCCATAGTTGACCATACACAGGCGCGTATTAAGGCATTGCAAACATTCTCGGTACTAAAGTCACAGGGGTAAAGCATGAGTTCGCCATTACTAGCAAGATTTTGTCAAATATACCAAGGATTGAATAGTGATAATCTGGATCTGCTCAGTGAGGTTTATAGTGAGCAGGTACAGTTTAGAGATCCTTTGCATGAGATTAATGGCTTAATTCAATTACGTGGCTATTTTCAGCATCTTTATAGCAACTTGCAGTTGTGTCACTTTGATATCACAGAGGTGATTGAACAGGGGGAGCAAGCAAGCATCATCTGGACGATGCACTATGCGCATCCGAAAATTGCCAGTGGTAAAACCATTGTTGTGCATGGTGCTAGCCACCTTAGTTTTAGCGATAAGATTGATTATCACCGCGATTATTTAGACCTTGGTGAGATGCTCTATGAACACCTACCGCTGTTATCTACACTAGTTAAGGTGATTAAAAAGAGGGCCAGACAATGAAGCGTATTTTAATTACTGGGGCGACCTCTGGGATTGGTAAAGCGCTCTGTTTACTGTATCAAGCAAAGCATTGGCAAGTTATTGCCTGTGGACGTAATGAAAAAGTTTTAGCTGAGTTAGCAAACTTAAACAATGTTAGTTGTATTGCTTTTGATTTGACAAATAAAGCACAGATTAACGCGGCGCTGCTGGGTATTCCTGAATTAGATGTGGTTATATTAAACGCTGGAAATTGTGAATATATTGATGATCCTGTCAATTTTGATGGGGAGTTATTTGAACGTGTTATTAGCACTAATGTGATTGCCGTGGGACACGCTTTAGCACTTTTGTTGCCCAAATTAAAAAGTGGAGGAGGGCTCGCGTTAATGGGTTCAAGCGCAAGTTATTTGCCCTTTCCCCGTGCCGAAGCCTATGGAGCAAGCAAAGCGGCGATTAGTTATCTGGCTAAGGTATTAAGTCTTGATTTACAAACAGATGGCATCGCCGTGAGTTTAATTAACCCTGGATTTATAAAGACCCCCTTGACGGCAAAAAATGATTTTCCAATGCCGATGTTAATTAGTGCGGAACAAGCCGCTCAGTTTATTTTCAAAGGAATTACTCAAGGTAAAAGAGAAATACATTTTCCGAGAGTTTTTACTGGTTTGCTGAAGTTATTCGCATTTTTACCCGATTGGGTATGGAGAAGTATGGCAAAAAGGATGAAGCGATAATGAAAAAAATAGCGATTATTGGTAGTGGAATTTCTGGTTTAACTTGTGCCTATTTGCTCAATCAAAAGGAGGATGTTCACGTTTTTGAGGCGGGTGATTATATTGGTGGCCATACAGCCACGAAAAGTGTTCAAGTTGATGGCAAAGCATGGCAAATAGATACGGGATTTATCGTTTTTAATGATAGAACTTACCCTAATTTTGAAAAACTCTTGGCAAGAATTGGTGTGGGGCGTTTGGCAACCACCATGAGTTTTAGTGTTAAAAATCAACACACGGGTTTGGAGTATAGTGGTACTAATCTCGATAGCCTATTTGCCCAGCGCGGCAATTTATTGAATGTAAAGTTTTTGCGCTTAATAAAGGATATTTTACGTTTTAACAAACTCTGCACCCAAGCGTGGCAACAGCAAAGTATCGATCCACAAATAAATTTAGGTGATTACCTTAGCGCGCAGGGGTTTGATGATTACTTTGCCAATCACTATATTTTACCAATGGGGGCAGCGATTTGGTCGTCTAGTCTCAATGATATGAAGGCCTTTCCGCTCTATTTTTTCGTCCGTTTTTTCTATCATCACGGTTTATTAAGTGTCACGAATCGGCCGCAGTGGTATGTTATTCCCGGTGGCTCAAAGCAGTATATCGCGCCGCTTTGCGAATCTTTTGCAGATAAAATACATCTCAACACGCCGATTAGTAAAGTAAGGCGCGTCGCAGAGGGGGTTGAAATTCAAGTTGCAGGCGAAGATTGGCAGCAATTTGATGAGGTGATTTTAGCCTGTCATAGTGATCAAGCGAAAGCAATGCTAGTGGATCTCACTGCCGATGAAGAGAGGGTGTTAGGGGGATTATGCTATCAAAAAAATGAGGTGGTTTTACATACCGATGCCTCTCTATTACCAACTAAAAAGCGAGCCTGGTCGGCATGGAATTATCACCTTAGTAATGATGCTGATAGCCCAGCTGCGCTGACCTATAACATGAATATTTTGCAACGCTTGCCTGCCGATGCCCCGACCTTTTGTGTCACCTTGAATCAAACCAAGCAGATCGACGCAAGTAAAATATTAGCAACTTATCACTATGACCACCCTGTTTTTAATGGCAAAAGCATCCACTCGCAACAATTAAGGTCGCGCATTTGTGGCAAAAACCATACTCACTTTGCTGGTGCTTATTGGTACAACGGTTTTCATGAAGATGGTGTGAATAGTGCATTAGATGTTTGTAAACGATTTGGAGTTAGTTTATGAATCAAAATAAACCTCTCAATTCTTGTATCTATCAAGGTAAGGTATTTCACAAACGTTTTGCGCCTAAGCTACATCGTTTTAGTTACAATATTTTTTTTCTGGCGATAGATTTAGATGAACTCCCCGTTTTAGCAAAGTTAGGGCGCTATTTTAAAGTGAATCAATTTGCCCCTTTGAGTTTTCGCAGCAGCGATTACCTTAGCCATCAAGCATCTATTAGTAAAAATGATGTCTGGTCTAAGGTAGTGGAGCTTGGTGGTGAAAATCGCCAAGGGCGAGTGCTGTTTATTGGGCAGATGCGTTGTTTCGGTTTGTATTTTAGTCCCATTAATAACTACTATTGCTATGACCAAAGTGGCCGTTTAGCTTACCTACTTGCTGAAGTGAGTAATACACCTTGGAACGAACGTCATTACTATTTAATTGCAATTGATGGTGAGACTGTCTGTGATAAAACCTTCCACGTTTCTCCCTTCATGGATTTACAAATGCAGTACCATTGGCGTATTAGTGAGCCAAGTGAACAGTTACATCTAATAATTGAAAATCATCAGCAAGATAAGTTATTTAGCGCCAGTATTGCCATGAAAAGGCTGGCTTTCACTAATCAAAATTTACGTAATAATCTCTTAGCTATTCCGTGGATGACGGTAAAAACCCTGCTGGGGATTTATTGGCAAGCATTACGCCTGTTTTGCAAAGGCATCCCCTATATTCCTCACTCTACTAAGGAGAAAAATCATGTCAATTGAACAAGCAGAGTTAAATAAATCAGAAGCTTCCATTGGTGTGTTGGACAAGTTTGCTAAAAAAATGATTTTCTCTATTCTCGCTTCCATGAAACAAGCCGCGATTATATTACAAGAGGGTAATGAGCAAAAACTATTAGGTAATAAAGATGCCGACTTGCAGGGAAAGGTGATTATTCACGATCCTCGTTGTTATAAAAAGATGCTTTTAGGAGGCAGTATCGGTGCCGGTGAAGCCTATATTCAAGGCTTATGGTCTAGTCCAGACTTAACCAAAGTTATCCAAGTCCTTGGAAGAGAGCAGCAAGCATTAGCCAAGCTTGATAAAGGTGTTGCTACGATAATGAAACTGCCCAGTTGGATTTACCATAAGGCGCGTAAAAATACCCAAGCGGGCTCTAAAAAAAATATTCTTGCACACTATGACTTGGGTAACGAGATGTATCAAACATTTTTAGACCGAGAAATGCTTTATTCAAGTGCCATATATCCTCATCAAAATGCCGATTTAGAGGAGGCACAATTACATAAATTAGAAACCATCTGCCAACGTTTAGATCTTAAAGAAGGGCAAACATTATTAGAAATTGGCACAGGTTGGGGAGCGCTTGCTATCTATGCTGCACAGAATTATAAGGTGCATGTGACCACAACTACCATTTCTGATGCTCAATATGATTTTACTAAGGCGCGGGTTGAATCCCTAGGTCTTAGCGATCAAATTACCCTATTGAAAAAAGATTACCGTGAGCTGACCGGGCAATATGATAAGTTAGTCTCCATTGAGATGATTGAAGCCGTTGGCCATGAATATTTAGCTAGCTTTTTTGCAACCTGCAATAAGCATCTTAAGGATGATGGTAAAATGTTGATTCAAGCGATAACGATTTCCGATCAACGTTATGACCAATACCGCAGTGGTGTTGATTTTATTCAGCGTTATATCTTTCCCGGCGGTTGCCTGCCTTCTATTTCGGTAATGGCGGATAATGTTTCAAATAAGACGGATATGGTGATTACCGGTTTACATGATATCGGTCAGGATTATGCACAAACATTAAAGCATTGGTTTGAGCGCTTTCAAGGCGCTTTGCATGAGATTCGTCAACTTGGCTATGGTGATGATTTTATTCGTTTATGGCAATTCTATTTATGTTACTGCGAAGGCGCATTTTTAGAGCGTACTATCAGTACCGTACATTTAATTGCAGCGAAACCCGGTTACCGTTGTGGATAATCTCTGGCGTCGCTATGCAAATTGGATAAATCTTTTTTGGTTCCAAGTTGCTTGGTTTGCTGCTGTTTACTTTCAGCAGCAGGCAATCATGCCCCTGTTATTGTCATTAGCATTGCACTTTTACCTATCCCGACAGCGCACATTTGATCTCTATCGTCTGTTCTGGGTGACGCTGTTAGGTGGCGGGGTTGATGCGCTGTTGTCGGTTAATGACGTATTTCTCTTTCCTGATAGTTCTATTATGCCGTTCTGGTTGTTATTGCTTTGGGCTCATTTTGCATTAAGCCTAAATTATTCTATGTCGTGGTTAAAGGGGAAGCCATTATGGGTGAAATCCTTGGCAGGAGGATTTTTTGCCCCTTTAAGTTATTTTGCTGGAGTGAAACTTTCAGCACTGAGCTTACCTTTTGGAGAATTCTCAAGTTTATTTTTACTCGCAGTGATCTGGATGGCGTTGATGCCCGTATACCTATTATCGAGTAAATTAATGGGAGATGAACATGATGCGATTAGGAGAGGCAATCACTAAGCTTAAATTGCTCCTTATGATCAGTTTATTAGCTTCAACTAATGTTAGTCACGCGACTATAACAGCTGATCTCAAGCCCGTAGGGGAAGCGACCTTAAAATGGATGTTTATGGATATTTATAATGCTAGTTTATATAGTCGTACAGGTAACTATCAAGAGCTACATTATCCACAGGCACTAACTATTCACTACCATAAGAATATTGATCGACAACGGTTAATTGATGCCACACGCGAGCAATGGCAACAACAACAGTTGAATGCCGCATTATATAAACCTTGGCTATCACAACTGACCTTGATTTTCCCCGATGTTAAAGAGGGAGATAGATTAACATTTTATGTATCTGAGCAGGGGGAAGGTTTTTTTTATTATAATCAGGTGCCCGTCGGTGGCATTCAACACCCTGATTTTGCTGCGGCATTTTTAGGTATCTGGCTGGCCCGTAATACGGCTTTGCCATCCCTGCGTAAACAGTTAATTGGAGAGCAATGATGAAACTAATGGCTTTTCTTATTGTTATTTTAATAAGCGGCTGTAGTGGCCAGCGCCTCGATGATTATAGGGGAACTTCCCCTGAGTTTGATGTGCAACGTTTTTTTAATGGCCCCTTACAAGCTGATGGCGTGGTGTTAAATCACGCCGGTGTTGTAGCGCGTCGCTTTAGCGTGAAAATGGTCGGTACATGGCAGGATAATGTTGGCAAATTAGAGGAGTGGTTTGTTTTTGATGATGGCGAAAAAACCACTAGAACATGGATTATTACACAACTGGATAATGGTCGATACAGCGGTACGGCTGGGGACATTCATGGCAAAGCGGTAGGTGAAGCGGCTGGATTTGCTTTGCATTGGGATTATCAACTTGATATTAAAGTCGATAATAGCCATTACCGGGTTACCTTTGATGATTGGTTATATCAAATCAATAATAAAACCGTGATTAATCGCAGTTATATTAAAAAATGGGGAATAAATGTTGGCGAGGTTATATTGGTGATCAACAAGCAATAAACGATAAGATAGTGATCTCATTGCGATGCGATTGTTAGTTAGCTTAGCAATATCACCATTTTTCAATTGTCGTTGCCCGCTTTTAGTATTAAAGTAATTATTTATATTAATCTATTGAGGGAATGATAATGTCGGGTCAAGGTTCTGGTGGTAATGTGTTAGCCGCTATTTGTAGTTTTTTTATCCCAGGTTTAGGGCAATTGGTTCAGGGAAGGCTCTTAGCTGCGCTTATATTTTTTGTTGGAATGTTGATTTCATGGGGGCTAGCCGTTGTCTTAATTGGTTATTTATTTGTTCCTATTGTATATATTTGGAGCATCATTGATGCCGCTAAATACAGCCATTCGAGCTCATAATGATTAGGTAAGCCGATGAAATTTATTCAAATTATATTAATAACCCTGCTCACTTTTACTTTTTATGGATGTGAATCGACCTATTATGCAGCCATGGAGCAAGTCGGGCAGCACAAACGCGATATCTTGATTGACCGAGTTGAATCCGCTAGTGAGTCTCAACAGGAAGCACAGACTGAGTTTAAGGATGCGTTAACTCATCTATCTACGCTTATTAACTTCGATGGCGGTGATTTAGCCGAGCAATATGAAATAAGTAAAAATCATTATGATACTAGTAAAGCGGCAGCTGATGATGTATCGAGTAAGATAGAATCGATTGAAGATGTTGCACATGCGTTGTTTGCTGAGTGGCAAGATGAAATTAATCTATATAGCAGTGCCCAGTTAAAAAAGCAGAGCCAAGCAAAACTAACTAGCACCGAGAAACGCTATAATAAACTGATTAAAACGATGCATTCCGCGGAACTGCGGATGCAGCCAGTACTAGCCGCATTGCAAGATAATGTCTTGTTTCTTAAGCATAATTTAAATGCGAAGGCGATTGGGGCATTACAAGGGGAGTACAATGTCATTAAACGCGATGTGGAGCGGTTAATTACGGATATGAATTTGGCGATAACTCAATCCAATGAATTTATTGCGCAAATCAAAGAATAAGCGCTCTATTTTTGAGATGCCCCAATCTAATAAAGAATAGGGGCATCTATCATTTTGTTACGACTCTTTATCTTCTTTTTTCTTCTTAGCCGCCCAATCGGGTTTACCCTTCGCTTTTATATCGCGATGACGCTGTTTACCCATATTCTCTTTCTTCTGTAAGCGTTTTGCCTTTTGCTGTTTTTTCAGCTCTTCTGCGCGCTCTTTACCTTTTTTATTAACCGGTTTTTTAAGTTTACGTTGGCTAACTTTGGCTTCTTTATGTGTTGGTCGTAGTTCTTTAATGACGCGACGTTTGAGTTTCTGGTCGGTATAACGTTCTATTTTGGCTAGGATATCAATGTCATGCGCTTCGATTAAGGAAATAGCGATGCCTTTTTTACCGCCACGTGCCGTTCGGCCAATACGGTGTACATAAACATCGGCACTACGCGGCATGTCATAGTTAATAACATGGCTAATATCGGGCACATCAATACCACGTGCAGCAACATCGGTGGCGATCAGGATATTAACGCTTCCCTCTTTAAATTGACGTAGTGCTTGGTTGCGTTTTTCTTGGTCCATTTCACCACGCAAATAATTACAACTAATATGGCGCTCGGCTAATTGTGCGACAAGTTCTGCTAAACGTTCACGTGTTTTAACAAAGACAATGATCTTCTGTTGTTTTTCTTCGGCATCACTTTCTGAATCTGTTTTTTGTGGTGCGAGTAGTGCGCAAAGTAGATTTAATTTATGCTCAGGATCATCGGCAAGATGGACCCACTGTAATATTTTTCCACTCTCTCTGCGTGACACTTCCGCCGTTAACTGTATTGGGTTTTGTAGTACTTCGCGTGAAAATTCTCGTAGCCCTTTACCTTCAAGTGTGGCTGAAAATAACGAGGTATGTTTGCGCCAGCGAGTTTCTCCAGCAATCCTGTCCATCTCTTTGATAAAGCCCATATCCAGCATGCGGTCAGCTTCATCTAAAATAAGGGCTTCAACTTCACGACAGTCAAATGCTTCAGAGTCAATGTATTCCATTAAGCGTCCAGGCGTGGCAATCACGATATCCACATTACCCATGATCACTTCTTCCTGATCTTGGTAAGAAACTCCGCCGATAATATTACCTACAACGAGTCCTGTACCCGCGATGAGCTGTTGTGCTACTTCACTGATCTGTACCGCTAATTCTCGCGTCGGGGTTAAAATTAAAATACGCGCAGAGCCGCCTTTGCGACGAGGGAAATCGATTAATCGTTGCACCGCGGGGAGTAAAAATGCGAGCGTTTTTCCTGTTCCGGTTGGCGCACTCGCCATAATATCTTGTTCATCCATTGCCGGAGGTATCGCTAAGCTTTGAATACTGGTTGGGCGTTTATGACCCATTTGAGCAAGGGCATTTAATAGGTGTTGGTCGAGCTCAAGTTCTGCAAAAGACATGCGATATTCCAAAATAAAAAAACAATAATAATACCAATCGGCATAAGGATCTGATCTATATTGTTGGTTAAAATAATAGATGATAGCGTTGCATTTATTCGTAATAGCCTGCTATTACTCAATCATGCGCCTTGCTCTCTATCATTTTTCCTCAACAAGCTATAACCATAATATTATGCGAATTGGTATAAGTAGGGGTTATTATAAAGCAAACAGGGGGATTTTTATAAAAATTTAAAAAGTTATTTTATGGATATAAGCAAGCACCGTAAATGCTTGCTAACTTTTGTGATTTTTGAAAAGGCTAGAAGTAATCTCTATGGCGATCATTCACTGCAATTATTTGACTTCGATGTTTGCGGAATGCGGCAACGACTTTCGGATCGAAATGCAAGCCTTCTTGCTCATCAATGAACTTTAAAACATCTTCCATCGGCCAAGCTTTTTTATAGCAGCGATCATGGCAAAGGGCATCAAAAACATCGGCAAGGGCAGCGATACGGCCAACAAGGTGGATCTCTTCTCCCTTTAAGCCATTGGGATAACCCGTGCCATCCCACTTTTCATGGTGCTGATAACTAATTAAAGCGGCATATTTTAATATATCTTGAGTGGAATAGCGCACTAATTCATAGCCGATTTCAACATGGGTTTTCATTATCTCCCACTCTTCAGCATTAAGCGGGCCTGCTTTGTGTAGAACTCTATCGGGAATACCTATTTTGCCAAGGTCATGCAGTGGAGAGGCTGATTTAATTTTTTCGGACTCGACAATGCTAAAGCCTAATTCAAGCGCTAAGATGCGGGTTATCTCTGCTACTCGGCGGATATGGTTGCCCGTTTCTTTGGATTTACTTTCAATTGCTTCGCCAAGTAGATAAACAATTTCTCGTTGTCCCTCTTCTAATTCATGGCGTAACTCTTCATTTTCAAAAGCGGTTTTTGTATTACTGGCAAATAGATCTAGTAATGAAATATCTTGTGCGTTAAGTGGAAAAAATCCTTCAAAGTAGAATAGGATAGAGCTGTTCGAACTACTTCGCATATTCATGACAAAGGCATTTTCACTGTAAATATCACGCTTTTCAGCAATACTTTGTGAGATTAACATGGAGGCTTTATCATGTACCTTATCGAAATCATCTAATTTGTTCAAATGAGCAAATTCACCGCGAGCTTCAATGAGGTGAAAAACGGTTGGATTACAATAGATACCAAGGGAAGATAGAGATGAAGTCGCGCTATGAGAACATTTATCCAGTAATTTGCTCAGGTAGTTCATTGTTTCATAAATAAGAGCTTCGTAGGTGATCGTCTCAGATAACACCGTTGAAGATTCAATGACTAACTCAAGTGCTTGTTTATTTTTTGTTAGATTAATTATATTTTGGTATGAACGTAGTGCGCTACACATCAGTGTATCGAGTTTCATCCCACTGAGTTCGGTTTTGTTTTTATAATCTGAGATCTCGTACTTACGAATAATTTCTCGTTCGGGAGCTTGCCCAGGTTGGCCAGTGCGAAGCACTATTCGCGTTGATTTGTTATTAAAATCATCGCGAATTTTTTTGATTAAATGAAGTCCTGCATCATCGGTTTCCATGACCACATCGATCAAAGCCACTGCAATATCTTTATTTTCTAAAATAATTTGTTCTGCTTCATAGGCTGAATAAGCACTATAAAATTGTAGTGGGATCTCATCCCATTCAAATTTTGAAAGCACTAACTTAGTGACTGCATGGACCTCTTTGTCATCATCAACGATCAGCACTTTCCAAGGAGATAGATGGAAAGATAATTGCTCTGTTATGTTGTGTATATCATCTTCTATAAAGAGAAGATCATCATCATTCATAAATAAATCTCTAGGGTGCATTATCTAAGTTACTGTTTCCACATCTATGTTTTATAGGTGAAGGGTTATTATGCGCTATTTTGTAAATTTTTTTCTCTCAAATTAATATATTTTATTTTACTTTGTGAGTCGTTTCACGGTGCCAATTATTAATTTTCAATTTTATTAACTCAATGTTAGAAACCGTTTTAATTGGGCGGTTGCTTTTTGAACAGTATGTTGATGGTGTTGCTTTGCCTTTGATGAATGTATTGTGTTTTTTAAAAAATTCATTATAAATTCATTTTGTAATGACGATAAAAGTCCATCACTTTTTTTACGTACTGTTGCGTTTCAGGATAGGGGGGGATTTTATTATATTTTCTTACTGTCCCTTCTCCTGCATTATAGGCTGCTAGTGCCAGTTTTTTATTTTTAAATTCCGACAATAATTTGGCTAGATACTCCGTTCCTGCGTGAATGCTCTGTTTTGGATCAAAGGGATCATTGACACCAAAACGTTCGGCCGTTACTGGCATTAATTGCATTAACCCTTTCGCGCCTGCGCGAGAGATGGCATGACGTTGATAGTTTGATTCGGCAGTGATAACGGCATGGATAAAAGCGGGTTCTAATTGATATTTATGCGCAGCCTCTAGGATCAATGGATGGTATTTTTTTTGTAAAATAGCATTATTAGGTAAGCTAATATTGTTATAACGCTTCTCTTTCCAATTTTTAAAACTTCCTTGGCTCTTATTGGTATCACTGCGTAGTAATAATTTGTATTCATTATTTACTTTACGCTCAGCAAAGTGTTGGTTGCCATTGCTGTCAATATAGAGATAAATATCAGCCAAAACTTGCTGGCTAAGCAGCAAGCTAAGTAAGAGTACTTTGACACATTTTATAAATAAAATGAAAAAATATCTGCTCATATTAATTGGCTTTATTAGTTGTTGATTGTCCTGCACTTGTAGTACTACCCGTTGAACTTGCGTCTGATATAGGCGCATTGTTCGCCTTTATTTGTTTATCTATATTAGCAAGTGCATTATCTAAAGGGTATAAATAACGTGCATAGCCTAAAATTTCTTGTGCTTTTTGTGATTGACCGCTACTCATATAAGCATGGTATAAAATAATATAAAAATAAGAGCGAGGGGTCTCCTTCACGGTATCATTCGTCCATGCAATAATTTTTTGGATCTCTTCGGCATCTTTCCTTTGTATTGCCATGACTAACCTAAAGTAGGTGAGATGAAAATTAAAACGATCAGCAAACACTAATGGATTAACAATATCCATTAACACCATAATATTAGGTTCTTTGCTGCGCTCATATTCAGTTATCTTGGCGATAGTATAAAGATTGGATAGCATAAAAATAGTGGTAAATAGTGGGACTAATATTGCTGAAACACGCAGTCCAAAGGTTAACCTAAATGACTTTTGTTGAGTGAGCTTAGTTTGATTATCGATATAAAACACGAGAACTATTAGTACTAACCAATGCAGCGCACTATGGTAGAGAGGATATTCTGTCTGTGTGTGCAATATGATGGGAATCACTAATGAGGTGAGTGCCAATGCGTGGGTAAACTTAAAAGCACGTAGTAAATTTAGGAAACTAGCAATCAGCAATAACATCGCAAAGAGAGGAAGAATACCCCCTTCAACGGCCCAAAATAGCATATCATTATGTGGGTGAGTGAGGTTGGCATATTCGGGTTTAGATTTATTGTTTTTCACTTGTTCAGCGTTAAACAGTAAATAATGCTTTTCAAAACCGCCGTAACCATAACCGAGTAGTGGCTTCTCTTTAATCATTTGCCAGCTATTACTATAGTGGTTTAAGCGCGCTCCCCCCTCACTTAGATTATCAACATTGCGCGCCTTCAAGGCATCCCCCTTTAGCATCGCAATCCCTGTTCCTAAAGCGATGGCGAGCATAAAAATCGTCAGCTTCTTTTTATTACATTGCCATGCCCAAGGTAAAAATAAAAGTAACGCGATGACACTACCGAGATAGCCCGTGCGTGACATAGTCAAGGTAATCACCCACGCATTAAGTAGGGTGGTTAGTAATAAAAAAGCTTGCACTTTTTTATTACTAATTTGTTGCAATAAATAGCCCGATAAAATGAGCGTTGTCGCCATAAATGAGGCAAGTACATTAGGCTGCTGGAAAATACCATAGGGGCGACCATAGCCGACATCATAGCCAAAGATATTTTGTGCAGGTAGCAGGTAATCTTGCATTAAGCTATAGCAAGCTTGCAGTAATCCTGCGCCGACAATAAGCAACAGAAGGCGTTCAGTTTCAAGGCGTTTAAAGTGAAACTGTTGCAGACTTAGAAATAACAAAAAGCCCGCGAAAAGGCCAATTAAGCGGGTATAACTTTGCTCGGCAAGTTCATTGTTAGGATATAAAATTGGGACGCAAAAGAGCGCTACCGCAATTAAAAATAGTATGGTGAAACGTGAATAAATAAATTTTTGTTGTTCACTTACTTTCCATAAACCAAGCCCGATTAAACACGAGAAAAAAATCCAAACCACATTGTTTTGTGCCAGCTCAAGGCCACTTCCTCCTTGATTATGCTGAAAGTAATGCGCGCCTAACAGCATTAAAAGTGCAAAACAGATAAAAAAAGCACGAGTCAGTTTTTGTTGAACATCCATTTATTTTTTATTCCTATCGCAGTTTATTTAGCTAACATTTTGTTTAAAAATTGACCGGTAAAACTAGCCGTTATTTCGGCGACTTGTTCTGGTGTTCCCGTTGCCATAATTTCGCCACCACCGTTCCCGCCTTCCGGTCCTAAATCAACAATCCAGTCTGCCGTTTTAATAACATCTAAATTATGTTCAATAATAACGATGGTATTACCATGGTCGCGCAGAGTATGAATAACTTTTAATAACTGTGCAATATCGTGGAAATGTAAACCTGTAGTTGGTTCATCAAGAATATAAAGTGTTTTACCGGTATCACGTTTTGATAACTCTTTCGCAAGTTTAACGCGTTGTGCTTCCCCACCAGAAAGTGTGGTTGCAGCTTGACCCAGGCGAATGTAGGCAAGGCCAACATCAATTAATGTTTGTAATTTACGTGCAATAACCGGAATCGGCTCAAAGAAGGTGAAAGCATCTTCCACCGTCATATCCAAGGTTTCATGAATATTTTTGCCTTTGTATTTGACTGATAAGGTTTCACGATTATAGCGCTGCCCCTTACAAGCATCGCAGGGTACATAAACATCCGGTAAGAAATGCATCTCAACTTTAATCATACCGTCACCTTGGCAAGCTTCACAGCGTCCACCTTTGACATTAAAGCTAAAGCGTCCTGGTTTATAACCTCTTGAGCGAGATTCAGGCGTGGCAGCAAAGAGCTCTCTAATCGGAGTAAAAATGCCCGTATAGGTAGCGGGATTTGAGCGTGGTGTTCGACCGATAGGGCTTTGATTAATATCTACCACTTTGTCTAATTGTGACAGCCCTGTGATTGATTTAAAGGGCGCAGGGGTGGTGGTCGTTGCCTTGTTGAGCTTGGTTTGGGCGAGAGGATACAATGTATCATTAATTAATGTTGATTTTCCTGAGCCTGAAACGCCAGTAATGCAGGTTAACAGGCCAATGGGGATGGCTAAATTAACCGATTTTAAATTATTTCCCGTGGCGCCGTTTAATTTGATCCATTTATCGTTTAACGCTGTGCGTTGCTTAGGAATCGCGATCTCTTTACGCCCACTTAAGTAATCGGCTGTTAGTGAATTTTTAGCTTTAAGAATGGTTTTGTAATTACCCTGTGCGATAATTTCACCACCATGTATACCTGCTCCCGGACCAATATCAATGATATGATCCGCTTGGCGAATAGCATCTTCATCATGCTCAACTACGATCACGGTATTACCTAAATCGCGTAGGTGAGTGAGCGTTTTAAGTAAGCGTTCATTATCGCGTTGATGGAGACCAATAGAGGGTTCATCTAATACGTACATGACCCCCATTAACCCTGCTCCAATTTGGCTAGCTAGTCTAATGCGCTGTGCTTCGCCACCGGAAAGGGTTTCTGCGCTGCGCTCTAAACTAAGGTAATTCAAGCCGACATTGACTAAAAAACTGAGCCGCTCGAGGATCTCTTTTAGGATCTTTTCTGCTATTTGTGCTTTTTGGCCGTGTAGTTGTAATTTTTTAAAAAAAGTTTCCGCTTCAGCGATCGAGAGCTGTGAAATGTAGGGTAAGTTGACATCATTAATAAACACATTGCGCGAAGCTTGTTTTAAACGTGATCCTCCACAACTTGAGCATGATTTGCGATTCATGTATTTGCTTAAATGTTCACGCATCGCACTGGAGTCTGTTTCATGGTAACGTCGAGCGCGATTTGGAATAACCCCTTCAAAGGGATGTAAACGTGCGACAAGATCACCGCGATCATTACTGTAAGTAAAGTTAATTTTTTCATTTCCTGAGCCATATAAAACAAACTCTTGTTGCTTTTTAGTCAATTCTTGAAATGGTGTGTCGACAGAGAAACCATAGTGCTCAGCAAGGGCGAAGAGCATTTGAAAATAGTAATTGGATTTATTACTCCACCCATCGATGGCACCCGCACTTAGACTGAGAGTTTTATTGGTAACCACTAATTTTGGATCGAAGTACTGCTCAATACCAAGGCCATCGCAGGTTTCACAGGCTCCAGCGGGATTATTAAAAGAGAAGATGCGGGGTTCTAATTCACTAATACTGTAGCCACATTGTGGGCAAGCAAAATTTGCTGAGAATAATAACTCGTCTTGTTCACTATCCATAAAGGCTAAAATGGCGCTACCACTGCTTAAATTAAGCGTCGTTTCAACGGATTCAGCGAGGCGTTGCTGTAGATCCTTGCGCACCTTGAAGCGGTCAACAACAACCTCAATCGTATGTTTTTTGTGTAATGCCAATGTCGGTGGATCGCTTAAATCGCAAATTTCGCCATCAACACGAGCACGTAAAAAACCCTGTGCCGCAAGAGTAGCAAAGGTTTTTACATGCTCTCCTTTACGCTCTTTGACGATTGGCGCAAGGAGCATCATTTTACTTCCTTCGGGATGACTTAAAATCGAATCTACCATCTGACTGACCGTTTGGGCATGTAACGAGATATTATGCGTAGGGCAGCGAGGATCGCCAATACGGGCAAATAAAAGGCGTAGATAATCGTAAATTTCGGTGATAGTGCCGACCGTTGAACGAGGATTGTGTGAGGTTGATTTTTGTTCAATTGAAATTGCAGGTGATAAACCCTCAATATGCTCAACATCGGGTTTTTCCATTAAGGAGAGAAACTGACGTGCATAAGCGGATAAGGATTCAACATAACGGCGTTGACCTTCAGCATATAAGGTATCAAATGCTAATGAAGATTTCCCCATCCCGAAAGCCCTGTAATAACAATTAATTTATCGCGAGGAATTGAGAGGTCAATATTTTTTAGGTTATGTGTTTTTGCTCCACGAATTTCAATATTACTCATACAACCTCTTTTCATTTAACTATTACACCGAGGATAGCATAATTAAGCGCAGTTCTGGATATGCAAATTGATACAAATTAAGGGAATAATAGCAATCCGTATAAGTATCTGAGCTATTTTGTTGGTTATAAAGAATAGAGAGCTGTGTTGCCCCCAATCATAATAGCCAGCTATTACCAATCATGGGGTTTGCTATAAATGGTTAACAATATGATATTGAAGCTTTGATTATTTTAAAGTGAGGCTAATTAACAGAAGAATAAATAGAAAAAAGCGCTCGCATTATCAATAATGCGAGCGCTTTTTCAATTGAAAATAGTCTACTGTGCTAAAACGACAACGGCGTTTTTGCCACCATCTGTCATGCCATTATCCACATAATTATCAGCAGCGGCTGGCAGTAAAGTAAATTCACCTCCATCGGCCAACGTGGCTTTATAGATAAACTGAAAACCGTTACGATCTTCTGTTGATACATTTTCGGTAACTTTAAATTTACCACTTTTTAGCTGCTTAAATTCAATGGGAGCCCAGTTATTATGCTCTGATAGTAAGACAATACTTTGCGCATTTTGCGCGTCTTCTTTTTCGATTTCAAATGTAACTTTGACTTCAGGTTTCGACTTTAAATATTGTTTTTTTATGGTCATAATCACCTCCTTTTAATAATGTTACTGTAAATTTACTGTATATTTGGCTTAATTTCTATGCAATTGTGTGTTGTTTGTTCATAAAATGCTAAATTCGTAATTAATTATTGCTTGTGTAAAGGCTTTTTTCAGGTAAAAACCACGTGGTCTTACTTTAATTAGCTCTCCCTTTTGACCAAATGCCTCTGTTAAGCATTGCCCATTAGCGGCTTTAGGCCTCAGCTGTAACACTTGCCCATCACGTGCGCTGATACTTTCTATTTGACCTAGTGATATTTTTTCCATTATTTCGTTCCAATCTGAGCAAAGTAGTTTTTCTTGGGTGCTATTGGCTGTCCATAGAAAACCATTGCCAACGATACGTTCACTAAGGGGGATATTACGTTCCCCCTGAACAGGTACCCATAAAACGCGACTGAGTTTATTGCGCACATTAGAGTTTTGCCAAGTTAAACCACGGGTATTTAAAATAGGAGCAGAACAAACAAAGGTAGTTTCTAATACTTTTCCATATTGGTCGATAGGAATCGTTTTTAATTCAATCCCTAAATGTTTGAAATCTTGCTCGGGCTTACTACCCGCTGTCGCACCAAGGTGAAATTCGATTAATTGTCCTACCCAGCCTTTATTCCTGCGTAGATCTTTTGCGATCGGGATACCTGCTAAATTGGCTAACTCGCCAAGAGAGTAGCCTGCGATATTTTCAGCGAGTTGTAGTAATGACTCCCTCGAGGGGGGTGTTTGTATCATCTATTTACCAATGTATTAGGTTTTGAGGCTATTTTTATTATTCAAGGTTATTCAGACTTTTACCGTGAAGATTACACAGAGTTATCCACTTTTATAGTGGATAACTCGTTTTTATCAAACGGAGTATTAATATTTTAAATATAGCACGGTTGAAACTTTGCGGTTAGTCTAATAATTAAACAAAAAAAAGGCTATAAATTTGAAATGTTTATTTTTTAGACTACACAGATATGCACATCGGTTTATGAATAAGTATAGCTGTTTTTAATTACAGATGTTATTTTTCATTGTGGCTAAAAATATTTTATCTCTTTGTTATTTAACTATTAATTCTCTTTTTTATTATTATCACAAAGATCCTTTGTGATCTTGCAAAGATTTATCATAATTAAATCTGTTTATTATGCACAAAGTTATGCACAGTTTTCGTGGATAGTTAATATGTATTTATTTATTCATGTGACTGTTGGTGTATTGTTGGTATTTTGCGCAGCGTTGACTTTATCTATTTTTACTATTTTCTTGTCAGTTAGTATATATCCGACAATTTTATATTTATCAATTTGATGGCGGAGATAATCTATGAAAGAATAGGTTATTGTTTCAACTTGTATTCATTATTATTTAATACCAAAAATATATAAGAAATTAGGTAATGAATCTTCATATATAATAAGGCGCCTTAGTGATTGATCCAGACGGCTACCGTCCCAATGTTGCTATAATCATCTGTAATAAAAATGGGCAGGTTTTATGGGCAAAACGCTACGGACAACATTCATGGCAATTTCCCCAAGGTGGCATAAAGGAGGGAGAAACTCCTGAACAGGCTATGTATAGGGAATTGTTCGAAGAAGTTGGCCTCAAAGCTGAACATGTAAAACTACTTGCGAGTAGCCGTAGTTGGTTACGATACAAATTACCGAAGCGTTTAGTGCGTTGGGATTCACCAGATCCTGTTTGTATCGGTCAAAAACAACGTTGGTTTTTGTTGCAATTAACGGGTGATGATATGCAAATTGAGTTTGATCGTTGTGGGCATCCTGAATTTGATGACTGGCGATGGGTAACTTATTGGTATCCGGTGCGGCAAGTTGTTTCCTTTAAACGAGATGTTTATCGTAAGGCGTTGAAAGAGTTTTCTGCACAGACATTTGCATTAGTACAAAGTGGTTTGGATAATAAACGAAAAAAGCGTCCAAGGCGTGCCTCATCATATAAAAAGAGGTGATACTTTAGGTATCTATACCTATGTTGTTACCTAAAAATGCTTTGCCAGGCGCTAGCTCGGATACCCGAGCAAGGAGTAACATGAGGTAATTGTTATTCACTTTTCGAATGTTACAAAGCCGGTGTGGTTTTTGAGCTAACGCCCCGTAGGGCAAGAAAAATAGCGCCCATCTGTGTTGTTATAAAATCTCTATGTAGAATAACTATACTTCAACTTTATACCTCGCATCTCGGCACTCTTTTTCCTTGCTGACTTTGCATCTTGAAGTTGCATGGGTATATATCGACAATAATTGTATAATAAGGAGTTTCTATGTTGAGTCAGTTGCGTCAAATTGTTGAGCAGGTAGCCTATGCAAAAGACTTAACAGCCGCAATGGATACCCTTGTTTTACAAACCAAGCTAACGATGGAAGTTGATTGTTGCTCAATTTATATTGTTGATGAGAAAACGCACCAACTCAATTTAATTGCAAGTAAAGGTCTATCGAAGCGTGCAATCGGCTCTCGACTTGAATTTGGTGAAGGGATTGTTGGCCTTATTCATCAAAAGGGCGAGCCATTAAACCTTGTTAATATTCATGCTCACCCGCATTTTAAGTTACTACCTGATGCACATGAGGAGCGTTTTAATTCTCTATTAGGCACGCCTGTTATTCATAAACGACGAGTGCTAGGTGTGCTTGTTGTGCAGCAGAAAACGCCGCGCTTATTTAGTGAATTGGAAGAGTCGTTTCTGGTTACTTTGGCTATGCATTTGGCGACGGTTTTGGCTAATCCAGATTTACGTTTAGGTCTAGAGCTACGTAATCAATTGACGGGATCAATGCATCTGCAAGGCACGCCTGCGAGTTCGGGTATTGCTATTGCTGAGGCATTTGTATTACGGCCTGTTTTAACGCTTGATGAAGTGAATATAGAGAAAAGTGTTTCTACCAGTAAAGATATTTTGCTATTTGAGCTTATTCTTAAAAAATGTAGCGATGAATTTTCTAATATCTCCCTAACATTAAAGGAGCAATTATCTAAGGATACATTTGCTTTATTTGATATTTATTCACATGTGCTTAAAGATAAATTATTTTTAGGCAAGGTTCAGAGCAGATAAACGTAGAGGGGCTAACCGCTGCGAGTGCGATTAAAGTGGTTGCTGAATCTTATATTGCTCAATTTGAAGCAATGAGTGATAGCTATCTAAAAGAGAGAGCCTCTGATATTAGAGATGTTGCACAACGACTTCTATATCATATTACCCAGCAAGTGGAAGAAAATCATTCCTTACCTGAGAAGCTTATTCTAGTGGCGTCAGAGGTTACGTTATCGATGATGGCAAGTATCCCTACGGATAAACTTCAGGGTATTATTTCTATTTATGGTGGTGGTAGCTCACATGTGGCTATTTTAGCTCGTGCCTTGGGAATACCCGCTGTGATGGGACTATCGCTATCTTTGAGTGAAATTCACAAAAAAAATGTGATCATGGATGGTTATGCTGGTAGTGTTATTTTATTTCCTGAAAAACCACTATTACAACATTATCAACTGTTATTAGCTGAAGATAATGATCTTAAGAAATTGGTTGATTCAGGTGACGCAAAAGAGGCTGTGACTGCAGATGGGTACCGAGTTTCTATTTTACTCAATACGGGATTAAACGAAAATCAGCATGCGCGCGTTGCAGGGCATTTTGATGGGGTGGGGTTATATCGTAGTGAATTACCTTTTATGCTTACCGACTCATTTCCAACGGAACAAGAGCAGACTGATGCTTATCAGCGATTATTAAATGAATATGCACAATTTCCCGTCACAATGCGTACATTAGATGTAGGTGGTGATAAGCAATTAAGTTATTTTCCGATTATTGAGGAAAATCCATTCTTAGGATGGCGAGGTATACGTTTAACATTAGATCATCCAGAAATATTTTTGGTGCAAATACGGGCGATGCTGATGGCAAATTTACAGCATCAAAATTTACGTATTATGTTACCGATGATTAGTGCCATCGAAGAGGTGATCGAAGCGAAGAAGTTAATTAATCAAGCTTGGCAAGAAGTTAAGACTGAGTTGAATTTAACTAGCGAAGCATTTCCATTACCAGAGATCGGTGTCATGTTAGAAGTACCTTCCTCTATTTTTATTATTCCTAGGCTTGCGCAAGAGGTCGACTTTGTGTCAATAGGCAGTAATGATTTAACCCAATATCTACTGGCGGTTGATCGTAACAATAGCCGTGTAGCTGGTCTGTTTGATAGTTATCATCCAGCGGTTTTACAAGCTTTAAAAATGATTGTGGATAATTGCCGTCGTTATGATCTCGAAGTGGGGGTGTGTGGCGAATTGGCGGGCGATCCGATCGGCGCGTTAATCCTTGTGGGAATGGGCTATAACAAGTTAAGTATGAATGCGAATAATATGGCAAAGGTGAAGTATTTGATTAATGCTACATCGCATGCTGAATTAAAAACCTGCATTGATCTGGCTTTGCAGGCAAATGCGGGTGCAGATACTCGCTCTATTTACCGTGATTATTTGGACAGTAAAAACTTAGGTGGATTTGTACGCGCTGGTAAATGATTGGCGATGATAGGGGAGTTTACTCTTAACGACTCTACCCCTATCTATACTCTCTGTTGCTTACTGTTTAACTTGTTCTCTTTCTGCCGCGATACAGGCCGTTGCGGTAAACAATACATCCGTAGAGCTATTTAATGCAGTCTCTGCTGAATCCTGTACCACACCGATAATAAAGCCGATTGCTACAACTTGCATGGCGACTTCATTGGGGATCCCAAATAAATTACATGCAAGTGGGATCAGCAGTAATGAACCACCTGCAACCCCTGATGTGCCTCCCGCCGATATGGCTGCCACGACGCTTAATAACACTGCCGTCGCAATATCAAATTCAATTCCCATTGTCTGTACTGCTGCTAGTGTTAATACCGTAATAGTAATCGCTGCGCCCGCCATATTAATAGTGGCGCCTAAGGGAATGGAAACTGAGTAAGTATCTTCATGTAAATCTAATTTATCACATAATTCTAGATTGACGGGAATATTGGCTGCAGAGCTACGAGTGAAAAATGCGGTTATTCCTGATTCTCGTAGGCATTGAAATACCAGTGGGTATGGGTTGCGCTTTAATTTTGCATAAACAATCACAGGGTTTACTACTAAAGCGATAAAAGCCATACAACCTAATAGAACCAGTAATAGATGTGAGTAACTTAGTAGTGCAGCAAATCCGGTTTCGGCGATGGTACCTGCGACTAAACCAAAGATACCAATAGGTGCGCAGCGAATAACTAAGTGAACAATTTTAGTTATGCTGTTGGCGACATCATGTAATATTGTTTTAGTTGTCTGTTGCGCATGTTGTAATGTTAAACCTAATCCGATAGCCCAAGCTAAAATCCCGATAAAATTTCCTGTTATTAGGGCGTTTACGGGACTGTCTACTACTTTAAATAATAAGCTATTTAACACCTCAAGAACGCCCTGTGGTGGTGTCGCTTGGATATCTGCGGTTATCAGTACCAATGTTGTTGGAAATAAGGTGCTGATCATAACCGCGGTGAATGAAGCGAGTAACGTACTAATGATATAAAGCTTAATAATCGGTTTTATATTGCTATGAGTCCCCTTTTGCTGATTGGCTATTGATGATGCCACTAAAACAAACACCAGTATTGGGGCAACGGCTTTTAAAGCAGAAACAAATAGCGCACCTAAAAAAGAGAGTGATAGCGCAATATCGGGTGCCATTGTTGCTACTATGATACCAATAATAATAGCAATCGAAATTTGTAGTATTAAACTGGCGCTTACAATACGTTGTATAAAAGAGGGGTGCTGGGTCATATGGTTAACCTGTATTTATTTTATGAATTACAAGCAGATAAAACTGTTATCTATTGCATGCGTCTCTGTAATACACTAAAACTTACTTCCCTGCATGTTTCGGTGGTGTTAGGCGGTTATTATCATGTGAATATTAATCGAATTATATGGCCAGTGTTTTAAACTGGATCATAAAAAAATGATTACGTTATTGTTTTTTGAGTATCAAAACCATGACTCCGATAAAAACCATCGTCATTCCGACTATCATATAAGCTGTAATCGGCTCTCCTAGAAGGTAAATTGCCAATACAATAGTGAAAATTGGACCTAATGTGCCGACGATACCCGTTTGTGTTGGGCCAATACGCTGAATCGCTTCCGAGACCATAAAGCTAGGGATAACGGTACTTAATAGCGCTAATAGGCCAACCCACAACCAAGCCTGTGGCGTTACTTGCAACAAGTTTAAATCAGCTTGTATGAGTGCATGAATGAAGACCAAAAGGGAGGACGCTATCATCACCAAACTGGTAAAAAGTAACGACCCAAGTTGATTAATCATTGCCTTGCTAAGTAAAACGTAAAAAGCAAAACTTAATGCAGCCGCCATCACTAAGATAGTGCCATAAAAGACATCATTGCCAGTAATTTGTAGTTCCTGTCCCATCACCACCCACAATCCCAAATAGCTGATGAGTAGTGAAATCATAATACGCTTGGTTAATGGCTGTTTAAATAAAAAATAACCAATAATGGCTACCCAAAATGGGTAAGTAAATAGAGTTAATCGTTCCAGTTGTGCGCTGATATATTGTAAGCCTTTTAAATCTAATAACGAAGATAGGTAGTAACCTAAAAATCCTAATCCACATACTTTTAGGAGTACTCGTTTAGATAGTTTGTTTTGCGTTTTATCTTTATCTTGCTGCATGAGTAGGTAAATTAAAATCGCAAAGTAAGCCGGTGCGGATAAAGCCATGCGCAGGATTAATACGCTATCTGCATCTAACCCTTCGAGATAGGCAAATTTAATAAAAATAGATTTTAAGGAAAACAATAAAGTGCCCAGAAGAGCAAGAAATATTCCAAAGAACATGATTTTAAGGGCCAAATAAGCGAAGATAACCCCATACTAATTATTTTCTAATAGTGAAGCAACATGATGCTTGCTATATTAGATTTTTCTTTTAACGGTTTAATGAGTAGATAAATGTCATCGTCAAATTATGTATTACCCCATATTGATCCGATTGCTATTAGTATCGGGCCTCTAGATATTCGCTGGTACGGTTTAATGTATTTAGTTGGATTTGTGTTTGCCTTCTGGTTCGCTAATCGTCAATGTGATCGTTCCAATGGTTTATGGACACGCGAACAAGCCAGCGATTTGTTATTTTATGGGTTCATGGGGGTGATACTGGGGGGGCGAGTAGGGTATGTTCTTTTTTATCAGTTTCCAACCTTTATCGATGATCCTATTTATCTCTTTAAAATTTGGCAAGGGGGGATGTCCTTCCATGGAGGGGTGATTGGTGTTGTGCTTGCTATTATCTATTATGCTAAGAAAAATCAACGCTCAATATTAGCGGTAGGTGACTTTATTGTACCGCTGTTGCCTGTTGGCCTTGGTGCTGGTCGTATTGGTAACTTCATTAATTCTGAATTGTGGGGACGCGTTACAGACTCACCTTTCGGTGTCATTTTCCCTAATGCTGGGGCGTTGCCTCGTCATCCCTCGCAACTTTATGAGTTTGCCTTAGAAGGGGTTGTATTATTTATTATATTGTTTCTCTTTATTCGCAAACCACGTCCAAGTGGCTCCGTTGCAGGGCTGTTTTTACTTTGTTATGGCATTTTTCGTATTGTCGTTGAGTTTGCCCGTGAGCCCGATGCTCAGCTTGGCTTATTAACTTTTGGCCTGAGTATGGGGCAGATTTTGTCATTACCAATGGTTATTGTTGGAGGTGGGCTAATTGCCTTTGCATACTGCAATAAATGTGAAGTGAATAAGGCTGTGAATCAGTAAGGAGATAAAAATGAAGCAGTATTTAGCATTATGCCAACGCATTATTGACGAAGGGGTTTGGGTTGAAAATGAACGTACAAATAAACGTTGCTTGACGGTTATTAATGCGGATCTCGAATATGATGTGAAAAATAATCAGTTCCCCTTGATAACAACACGTAAAAGTTTTTGGAAATCAGCTATCGCGGAGTTTTTAGGCTATATTCGCGGTTATGATAATGCTGCAGATTTTAGGGCGCTAGGGACGAAAACATGGGATGCTAATGCTAACCTTAATGCTGCATGGTTAAATAACCCTTATCGTAAGGGGGATGATGACATGGGGAGAGTATATGGTATTCAAGGGCGTTCATGGGCAAAACCCGATGGCGGTTTTGTGGATCAGCTACGTAAAGTGGTTGAGAACCTGAAAAAAGGCATTGATGATCGCGCTGAAATCATCACTTTTTATAATCCCGGTGAATTTGATATGGGCTGTTTACGACCATGTATGCATACTCATACTTTCTCATTATTAGGTGATACCCTGCATCTTACTAGCTACCAACGTTCATGTGATGTTCCACTAGGGCTTAACTTCAACCAAGTGCAAGTATTTACTTTTTTGGCATTAATGGCGCAAATAACCGGTAAAAAAGCAGGTACTGCATACCATAAAATAGTGAATGCACATATCTATGAGGATCAATTAGCGTTGATGCGTGATGTACAATTAAAACGCCAACCTTTTGCCTCTCCAAAGCTAATCATCAACCCGAAAATACAATCGCTTGAAGATTTGGAAACGTGGGTCACGATGGACGATTTTTCGGTTAACGACTATCAATGCCATGAGCCAATCCAATATCCATTTTCGGTATAATATACCGATTGTTATAAGTAGCATAGTGTCGTTCGCCTGAAGTTTACTGATATGCATAAGGTGAATGACTCTGTTACCTTATGTTAACTTAATTCAAAATAACGTTAACATTTTTTTAACTTGATGGAAGCATAATGCGCTCTGTCATTTTCATTGCTAATATGATGCGATATACTGCATTTCTTTATATTGCTATTAAATTATTCTCAGAGAACGATTTTCGCTTAAACAAGAGGGATACTATTGTGTTAGAAGCTTACCGTAAACATGTCGCTGAACGTGCCGCTCAAGGTGTTGTTCCGCAGCCATTAAATGCACAACAAACCGCTGCATTAGTTGAATTAATAAAAAAACCACTCCAAGGTGAAGAAGCTTTCCTTATTGACCTCTTAGAAAATCGTATCCCACCTGGTGTTGATGAAGCCGCTTATGTTAAAGCCGGTTTTTGGCTGCATTGGCAAGGGGAGAGGTCAATTCACCTATCATCACTGCGGAACATGCAGTTAAACTGCTTGGTACCATGCAAGGCGGCTATAATATTGAGCCTTTAATTGAGCAACTTGATAATGACGCGTTGGCTCCAATAGCAGTTTCTGCCTTATCAAAAACATTACTTATGTTCGATGCTTTTTATGATGTAGAAAAAAAAGCCAAAGAAGGTAATCAATTTGCCCAACAAATCATGCAATCTTGGGCGGATGCACAGTGGTTTTTAGATAAACCAGCGGTTGCTGAAAAAATCACTATGACGGTATTTAAAGTAACGGGTGAAACTAATACTGACGATCTTTCCCCTGCTCCAGATGCATGGTCACGTCCAGACATCCCATTGCATGCGTTAGCGATGCTTAAAATATCTCGCGATGGTATTACTGCGGATGAAGAGGGCGTTACCGGGCCAATTAAACAGATTGAAGCGCTTAAAACTAAGGGACATCCATTAGTTTATGTTGGTGATGTTGTTGGTACTGGATCTTCTCGTAAGTCTGCGACTAACTCTGTGTTATGGTTTATGGGGGATGATATTCCCTTTGTGCCGAATAAACGTGCTGGTGGTGTTTGTATTGGTAATAAAATTGCGCCTATTTTCTTTAATACAATGGAAGATTCAGGTGCATTACCTATAGAAATGGATGTTAGTGCCCTAAATAGTGGCGATGTTATTGATATTTACCCATACCAAGGTGTGGTAAAAAATCATCTAACAGGCGAAGTTATCGCTGAATTCACTCTGAAAACAAATATTATTCTAGACGAAGTACGTGCTGGTGGCCGTATTCCGCTTATTATCGGTCGAGGCTTAACAGATCGCGCGCGTAAATCATTGGGTCTTGCTACTTCAACGGTATTCCAATTACCTGTTGATACGGAAGCATCCACAAAGGGTTATACATTGGCTCAGAAAATGGTCGGTAAAGCTTGTGGTACAGAAGGTATCCGCGCCGGGCAATATTGCGAACCGAAAATGACAACGGTGGGATCTCAGGATACAACAGGTCCAATGACCCGTGATGAGTTAAAAGATTTAGCATGTTTAGGATTCTCTGCTGACTTAGTGATGCAATCATTTTGTCATACGGGTGCTTATCCAAAACCAATTGATGTGATCACTCATCATACACTACCAGATTTTATTATGAATCGTGGTGGTGTTTCGCTTCGTCCTGGTGATGGCATTATCCACTCATGGTTAAACCGTATGTTATTACCTGATACCGTTGGTACAGGTGGGGATTCGCATACGCGTTTTCCTATTGGTATCTCCTTTCCTGCGGGATCTGGTTTGGTTGCCTTTGCAGCTGCAACTGGTGTAATGCCACTGGATATGCCTGAATCAGTCTTGGTACGCTTTAAGGGCGAATTACAGCCAGGCGTAACATTACGAGATTTGGTTAATGCTATTCCCTATCAAGCGATTAAAGATGGTCACTTAACCGTTGATAAAAAAGGAAAAATTAACGTTTTTTCAGGTCGTATTCTAGAAATCGAAGGTTTACCGACACTTAAAGTTGAACAAGCCTTTGAATTGTCTGATGCATCAGCAGAAAGAAGTGCCGCTGGCTGTTCAATTAAGTTAGATAAAGAACCTATTATCGAATACTTAAACTCTAATATTGTTATGCTTAAGTGGATGATTTCAGAAGGTTATGGTGATGTTAGTACTATCACTCGTCGAATTAAAGAAATGCAGCAATGGATAGCTAACCCTGAGTTAATGGAAGCGGATAAAGACGCAGAATATGCTGCAATCATTGATATTGATTTAAATGATATTAAAGAGCCTATTCTTGCTTGTCCGAATGATCCCGATGATGTTAAGTTGTTATCAGAGGTCGCCGGACAAAAAATTGATGAAGTATTTATCGGTTCATGTATGACAAATATCGGTCATTTCCGTGCAGCAGGTAACTTATTGGATAAGTTTAAGGGACAGTTACCAACGCGCTTATGGGTTTCACCGCCAACAAAAATGGATGCAAGCCAACTTTCTGATGAAGGTTATTACAGCATTTTTGGTCGCGTAGGTGCTCGCACAGAAATGCCGGGATGCTCTTTATGTATGGGGAATCAAGCACGCGTTGGTGATAACACGACAGTTGTTTCGACTTCAACACGTAATTTCCCGAATCGTTTAGGTAATAACGCGAATGTTTATTTAAGTTCTGCGGAACTCGCAGCCGTTGCTGCTATTGAAGGAAAATTACCAACCGTTGCTGAGTATATGCAATACGCACATACTTTAGATACGGTGGCTGCAGAGACATACCGTTATTTAAATTTTGACCAAATTAAAAATTATACGGATAAAGCCAACTTAATAATCGAGACGAAAGAAGTGTAATTGAAAATCATTGTTTTATAATGGTTTTTTCCTCCTTGATTGGTATTCGATTAAGGAGGAACATTTATTCTCACACATTTATCAAACAAAGTAAGTGGGTGGAAGTGTAAATTTGCTTGTTTTTTCATCAAAATTTGATAATGTAGCACAAATAAGTATAAAAGAGCTGTATAAATAGCCAACAAAATAGATGTATATTAATAAATTTATCAATAGGTGATGTAATGTTAGAAACAAGTTTAGTTGTGGGTGAATACCACGTAGATACCAGTCAAAATAGCCTAGTTCATGGTAATCGTAAAGTTTACCTAGGCCCTTTACGTACTTCATTGTTACATTTTTTATGTAAAAACGTGAATACTGTGGTAACTCGTGAAGATCTTGCGCAACATGTTTGGGGACGTTTGGTGACTGACCATACAATTAACCAGCATATTTCTCAATTACGTAAAAGTATTGGTACATTAAGCATACATGGATTAAATATTTCCACGATCCCAAAACGTGGTTATATTGCACGAATGGAAGGTGTAGGTGCAGTGGTTGACCATAAAGTGTCGCCTATTATGCAAAGTGATACCTCAGTTAATTCAATCCAAACAATGAAAGTTCTCGTTGTTGAAGCGCAAGCGAATGATTGTATTCAATTAATTGAACAACTAGAAGAACTTGATGTTTCATATGTAGAAGGTGTTGCGACGACCATTGAAGCAGAGCGTTCCGTTGCATTGCAAGATTTTAATCTGGTTATTGTTGATTCATTAATTGATGATAATGCAGGCATTGAGTTAATTAAGCGAATTCGTACAGGGCAAACTTCAGCAGCTGCGGATATTGCGATATTAAGTTCACATTTTGATGTGCAGCGTGAATTATTAGGCCTAAATAGCCTATTAGATGTGCAAGGCTTATTATTAAAACCATTTGAAAAAAGCCGCTTAAAGCAAATGTTAATGGTTGCTGATAAATCTAATGTTGTATTAAAACCACAGGCTGCCTATGAGCTTGTTCCTACGGATGTATTATCTGCAATCCAAAAAAATAAAGCCGTTAATGAATAAATTGTAACCGCTTTAAAATCATTGAAAGGGTGTAAATAGTAATATTTACACCCTTTTTATTATCTTATTTTTCATCGCTATTTTGTCGGTTATGAATAATTTAAGTTAAAACAGGTGCTTAGTTCTCTTCTATGGTGATGATCGCCGAGAAATGAAATAGCATTACTTTTTTTCCTGTTAATTAAAAATAAAGAGATTGATATGCACGATTAATGTTTGCTAAAATCTTTTTTCAATTCGCTAGAGATATGTGATTCTGATGGGAAAAAATGTAGTAATTCTTGGCACTCAATGGGGTGACGAAGGTAAAGGTAAGGTTGTCGACTTACTAACAGACAAAGCACAATGGGTTGTTCGTTATCAAGGTGGGCATAATGCTGGACATACACTTGTTATTGATGGAGAGAAAACCGTTCTTCATCTTATCCCATCAGGGATTTTACGCGAGAATGTCAAATGCGTGATCGGTAATGGTGTTGTGTTAGCACCCGATGCGTTGTTCAAAGAGATGAACATGCTTATCGAGCGAGGCATTCCTGCTAAAGAACGCCTTTCAATCAGTGAAGGTTGTCCTTTGATTCTTCCATACCATGTTGCATTAGATGTCGCACGAGAAAAAGCGCGTGGCAATAAAGCTATTGGTACAACTGGTCGTGGTATCGGTCCTGCCTATGAAGATAAAGTTGCACGTCGTGGTTTACGTGTTGATGATTTATTCGACATGGAGACATTTGCTGTAAAACTAAAAGAAGTCATGGAGTACCATAACTTCCAGTTAGTAAACTACTACAAAGTTGAAGCAGTTAGTTACGATGATGTTTTAGCGCAAATGACTGAAATGGCTCCTTTATTAATTAGCATGGTTATTGATGTAACCGATCAGCTTGATAAAGCGCGCCTACGTGGTGAAAACATACTATTTGAAGGTGCGCAGGGAACTTTACTGGATATTGATCACGGCACTTATCCTTACGTAACTTCTTCAAATACCACCGCCGGTGGTGTTGCGACAGGAAGTGGTTTTGGCCCAACACATTTAGACTATGTGTTAGGTATTGTTAAAGCTTATACTACTCGTGTGGGGTCAGGACCTTTCCCAACTGAGCTGTATGATGGCGTTGATAAATTAGATCCTGCTGGTAAACATTTGGGTACTGTTGGACATGAATTTGGTGCAACAACGGGCCGTTTACGCCGTACTGGTTGGTTTGATGCCGTGGCGATTAAACGTGCTGTGCAATTAAATAGTATTACCGGTTTCTGCTTAACTAAACTTGATGTTTTAGATGGTTTAGAAGAAATTAAAATTTGTACCGCATATAAAATGCCATGCGGTAAATTAGTTGATGTTCCACCAATGGCTGCTGAAGGTTATGAACTGGCTATGCCTGTTTATGAAACCATGCCGGGATGGAGTGAGAGTTCATTTGGTGTGACCTCATTTGATGCTCTTCCTGAAAATGCTCAAGCTTATATTAAACGTCTAGAAGAAATTACGGGTGTGCCAATGGATATTATTTCTACGGGTCCAGATTGTAATGAAACAATGATTCAAGTGAATCCATTTAGCTGAGAGCTTTGCACCTTGAAGTATCAGGGTGTCGATAAGCTTTAACTGTATTTAATAAAAAAGCCCTTATCACTGCAAAATGATAAGGGCTTTTTTAATCGTTAACAGTTATAAACTTAGGATTTTCTATCTGCTGCTAGGTAGGCTAAGCTGATTAATGCTTGTTTGTATTGATTGTCAGGTAGAATGGCAATTGCTTGTATTGCTTTGTTTGCCTCTTCAAAGGCGCGTTCTTTAGTGTATTGCAATGCCTTGGTTTCATGTAAAGCTTGCATTATCTCTGCAAAATGGTCCATTCCATTGGCTTTTTCTATCGCCTCTTTGATCAGGGTAACTTGTGCTGGACTGCCGTGTTTAATTGCATAAAGTAGGGGGAGTGTTGGTTTTCCTTCGGCTAGGTCATCACCTACATTTTTTCCCATTTGTGCTGCATCAGAATTATAATCCATCACATCGTCGGTCAATTGAAATGCGGTGCCAAGATATTTACCATAATCGCGTAGTGCATTTTCTACTTCAATTGATTGTTTACCTAATACGGCAATTAATTGTGTCGCAGCTTCAAATAGTTTCGCTGTTTTGAAGTAGATGACATCCATATAACTTTCTTCCGAGGTGTTGGGATCATTACAATTCATCAATTGTAATACTTCACCTTCGGCAATCACGTTGGTGGCTGAAGATAACACATCCATTACTTTTGGGTTTTGCAGCTCAGCCATCATTTGAAATGAACGTGTATATAAAAAATCTCCAACTAATACGCTCGCGGCATTGCCAAATAGCGCATTGGCTGTTTTATTGCCACGGCGTAAATCAGATTCATCAACAACATCATCATGCAATAGCGTCGCGGTATGGATGAATTCGATTATTGCAGCTAATTTACTCACTTCAGGTGTATGAATGTTTAAAGCTTTTGCTGCTAATATGGCGATCAATGGGCGAATGCGTTTACCGCCACTGTTAATAATGTAAAAGCCAAGTTGATTAATTAAAGCAACATCTGATTTTAATTGTGTGCTAATTAATGCATTGACTTCGCTCATTTCAGCGTTGGAGATAAGTTGAATCTCTTTGATGTCCATGAATCTAAATTTCCAAATAATGGTGCTTTAAAAGTTGATGGTGCATTATTGCCGTTTATTGCTTTTATCTCAACACTGTTAAGTGCAAATGATAAAACTTATCTTTATTTTACGTGTATTTAACTTGTTTGTGGCTGTTTTGTGCCGTTATTTGTTTTTTTGCTGCTATTTTGCCCTAGTTAAGCCATGCTATTTGAACATTAATATAATTTAAATGTTTTTAGAGAATATCATTGCCAATAGCAGCGATTTGCCGTAAACTCCGCCTCCATTGTGATTAATAAGTGTGCTCTCGATGCTGAATATATAAAATTTGCACGAGATGCCTGAACGGAGTAAGAAACATGTACGCTGTTATCCAGAGTGGTGGCAAGCAACACCGTGTAGCTGTCGAACAAACTCTTCGCTTGGAAAAACTAGATGTTGAAGCTGGTGCTGTTGTTGAATTTGATAAAGTTCTTTTAGTAGCAAATGCTGATGATGTAAAAGTTGGTGTTCCATACGTTGAAGGAAGTAAAGTTACTGCTGAAGTAGTAGCTCACGGTCGTGGTAAGAAAGTAACAATCGTTAAGTTCCGCCGTCGTAAGCATTCGCGTAAACAAGCGGGTCATCGTCAGTGGTTTACTGAAGTTAAAATTACTGCAATTAACGCTTAATTAGGAGTTATTAAAAATGGCACATAAAAAAGCTGGTGGTAGTACTAATAACGGTCGCGATTCCGAAAGTAAACGCCTAGGTGTTAAACGTTTTGGTGGTGAATCAGTACTAGCTGGTAATATTTTAGTTCGTCAACGTGGTACTAAGTTCCATGCTGGTGACAATGTAGGTCTTGGTAAAGATCATACTTTATTCGCTAAAGCTACTGGTGTAGTTAAGTTTGAAAAGAAAGGCCCTAAAATGCGCAGCTTCGTTAGTATCGTTGCTGAATAATTAGGTTTCCTATTTCGAATTTTAAAAAGCCTCGCTGATGCGAGGCTTTTTTTTTAGCTATTCATTTCTATTGGTCATCAATTATGATCTATGATCCATAGAAATGGGTATAATGGTGATAGTTATTCAAACTGATTGTTAAGATCGGTTGATCTTTTTGGAGTTTGTAATGAAGTTTGTTGATGAAGCAAAAATAAAGGTTGACGCTGGAGATGGTGGCAACGGTGTTATCGGCTTCCGTACAGAAAAATATATTCCTCGTGGTGGTCCAAATGGCGGCGATGGTGGCGATGGTGGCGACGTTTATCTGCAAGCCGATGAAAACCTAAATACATTGGTCGATTTCCGTTTTGTGCGCTTTTATAACGCAGAGCGTGGCGAAAATGGCCAGACGCGTGATTGTACAGGTGCTCGTGGTCAAGATTGTATCGTTAAGGTGCCAGTGGGGACCCGCTGCCGTGATGATGATACTGGTGAAATCATCGGTGATTTGACTAAAGATGGGCAAAAATTGATGGTTGCTAAAGGAGGTTACCACGGTTTAGGTAATGCTCGATTTAAAAGCAGTACTAACCGAGCGCCGCGTCAAAAGACAGATGGAACGCCAGGGGAAGTGCGTAATTTATTGCTCGAATTATTGTTGCTTGCTGATGTCGGCATGCTCGGTTTGCCTAATGCGGGTAAATCAACTTTTATTCGCAGTGTTTCTGCGGCGAAACCAAAGGTTGCTGATTATCCTTTTACCACATTAATTCCTAATTTAGGTGTTGTGAGTATGGGGCATGGACGTAGTTTTGTTATTGCAGATATTCCTGGGTTAATTGAAGGAGCATCCGATGGCGCTGGTTTAGGTACCCGTTTTTTACGTCATTTAGAACGTTGCCGCGTGTTGTTACATATGATTGATTTATTACCAGCAGATGGTAGTGATCCGGCGCAAAATGCATTGGTTATTATTGATGAACTAGCTAAACATAGCCCCAAATTGGCAGCTAAACCACGTTGGTTGGTGTTTAACAAAACCGATTTACTATTAGAAGATGAAGCGCAAGAAGTCATGCAGCGTGTGCAGGATGCATTACAATGGGATGGCCCCGTTTATAAAATCGCGGCTATTTCAAAATCAGGCACGCAACAAGTTTGTCAGGATGTAGTTGAGTATTTAGAAGAATTACCGACGGACTACACGCCTGAAGAGCAGCGTGAACAGGTTGAATTCCAGTGGGATGATTACCATGAATCGGCAATAGAGAATGCTAATGCTGACTTTGATGATAGTGATGATGACTGGGATGATGATGATGAAGAGATGATGGAAGTGATCTACGTTAGGGATTAACTTTTAGGACCATTTTTTTATTCCGTTATCTAGCCACGCTTTGGTAATATCAAAGCGTGGCTTTTTTATGAGAGATGAAAATGATTGATAAAGTAGAGTTATATTTAAAAGAGTTATTAATGTCTTTGGACATAGGCAATTGGATTGCTAATTTTACACTGGTTATTGTGTTCACGTTGATACTGCAGTTACTCTGGCGCGCTTTTACAACGAAAACACAGCGGGTTATTGAGCGTACTGATAATCATTGGGATGATATTATTTGGTTTGCTTTATGGCGGCCAATGAACTGGCTAATTATATTGATGGGTAGTTCAATGGCATTAAGAGTGGTTGCTGAAAGTGAACAGCTATTAATATCTGATTACCTACCCATTGTACAAAAAATATCGATTATATTGCTGGTTTGTTGGTCATTCTGGCGTTTAATTCATAAATCAGAATTAACCTTTATTGACCATGAAGATAAAGATACCACCACGGTGACAGCAGTTGCCAAATTAGCTAAGTTATCGGTGATGGTGATCATGGCGTTATCGGTCATTCAGACCTTAGGTGTGAGCATCTCTGGTGTACTTGCTTTTGGTGGTATGGGCGGTCTGGTTGTTGGTATGGCCGCGAAAGATTTGCTCTCGAATTTATTCGGCGCATTAATGGTTTATATGGATAAACCATTTAAGGTTGGTGACTGGATCCGCAGTCCCGATAAATCAATTGAAGGGACAGTAGAGTCGATTGGTTGGCGCGTGACGCGAATTCGCACCTTTGATAAACGTCCTCTGTATGTTCCTAATAGTTTATTTACACAAATTGTTGTCGAAAATCCTTCGCGTATGAGTAATCGTCGTATTAAGGAGACCTTTGGTCTACGCTATAGCGACATTATTCATATTCATTCGATTATTAAAGCGGTACGAGAGATGTTAGAAAATCATCCTGATATCGATACACAACAAACATTAATTGTGAATTTTGATTACTTCAATAATTCTTCCCTGGATTTCTTTATCTATACATTTACCAAAACCACTAATTGGGTCTTATTTCATGAAATTAAGCAGGATGTGTTGTTGAAAGTGGCTGATATCGTTATTGCTCATCAAGCACAATTTGCTTTCCCAACACGACAGTTGCATTTTACTGGGGAGATGCCACAACAGTAAACATAATAAGGTTTGCTGGTATTTGTTGAGCAGCAAACCTAATTTATTAACTTAAATAGTTTTTTGCTTCCTTCTCGACATTGTCTAATTCATCTAATAATTCGAGTAGTTCTGGCTCTAGCAGCTCAGGGGTGATGCCCTGCTTTAGCTCTTTTTCAATCAGTCCAGCGATATTTTTGAGCTTGGGTACACCACTATAGCTACAACCGCCATGAAATTTATGGATGATTTGCGCAAAACGTACATTATCTATTTCTCCCTGCATTGCTTTATTCGCTTCATTGCGAATAGCGCTAAAGTCTGTAATTAGCATTGTTAGCATATCCTTAGCGAGATCTTCTTTACCCGCTGCTTGCTGCAGAGCAAGTTGCCAATCAAATGAATTATTATTGCTCTCTAGACTAGGAGGCTGTTCAATGGTTATCATTTTGGCTGGGCCAGTCTCTAAAATGGGCTTATCTTGGGTCCATTTATTTATCATCTGTTGTAATGCAAGCTCATCTATCGGTTTCGCTAAACAGTCATCCATTCCTTGTTTTAAGAACTGCTCTTTTTCACTCGGTAATACATGTGCAGTGACGGCAATGACAGGGGTGTTTGTGTTTGCTGAGTTACTTTTGATTTGTAAACACGCATTAATACCGTCTAAAACAGGCATCTGTATATCCATGAAAATTAAATCAAACTGTTGTAGTTGCGCTTGGTCTACTGCTTGTTGTCCATCAATGCAGGTTGTTACATGGTTGACGCGATCCGCTAACATCGCAGAAATAAGTTTGAGATTAGCAGGATTATCATCGACAGCCATTACACTGATATCTTTACGCACTAAAGGCAGTAATTTAACTTGCTGCCCAAGTCCGCTAAATACTGGTTTATCAGAGATGAGTGCTTTTGCTAAATTTTTATTATCAATTGGCTTGCTAAGGCAGTGGTTGATACCCGTTGCCATTAATGTTTCATATATATTGGGATCACTCGAGTTAATTAATACGACGATATTACCGGTAAACTCTTTCGCTTGCTCGATATAGCTGAAAAGCGGCTCTAAGTTGTCACAATGGCTATAGCCAATAACGATATTATCATATCGATGAGTTAATAAAGATTGCCACTGCTGATGAGTTTCAGCGACGACTAAATTAGTCTCCCATTGGTTGAGTAGTTGTGAGCATGCGCGTGCGGCATATTCATTACTCTCATAAACCAAGATAGACTGGTCTTGTAAATTAGCATCAGGAAAACAGTTGAAAGAGTTATGACTATTTTTCTCTATTTCAATGGTAAACCAGAAGGTCGATCCTTTATTGGGAACCGAGACTAAGTCAATACTACCATTCATTTGATTGACTAATTTCTGTGTTATAACCAATCCTAATCCGGTACCACCATACTGACGCGTAATACTGCTATCTGCCTGCCCAAAGGCTTTGAATAGTTGCGCTTGATGCTTTTCTGAAATACCGATACCCGTATCTGATATCATTATTTTTAAGGTGACCTTATCCTGTTCCTGAGGATCGTTGTGATGTTCATCAATGCGATGAATCTGCACCTCAATGTTTCCCTGACGGGTAAATTTAATCGCATTACCGATTAAATTCATCAGGATCTGCTGAAGACGCATTGCATCACCGAGTACCTCGTGAGGGACTTCGCAGTCAATCATCATGCTCAGTTCTAGTTTTTTCTCGTGAGCGCTAGGCGCTAATAAATGCATTGTTTCATTAATACAATCACGTAAATCGAAGGGGATATGCTCAAGAGTTAATTTACCTGCTTCTAGCTTAGAAAAGTCGAGTATATCATTGATGATATTAAGCAAATTCCCCGCGGAACGCTCGATTGTTTGTAGATAGTCAATTTGATTGCTGGATAATTGGGTTTTGAGTAATTGTCTGGCAAAGCCGATAACGCCATTGAGCGGTGTACGTAATTCATGACTCATATTCGCCAAGAATTCCGATTTTACCGAAGCGGCCTGTTGCGCTTCTTTTCGAGTAATATCTAACTCAATATTTTGTACTTCAACTTGTTCTAAAGTTTCGCGTAATTCACTGGTGGCAAGGTCAATACTATCCTGCATCTCCTCATGGTGCTTAGACATCGCGACAGCCATTTCATTAATACCTTGCTGTAGTAGAGCTATTTCACCTGAATAATTCCCTTCTACACGCGAGTTTAAGCGCCCTAGACTTATTTTTTCAACGACAGATGCCATGTTAGAGATTGGGGCAGTGATCCGCTTAGCTTGCTTAAATGCAAGGTATAAACTGCCGAGAATGCCAAGTAGCACAACAAAGAAAGATAAGGTTGTATCGCGGAACATTAATAGTTCTATCTCGTCACTATTTACCTCAAGTGCTACGTAACCGACAATTTTTCTAGGTTGATCAAAGGTTAATTGATACTCCAAAAAATTCGTTTCATCGATGATTGGCGTATGAATGATAATTGTATCTTCATGATAGATGATTTCGGTTATCTCTGGGATTGGCTGCCCATCGGGAATTTTTAATATTTGAAAATTACGGTGGTAATTACTGGTGACAAAAAGCTTATTATTACTATCGAAAATGGCAATGCTTTTTACCATGGAACTGTTTTTTCGATGTGTGGCACTGAGCAATCGCCTTAAAATCGTGCGTGTTTCATCCAAAATGCCGTATTCACTGGCAATAGCTAATGGCTCGCTGATATTAATAGCACGATTAATTAAGTAATCATTGGCTTGTTGATAACGATGTAGAGAAAAATAACTTGCTAATAATCCGCCAATGATAATGGTTGGTAAAATGGTATAAGCAATAACTTGGGCACGTAATCCATATTTTGTCATAGGTCATATTTCTAAAATTAAGAGAGTTTATGAATGCATTTTTTTCGTATTGTGTGACAATGGTATTATTCGCTATGATGGCATAGCTTCTCTAACCTGTGAATCATTTATGGCCCAGTTCTTTAAAGCAAAGCGCACAAATAGTGCAAAAAACCACATTATTAAAGATGTGCATGTCGAAAAAGTTGATCATCAAGGTCGTGGTATCGCCTATTTTAAAAATAGTCCTCTCTTTATTGAAGGTGGGCTAGTTGGTGAATCCCTTGATATCCAGATTGTTGAAAATAAAAAAAATTATAGCACTGGGGTGATAAAAAAAGTTAACCGAGCTAGTGTCATGCGCGTTGCGCCAACCTGCCCACACTACGAAGAGTGCGGCGGTTGCCAATTGCAGCATCTCGCACAAGATAATCAAATTGCGATTAAACTGGAAGGTTTGCAATCGTTGTTCAAACGTTTTGCTAAACATCAGCCGTTACAACTGGCGCAACCTATTATTGATGATGCTTGGGGATATCGAAGAACCGCTCGTTTTGGCGTGCAATTTGATAATAAAAGCAAAAAATTAAAAATGGGTTTTCGCCGTAGTGCAAGCAATGATTTAATTGAGCAACGTGTATGTCCAGTATTGGTTCCCGAGTTAGCGTTATTCATTCAACCGCTTAAAAACCTATTAGCCAATTTGCAGGGGAAGGCCGATTTAGGGCATGTTGAATTGATCTATTCTGATCAAGGCGTCGTGGTACTTTTACGCCATATGAAAAACTTATCCGATGCAGATGTTGCAGCGATAAAGGCCTTTGCAACAGACCATCAGATTAACTTTTTTAGTCAAGGTTCGACACGCCAAGTTGTTTGTTTAGTTGGGCAAGAAAAACTCACTTATCAGCTTGATGAAGGTCAATTATCCCTTAGTTTTGCGGTAACGGATTTTTTACAAGTCAATGCTAAAATTAACCAAAAAATGGTTACACAGGCATTGCAGTGGTTACAACTTGAAGCGCAAGATGTGGTTTTAGATCTGTTCTGTGGATTGGGTAATTTTACCTTGCCAATGGCTCAAAAAGTGGCGCGTGTGGTGGGTGTCGAAGGTGTGCAAAAAATGGTTGATCGGGCTAGGTTTAATGCCCAATTAAATGACATTGATAATAGTGAATTTTATCAAGCGGATTTAAGCGCAGATAACTTGAAAAAACAGCCCTGGTCGCCACTTGATTTTAATAAAATATTACTTGATCCAGCCCGTGCAGGTGCGCAGGATTGTATGGCCTTTATTGCAGCGAAAAAGCCTACTCATATTGTTTATGTTTCCTGTGATCCGTTAACATTGGCCAGAGATAGTCAAATATTACTTGAAAAAGGTTATAAGTTAGCTAAATTAGGTTTAATTGATATGTTCCCACAAACAAAACATGTGGAATCAATGGCATTGTTTCTTAAGTAATTATTTTCATTTATGCGCATTGATTATGATTTTGTTTGTCACAAAATATTTTGGAGTTTCATTCAATGGTTTCAGTTAGAGATGCACATTTTCATCAAACTGCGCAGAAAGATCCGCAAAAATGGTGTAGTACACTAGGTTTAAGCGCAACGGATCAGAAAAATTTACTCGATAATTATAACAAAATCATCGCGTTATGTGCCGAGGCAAATCAGTTGCCTCTTCTTGAATTGGGGAGTGAGTTGGTCGAAATCCTTGTAACATTAAATATGGACATGGATACGCTCAATGCTGCATTAATTTTCCCTTTGCTCGACCAAAACGTTTTAACCCAAGAACAGGTCGATGAACTGTGGGCTAAGCGCATAGCTAAATTGGTTAAAGGCGCTACGGATATGGAAGGTATTCGTGCACTACAAAATAAAGGCGGCATAAAAAGCAGCGATACACAGGTTGATAATTTGCGCCACATGCTGCTGGCGATGGTTGATGATGTACGTGCCGTGGTCATTAAGCTTGCCGAACGTATCTGTTATTTACGGCAGTTAAAAGAAGCCGATCAAGAGACCCAAGTTTCCGTTGCACAAGAAATTTCCTCTATTTATGCCCCCCTGGCCAATCGGCTGGGTATTGGTCAATTAAAGTGGGAATTAGAGGATCTTGCCTTTAGTTTTTTACAGCCTCATACCTATAAGAAAATAGCCAAGCAGCTCGATGAAAAACGTATTGTGCGCGAGAACTATATTGAAGAATTTGTTGCTAATATTCAAAAATCACTGCAAGAGATGCAAGTCAACGGTAGCGCCTACGGAAGACCAAAACATATCTATAGTATTTATCGGAAAATGCAGAAAAAAGATCTGCGCTTTGAAGATCTTTATGATGTACGAGCGGTACGGGTCGTCGTGGAAAAACTACAGGACTGCTACGCGGCATTAGGTGCGATTCACACGCAATGGCACCATATACCCAGTGAATTTGATGACTATATCGCGAACCCCAAACCTAACGGTTATCAGTCTATTCACACCGTTGTTTTAGGGCCAGAAGGGAAGGCGGTTGAAGTACAAATTCGTACTCAACAAATGCATGAAAATTCAGAACTTGGCGTCGCTGCGCATTGGAAATATAAAGAGGGCAGTGCAGGCGGAAAGGCTGCTAACGGTTACGAAGAGAAAATCGCTTGGTTACGCAAAATATTAGCATGGCAAGATGATATTAATGATAGCGATGATTTGGTTGATGAAATTCGTAGCCAAGTGTTTGATGATCGTGTTTATGTCTTTACTCCTAAAGGGGAAGTGATCGATCTTCCTGCGGGATCAACACCGCTCGATTTTGCTTATTACATTCATAGCCAGATAGGTCACCGCTGTATCGGTGCAAAAATTTCTAATCATATAGTTCCCTTTACTTACCAATTAAAAACCGGTGATCAGGTTGAAATTCTCACCCAAAAAGAGGCTAATCCTAGTCGTGATTGGCTGAACCCTAATTTAGGCTACATCAATGCACCTCGTGCGCGGCATAAGGTTGCCACTTGGTTTAGAAAACAGGATCGTGATAAGAATATTATCGCCGGACGCGAAATTCTAGAAAATGAGCTGGGTAAAGTTAAATTAAAACTAACCGATATCTCGCCTGCTATTAAACGTTTTAATGTCAGTAGTGATGATGATATTTTTGCCGGAGTCGGCAATGGTGATTTACGCATTAATCAGTTGGTAAATTTTTTAGATAGTTACCATCATCAAAAAACATTAGAAGAACAAGATCAAGCTGCGTTAGCAGAATTAACTAAAAACCGTAGCAGCTTTGTGCCTAAAGCAATGGGTAATAATGTTATTATTGATGGTGAGCGTAATTTAATGCACACCATTGCACGTTGTTGCCAACCTATCCCTGGTGAACCTATTTCTGGTTATATTACTCAGGGGCGGGGCGTTTCTGTGCATCGCCAATCCTGTGAGCAATTAGCTGATCTACGAGAAGCGCATCCTGAGCGTATCATTGAAGCTTCTTGGGGGGAAATTAATTCATCGGGTTACGCGTTGACATTGCGCATTGAAGCGATGGACCGAAATGGTTTATTAAAAGACATTACCACCTTGCTTTCTAATGAAAAGATTAATGTTTTGGGCGTAAATAGTATGACCAATATTAAAACGCAAACGGCGATGGTTGATCTTAATTTAGAAATTCATAATAGTGAAGGTATTGATAAAATTATCAATAAACTCAAAACATTAAAAGAAGTTTCCGATGTAAGGCGTTTATAACAGCCGATGGCATTGCAATGATTGTTATCAATGGTGGTCCATAGACCACCATTTTTATTAAGTGAAATCAATGGGATCAACATCGATAGACCAACGTAACTTGCGCCCCTCGGGAATGGCATCCAAGGCAGTGAGCGCCTGCTGTAGCGTTTGCGTAATCAGTTGTCGTTGTTCACACTGTAGTAGTAGTTGAAAACGAAATTTATCTGCACGCCTTTCCATTGTCGCGGGTATTGGCCCTAATATCAGTAGTCGTTCACTATTTTGATTGTCCGTCGCTATCTTATTAAGTATCTGTTTACATAACCCTAAAAAATTTTCAGCTAAGGTCGCATTACTCGATTCAGATCGAAGTAATGCTTGAAAAGTTGTGGGCGGTAGATGTGCGAGCTTACGTTCCTGCAGCGCACTGCGTGAAAAATCGAGATAACCATTATTAATAAGATCCTGTAATAAACTATGCTCAGGGTGATGGGTTTGTAAGAACACTTGCCCCTTTTTACTTTCTCGCCCAGCACGACCTGCCACTTGTGTAAATAATTGTGCTAAACGTTCACTGGCGCGATAATCATTGCTAAAAAGTGCACCATCGACATCAATTAACGCAACTAAGGTGACATCGGCAAAGTGGTGCCCCTTAGCGAGCATTTGCGTACCTAATAAAATTTTATATTTTCCTTCATTAATATCCTTGATATAGGTATTAAAACTCTCTTTTTTACGCGTATTATCTCGGTCAATGCGTATCGTCGGATAGTTGGGGAAAAGTGTTTTTAAGGTTTCCTCTAACTGCTCTGTTCCGACACCCGTTGTGATCAGCTGTGTTGATCCACAATGTCCACACTGCCGCGGGACTGGTAAGGTGGCGCTACAATGGTGGCAGTGTAAATAGTTCGCGGATTTATGGTAGGTATAAAAAGCGTCACAGCGTTGACATTTTACTAGCCAGCCGCACTCATGGCACATTAATACGGGGGCAAAACCGCGACGATTTAAAAATAGAATAACCTGATTGTTTTTTTCTAGGTGCAGTTTCATCAGCTCAATGAGCTGCGGTGACAATCCTGACTTCAGTGGTAAACCTGCGAGGTTAATTAAACTGCTACTGGGCGGTTTGGCTTTGCCAGTGCGATGAGTTAAATGAAGGTGTTGGTATTTTCCCTGTAGCGCATTATGCAGTGTCTCTAACGATGGCGTTGCAGAGCCGAGTATGATTGGGATATTTTCCTGAAAGGCGCGTTTAATGGCAAAATCTCGCGCATGGTAGCGGAAACCATCCTGTTGTTTGAAGGATGCGTCATGCTCTTCATCAATAATGATTAAACCAAGGTCTTTAAAATCACTGAAAATAGCACTGCGTGTACCAATAATAATTGCACCACTCCCCTGTCTTGCATGCAGCCATGTATCGAATTGTTGACGCGCATTTAAAGCGGAATGTTTAACATAGACGGGCACGTTAAAACGACTCTGAAAGCGTTCGATGGTTTGGGGTGTAAGCCCTATTTCAGGTACGATAACTAATGCTTGTTTACCCGATTGTAGGATCGGTTTGATTATATTGAGGTAAACTTCTGTTTTTCCACTGCCCGTGATCCCCTCTAACAAAAAACAGTTAAAATAATTTATTTGCTCATTAATCGTTGTAATTGCAATGGCTTGTTCTGTTGTTAAGTGTGGTTTTTCACTATTTTCTATAACATTCTCTTGCCAGTTGAAATGAGAAATAGGTTGCAATTCAATGGGTTCGATAAGGGATTTTTGCTGTAAAGCTTTGAGTGTTGTGCGACTGATATTTTTACTTTTTAATTGATCTGTGGAGATGGGGCAACTGTTTTTTTGTAATAATGCCAATACCTGTTGCTGTTTTTTAGCGCTATTAAATTGGTCAAGTTGAAAAGGAGTCTCACTTAGTTGCCAATGTTCACAACCTTTAAACAAGGTTTCTTGACCCTCTCGCAATGGGGTTGGAATGGCCTGTTGGAAAACATCGCCAAAGGGGTGTTGATAATAGTAGGCAGCCCATTTTAATAGTGACCATAGGGAGTCATTAAGCAGTGGGGTTGGGTCAATTAATTGTGTTATTTTTTTTAACTTATTTAGTGCGTAGTCGCATTCAGGATTGACTTCGTAAATCACACCAATCATTTGTCGTTTTCCACCAAAAGGAACACGTACACGACAACCCACTAAGTTATTTATATCAGCCAGTGCTGTGGCACTAATGAGATAACTCGGTAGCAGGTAATCGAACTGTTTATGTAGTGGAATTGCCAGTGCAACACGGCAAATGATTGCTTCGCTCATAATATTTTGTTGCGTACTTGATTATAAATTGAAAGGCTATTGTAGCTTGTTTTGTTTTTTTCGACAGAAATAAAAAAACCTCCGCAGAGGTTTCTTATGATCATGGCTCTGCTTTTAGCAATATTAGGCAAGTAGCTTTTTAGCCGCTGCCACAACGATTGAAATTGCATTACTTTCAGTGCTTTTCATCGTCGCTTCGTTGGGAATCTCTTGTTCAGTCCTGTTGACGATAACACCCGCTACACAGGCTGCGCGCCAGCCCTGTGAAGCGCACATGGTAAACAGCGTTGCAGATTCCATCTCATAGTTAAGCACACCTAACTCTTGCCACTCTTGCATTGACCCTTTAAAACGGCGCGTGACTCGCCCAGAGACAGTGTCGTAACGTTCTTGACCTGGGTAAAAGGTATCCGATGAGGCGGTAATACCAACATGCGGTTCGACACCAGCATCACGGCAGGCAGCGACCATGGCCGTCGTTGCGCTAAAATCAGCAACGGCAGGAAACTCCATCGGTGCAAAGTGTAAGCTTGCACCATCAAGGCGAACCGATGCTTGTGTGACGATCACATCCCCGACTTTAACATGGGGTTGAATAGAGCCCGTTGTCCCGATACGTAAAAAGGTGGTCACACCTAATTGAGCTAACTCTTCGACGGCGATCGAAGTGGAAGGCCCGCCGATACCCGTTGAACAGACCACTACCGCACGCTTGTCAATATAAGCAAGATAACTTGTATACTCTCGGTGAGAGGCTAAAAAAGTGGCCCCTTCCATTAATTCGGCAATTTTTTTAACGCGTTCAGGATCACCCGGTACAATGGCTAAAGTTGCACCGTCTAACATGCTTTTCGTTAACCCTAAATGAAATACATCAGACATTTTCAAACTCCTCAAAAGAGATTATTTATGATTGTAGTTACATTTCCGCACCGAGGAAGGCGTGCGGTAATAATTCTGCGATGCTATGTTGAGCGAATTCTGTTGCAGATGCGTAGCAATAAACTATGCCATTATTCGCTGACTGCTCTGCAATGACTTGACGACATGAGCCACAGGGGTAAGCTTGAACCAGCTCCTGTTTGGCATTGCGTGCGAGGATATGTACCTCTTTAATATCACCTATTTTAGCGCCTTCAGTCACGGCGGTTTGCAAAGCATTACGTTCGGCACAATTAGTGGTGGGGTAGGCGGCTGATTCGACATTCACCCCCTTATATATTTTATTGTCATACGTAACGACGATTGCAGCTACGTGAAAACCTGAATAGGGCGCAGATGCACAATCAAGCAGCTCATGTAATTGATTGAAATAGTTCATGATATTGTTCGCCTTAAAGTTGTTTTAAATAGATATTGTTATTCCGAGTTGATGGTAAAAATCCCATCTTTTGCAGGTAGTTATGATGCTCTTTGCTATTAGCAAATGCTTGTAATGTATTGATCCCTTTCTCTTTAAGAAAAGCTGGGTACTTTTTAAAATAATAGCTACCAAGTTTGAAGTCACGGTATTGTGGTGTGACATAGTCAAGTACGATGGTAAAAATCCCGTCCCGTTCAATATTACCTGCCAATACGCCCGCTGTATTATTATTACGTAGCATGTAAAAGGCTTGTTCTACTTTCTTTAGATTTTCAATTGAGGTGTTTTTTTCAATCTCCTGTTTATTTACAGTAATAAAATGGTCAAAGTATTCAGAATCAAGCGAGGCTGAAATAATTTTAAACTCTTCTTTGTGGCTATACATTTGGTATAAATAATAAAAATTAATACAAACGATACTTAAATTCATAAACATGGTTGGCACTGAATCAATAAAATATGCGAAGCTAGCAAACAGCAAACAACCAATAAGGTTAAGTACACGTAGTTTGATAATTGAGCTCATGGTCAACGAGATCAATACAATTAATGATGCGAAATAACCAAACCATTCGACCCAATTAAATTCCATTTTCTTATCCTATAACGTCTATATTTGTAAAATCATTTAATATCGTTTAAACGAATACATTGATAAACTTGTTGCTCTTTTGCTGGTTGCTTATCAGTGCAAATAATGGCGTTTTGAATGGCTCGTTGTGCTTCCATAAATTGCGTTTCATTGCGAGCATGCACCATTGCCAATGGTGTTTCCTTTGTGACAGCATCACCTAATGAAACAAAGTCTGAGAAACCCACCGCATAATCCAGTTTATCGCTAGCTATGCGTCTTCCTCCACCCATGGCAACAACGGTCATACCAATCGCACGCGTGTCCATTGCATTTACAAATCCCGCTTGTGTGGCGTAGACTGGACGAATGATTTCAGGTGTCGCTAAATAATTATCATAGTTTTCAACAAAGTCAGTCGCCCCTCCTAATGCACTAACCATTTTGCCAAAAACCTCGGCGGCGCTACCGTTATCGAGTACTGTCTGTAAACGATTTCGAGCTTCTTGTTCATCACTTGCTAGGCCACTGGCGAGTAACATTTCGATACAAGATGCCATGGTTACTTGATGGAGGCGTGGGTTGACATACTCACCCGTTAAAAATCGCACTGCTTCGCGCACTTCAACGGCATTACCTGCGCTGCTGGCTAAAACCTGATTCATGTTGGTAAGTAGGGCGGCGGTTTTACACCCGGCTCCATTTGCCACTGCCACAATACTTTTAGCTAACTCTTCGGATGCCTCATAGGTGGGCATAAATGCACCACTGCCGACTTTGACATCCATGACTAATGCTTCGAGTCCTGCTGCTAATTTTTTAGATAAAATAGAGGCGGTGATCAAGGGGATAGATTCGACCGTTGCCGTTACATCGCGCACAGAATAGAAGGTTTTATCAGCTGGTGCTAAATCGCCAGACTGGGCAATGATTGCCACACCAACATCTTTAACGACTTGACGAAAAAGATCACTACTGACTTCGGTTTGGTAGCCTTGAATAGCATCAAGTTTATCCAATGTACCACCCGTGTGGCCTAATCCTCGACCAGATATCATCGGTACGTAACCACCACATGCCGCAACCATTGGGCCGAGCATTAATGATGTCACATCACCGACCCCACCCGTTGAATGTTTGTCAACGATCGGACCATTTAAGTTTAAGGACTTCCAGTTAAGCACTTGCCCTGAATCACGCATGGCCGAGACTAAAGCAACACGTTCTTCCATGTTCATATCTTGAAAATAGATGGCCATCGCAAATGCGGCTATTTGACTGTCACTAACCTTATTATTGATGATGCCTTGAATAAAAGAGTTTATCTCCTGTTTACTTAAGGCTTTGCCATCGCGTTTATTGCGAATAATTTCTTGAGGAAGCAGTATCATTTTACCATCCTTATTGATGCCATTGTGCAATGGCTATTCTTCGTAATGAAAGATTAACGGGGTTAATGCAATTACTTAAAAGCGCATCAGAGAGCTTATAAGCATTTAAGTAATGGCACATGGAAATGCCGCAGTATCATTACCACGGCAGTGAGTTCTAGTTATATTTAGAACTTGTAGGTCAATGCAAAATAGTGAGCGAAGCCTGTTGTATCGCCTGCCCAACCGCCATCTTTCAGTGCATAAACATCTTTATATGCTTTTAGACCGTAGCCAATTGCATAGCGGTCTGAATGCCAGTAGATACCATTGAACATTGCGCCACCGTTTGTTGATTTAAGTTCAGATGGCTTATCGTCCACACCGAACTGATAATCGATGTAACCTTGGTAAGCGATAAATGAACCATTATCAAAGAACATGAAGGGTTTGAACCAGTTTGTTGATACTTGGTAGCCATCCCATTTTTTTTCATTGAGATCGTAAAGTCCATAGACATTAAAGCCAACTTTACCGAACCATGGCACCATAATGTCTGAGCCAATCCCCCAGAATGAGTTGTTTACATCTTGGCCACCTTCACAACCTACATCACTTTGTGAGCCGCTACAGCCACCACCCCAGTTAAATAAAGTGGCAAAATAAAGCTCCTGAACTGGGCCAAAGGAGAGATCTTTACCCGTTAAGCCATCTAAGGAGATACGTGGCGCAAACTTCATGAACATTTTCGAGTCGTCACTTTTATCTGAGCTAGAGCTGCTCGTTAAGTTAAACACGTCGATATAGCCGTAATAATCTAAAATCCCTGCTCGACCACCAAACTCAAGTTCTAAATAGTCATGGCTCGATTTGCCCGGCAGCTCATCAACGGCATACATTAAATTGCCTTGCATCCATTTATAATCGTTTTTATGGGTATCACCATCGCTATAATCTGCAGCGAAGGCGGTTGAGGTGAGTGCCATGGTCGTTAAGGCTAATAATGATTTTTTCATAGTAATTCCCTGTTGTCTTATGTGCACAACTTCTAGCTGAAGTTGTTATTTTTATTAGATAAGTTGAATGATGAGTGACACTGCATAGCAACTATTAGCGAGTGTTGTCTCTTTTTTATTCAGCGATAATTGAATCTAGTGCAATTAGAATCATCTCATTAAAGCTAGTTTGGCGCTCGTCAGAGGTGGTTTTTTCACCCGTACGAATATGGTCAGAAACAGTGCAAATACAGAGGGCATTCGCGCCAAATTCAGCGGCAACACCATATAAACCAGCGGCTTCCATCTCGACCCCTAAAATATTATATTTTTCCATCACATCGAAAATGTTGTCTTCTGGCGTGTAGAAAAGATCTGCAGAATAAATGTTGCCTACCTTTGCTTTAATGCCGTGTGCTTTTGCCGAATTTACGGCTTTTTCTAGGAGTTCGTAACTAGCAATAGCAGCAAAATCATGATTATTAAAACGGGTTCTGTTTACTTTAGAATCGGTGCATGCTCCCATGCCGATAACAACGTCTAATACTTTGATATCTTTATTCACTGACCCACAGCTACCAACTCGGATAATATTTTTTACGCCATATTCACGAATTAACTCTGTGGCATAAATTGAGCAGGATGGGATCCCCATACCACTTCCCATTACCGAAACACGTTTACCTTTGTAGGTTCCTGTAAAACCGAGCATGTTACGCACATCGGTGACCTGTACAGGGTTCTCAAGAAAGGTTTCTGCGATATATTTTGCGCGTAGTGGATCGCCTGGCATTAAAACAGTTTCTGCGAAAGCGCCATCTACGGCATTAATATGTGGTGTAGTCATTATTTTTCTCCAGTTATACTTATTCAGTATTTAATTATTTAAAGATGCTTGGATGTTTGTGCCGTATTGAAGTTTAGGTAAACCATGATATTCGGCGATCGTTTGACCTATATCGGCAAAAGTTTCTCGTAGCCCAACGGGGCCCGCTTTAATCGATTTGCCATAAAAAATAACGGGGATATGTTCACGGGTATGATCCGTGCCATGCCAAGTTGGATCACAACCGTGATCTGCGGTGAGTACTAATAGGTCACCTTCCTCCATTAACGCCAACATTTCAGGTAAACGTTGGTCAAAATATTCAAGGCCAGCGGCATAACCTGCGGTATTGCGACGATGGCCAAAGTCCGCATCAAAGTTGACGAAGTTAGTGAAGATTATCGTTTGATCATTTGCATTTTTTAATGCCTCTAAACTAGCATCAAATAAGCCTTCTATTCCATTCGCTTTAACGGCTTTAGTAATGCCTTGGGCTGCGAAAATATCTGAGATTTTTCCAATGCTTACGACTGAACCGCCCGCATCCTTCATTTTATCTAAAAGGGTTGCGGCTGGTGGCGTGACGGAATAGTCATGGCGATTGGCTGTGCGAGCAAAATTATCACTTTTATCACCGCTAAACGGACGCGCGATAACACGGCCTATATGGTATTCATCCACCAGTTCGCGGGTGATTTCACAAAGCTTATAAAGTCGCTCTAAGCCAAAACTCTCTTCATGACAAGCAATTTGAAAAACACTGTCTGCGGAGGTGTAAAAGATAGGTTTACCTGTCTTAAGGTGCTCTTCACCCAACTCTTCTAAAATAGTTGTACCAGAGGAGTGACAATTCCCTAAGTATCCGGGTAAATCTGCTCTTTTTACTATCTCATCGAGTAGCGATTGTGGAAAACTATTCGCTTTCTTTTTAAAATAGCCCCATTCAAATAAGGCCGGTGTACCGGTAATTTCCCAATGTCCACTTGAGGTATCTTTAGCCGTTGATAACTCTTTCGCAAAACCGTACGCTGCAATCGGTTCAACGCTATTATCTAGTCCTTCAGGGAAATAAGATGAGCTATCAAAACAGGCGCGACCGATGCCTAATTTATTTAAATTAGGTAGATTAAGAGGCCCTTTTCTACCAATGTTCGCGTTGCCTTTTGCACACTCTTGAGCAATATGCCCGAGGGTGTTTGCACCTGCATCGTTAAAGGATGTACCATCGGCTAATGAACCTATAAATTGGTCTGCATCGGCGCTAGCGCCGATACCAAAGGAGTCGAGTAATAAAATAATGGTACGTTTCATTAGTATGCTCCTGGTTGTGCTTTTTTATTGGTTAAATTTAATTCAGAGAGGAGGTTGATTAGTAGACTTGATGCACCGAAGCGGAAGTGATCGCGGTTAACCCAATCATCACCCATAATCGAACGGGCAAGTTGTAAATAAGCGTGTGCAGCTTGTGCATCTTTAACACCACCCGCGGCTTTGAAGCCGACGTCACGACCGGATTCTTTGATTGCTTTTAGCATTATTTCTGTTGCTTCAATAGTGGCGTTGACGGGGACTTTACCCGTTGATGTTTTGATAAAGTCTGCACCAGACTCGATGCAAATATCACTTGCTTTTTTAATGAGTTCTGCTGTTTTTAATTCACCGGATTCGATAATCACTTTTAGTGTGACGTTATCGCCACAAATTTCGCGGCAACCTGTAACAATGGCTTTTCCTATTTCACTATTGCCAGCCATTAGCGCGCGATACGGGAATACAACATCAACCTCATCTGCGCCATAGGCAACTGCAGCGCGCGTTTCGGCCAAAGCAATCTCTAAATCATCATTACCATGAGGAAAATTAGTGACCGTTGCTATTTTTATATGCGGTGTGTTTTGTAATGCTAATGTTTTGCGTGCAATTGGGATAAAACGCGGATAAATACATACGGCAGCAGTGTCACCGGCAGCAGTTTGCGCATCTGCGCACAACTGCATTACCTTTTGGTCCGTGTCGTCATCATTTAATGTCGTTAGATCCATCAATTTAATGCCTTCCATAGATGCTTTTTGTAAATCGCTCATTGTTTTGATCCTTATTTGAAGGTGCTTACCGCTTAATGTATTAATAAGCCGCAAGCACTGAAGAGTGTTTATAGATTAGGCGACGCTTAGCGCATAGAAAATACCAACTAGGCAGGCGCTCATGAAGTTAGATAATGTACCCGCGAGTACCGCTTTTAACCCTAAACGTGCAATATCAGGACGACGACTTGGGGCTAATACGCCGAGACCGCCAAGAAGAATCGCCATCGAAGATAAGTTGGCAAAACCACATAGGGCAACGGTAATAATCACCTGTGAATGTGCGCTTAAGCTTTCTTTGATTGAGACAAAGTCGATGTAAGCAACAAACTCGTTCACCACCAGTTTTTGACCTAATAAGCTGCCTGCTTGTATTGCTTCTGACCATGGGATCCCAATTAAAAAGGCAATCGGCGCAAACAGGTAACCAAGAATCTGTTGTAGGGTAAGTGCTTCAACACCAAATGCGCCACCAACAGCACCTAATATCGCATTGATTAAGGCGATTAATGCGATAAACGCGATCAACATGCCTCCAACATTCATTGCTAAATGTAATCCTGATGATGCACCTGAAGCTGCTGCATCAATAATATTGACAGGTTGCGCTTCAGCATCGGCTGTTAATTCTTCAACATTTAATTGATCCATTTGATCTTTTGGTGTGCCCGTTTCTGGCTCTAATAATTTAGCCATTAACAAACCACCGGGTGCCGCCATAAAGGAAGCGGCAATTAAGTATTCAAGGCTAACGCCTAATGATGCATAACCCGCTAATACCGCACCAGCAACAGATGCAAGCCCACCAGACATCACAGCGAATAGTTCGGAACGAGTCATCGATTTAATAAAGGGTTTAACCACCAATGGCGCTTCTGTTTGTCCAACAAAGACATTTGCCGCAGCGGACATTGATTCGGTACGGCTCGTACCGAGTAATTTTTGTAGTGCGCCACCAAAAATTTTAATAATAAATTGCATGACACCGATATAGTAAAGTACAGCCATCAGTGATGCGAAGAAGATGATTATCGGTAAGACCCTAAAGGCAAATACAAATCCGCCACCACCAAAGACCTCAAACATTTTGCCTGATACAAGTCCGCCGAAAAGGAAACCGATACCTGCATCAGCACTACTAATAACAGCTTGTACTCCATCGGATATACCACCTAATACAGCAGCACCCGAATCTGTAAAAATAATGATTGCAGGGATGATGGCTTGTATTAAAAATGCACCACCGACAGTGCGTAGATTTATCGCTTTTCTGTTACTTGAAAATATGACCGCAATTATAATTAGTGACATAATTCCCACTAAACCCATTACAATTTCCATTATTATACTCCGTTGTGTGTAGTGATGTTGAGCCTGTTAACTAGCGTATCTAATTAACAGGATTCGCTATTTTTGCCTATTTCGTTATGCCAACAACGTATGATTATCATTGTCTAGCGCGTATTAAATATTTATATTTTTTTGTTTGATGACCAACGCCAAGAAGTTTATGTATTAATTTGCCTCTAAAGTGTGACCTGCATCGATAGAAGCTCATTTATTACAGTAATTTCCTTTTGATTAACATAATCTGTTGTTGTGGCGGTGCGTGTTTTAGGAGCAAGTTATTGATTAAATTTAGAACAGATTTTAATAGCTGTAAAACGGTAGCTTGTAATAACTTTGGCGTTATAGCGAGTCCCGACTACATCTACAGAAGTCGCCGTTTAGGCTATTTATCCATTGAGTGTAAGGTTTGTGGCAGTAATCCTCCTTGGGTGAATAATTGGCTTGTCGCAAGTTCTTTAGATGAAAAAATTAACTTTCATTTAAGCAGAAAAATAGGCGGTTGCCCTATTTGTAACCACAACTTTTTTATTGGAGGAGGGCAAGAATCTATACGGCATGGCTTCACTTCTGCGGGAATACAACGTAAAAAATGCAACCACTGCCATGCTGTTTTCACCTTGCCGCAAGATAAAAACAGAGCGTTATATCAATTAATGATAGCTGCAATTTCATCTGCCAAAAGTAGCCATGAAGTCATTAAGGAGCTTGGCATAAGTGCTCGTTTATTTTATTTTTATCTTAATAAATTAGCTATTATTCTCAGTAACTTCAGCAGAATGCTCGAAGATAAGGGGCTTGTTGGTGATGATCTTTCCTTGCACAGTGAAGGGCGTGTGTTACAGCTGGCCTATCAAAGAGGCTTTTATTATTTAATTACTTCCCATAGCGATAGTGGCTACGTGTTGCTACAGAGTCATAATTTAACTAAACAAAAATTAAAACCCGAAGATACCTATAGCAGCAAAAGAAATAGCATAATTACTTCTCCAAAAGAGCAAAGCATCACTCATATTTTAGCTAGCCGTTATCAACAAAATATGCAAAGAGAGCATTTTGAAAAGCTGTTGGTTGGTGAATTGCACCCCTTAAGTAGATGCTCTTTGTTATTCCCTAGTACCTTAGCTTATGTTCACTTTCAGTTATTGACGGCATTTACCTTTCGAGCCCGGCAATATTCACATTATATTGAACATGAGAGTAGTTTACGTGCAGCTGCTTTGATGGCCTCTTATCCTGAAATTAAGCAAGGTCATGCGAGTATTTATTATTTTTTACCTGTTCAGGATAAGCATGAACATCTACAGGGTAAAAAAATGGGCTGGTGGAAAGACAGGTGGTTTAGCTATGGAGAGGGGGCTTATTCTCCTATTGTCGGTGATGAGCTGGCGGTGAGTGATGGTCATGTCATTGCTAATGATGCAGCGGATGAATTTCATCATTACCTACAGCGACACCTAAATGATAAGATTAATAGCCTTGCGGTACTTGATAATATATCAGAGATTCATAGAGTTATATTTAACTATTGTGAGTTAAAAGAGGGGAAATCACGAGCTAATAGAATGGCGCTTTGTAAGCAAAGGTATACACCTGCATCATTATTAGATGCGGCATTAGATTTACTTATGGTTGGTTAATATTTGCTTACTTAAAAGGCAATTTTATACTGTGCTTTTATTTTTGATTCATATATAATCCGCCCCTGAAATTTAACGATAAATACGTGTGGTACTTTATTGGATGAAATAATTCATGCAAATAGAGCAGCGACACGGCCCAATAGAGGTTTTCCAAATGAAAAAAGCAACTCACCCAGAATATGAGCAAATCACTGCAACTTGTTCATGCGGTAACGTAGTTAAAGTTGGCTCAACAGCTGGCAAAGATTTAGCGCTAGATATTTGTGGTGCATGTCACCCATTCTACACTGGTACTCAACGTGTTATTGATACTGGTGGTCGTATTGATAAATTCAAAAGTCGTTTTGGTTCACTTAAAAGCAAATAATCCTTATCGATTATCTGTTTTTTCGAAACGAGTTTTAAAAGGTGCCGATGGCACCTTTTTTTTATCTTTTTATGGTGTGAATTTATCGATGATATTAAAAACTCAACCAATCTGAGCTTTTTAATGTAAGGATTATTCAGTTACTTTTAAAAAATAAAGTCCAGCTAAATCATTATGGATGCCCGCTAAAGTGATCTGAATCTCATCCATGTATTCATGCAAGTTACCTTTTTTAAGCGTTGCAACATCATCTGCTGCCAAATCACTAATGGCTTTATCAATAGGTATGATTATTTCCTCAGAGTTAGGCAAAGAGGTAACTAAAGACTTAACTTGTTCTAAACAATACAAAATAAATCTCGGGAAAACATGACTGTGCAATATAAATTCAATAACATCTGCACGTTGAACACGTACGCCCATCGCTTGACGATACATTTGATAAGCGCTCATTGAGCGTAATAAACTAATCCATTGAATGTTTTCATAGGGTTTAGCTTCTTCACTGGTAATCAATGTAGCTGAACGAATATCTAATATGCGCGAGGTCATATCTGCACGTTCAATCATTAATCCGAGACGAATAAAAGTATAACCGAGATCGTGATTAATGGATGCATCGAGAGAGCCGAATATTTGGTGCGCAGAATTAATGATAGTTATTAAGTAGGTAAATCTTTCTCCCTTGCTTAAACCATCATTTTGATTATCTTTTACATAATAATACAAAGAATTTATCGCTTCCCATACATCTCTGGGGATGACATCTCGAATAGTACGTGCACTTTCTCTAGCACAACTAATCGAATTTAAAATAGAAGAATAGTTATCTTTTCCAACTAATAGGAAGCGTAACGCTTTAGCTTCAGAAAAATCTGAGTGCTTTTCTAAGTAAGATTGACGTGCTCCAATAATATCAATTAACGGTTCCCAACCCGTACTCACCCCTTTCGGTAAGTCCATCATTAACATATTATTCACGTTAATTAAGCGAGCAATATTTTCCGCACGTTCAATATAACGAGAGACCCAATATAAAGTTTCACCGACTCTTGATAACATATTATTTATCCTCCTCGTCTACTATCCATGTATCTTTGCTACCGCCACCTTGCGATGAATTCACCACCAACGAACCTTTTACCATTGCAACACGTGTTAAACCTCCCGTTGTAATTTGTGTTTCTTTACCTGATGATAAGATAAAAGGTCTTAAATCTACATGGCGACCACTAGGTGTAGAGCCCTCTAATGTTGGAACCGTGGATAAATTTAATGTAGGTTGAGCAACCCAGTTACGGGGATCTGCTTTTATTTGTGCAATCGTTTTCGCTTGTTCTTCTTTGTTTGATTTTGGACCGATCAATAATCCATAACCACCTGATTCATTAGCTGGTTTAACGACTAATTTATCGATATTTTTAATAACGTGATCGCACTCTTTTGGGTCAAGACATTTAAAAGTAGGCACGTTTGCTAATTTGGCTTCTTCCCCTAAATAATACTTAATCATCTCGGGTACATAAGCATAAACAACTTTATCATCTGCAACACCTGCACCCGGGGCGTTAACCAGTGCAACATTGCCCCTGGACCAAGCACGCATTAATCCAGGAACACCTAACTGAGAGTCAGCTAAAAATACTTCTGGGTCTAAGAAAAGATCATCAATACGACGATAAATAACATCGACACGTTGCAAACCAGTGATGGTTCTCATATAAACACAATCATCGTTTTCAACGACTAAGTCACGACCTTCTACAAGTTCACAGCCATCTGTTGAGCAAGGTAACAGTGTTCAAAATAAGCGGAGTTAAACACTCCAGGTGTTAATACCACAACTTCAGGTTTATCTTGTGGGCGCGGTGACATTGCGGCGAGCATATCGAATAGTTGAGAAGGGTAATCGTCAACTGGCAAGATAGACACTTTTTCAAATAACGCGGGGAAAACACGCTTCATCACAGAGCGATTCTCAAGCATATAAGAGACACCAGAGGGGACTCGTAAGTTATCCTCCAGTACATACATAGTACCATTACCATCTCGAACTAAATCTGAACCACAGATATGAGCCCAAATTTTATTAGGTGGGTTGATGCCTACACATTGAGGGCGGAAGTTTACTGATTTCTCTAATAAACCTTTTGGAAATACGCCATCTTTAATTATTTTTTGATCGTGATATAAATCATCAATAAAGAGGTTTAGCGCTTCAACACGTTGTTTTAAACCAACTTCGATACCTTGCCATTCCGTTTTCCCAATTGTCCGAGGAATTAAATCGAGCGGCCAAGCCCTATCAATCATGCTGCCTTCATTATAAACAGTGAAGGAAATTCCCATTTCTTTAATGGCCAAATCAGCGACGGCCCTTGCTTTCTTTAATTCTTCACTTGATAAATTTGAAAAAAATTGAGCTAACTGCTTTCCGTGTGGTCTCACATTTCCTTTATAATCGATTAATTCATCAAAAAAACCATTTGTTTGATATCCTTTCCAATCAATTTTCATACACTTACCGCCTTGTTATTGCTCATATTTATATATTGTCATAAAAACTAATCCAATCGAACCATATCGACCGCTACATCTAATAATTGTGAACCACCACCAAACACCACACCTTTAAGTGGTGTGACATCTGAGAAATCTCTTCCTACTGCTAAAGTGATGTGTTGATTAGTCGGTAACGCATTGTTAGTTGGGTCAAAATCAACCCAACCATAATTAGGCACAAAAACAGCAAACCAAGCATGTGTTGCATCGGCGCCTTCTAATTTTACTTCGCCCTCTGGCGGTAGCGTCTCAATATATCCACTGACATATCTCCCTGCTAAGCCAATGCTTCTCAAACAAGCTAACGCAAAGTGTGCAAAATCTTGGCAAACGCCCCTTTTTTGTGCAAAAACAACGCTTAAAGGAGTGCTAATCGTAGTAAAACCAGGATCATACTGAAAGTCATGAAATATTCGTGCCATTAAATCAGTACAGGCTTCAATTAAATTTTTACCCTCTGTGAAAGAGGTTAATGCATAAGCTCGAATTCCCGCTTCTAAAGGAGTAAATTGGGAAGGTAATACAAATTCGGATACTTTTAAAAGCGTTGTTGTATTAGGTGTAGTTAATAATGCTTTGACTTTTTCCCAAGGCATATCAACTGCACTGAGATCGGGATTTTGTTGTTCTAACAACTCCACTTCACTGACCATTGTCACGGTCAGTTCTCGGTGCTGTTTTGCTATTTCAAAGACAGTGACTTTGTTATTAAAATAATCAGTATATTCATGCAAATAACTGCTTGGCGGTAGTATCTCAATATAACTACTATGGCAGATTTGTGACTGGTTTGTTTTTGGCGTTAAGCGAGCCTGATTCTGGCATAAGCTAACAAAATCAGCATAACGATAAGTAGTAGAATGTTTTATTTTATATTTCACGATTGTGCCTGCTCAATATTAGTCCAATTCAATTTAGTCGCGGTTTGTGTATGGGAAAAATATTGTAATAGTAGTACATCACAAAAAGTATTTAAGTTACTTCGAATATGGTGATTAAATTCTATTAATTGCAAACGCTTTGCATCGGTGCTTTTTTGTAAATAATCTCTTTCTGTCACGTAACATGTCGTTTTGGATAAAAGGATTGCTTTTTCATGTGCGGATATGACACCTGGACGACGTTTGGTCGGTAAATGTTGGCATAATAAACTAATTTGCTCTAATTGAAATAATAGCGATCGCGGGTATTCTGCATCTAATAATAATAGTTCTAGTCCCGTTCCTATACTTTGATGCATTCTATAACGACGCTTATGTGTAACCAGACTGACCTGAGAAGTTAACACTGACTCTAATAAACCAATCTCGGCAGATTCTTCTAGCTCTTCGGTCAATAGAGCTGCGCTTAATGATGTAATTTGTATGCTGCGCTCAACTCGATGGCCCATTTCTAAGAGGAACCAACCGTTACTATTTGGCATGCAATCAGCAATTGAGCCATTAAATGCCATAATAGAGCCGATCACTTTATCAACGTGACTTTGTAATGTGCGTGATGACCTATCTTCAGTGAGCATTTTTAATGCATCAATTTGCTCATTAATATCATCAAGAATACGGCGGCTATCGTAAGATAATAACTCTTGAACCTGCACTGCGGCATTAGATAAATATTTTAAAGTATTAATAATACTACCCGCACATTGTTCATCCGCAAGTAGTTGAAAAGCCATCTCTTTCGCATCAGCAAGCGAGCATTCCTGTATTACAATTTCCTGTTCAATATAAGGATAAACAATATGTTGTGATCGTATTGCAGTATATAAACGAGTTGCAATAGAGTGGCGTATAATATCTGAGTAAATAGATAGTTCGGTATATCGTTCAATGAATACGCGTAAAATACGCACGGTATTTTCACATCGCTCTAAATAACGACCTAACCAAAAAAGGTGTTCGGCCGTCCGGCTAGAAATAACCCCTTCTAATAAGGTGACATCCATTCGTTTGCGAACAGGAGTAGGGGGCATAGGTTCGACGACGCTACCTTTACCAGAGGTATATATCCAGGTATCTTTTATCCAACCAGATGTATCAGGATGATCACTGCCGTCATTAGAGAAACAGAGAGCAGAGGGTAATACTTCGACACCATGTTCAGTGCTTATTGCATAGCATCGAAAAATCACCTGTTTCGAAATTAGTTGGTTATTACTCCAAAAAGGTGCTCGACTGAAAATGGGTTTATCTTGAAAATAATAATGTTCAGGGTGTTTATCGATCGCTAATTTTATTTTTTCAATATCAGTTTTTCCATCTAATTTAAATAGAGGGTCTTGATAACTTCTTAACTCTAGAGACCGCCAATCTAATAATGCAGCATCAGAGATAGCATGATAAGAGGGCTGGCCTAATAACAATGGTGTTTGTAATAGAGCTTGTGATAACTGTTCCAAATTAAACTGCACGGCTGGAGAGGATAATATGCCGCTTCCAAACGGATTCAATACTTTGACTGTATTTTCTCGTACAGCCTGTAACAGACCCGGAATGCCATGTAATGAATATTCTGTTTGCTCTAAGGAGTCAATGCATCGGTCAGGTAGCCAGCGTAAAATGACGTTAATTTTCCCCAAACCCTGTAAAGATTTTAAGCATACTTCTCCATTTCTCACGGTTAAGTCAGCACTTTGTACTAATGTATAACCAAAATAAGTAGATAGAAACGCATGTTCATTATAATTGGGATCGTCTATGCCTTGGGTAAGAATAACAACTCGGGGGTCATCCATATAATGAGTATATTCATTGATCGTTTCTTGAAAGGTTTTTAAGAAATTTTTAATCTGTTGTACATTACATTCAGCAAACTCTTCTGCCATCACTCGACGAGCAATAATACGACTTTTTAGTAACAGTCCAAGGCCAAGGGGACATTGGCAATGATCCGCTAAGACTTTGAATTGACCCGAAGGAGTACGGTATATATCTACAGCGGTAAAAAATAACTTTAATTCATTACTCGGCAGACTAAAACCTTCTCTGAGATAATTTTTATCTTGAAATAATTTCTGAGCGGGGAGCGAGCCGTCAATCAATAATTGTTGTTTACCATAAATATCTTGTTGGATGATATTTAATAGCGTTGTTCGTTGTTTAATTCCAGCTTCAATCGAACTCCAATCATCCTTAGATAACATAAAAGGTAATGGATCAAATTGCCATTGTTGATTACTTTCAAATTTGATATTACCCGTTTGCAATAATTGGCTAATTTCGATAGCTCGACTATTAACCTCTTCAGCAGTTAAGTTAGATAATCGATTAAACAACGTATCCCAATGTTCTGGATTCAAGCCACTGTAGTTAACTAACTCATCATGGTTGTGTGATTTATCGAGGTATAAGGATAGCCATTCAGGCATAGTACTATTTTTAATATACAAGCTGATCGCACTCCATGTTTAAGAAAATAATTGTCATTGTATAAATTGGATCTGGAAAAATTGATCATCCCACTTTAATTAATTTAAAAGTGGAATGATACAACTATTGATGCTTATTTAAAGGAAGGTTGTCGACGTAGATCTAATGTGTTTGGGTAATCGAGGTTAGTACTTTCCTCTTCAGGAACAACAAACTCACTGACCCCTGCATTGCTAAAACGATGCGTTACTGCCGATGGTGTCCAACTTGCTTGATCTGAGTTCAGTAATGAAGGTGTATGTCCATGTTCCAGAAACGTGCTACACGTCGTCCTTCAGCTTCAAAGGCATTTACAGGTAACGATTCAGGATTACGTCCACCAGCATGGCTAACGTGATACACAAAACCACCTAATGAACGTCCTTCCCAGGTATCAATCAAATCGAACGTAAGCGGTGCATGCACACCGATCGTTGGGTGTAATGCCGTTGGTGGTTGCCATGCACGGTAACGAATACCGGCAACCATTTCATCCTTCGCTTTACCTTTAACAGCTTTAAGGGGAACCCTGCGACCATTACAAGTAACGATATAACGGTCACTCATTGTACCTTGTACTTTGATTTGTACCCTTTCTAACGAAGAGTCTACATAACGCGCCGTACCTGAGCCCGTTGCCTCCTCACCTAATACATGCCAAGGTTCAATAGCCGTTCTTAGTTCTAATGTGACATTATCCAGTTCACGCGTACCACAAACTGGGAATCTAAATTCAAAGAAAGGGTCTAACCAGCTTAATTGGAATCCAAAACCCGCTTGTTGTAAATCACGGCTTACTTCTGCTAAATCATTTTCAACATATTGCGGTAATAAGAATTTATCATGCAATTCTGTCCCCCAACGAACGAGAGGTTTGTGATAAGGCTTCTTCCAGAACCAAGCTAACAGAGTACGTAACAGTAACATCTGTACTAAGCTCATTTGTTCATGAGGTGGCATTTCAAAGCCCCTGAACTCTACGATACCTAAACGCCCCGTTGCCGAATCAGGTGAATATAACTTATCAATGCAGAACTCAGCTCGATGCGTATTGCCGGTTAAATCGACCAATAGATTACGTAATAATCTATCTACTAACCAAGGAGCAGGCACTTCACCTTCAGGCATATGTGAGAAGGCAATTTCCAACTCATACAATATTTCATCACGCGCTTCGTCTACCCTTGGTGCTTGGCTTGTTGGGCCAATAAACAGACCAGAAAATAGGTAAGATAGTCCTGGATGATGCTGCCAATAAGTAATGAAGCTTCTTAGAATATCTGGGCGACGTAAGAACGGACTTTGATCAGGTGTTTCACCCCCTAAGGTTACGTGGTTACCACCACCTGTCCCCGTATGGCGACCATCAGCCATAAATTTATCGGTGCCTAAACGTGATTGTTTAGCTAAACCATATAAGGTTGTTGTTCTTTCAACTAATTGCTCCCAAGATTTAGACGGATGAATATTCACTTCGATAACGCCAGGATCTGGCGTTACCGCGTATTTTTCAACACGACTATCTTTAGGTGGTGTATAGCCTTCAATTACTACAGGTATTGCTAGCATTTTAGCGACACTTTCAACGGCAGTTAAAATCGCTAAATAATGTTCAAAGTGACTGGTTGGCGGCATGAAGACATATAAGCGTCCGCATCTGACCTCAAGTGCCAGTGCCGTTTTAATCATCTCTTTGCCGATAATACCTTTTTTCGTTTTCTTGGTTTTCGCAAAGCTATCAGGAATATCAAACGGGTCGCGATCGATAATATTATCTGACCAAGGAAGACTATCTAAAGGTAAACGATAACCTAATGGTGATTCACCAGGTAATAAGAAGCAGTGACCACGTTTAAATTCCCAAACGCACGACTGCCAACAATGTTTGCCATCATTCCATTGTAAAGGCAGCACATAACCAACTGGTTTTTCTATCCCTTTTTCCATTTTAGCTAAGAAACCTTTACGGCTCATTGCATCTAATACTTCAGGTTGTTTTGGACCAATTTCAGTAGGTAAAGACGCTTCTTGCCACATATGGTAAAGAATATCTTCGTAAGCAGTGGTTAAGGCTGCTTTACCTAACCCTAATGCATCACTTAACTTTTCAGCAAATTTCTTACTATCTTTATGATCTAATTTATAATCTTTATTGGGATCTGCTAATAAGTTGGCGTCTTTCCATAGTGGCGCACCATCTTTACGCCAATAACAGCCGTACTGCCAGCGAGGTAAAGGTTCACCTGGATACCATTTCCCTTGACCGTAATGAGTGAAACCGCCTTGCGTAAAGACTTTATTCATTTCTAAAAACAGATGATGTGCTAAGACTCTTTTTTCTTCGCCATCGGCTGCCGTATTCCATTGCGGGTGTTCCATATCATCAATAGAGATGAATGTCGGTTCGCCACCCATGGTTAAATGAATGCCCTCGTCATCATAAATATGATCAACTTTTTGCCCTAAACGGTTAATGGCAGACCACTGTGCTTCTGAATAGGGTTTTGTCACACGGGGATCTTCATGTACGCGAGTTACTTTGTTGTAGAAACTAAATTCTGATTCACACTTATCGATACCGCCCGTTACTGGTGCTGCAGAGCTGGTTTCTGGTGTACAAGCTAATGGTATATGGCCTTCACCAGCAAATAATCCAGAGGTTGGGTCAAGACCAATCCAACCTGCACCAGGAATATAAACTTCAGTCCAAGCGTGTAAATCAGTGAAATCCTCTTCAGGGCCGCTTGGTCCATCTAATGATTTTTGATCAGAGGTTAGCTGCACTAAATAGCCTGAAACAAATCGCGAAGCTAATCCTAAATGACGGAATAGTTGTACTAATAGCCAAGCTGAATCACGGCATGAACCCGTTTTTTTAGTGAGCGTTTCATTGGCAGTCTGAACACCAGGCTCTAAACGAATACCGTAATCCACTAACTCATAGATCGCCTTATTCACTGCTACTAAAAAATCGACACTACGTATCGGCTCTTTAGGTGTCAAAGAGGCAACTAACTCTAATAATTTCGGACTGGCTTTACGTTTTTTTAAATAGGGAGCAAGTTCCGCCTTTGATGTTTTGTCATAAACAAATGGAAACTCTTCTGCATACTCTTCTAAGAAGAAATCAAAGGGATTAATGACCGTCATTTCAGCGACTAGATCAACAGTAAAGCTGAACTCTGTCGTCGGTTCATTAAATACCACTCTAGCCTGATAGTTACCAAAGGGATCTTGCTGCCAATTAATATAGTGATCTTCTGGGGTGATCTTTAAAGAATAACTCTTAATTTTAGTACGGCTATGAGGAGCAGGCCGTAAACGAAATATATGCGGCCCCATTTTCACAGAACGGTCATATTTATATTCGGTATGGTGTGAAATACCAACAGTAATTGTCATCGACTAATTCCCCTTTGATGATATGAATCTATATAAATAACATGAAAATGTCATTTGGTGTTGATATATTGCATTATTTATTCCATTTGCATGAAATAGAGGAATTTATTCAAAATCGTTTAAATAGCCTATTTAAAAGCCATTTATCTAAAATTAGGAAGCGATGAAAATACAAATAACGCCCTCAATCGTGCAAACAACGCACTAAAATAGCACTAAATGAAGTAACCATCACATCAGGTTAATTTTAAAAACACAAATATTCTATGAACTAGCAGTGGGATAAAATGGGTAAGTATCAGTCTATGATGCATACCCCATGTTACATTAAGATAGCAAAGAATCTTGAGGTAACATGGGTATATATTGTCTATTTTTTATCGCTATCCATACAGTTAGCTGTCATATCTAGTTGTGCATCTTTCACTTCCGTGGTCACTCCATATAAGCCCAATAAGGTATGGAATAAATTATCGTGTGAAAACGACTGCTGTTTGGCTGCATCACTTAAACAGCTTTTATTGATTCCCTTTACATCGGCATAGCTGTCAGGGAGCCAGATAAATAAAGGAACTTTAGTTTGCTCTTCTGGTGCAAATGCGTAAGGCGTGCCATGAAGGTAGAGACCATTTTCGCCCAGAGATTCACCATGATCTGATACGTATAACATGACTACGTTATAACGATCTTCATACTCTTCTAATACTTTGATGGTTTTTGCTAATACATAATCTGTATAAACCAAGGTGTTATCATAAACATTAACAATTTCTTGATCGCTACAATTCTCTATATCGCTACGGCGACAGGCTGGTTTAAAGGTTTCCATTTCTGTTGGATAACGCTTCCAATAGGTCGGACCATGACTACCGATGAGATGAAAAGCAATTAATGAATCTTTTGCTGGTTGTGTTGCTAATTGCTCTTTTAATTTGTCCACTAACACTTCATCGACACAGACACTGCCATCACGAACGGGTTTGCACTGCTCGTTGAAACTTCTTCTTTATTAATGCGTTGTGCAACGTTTTTATGGCCGCCATCATTTTCATACCAGATCACATCGATACCCGCATGCTGCATAATATCTAAGACATTGCTCTGCGCGTTCACTTTTTTATGGTCATAATTTTTATGTGTTAAAGATGAAAACATGCAAGGCAATGAGTGCGCCGTTGCCGTGCCGCATGAAGAGACATTTTGAAATGAAATAATGGCTAAGTTTTCCGTGTAGGGATTGGTATTGCGTTCATAACCATTGTAGGCAATGTTTTCTGAGCGCGCGGTTTCACCGACCACTAATACCATCAATGTGGGTTTATTATTATCGCTTTTTATAATTTTTGCATCTTCACCCATGACTTTAAACGCGAGCGGTTTAACAAAGTAAGTATTGTTAATATATCTTCCTGCGTAGTAAAGATGTGTAGGTAGAATCATTTTATTGAGATAGTGATTATTGCGTCCAACTGAGGCGTAGTCCTTATAGAAGAAGGCTGCAATAATACCAAGAATAGCAAAGCCAATCACGATCATCCCAGTACGATGTAGTAACCCTTTTAGCCATGAATCAGTCCATTTTATCTCTACCAACGCGATAAATAGTGCAGGTATAAAAGCAAGGAAAAATAGATATAAAAAAGATCGCAGATTAATGTATGAATTAGCTTCCGCAATATTGGTTTGAAAAATATTTTCGACCATCGAATAGTCAAACAATACATTGTATTTCATCATCGCATAGGTCGCGCTTGCCGATGATAGCAGTATAAATATGATGACGGGTTTAAAAATATACTTAAACGAGAATAAGGTGAAAATAACCAAAAATGCACCCGTTAGCGCGGCAAATGGGGTCAGTGAAAAAATTACGTGAGCGGGATCGGCAAGCTCATGCATCCTCGTAATAAAAGGGAAATTGATCACAATGGCAAAGTATAATGAGGTGAGTAGTACAAGGGATTCAATACTCATTTTCACGGATAAGTGGTTGAGTAGTTTTTGTGGTAATAGTTTCAAATGGATTTCTTCTGTTGAATTATTTTTACTCATTCTCCGCTAATAAACTTAAGAAACGCTTAAGGAAAGGTTTATTTGATTTTTCAGTTATCTAATAAAAAAGCCCTGTATATAGACAGGGCTTTTTTGGTAAGAGTGGGAAGTGGACATTACATAGTAACAAACTCTTCCGATCCCGTTGGGTGAATAGCTACAACACTATCAAAATCGGCTTTTGTTGCGCCCATTTTCATTGCGACAGCAAACCCCTGAATCATCTCATCGACACTAAAACCGATACCGTGCAGACCAACGACGGTCTCTTCTGCGCCCGCACAGACCAATTTCATTTTGCATGGCTGGCGGTGTTGTGTCACTGCACTATACATCGCGGTAAAAGCCGACTGATAAACCTTAACATTGGCTTCGCCATATTGTGCAATAGCTTGTTGTTCCGTTAACCCAATAGTGCCAATTGGTGGGTGACTAAATACCACCGTAGGAATAAGGCTATAGTCCATTTTGGCATCCACTTTATTATTAAATAGGCGCTCAGATAACTGGCGACCCGCTTTAACGGCTACGGGAGTCAGTTCTACCCCTCCTTCCATAATATCGCCAACACAATAGATGCCCGGTATATTTGTCTCTTGGTAGGCATCAACTTTAATATAGCCAGCGTCATTGGTTGCGACACCTGCAGCGCTAAGATTAATGGTATCTGTGGCGGGGCTACGCCCGATTGCCCAAATCAGGGTGTCAACATTGCAACTTTTTCCATTTTCAAGGTGTAGGGTTAAACTACCATCGCTTTCTTTAACGATTTCTTTGGGGATAGAGTGGGTGTGTAAGCTCAAGCCCTCTTTTTCCATCACTTCAACGAGCGTTTCAATGATCATCGGGTCGAAACTGCGGAGAGGTGATTCTTTACGCACGAAAAGGTGAGTTTGCGTACCCAAAGCATGTAAGACGCCTGCAATCTCAACGGCGATATAACCAGCACCGACTACGGCCACGCGTTTAGGTTGTATTTTCAGATCAAAAAAGCCATTCGAGTCGATGCCATATTCAGCCCCTGCAATATTGGGGATAATTGGGCGACCGCCCGTGGCAATGGTGATATGTTTGGCGCGGTATTGTTTATCACCAACTGCAATCGTATTTTTATCAATAAAGGTGGCAAAGCCTTTGATCACTTCCACCTTGTTATTACCTAATACGCGGTCATAGGATTCATGGATACGACCAATATAGGCTTGGCGACTCTCTATCAGTTTTGCCCAATTAAATGCTTTTAGGTTCACGTCGAAACCATAATCTGGTGCGTATAGGTTAATCGCTTCGGCAATTTGCGCACCATGCCACATCACCTTTTTAGGGACACAGCCGACATTGACACAGGTGCCGCCCAATGCGTTGGCCTCGATGATTGCGACTTTTTGCCCATATCTGGCTGCACGGTTTGCCGATGCAATCCCGCCGCTGCCACCGCCAATACAGATATAGTCAAAATCAAAATTATTTTCGCTCATTGTTTTCTCCAACGCTTTGCGCTTTATGTTTATTTACAAACTACTTGATATGCCCAGCTTAACCAAGGTAATAGGGCTTTTAAGTCGCTTGCTTGTACGGTACTGCCGCACCAGATACGTAATCCACTTGGCGCATCTTTGTAGGCACCAATGTCATAGGCAACTTGATTATCGGCAAGTAATGTTATGAATTGTTTAATTTGTTGATCATCTAAGTCGAGAGATAGACATACACTGGTGTTAGAGCGAATCTGTGCATTCTCAGCTAAAAAGTGAATCCAATCATTTTCTGAGACAAAGGTCTCTAAGATGGCGAGATTTTGTTGCGACTTTTCGATGCTCGCTTGTACACCACCGATATCCGAGATCCAATCTAATGCATCTTGATAGTCTGCCACACAGAGCATAGAAGGGGTATTAATTGTTTCACCCTTAAAAATTCCCTCTAGCAATTTTCCAGCTGCAGTTAATCGGAAAATTTTAGGTAGCGGCCAGCTCGGAGTATAACTTTCTAAACGAGCCACTGCGCGTGGACTTAAAATGATCATGCCATGACCACCTTCACCACCTAATACTTTCTGCCAGCTGAATGTGGTGACATCTAATTTTTCCCAAGGCATTGGCATCGCAAATACCGCCGAAGTCGCATCACAAATAGTTAATCCTTGACGATCGTCGCGAATGAAATCGCCATTTTCAACCTTGACGCCAGAGGTTGTGCCATTCCAAGTGAAGACAACATCGTGATCGGAATTCACTTGCGATAGATCGGGTAGTTGCCCGTAATCTGCTTTTATCTCATTGACGTTTTGTAACTTAAGTTGCTTAGTAATATCGGCAAACCAACCTTGTCCGAATGACTCCCAATAACAGACATCAACAGGGCGCTCACCGAGCATCGACCACATGATCATCTCCATCGCGCCCGTATCAGAAGCGGGGACAATACCAACGCGGTAATCTTTAGGTAGCGCTAATAGCTTAGCGGTATCGTCGATCACTTTTTGTAACGCATTTTTGCCAAGAGCGGAACGGTGCGAACGGCCTAACGTCGCAATATCTAACTGCTTAATATCATAACCGGGGCGTTTAGCGCATGGGCCAGATGAAAAATTAGGGTTAACTGGTTTGATAGCTGGTTGCAGGTTACTCATTGTTTATTATCCTTTAAAAAACAATCGATTATTTTTTATCATGGCATTTATTGTGCTGATAAAAGCATTATACGTAAAGTGGTTTAAAATTAACGAATTAAATTGCCTATACTAAGGTGGGAGAAAGGTTACGGCAAGCACTATATTGAGGTCAATATTGCCTTCATTGCATCATTTATTGCGCTGTTCATATGGGTGATCGCGATAGCTGTTTTTATTTTTGAGGGGGATAACAAAGATCTTATCATTAACGATTTATTCGTCGTGATAAATGAGCGAATATAGAAACACATTATGTTTTTTTAAAGTAGCCCACAACGGAGTTCAATGATGAAAACAGACCATGGGACATTACACTTTGAATTAGTAAATAATATATTAATGATTGAGGGGTGTGGCCCTTGGAATAAAGAAGCGATGATCCTTTCTCTTAGCAATGCGAATGTAGTACAGCGGTTGCGAACCCATGAAAAATGGGGGGTGATCGTTACCTTAAACGGAGATCCGATCCATACGCCAGAGGCCGCTGAGTTACTGGTTGAATACGTTAAATATGACAAACAAAACGGGCGTATCGCAACGGCTTTAATTTTAACTGATTGTACTGCTCCTGCGCTAGGTCAGCGTCATCTGAGTGATTTGTATAATCAGGCGGGGGAAGCCTATCAATTCTTCAATAATATTAACGATGCTAAAATGTGGATGACATCAATACTCGCGCAAGCTGAACAGTATGTTTATTAAGTGGTTATTTGGTATAAGGTTGATATTTTGGACTGTTTAATGGTCGCTTGGAATGCAAATGAGCAGGCATTAAAAAATTGGTTAGTAAAAAAAACAGGTGATTGCGAGTTGGCTCAAGACCTTCTGCAAGATGTGTTTATTAAAGCCCTACAAAATAAAGCGCGTTTTTGTACATTAGCGCACGCTAAAAGTTGGCTTTTTACTATCACTAAAAATACGCTCATTGATGCACATCGCAAAGCGAAGTTAGAAATGAATATCAATGCAGAAGTCAGTGTGCAACCAGAGCAGCAGCCGATTGTGAATTTACAACACTGTTTGATCCGCGTTTTGTGTGAATTAGATGAAAGTGACAAAGAGGCCATCGAGCTCTGTGATATACAGGGGCTTTCACAATCAGAATATGCACAGCATAAAGGGTTGTCGTTGAGCGCAAGCAAATCACGAATACAGCGGGCGCGAAAGAAATTGCGTGAGCAGATGATCATATCCTGTAAGGTGGAATTTGATCAACAGGGGGTTATCGCCTTTATACCCAGAAAATAATTTAAAAAATTTGCATCTTTTTACCTCCCTGTTCGTGTCTATAATTAGAGATACATTCAGCGGAGAGCATTCATGCTAGCTTGGTTCACTTACCTTGCCGATTGGCTAACTTATTCATTATTTAATCTGGTGCCCGATAGTCGATTGACAGGAGCCGTTCACTTCTTTATTGAAGACACTAGTAAAATTTTAGTGCTATTGGTTGTGCTGATTTACCTTATTGCCGTAGTGAGAGCCACGCTTAACCCTGAAAAAGTCCGTTACTATTTACAGGGTAAAAATAGGTTCTTAGGCTATATTCTCGGTTCAATTTTTGGATCGGTTACCCCTTTTTGTTCCTGTAGTTCGATTCCCTTATTTATGGGCTTTGTCTCCGCACGTATTCCGCTTGGTGTCACCATCGCCTTTTTACTAACCTCCCCTTTGATCAACGAAGTGGTGGTGGTGATGTTGGGATCTCTGCTTGGTCTTAAATTTACCCTTATTTATATCAGCATCGGTTTATTACTTGGCATTTCAGCTGGTTTTCTCATTGATTTAATCAAAGGGGAACGCATGTTAGTAGCGTTTCTTGCTCAGCAATATAAACGTCAGGATGATATGCCTGATATTGCATATGAACAGAATAAAATGACCTTATTCGAACGCCATCAATTTGCCAAACAAGAGATGTTAACCATCTTTAGTAGAGTTTGGAAATGGGTCCTACTTGGGGTTGCTATTGGTGCGGTGATTCATGGTGCTATACCTGCAACATGGTTTAGTGAGCATCTAGGGGCGAGGCAGTGGTGGTCTGTTCCAGTTGCCACTTTGCTCGCTATTCCGATGTATGTTAATGCCACTGCTATAGTCCCCATTATTGAAAGCTTATTATTAAAAGGCGTGCCATTGGGAACAACGCTCGCTTTTTGTATGAGCGCTGTTGCCGTTAGTTTGCCTGAATTCATGATGCTCAAACAGGTGATGACCACGCGATTATTAATAATGATTGCGGCCTATTTACTGGTCGCTTTGAGTTTGATTGGTTGGTTATTTAATGCAGTTAACTTTTAGAATAAACAGGGAGATAAAATGAAAACGATTAATGTATATGGATCTGGTTGTAAAAATTGCGTCACAACAGCAGAGTTGATTCAACAAACCGCGAAGCAGTTAGATATTGATATCGCGTTATCCAAAGTGACGGACTTACAAGCGATTATGGCGGCTGGGGTGATGAGTACACCAGCGGTTTCCGTGGATGGTAAACTGGTGCACTCGGGCTCGGTTCCCGACCAGCAGAAGGTGCAAGATTTTCTTCGTTAAACCTTGGTAAAAAATAGAAATGCAGCTTGCTTTGCTTGTTTTCTAGGCAGTTAACCGAGTTTGCATAAAAAGCACTTTACTTTGAAATTAGCTTAGGTATTATTTGCGTCGTCTGCAGGGGTGTAGTTCCAATGGCAGAACGTCGGATTCCAAATCCGAATGTTGGGAGTTCGAATCTCTCCACCCCTGCCACATTTAGATAAAGCCTCGACAATTGTCGGGGCTTTGTTGTTTCTAGGGTTATCAATAAGTTACAACGCATTTATTAGTCAGTTATTGTCTCAAACACTCCTAAGTAATAAAATTATTCCTGTCCATATCCTGTCCTCTCTGTGTGAGCGAATAAATTTGTAGCTTGTTAGCAATTTTATGGGCGCCGCAACACTTATATACCCCTCTTGAAGTATCATGGGTATACATCAATACTTTTTATTATATTGCCTGCTATTTTTTAATTAATAGCCTTTTCATCGCTCTGTAGGGAGATAATACTAATCCGCATAAGTATCTGATCTATCTTGTTGGTTAAAATAATAGGTAACAGCGTTGCATTCAATTGTAATAGCCTGCTAGTACTCAATCATGCGCCTTGTTTTTCGGTATTTATCCTCAACAAACTATGACCATAATATTATGAGGTTGGTATTATCAGCTCTTGTTTTGGCTCTCATCTGTTTTTAGACATCATTGTGATTAATTCATCTGCAGATAACCAATATACCCTATTTTCTTTTGGAATTTTGTGGTGAAAATTAGAATTTTGTACTGAAAATACTTTTCGCTGAGTTAAATTACCGCGCAGAAACGCTTCTTTCAATAAGTCAGAGCTAAATAACAATTGATCGTAAGAGCCGTCTGCAATCGCTATTTTCATTCCGTTGAGGATATTCGATGCGAGGGTCTGGTTATCTTTACTCACATAAAAATAAAAGGCAGAAGGGTAGGAAAGTATAATTGAGTTTTCAACCACGAGTGGTAGCTCAGGATGTGCACTCAGAGCGACCCATGGCTCATGAATAGCTAAGGGAAAGTAATCAAACCGCTTTTTAGCAAGCATAGAGAGTAAATTTTCTGATATGGGAGTGGTTATGACGGGAATATTCGCGCCTTTTAATACCTTTGTATCCCCCCAAAAAGTACCCTGTCCTGCTTGATATTGACGCAAGTGATCTAGCGTTGTGATTGCATCAAATAGTGTTTGCTCATTTTCTCGGATAATAAAAATGCGCAGCCCCTGCAAACCACGGAAGATAGGAATGCGAATAGCCTGTAAATTATCTTCTTCAACAGCGGAGGCACTTGCCCATGTCACATCAATCAAACCTTGCATAACATGTTTACTTTTACGTGCATCGGAAAGGTTTTCTATATAGGGTTTTACGCAAATATTCTCAGCTTCGATCACTTTCGATAAAGATAAAACAAGTAGGTCTCTGATTAAAATATCTTTACTAATATTGGCAAAGGTGGGGGTGATAATAGGTTTACAGGCATAAGAACAAAGGCTTACGCTCAAAGCCAGTACAGCAAAAATGAGTTCTAAATAATATCGTATGCATCTTTTCATTTACTCTCCGTAATTATTAGTTGTGATTCAGCGGAGGTCAATGCTTGTAATAAATTAAAAAACATATGCTATTGTTGTCTGAACAGCTATTTTTATTTGTCTTGTAAAAGGATAGGGGAAGCCTTATTAATGCGCAAGGTTATCAGTCCGTTTATGTAAGTACGACAACAAATTTAAGCATTAACTCTAACTCTTAGTGTAGATAATTTAGATGAGGAAAGATAAATTATTGTAGATAAGAGTGTCACAATATAAATAAATTTATCCATTAATTTTCTTATTTATTCGTTGAAAGTTTGTTTACTGATTGCAATACCACCACTATACAGCACATTTTTTTGTTGGTTTTGCTGTGATATTTCTCTGTTCATCTAAGTGCGTAGACTAAAAATCATAAAAAAGTAAATTTAATTGTGGGTTAGTGTGTGAGGTAGATCTTGTTATTTGGTATTTGTTTTTATCTTGTTGTTGCTCTATTTCAGCTTGATGGAGAGGTTGGGGAGGTAGCGGTGATGAAAATATAAGACGCTGATTTTTATACTTGATCTGAATAAAAAGTCACAAGCCTAGGTGTGTAATGTTAGTTGATGCTTACGTTTGATCCCTCTAAAAGTAGGTCCTATTTTGCTTTTTTTGAGTGATTAATTACTAAATTAACGCTTTTAATCTGTTCGTTTTTCTGTTTTAATTTGTATGAAATTTAACCAATCCTATTTTTTAATATTCAGTTGTTTAAATATTGTAGCTAGAAAAAGGCAAGTTAAGGGAAACCTTAATACGCAAAACCACCGGCCTGTTGACTATCAGTCTATGGCAGCGGAGTTACCGAGGCGATAATAGTTCTTATCATTCCTCCTAATTTACAAATTATGAATAAACGCTGATTGATCACTTTTGTGGAGGCAAAAATGAATCAACTAGTTAATTTAATTTATACCCGCCTAATTGTAATATTGTTATTCATTATGAGTCCCGTTGCATTATCTGCTAGTTTGCAGATAGCATGGAATGATAATTCAACAAATGAAGAAGGATTTTTTGTTGAAAAGCGCATTGTTAATGATGACTTTTTCCAAAATATCGCAGTGTTAGCTGCCAATACTACGCAATATAATGATTTAGATGTTATTAGTGAAGAGACATATTGTTATCGGATAACGGCATTTAACCAAGCAGGAAAAAACAATTCCGAAGAAGTGTGCGCACAGGTGCCTGTTGTTCCCGATCCAGGTGAAACGCTCCCTGGCGATAAGCCTGATTTTACTGGCAGTGTTGTTATATCGCATGAAACTATTTCTAAACCTGTTGCTATTGAAATAGGTAGAAAAACGCTTTATTCATTTAAAAGTAATGTCACCCATAATCAAGAGTACACTCAAGAGACACTTGAAGGCAGCAACTTTGTAATAAATTCAGGTAAAATTAGTTCTGCAGATAAAGACTATTTTAGCTTCCAAAATGAGGGGGTTGAACTTGAGAATGGTTATACCAGTATGAAGTTTGACAGTAGTAATAGCCTTTCATTTGTTTTACATGGTACAGGTAATGAACAAACTGCACGCTTGTATATGCAGGCTGGAGCTTGGGATGATCAACAATCTAGTGTCGTTGTAACTGCGGGTGATAAAACTCAAGTTGTTACGTTACCTAAGGGGTATAGCTGGCATTTCTTTGCAGTGGACATTGTTTTTGATGGTACAGTTCCTGTGCATATAACAACAGATTCGGATCGTTCAGGTTACAGTGCTGTTATGTTTGCTGGTATTGTTTTTGATAATGCAAATATGGCGCCTGTGGTAAATTATGCGGCACTTGTTGCAACAGAAACAAAATTTGGGTCTGTTATCGACACAACGGATGCAAGCTTTTATAGCGCCAATGGGATAAATGGTAATGAAGATATTTCTAACGCCGTACTGCAGAATTTATCATTCTACGGTAAAAGCAAATATCGCGATGGCAAGTACACATTTGTTAATGGCGGCAATGAGATTAATTCGGGCTATCAAAGTATGTCATGGAAAGAGAGTAATGGCGTTGAAATTAAATTGGCAAGTGGTTCGCAACAGGTAAATATTGCTTCGGTCTATTTTAATGCGGGTGTTTGGAGTAATGATGCTGCCTTTATTGAAATTATCATTAATGGTGAAAGTGAATTAGTTGAAGTGCCTTCTGGTTATACTTGGCATTACATGAAAGTGGATATTGAGTTCGAAGGTATTGTTGATATCAACATTCATCCAGTTGGTACATTCGGCAGTTATAGTGGATTCGGTTTTGCTGGTGTAACAATTCAATAAGTTAGATTAAAGGCTTTAGCTATAATCGGGAACAAGCCAGTGCTTGTTGCCGATTTTTTATTCTACGACTATCTTTTTTAACGTCCCATTTTATCTTGTTCACGAATATATCGACCACAGCTCCCCCCTTTAGAAACCCTTTCATATATACCTAGTTTTTATTTTGGTTCTAGATAAATGACGGCATTGCTAATAATAAATTAGTCGCATATATTAGTTATCTTCTCACTCTAATAAAAGGATATCGCTTTGACCCACATAGCCACTTCTCGTCCCTTTGGTACTCTGCTTGGTTATGCACCCGGTGGCGTTGCTGCATATTCTAGTGATTACGATAGCGCCAGTGATAGCGAATACCCAAAACGTAGCGCCTTTCGCAATTATGTTGATGGTATTTACATGGGCTATAAATGGCAATGCGTGGAATTTGCACGACGCTGGATGTATCTCAATCATGGCTATCTTTTTGATGATGTGCCGATGGCCTATGATATTTTTAATTTACGTTCTGTGCGCGATATTGCTTCCAATACACGTTTACCCTTACAAGCTTTTGCTAACGGTAGTAAACGTCATCCGCAACCGGGAAGTTTATTGATTTGGGAGCAAGGCGGGGAGTTTGAGCAGACTGGCCACGTTGCCATTGTGACGGAAGTGTTTGCCGATAAAATTCGTATTGCAGAACAAAATCTTGACCATACAATTTGGCCTGATGGGCGCGATTTTAGTCGCGAGCTAATCGCGACGATCACGGAGGAGGGTGAATATTGGGTTGCTTGTTCTTTTAATGATGCCTTGATTTTAGGTTGGATGATACAAACTGATGATGATCGCTATGCAGAAGCGAGTGTGGAAACTAACAAGCAGCTATTTTCATTATCTAGCCATTATGCAAAACCCCTGTTAGAGCCTCAAAAGTCGTGGTTAAATGTGGCGAATGAAGATGAAGCAGCTTATGTTCACGCCCTGCATGGCCATAAATTAAGTGCAGCCGTTGCAGACCAGTATCGTTACTACGTTTTATCGAAAACAGCGCAGGATACCTTGCGTCGAGCGACCAATGAGTTGCATGGCTTATTTATGCATGCAACGGATTATGTGCTTGATAATGAAGCGTTATTAGATAAATTTAATTTACCAAGGGCACTCTTGCCGAAGATCCGCCAATCCTGGGATAACCGTCTTAACCAATTGATCACGAGTCGTTTTGATTTCGCGATGACAACGCAGGGATTAAAGGTGTATGAATATAACTGTGATTCGGCATCCTGTTATATGGAGGGGGCTAAAATTCAGGGTAAATGGGCGCGTCATTATGGCGTCCATGAGGGGGAAGATGCGGGTAAAGATCTTTTTAACCAACTTGTGCAAGCATGGCGAAAAAGTCAGGCGAAAGGGCTAGTACATATTCTTCATGATCATGATCCCGAAGAGAAATACCATGCCCTATTTATTCAGCAAACATTAGAAGCGGCAGGCATTGAGAGTCGAATGATTGCTGGTATTAACGCATTAACGTGGGGTGAATCAGGTAACATTGTTGATGCGCAAGGTGAAGTACTACAGTGGGTGTGGAAAACGTGGTCGTGGGAAACCGCACTGGATCAAATTCGTTTAGAATGTGAGTCCGATGCTGTCGTGCCTGAAAATTATCAGCCAGCATCGAAAAAGGGGCAGGCACCGAGACTTGCCGATGTTTTATTGCATAAAAATATCATGATTTTTGAACCACTTTGGACACTCATTCCCAGTAATAAAGCGATTCTTCCTGTGCTCTGGTCATTGTTCCCAAATCATCCTTTGCTGCTCAATGCCGATTTTCAGCTAAATGAGGCGTTGCAAGAGAGTGGTTATGTCAGTAAACCTATTGTTGGGCGATGTGGTGCGAATATTCAATTGATCGATCAGGATCAAGATATTATCGAAGCAACGGGGGGGCAATTCGCCGCGCAGGATCATATCTACCAAGCGCTATTTCCATTACCCTTGGTGGATGGTTACTATGTACAGGTTTGTACCTTCACCGCTGCGGGTAAGTATGCAGGTAGTTGCTTGCGAGTTGATTCTTCGATGATCATTAGCAAAGAGAGTGATTGTTTAGCGTTACGTTTTGTTAATGATGAAGATATTTTGCAGCAGAATCAGCCGGTGATTAAGAAATAAATATATGAATGTTAAGGGCATTATGGCAAGTACTATGATTTTTTGTTCTTGCCATTAATTTGTATAAATTCGTTCATCGATATAGGTTTGGCAAAAAGAAAACCTTGTTGAAAATTAACGCCATGTTTTTCTAAATATTGAGATTGTTCGATAGTTTCAACTCCCTCTGCGATAGTGAACAAATTGAGTTTATGACTGAGTTCAATCATGGTCTCGATGAGGTGCTCTGAGAATGAATTTGCACCGATATTAGTGATAAAACCTCGGTCTATTTTTAGTATGTCTACTCTAAAACGCTGCAGGTAATCAAAGGAAGCATGCCCTGTTCCAAAATCATCAATGGCTATTTTTACTTCCATTTCAGCTAACTTTTGCAGTAAGTAATCACTAAGTTCTGTTTGCTCGATGAGCTCGCGTTCCGTGATCTCTAAACAGATCTTCACTTTTTTTATTGATAGCTTATCGATGAAGTAACGGCAATCTTCCAATAATGAGAGATTTTTAAAGTGCGACTTACTGATATTGACACTAATGTAAAAATTATCGGGTAATAGTAACTGTTGTGGCTCTAAGGTATCAGCTAACTGACGAATGATAGATGAGGTTATGGGGACTATTAATCCAGTTTCTTCCATCGCGGGAATGAATGCTATAGGGCTAACAAGTTGTGTTGGAGTAGTTTGCCAACGCATTAATGCTTCTGCGCCACAGAGTTTGCCTTGCGAGTCTACAATAGATTGCAGGTAAGGGATAAATTCTTGGTTGAGGTGCGCTTTTTTTAATGTTCTTTGGACGGAATAAGGTTGCTTAAGAGCGCGGACAATCACTACGGATAGCAGCAGAAGCAGAAGGATAACAATTACTAATAATACGCCATTATTTTCCCACAATTGTTGCCATAAAATTTCATCATGAAAACCGGCTATGATTGTAATGGGGAATTGTTGTGATTTTATTTTGCTGACAAATGTAAGTTTAGGCAGGGGCCCATCTGCTGTTTGATCTGTTTCGGTCATCCATGTTTCACCCACTTGTAAAGCGATAAATCCCTTCTCTTCTTGAACACTAAGAGCAAGACGTAAATAGCGCCCATCTATCAAACTGAGGATACCTGTCTGTTCAATATCACGTCGGTGTACTAAAAGGGGAATGTTGTTATTCAGTTTCTTGCTTGTAAGTAGCAGCATTTCGCCATTGCTATAATATTCTTTACCTGCAACAGGAAAACCAATGGCACGATATACAGAAGAGCAGTAAATGGTGTTATTTTTAAATAGGTGTATGGAGTGTAAGTAAATGCCTGTAATGAGCTGATTTTCGAGTTGTTCTTTGACCTCGGAACAACTACAATCCGAGTATTCGGACAAATGATCCAAGGTAGCGTGAGTATTCGTTGCCATTTCATCAATATGCCATAAAGCGTCATTAGCCATACTGTTGCTCACATCTTGGAGAGTATTCTTTGTCTGCTGTAATAAAAATAATAAGATGGCGGCTAGTACCGATAGCGCAAAAATAGCGGCTAATGAACAACGTAGCATCGGAGATGGAATAATCGATTTATGCAGTGGTGAGCTAGTTGTTATGAACATAGGGTTATTGATTCTTATTTAAGAACAGAATTGCTATATATGATTACATTGGCTTTATATTCTGTGGTGCGGTGTTGTGTAAAATTATTCTATGATGTTTGCTGGTATATTGCAATCTCGCGTTACCTAAGGGCATACAATCTGTGCACCAGTGACAGCAAAAGTGTTATGTCTATTTTCTATTAACTTTTTAAATTAATAGATCTAGGTTATTTTGAAATTTCTATGCTAAGTTATGTTTTTGAGGCAAATTTTGTTGGTCAAAGCTCTTTTGGTCAGAGTAATTTAGGGATAAATGAGTGGGCAAGTTAAAAAGTTCAAGTTATAAATTTTTGCTGGTGGCAGAATATATTGGCTTAACCGTTATTGCTATCGCAACGATAGTCGCTATGTGTTTTGAAATCACTTCTATGTTTTTGGCAATGCAGGTAACGCTGGCGGATCTTCTACTGCTTTTTATCTACCTTGAAGTCTTCGCTATGGTCGGCATATACCTAAAATCAGGGAAATTACCTGTACGTATGCCTTTATATATTGCGATCGTAGCAATTGCACGTTACATCATTCTTGATATGAAAAATTTAGACACTGCGAGGTTGTTGGCACTGGTTGGTGCGGTGCTTCGTTCTTGCGCTATCTATTTTAATTATTCGCTATGGCCACGTGAAATATCCATACCATAACGAAGAAAATAGTTAACTTCAACTCAGGATAAGCAAATCGATATAGCATCACTATTTCCGTGTATTCCTGCGCCGCAATAGCTACGCCGCTTTGCTTATCCTGAGTTGGGGGCACTAATCGCTAATAATCAGCAGTATCGTTGCAGCAGTTAATATCCCCATTAAATAATTAAACTTTTTCTTTCGCGATTGCGTTGTTAAATATTGTCCTATCGCCTGACCGAGTGCAGCCCAAATGCTAATGGCAATAAACCCCATTATGGCAAAGCAAGCGAGGATCCATAATCCTGACCTAAAATAGTGCTCTCCTGCGAGTGTAAAGGTAGTCACGCTTGCGATACCCATTGCCCAAGCTTTTGGATTAACAAATTGAAATGTGATAGCAGATAGCATATTCATTGGCTGCGAAATATTATTGTTGGTGTTAACTAGCTCTGTGTTGGTCGGTGCAGTGGCGATTTTCCACGATAACCATAACAGATAGAGAGACCCTACTATTTGTAATATTTGATAGAGTGGTGGATAAAATTGAAAAACAGCCCCGAACCCAAGTAATAAGGTTGTGAGCAGTAGTGCGACACCAATAATGATACCTGCAATATGTGGCAAGGTCCGTTTATAGCCAAACTGTGCGCCAGAGCTCAACAGCATTATGTTGTTGGGTCCTGGTGTTACTGACATAACAAAGCTAAATATAAGCAATGCCATTAACAAATTATTTTCCATGTTGATCTCCTATTGCATCCTTTGCCACTTATACTCGCTACTGTGAAACCATTTTAATCTCCCCTTAAAAACAATACAGACTCAGAAAAAGTTAAATAAACAATACAAAATGCACATAAATTAGCTGTATTGTCATTTTATATTTAATCTGTATGGGTAATTTTTGTCTGTATTGTTTATTATTCGTTACAGATAAAGGTGAGGGAGTGCTTTATGAAACTGTATGAGCAGTTAGCTGATCATTTACGTATGCATATTGAGCAAGGATTATTTCAAGTTGGTGAGCGTTTACCTTCTGTTCGTCAATTGTCAAGTGACCATGGGGTAAGCATTTCAACGGTACAGGAAGCGTATCGGCAAGTTGAGATGGAAGGGCTGGTGGAGGCTCGACCGAAGTCTGGGTATTTTGTGACTTCCCAAGCGCCGACTTATAATTTACCTGAAACGTCACGACCACCACAACGACCCCTCGATATATCACAGTGGGAAGAGGTGTTAGGGCTACTGTTGAGTCAAAATATTGCTGGTACGGTCGAGTTGCAGCATGCGATGCCTAATATGACCGCTGCTTCGTTGCAACCATTATTGAAAAAGTTGTCTGATTTAACCCGCCATAGTGGGCAGATCAGCTTACCCTATGGAGATCTTCGCGGTTCATTGGAGTTACGAGAGCAATTAACCTCGCTTGCGGCTGGGTCTGGATGTTTATTGCATCCCGATGATATTGTGGTGACCTCTGGTTGCCAAGAAGCATTATCGGTCTGTTTACGTGCGGCGACTCAACCCGGCGACATTGTTGCCATTGAATCACCAAGTTTTTATGGCTCGATGCAAGCCATTAAAGCATCGAATTTAAAGGCGTTGGAAATTCCCACCCATCCTGAAACGGGACTTAGTTTAGAAGCCTTAGAACTCGCCTTAGATCAATGGCCTATTAAAGCTATTTTGCTGACACCTACGTGCAATAATCCGATGGGCTATATTATGTCTGAGGCGCATAAAAAACGTCTTTATCAGCTCGCACAAAGCTATGACATTGCCATTATTGAAGATGATATTTATGGTGATTTATCTTTTCAATATCCTCGTCCTCGCACCATTAAATCCTTTGATGAAGATGGACGGGTTATGCTTTGCTCCTCTTTTTCTAAAACGATTGCGCCAGGGATGCGAGTCGGCTGGATTGCGCCAGGGCGTTATCGCGATAAAGTCACCCATATTAAATACGTAAGTAGTTCGATGTGCCCGACGTTGCCACAAATAGCGATTGCCGACTTTATACGAAAGGGGGCCTATGCTCGGCATCTGCGCCGGATGCGTTTGTTGTACAAGCAAGGTCGAGATCAGATAATGGCTGCGATGAATAAATATTTACCCACGCAGATTTGTTGCAGTTTCCCGAAAGGGGGATACATCATGTGGGTGGAGTTACCGAAAGTGGTCGACGTGGTGAAGTTAGCCTCGGAGTGTCGAGAGGGCGGTGTTAATATCGCACCCGGTACGCTATTTTCTGCAACGGGAAAGTTTCGCAATTGCATGCGTATTAATTTTAGTGAGCAAGATGCCAATGCGCGTGAAGATGGCATACGCAAACTAGCTTACTTTATCAATCGGCAAATGGACGTTTAATCGATTATAGGAATTCCTGTAGTTATATGCTCTATTTAGGCGTAGCAATAGTTAGCGATTGCTACGCCGTAAAAATAGGTAGGTTACATACTCAAGTTGGGAGCAATTTCCTCTTCGCCTGCAACGGGCTCATCGGCAATATGTTTACCTTTAGATTTTTTAATCACATAGGTGGTGATCATTAACATGGCGACAATGCCCATTACCGTTGCGATATTGATACCCAAACCAAATCCTAAGGTTGTATTACTAAGGATAAATGTAATACATACGGTAGTCATAAACATCGCTGGCACGGTCGTTATCCAGTGGAATTTATTATGTCGGAGCAAATAAGCAGAAGCTGTCCAGAGCATCATCACAGCGGTCGTTTGGTTGGCAAAACCAAAGTAGCGCCAGATAATACCAAAATCGACCTGTGTTAATATTGCGCCGATAGTGAACAGCGGTAATGCCATTAGTAAACGGTTGCGAATTGTTTTTTGTTCCATGTTGAAATATTCAGCGAGGATCAAACGACTTGAACGGAATGCAGTATCTCCGGATGTGATAGGTAAAATAACGACCCCTAAGAAGGCGATAATGCCACCAAAGGTACCGAGTAGGCCAATCGAAGTGCCATAAACAACACTACCAGGGCCACCCGCTTTTACCGCTTCGGCTAATGAATCAACCGAACCAAAGAACGAAAGCGCTAATGCACACCAAATTAAGGCGATAATGCCTTCACCAATCATTGCGCCAAAAAATACAAAGCGGCCATTGCCTTCATTTTCAATGCAACGCGCCATCAATGGAGATTGTGTGGCATGGAAGCCAGAAATTGCACCACAGGCAATGGTGATAAATAGGGCTGGCCAGAGTGGTAAATTGTTAGGGTTCATGTTGCTGAACATATCGCTTATTGCATAGTTAGCAAGCATACTATGTTCACTTGAAAAGGCTAATGCGACGACAAGTCCGACCGACATAAATACTAATAACGCACCAAAAAATGGGTAGAAACGACCGATAATTTTATCAATTGGGACAATGGTTGCGATCACATAATAGGTAAAAATCACAATAACCATGGTGATTAGCGGCATCGCTAAATCAGTTTGTTGATTAACTAGGTTGGTGATCATATTCGCTGGTGCGGAGACGAAAACCACACCGACTAACAATAACAGGACCAGGGCAAAAATATTCATAAAATGTTTTGCGCCTTGTCCGAGATATTTTCCGGTGATCGTGGGGACTGATGCGCCACCGTTACGAATAGATAACATGCCAGAAAAATAATCATGTACCGCGCCGGCAAAAATACAACCGAAAACGATCCATAGCATGGCTGCGGGGCCGTATAGTGCGCCCATTATTGGACCAAAAATAGGGCCGATGCCTGCAATATTTAGTAGTTGTACTAACCAAACTCTACCTTTATTCATGGGCACATAATCCACACCGTCATGCTTGCTATAGGCGGGGGTGGTGCGTTTATGCTTTATGCCAAAAATTTTTTCAACGATGGTGCCATAGATAAAATATCCAGCGAGTAACATCGCGACACAAGATAAAAACCACAACATATTATTCTCTCCTTTGAACGTTAATAAAAGTGACTTATTAGTTTTGTAGTTAGCACTTTACGCGCATAGAAATTAGAGTCACCTTGAAAAAAAGGCAGTGGCCATATAGCAATTTAAGTGGCTGATAGCGATATTAAGTGGTTTTTTGACTTGCTGAGATGAGGGCTAAGAGAGCCCTAATCTATCCTTTAATGTTTTTAAGTAGCGGCGACTCACGGGGGCAACAGCGCCATTATGAGTGATAATTTCAGCCAATGAGTTATCCAGTAATTTTATTTCTCGTATCATATTGGTATTAATTAAATATTGGCGATGGCAGCGTAGCAAGCAGGTTTTTTCTTCAAGTACTTTTAAGCTGAGTGAACAGGTTGTCGTTTGGTTGTTTTTGTTAGTTTCATGACTAACGATATGTACACCGGATTGATTGGAATAGGCGAGTTCAATGTCCTGTGCTTTTAACAATAGAATTCGGTTGTAGCCCATACAGGGGATTAGTTCTAGCTTATCTTGTACTAATTGGCTGTAGTCTTTTTTTACGGTGATGGCATGTAGGTTTTTTATTGTTTTCGCTAATCGGCTAGGTTCTACGGGTTTTAAAATATAATCAAAGGCGTTTTCTTCAAAGGCCTGTAATGCGTGTTGATTGTAGGCGGAGACAAACACCATCATTGGCATTGTTTCATGGTCAAGCATACTTAGCATTTCCAGACCTGTTATCTGTGGCATTTGAATATCTAAGAAAACGACATCCGGTTTTAAACTATGTATTTTTTGTAATCCGGTAATGGCATTTTCACAGGAAGCGACAACTTCTACTTGTCCCGTTTCATTCAGTAAAGCAATTAGCTCTTCGCGTGCATAGTGCTCATCATCAATGACGATTGCTTTTAACAACATGGCTGTTTATCTCCGTTATTGCTTATTAGAGGAAGGGGAAACAATATTTCAGCCGTCGTGCTGATACCCGTTTGGCAATGCATTGTTAAGCCATAGGCATTACCAAAACGATTTTTTAAACGTTTGTCGACAATTTGCGATCCCAGCCCGCTGTCATTCTCTTTTAGTTGATAGGTTCCTGCATTGTCTATCACCTGTAGTTTCACGAGTTTTTCTGCGTTGTGGCTGATGATTTCGCCTCTAATAATAATGCAAGCGTCCGATAATAGAGTCGATGTTCCATGTTTGATGGCATTTTCAACGAGTGGTTGTAGAGTGAATGTCGGCACTTCAATATCCAGTAATGCATCATCGATGGAAAATTGCACATGTAACTTATCAGAAAAACGAGCGAGCTCTACTTCGAGATAAGCATTGATATGAGCTAACTCCTCGCGAATAGTGACTGACTTAATATTTTGTTTCAAATTGCGTCTAAAGAATTGTGACAGATGTTGAATGAGTTCACGGGCTTTATTGGGATCATGGCGAATAATAGCACTGATAGTGTTGAGGGCGTTAAATAAGAAGTGAGGATTAACTTGCGCTTGTAATAAACGCAATTCAGCCTGTGCTAATAAGCTTTGCTGTTCTATATAGCGGCCTGTTAATATCTGGTTAGATAGCAATTTTGCCAACCCTTCACCGAGTGTTCGATTAATGGTCGAAAACAATTTTTGCTTAGGTTCATAGAGTTTTATGGTGCCTAATACACTATTTTCATCTTCCATGAGCGGGATAATGAGTGCCGATCCTAATTTACATTTAGGGTGTAGTGAACATTGGTATGGAATTTCATAACCATCGGCATAGATTAATTCACCATTTTCAATCGCTTGTTTGGTATAGGCGGATGAAATAGGAGTACCTGGCAGATGGTGATCGGCACCGATACCAATAAAAGCGAGGATTTTCTCTCTATCTGTAATCGAAACCGCACCCACCCCCGTCTCTTCGTAAATAATTTGTGCGATCTCTTTGGTGCTTTGTTGATTAAATCCACTACTTAGTTTACCCACGGATCGTTCTGCAATTTTAAGGGCTTTATTGGAAAAAGCAGCAGAGTATTTTTCGTAGATCGCTTTTCTATCTTGAATAATACTCATAAACAGAGCCGCACCGATTGAGTTAGCAATAATCATCGGCAGTGCAATAGATTGTACTAAATGGAGTGCATCCTCAAAGGGGGAGGCAATCACTAATATAATCACCATCTGCATCACTTCTGCAACTAACAGTACGATGAAAACAATGTAAGGGGTGAAGATTTTATCGACCAAGCCACGGCGAACATAATAGCTATGCACGAAACCACCCAGTAATCCTTCCGCCGTAGTGGAAATCGCACAGGCGGTATCGGTAAAACCTCCCATCGTATAACGATGCACACCACCCGTTAAGCCGACAAAAAAACCAACGATTGGCCCGCCTAATAATCCCCCCATGACGGCACCAATGGCACGAGTATTGGCGATAGCATTTTCAATGGTCAAACCAAAATAGGTGCCTAAAATACAGAATAAACTAAAAATGATATAACAGGTGATGCGCTGCGATAAATGTCCTGAAACCGTTGTTAATGGCATAAAAAGTGGCGTTTTACTTAATAGATAGGCAATCACTAAGTACACGCTAAGCTGTTGTAATAAGGATATAATCAGTTGCATCAAAAAACCTTTAAGGCGCTATTGAGTGGTTGTGATAAGTCAGATTGAGTTTGGCAAAATAGCGCTTATATTACTGGGATCATATCCTCATTTTGCTAACTATTAACTAATACAGTGGTGCGGTTTTGCTTCTGCTTACCAATATAAATCAAATATTAAGCCACTTTAGTTAAAGAATTTATTCATATGCGATAATAAAAAATTGGTTATCGCACTATACTAAACACGTTTGCCTGTAAATGATCTGTATGCGTGACGCATTTGTTACAGTATGATCCGCATTAGTAACGGATTGATTTACTTCTCTTTATATGAAACTTCAGATTGTGCTCATATTCTTAATGGATGAATTATATGAAAATAGTTAAATATTTATGCTTTATTCTTATTGCTTTTTTAGTTCTCATCACGGCGATGATTGCATGGCTCAACCGTGTTGAGCTTAGCGAACATCGCACTCTCATTGAAAATCAATTTACCGAGATTTTAGGACGAAATGTAAAAATTAATGGGGATATGCAGCTGGTTGTTTCATTAACGCCTTATATGTTATTACGTGATGTACATATTCAGAATGCGTCATGGGGAAGTCAAGCCGATATGCTTAAGGCGGGTGAAGCAGTATTAGCGTTAAAATTCATCCCACTATTATCGAATAAAATCGAAGTGACGGAATTATCCGTGAGCGACCTCGATATGTTAATAGAAACCAATGCACAGGGAGTCAGTAACTGGGAACTCGGTGAAGCCAAAAAAGAGACGACTCAGCACCCCTCTTCAGGAGTACAAACGGAGATACTGTTACATCAAGCCCTATTGCAAAATAGCCATATTTCCATAAAAAATCATGCAGAAAAAGAACTCCAATTAGTGGTAGACAAACTGCATGTAAATCATATTGTCGATGGTTTGCAAGAGTGGGATATTGCAGCAAAATATAAAGGTGTTGATGTTGCTCTAAATGGATCGACTTCATTAATACATGCTCTGCTTGTTGGGAAACCTTTCAAGATGGATCTTCGTGGAAAACTGGGGGATTTTAATACCCAATTGCAGGGAGACGTAGCATTACCGCTAACGAGCAAAATGCCGCTGTTAAATATTGATTTTGCTATTGATACGCCCGATCTTAACGATATTACTCAACTCACTGGGTATGCAATGCCGAAGATCGATACCATCAAAGTAGCCGGTAACACGATCACTGAAAATGGTTTTTATCGTTTTACCTTAAAGGGGGATATTGACCAAATTAACGTGCATAGCGATGGCCAAGTTGCACAATCACTCGATGGTCAAGGCGATGCGATTAACCTTCAAATAACAGGGCCCAATTTACAACAACTAGGTAAACTCGCTAACCTAGAACTAGCCGATATGGGCCCCGTTGATATTAACGCTAAAGTGGCAAGTGCTAATGGAGCGTATCTGTTTAAATTAAACACCACCGTTGACGATATAAAAGTCGATGCCGATGGTCAGGTTTCGCAAAAATTTGATGGTAAAGGTGATAACATCAACTTTCTTGTAAAAGGGCCGGATCTACAACCATTGGGCAAGTTGGCTAACACTGAACTGCCGAGTATGGGCCCTATTGAAGTGGCTGGTAAAGCCTCCAGTATTGGGGGCTTTTACCAGTTTAAAGTCAATGCTGATTTAAATAAAATCCGTCTTGATGCCGACGGGGAGATTTCGCAAAAATCACCCGGGCAAGGTGATGAGATCAATCTTGAGTTAGTTGCAACCGATCTTGCAGAGTTAGGTGCATTAGGTCAAACCGAACTGCCTCAGGTGGGCCCTGTTAACTTGAAAGCAAAGTTGAATACCTCGCCTAGCGATTATAAAATATCAGAGCTTGACCTTAAGCTTGATAATATTGATTTAAAAGGGGCTATCACCATTGAGAGAAAACAACCTATCGCTATTTCAGCAACAATAATGAGTAATCTCCTTGACTTAAAACCATTTCAAAATGACCCAGTGACAGAACAAGAGAAGCAACCCGTTGTCGCGGTTAAAAGTGATAAAGTGTTTCCTAGTACACCTTTACCTTTGCAGTCATTAAGTTCACTTAATGCGAATATTGATTATAGTATTGGTCGACTAGAGCTGCCGAGTGAGGTTATCAAAGATCTTAAATTTGTCGTCAACCTGAATAACAGCAAATTGTTAGTAAAACCACTACAAGCGCAGTTGCAAGGAGGTACTATTAAGGGGGAGTTGCTTTTAGATGCATCACCAAGCCAAGGCAAACCTCTATTGATGGTTAATCTTGACTCCGATAAATTAGAGTTGGGTAAATTTGATAAATTGAAGGAGCACATCAGTGGTGGTGATTCTAAAGTTCATATTGCGCTGCAGGGGAGTGGTGATTCAATTAGCGAGATAATGGCGGGATTGAATGGTGAAACGATTCTTGATATTGGCCAGGCTAAATTGGCTAATGGTACTATGGATTTAATTGCTGGCGATATGATTGCATCACTTATTTCAGCGCTTGCTCCAACGGAAAGTAAAACACAGGGCTCCTTATTAGAGTGTGGCGTTGTCCGTTTTGATATAAAAGATGGCCATGCTTTAGCGGATAAGAGCATTGCATTGAAAAGTAATAAAACGGTTATTGTAGGTAGTGGCGAGATCGATTTGAAAACAGAGGGATTAGGTTTTCAAATTAGCTCCCACAGTGTAGGTTTTGCTGCTATTGATGCGGGTGACCTTACTCGCAGTGTTGGTTTAGGCGGGACGTTAGCGAACCCTAAACCGATTCTCGATATTGCCGGGGCAACGAAAACAGGGGCGACTATTGGTGCAGCAATACTTACCTTAGGTACTTCTTACTTAGCACAAAAATTAGTAGAGTCAGTGATAGAAGATAAACACCCTTGTTTAACTGCACTTGGAAAATCAGGCAAAGCAAATGAGAAGAGCAAAGCAATTGCACCGCCTGCAGCGACCCAGTAATAGTTGTTTATTGTTAGCGTGAGCGGCGTTGTTGATATATCGGTCGCTCACGATAACTATTGGTTATATCTTCAAAATACGCCTTGGCGAGGTGTTTATAAAACAGCACTCGTGAAATTGATTGTTTACTCGCTTGGCATTTATTCATGCTATATTTGCTTTTTTAGGTGAATAAAGACGGATTGCTATTATGCAACATCAAAAAGCAGTTTACTTGCAAGAGATGGGGATCACTCGTTGGCAAGTACGTAAGCCCGAATTGTTTGCCTGTGAAGCAGGCAAAAAAAATGTCGATTTAAGCCGTTATGCACTGCTGATCTTAATAGAAGAGGCTGAGTTTGCGCATCCATTAATGGGGAATATATTAAAAGCATTTCAATTTTCCCCCGAGCAAGTTTATCATTGTTCAATGGCTGAATTTGAAGCCCAACAGGGTGTCTTACCCGAATATATTTGGTCAACCTTGGGTAAAATTAACCAGCCCTATGGGCATAAAGTGTTAAATTCTGTACCGGTGTCTCAGTTAGCCAATAATCCACACCATAAAAAATCCCTATGGAAGCAATTTTGTGCCTTTAAAAAATAATCAAAACAGTGAGCTGGATATTCTCCCGATGGGGTTGGCTGACATTGAAGCAGTGCATCTCATTGAATGCCGTTGTCATAGTCACCCTTGGTCAAAAAATCTATTTTTAAGTAATTTTGGTAAACGTTATTTTAATCATCTCTTATTAGAAAATGGTCAGGTGGTCGGTTTTTTTGTCGCCAGTTCCGTTGCTGGCGAAGTCACCTTAATGAATATTGCCATTTCACCTACAAATCAAGGTCGTGGTCTAGGGAGGAAGTTATTACAATTCTTGCTCGATCATGCAAGGCAAAAAGATGAGCAAGAAATTTGGTTAGAGGTACGCGAATCGAACCTCAATGCACTATCGCTGTATAGTCAAGCTGGATTTGTCGAGGTTGATCGACGTAAAGACTATTATCCCTGCGAAAATGGCCGTGAAGATGCACTTATTATGTGTTGTTACCTATAGCGATAAGATGGAATATTAATATGTTATCTAAAAATCAGTTAAAACTTATACAAGCGCTTGAGTTAAAAAAACAACGCAAAAAACATGGTTTGTTCTTAGTACAAGGGGAGAAAAATGTTGCCGAATTAATGGCCTCTGATTTCACAATAGAGTCTATTTTTGCAACCGCTAGCTACATTAATAAAAATAGTGCATTACTCGCAGAAAAAGGTCTACTAAATATTATCTTTGCAGCGACTGAAAATGAGCTAAGTAAGGCTGGTACACTGATATCCAATAATAGTGTTGTTGCCGTTGCCGAATGTAAAACCCACGAAGTCCCAATTATTGGTAAGCATGAATTGATTTTAGTCCTTGACCAAGTTGGTGATCCTGGCAACCTTGGCACGATAATACGGGTTGCGGATTGGTATGGCATTAAACGCATTGTATGTAGTCCCGAGTGTGCTGATTTTTATAACCCAAAAGTGATTGCAGCGACGATGGGATCCTTTGCGCGAGTTCAGGTTAGTCATACCCCATTGTCAGCATACTTAAGTCAGCAAAATCGGCCTATTTATGGTGCCTTTTTAGAGGGGGAGAATATTCATCAAGCTCAACTGGCTGATAGTGCTTTTATTGTCATGGGCAGCGAGTCACATGGTATTTCCGATGAGGTCGGAGAGTTTATTAGTGATAAAATCACTATCCCGAACTTTGGCATGGCGGAATCATTAAATGTTGCTATGGCAACGGGGATTATTTTAGACAATTTTAAGCGTTCTTAGCTGTTAATAGGGTTTTACAACGGGTACATAGATATTGACCCCCTTTTAATACTTTATTATGGCGGCGTATGCTGAGTTGATGGCTGCTGCATTGACATTGATAAGTAAATTGTTGACCAACCACATCGCTTATATCTAATGAGTGAGTCGTGTGAGGTGGGCAGTGGAATACATCACGCATCACCTTTTGCCACTCTTTACCGTGCGGACGAACCTTACCGTAGCATTGATAAACAATTAGATGAGCGACTTCGTGGGCGACGACCTGTTGTAAAAAGGTTTCTTTATTTTGTTGATAAAGGATCGCGTTGAATTTAATTAAATTACGCTGTAGATGTGCCGTTGCTGCGCTCTTTCCTCGTTGATTAAAGAGGTAACTTGGGCGCTGAAAAGAGCGATTAAAAAAGCACTCAGCTAAAATGAAACATGTTTCACCTTTAACTTGCAGTGCTTTTTTATCTTCGTTACTGACCATAAAAGAGTTGGTTATCTCTCTTAAAATGCGGCAGCTTTCAGATCTTCAACTTTATTCAGTGCTTCCCAAGGAAACTCATTTCGACCAAAGTGACCATAGGCTGCCGTCGCTTGGTAAATTGGCTGGATAAGATCTAACATTTCGATTAACCCGTATGGGCGTAAATCAAAATGTTCACGGATAAGTTGAATGATCAGCTCTTTCTTCACTTTTTCTGTGCCGAAAGTCTCAACACTAATTGAGGTCGGCTCTGCAACACCAATAGCATAGGAAACTTGTATTTCACAACGATCCGCAAGACCAGCCGCAACGATATTCTTGGCAACATAACGTGCAGCATAAGCAGCACTACGGTCAACCTTAGAAGGATCTTTACCAGAGAATGCACCGCCGCCATGTCGCGCAGTACCACCGTAAGTATCAACGATAATTTTACGTCCAGTTAAACCACAGTCGCCAACAGGGCCACCAATAACAAAACGACCCGTTGGGTTTATGAAGTATTTAGTCTGCTCTGTTAATAGATCTGCTGGTAATACAGGTTTGATGATCTCTTCCATTACCGCTTCAATCAAATCAGATTGCTTAATACCTTCAGAGTGCTGTGTGGATAATACGACGGCATCGATACCAACAATTTTGCCATTATCATAGGCAAAGGTTACTTGGCTTTTTGCGTCAGGACGCAGCCATGGCAATGTTTGATTTTTGCGAACTTCTGCTTGGCGTTTCACTAAACGGTGAGCATAAGTGATAGGGGCTGGCATATAGACTTCTGTTTCATTGGTTGCATAACCAAACATAAGTCCCTGATCGCCGGCTCCTTGCTCATGTGGATCACTACGATCAACACCTTGATTAATATCAGGCGACTGTTTACCCACTACGTTAAGGACTGCACAAGAATCGGCATCAAATCCCATTTCAGAGCTGGTGTAACCAATATCACGTACCGTGTTACGAGTGATCTCTTCAATATCAACCCATGCATCGGTAGTGATTTCACCACCCACCATCACCATACCTGTTTTGACATAGGTTTCACAGGCAACACGTGCTTTTTTATCTTGTTTTAAAATGGCATCAAGTACCGCATCGGAAATTTGATCGGCGATTTTATCTGGATGACCTTCAGAAACGGATTCTGAAGTGAATAAGTCACGTGACATATGGACTCCTAAAATGAGATGAGTGTAATTATTTTAGATGTTTTTACATCTAGACGTCTATAATACATTTTTCTGTGATGAAAAACACCCTTTTATTTAACTTCACGAATAGGATGAAGCGCTTGGTTATTTTACGCCGACACTTTTTCTTGTTGACTTTGCATCTTGAAGTATCATGGGTATATACTAGCGCCTCATTTTTCTATTTCGGCTGTATTCATTTTAGCTCTTGAGTTCTATATATGACTTTTTTTATCCGCCTAAAAGCATTTTTACTTTCATTTGTTTCATTTATCAATAACTTACCAAAAAAACATTTTTTTGCTTTAATTATATTGTTTGTTTTTTTATTGGTCATTTCTTTTATGCCGATGCAAAGGGTTAAAGACAAAAGTATTAAAAGACAATTGAAATTGCCATCTATTAGTCAAAATGTTGCCGAGCCTAGCTCAACAAAATTACAAACCAAGGCAAGTTTAGAGCCCGCTGAAGGAGTGGCTGCGGAATATGTTGATACACTGCCAAATCCGCTCGGTTATAGAGAAGTACAAATTGAAATAGAAAAGGGCGATACACTTAGTGCGATATTTGAAAAAGAGGGGTTGTCAGCGGCATTACTACAAGAACTCCTTGAGGTCGATAGACAGTATTTACGTTTAGATAACTTATTACCTGGTCAGCAAATTTACTTACTAATTTCGCCTGATAATAAATTAATGGCTTTGAAGGTCATTATTGATCTGGCTAATACATTGACCTTTACACTTAAGGATAATGAGTATGTTGCCCTGTTAGAAACGAAACAAGGTGAGTGGCAAAATAGTTCATATGAAGGGTCAATAACAGGTAGTTTTTATAATAATGCAATAGATGCAGGGCTGACCTCAGGGCAGATTCAACAGATATCAGATGCACTACAGGACCGGATTGATTTTCGCCGTCAGCTGCAAGCAGGAGATACCTTTAATGTGTTGGTATCTAAGCAGTATATCGATGGTCAGTATAGCTTAGATAGTGAAGTGCTAGCGGTTATCATCAACACCCGTCGACAAACCTATACGGCATTCCTTAATGAAGATGGGCGTTATTACGATCAACAGGGACGCGGTTTGAATAAAGCTTATAAACGTGTACCACTTAAGCAAAAATATCGTATTAGCTCCAACTTTAATCCAAAACGTTTACACCCTGTAACGAAAAAAGTCAGACCCCATAATGGTACCGATTTTGCCGTGCCAACTGGTACAAAAGTCTACTCAATTGGCGATGGCGTTGTCGAGCGAGTGGGGTATCATGCTGCTGCTGGTAACTATGTGGTGATAAAACTTGGACGTAAATACACCACGCGCTTTTTACATTTAAGTAAAATATATGTGCATAAAGGGCAGCATGTTAAAATGGGAGAGTTAGTTGCTAAAAGTGGTAATACAGGCCGTTCAACCGGACCTCATTTGCATTACGAATTCCATGTCTACAACAGACCCGTTGATGCTATGCGTGTCGATTTACCGTTATCTCAAGAGGTACCTAAAAAACAGATGAAGGTATTTGAGCAACGAAGAGACCTATTTTTAAAAGAGTTGGGTTTAGCATCCATTTAATTGCACGAGTTGCTTAAGTCGTACTATTATTTTATATAGCAATCATTAATTTCAGGGTAGATCATTATGTTATTAGAAAGTGATGCTTACAAGGCATGTGTTGGTTATTTTGCTGACAACCTAGATATTTTTGAAGGTCAAATTAATTCAGAGGAAGGTGATATCATCGCAGATATCGTCTCAGATCAAGTCGTTGATATGTTGTTATGCTTTTGCCAACAGCAACCGCACTTGAGTAATGAAACGCGCCTCACTGTGGTTGCAGAAGGCGATAAGTTGGTTGATGACCTAGAACAAATATTAGGACAACGTTGGAATAAGCCAGCCAACAGAACGCAGATTGATTTTATCAAAGAGTATTTTTTATTGATAAAAAATAGTTTAGATTCGCAGGTAATGGATTTGCCTTAGGTAGCAGGTCGGTTATTATTGAACGGAAGAGCAAAAACCAATGTAGAAAAGATTGGTTTTTGCTTATATGAACAACAGCTAGGCAAGCGTGTGGTGTAAATGTACCACTTCAAGTAGTTGGTCTTCACGCTCAAAACGGCTCTCCATAACTTGGCCTAATTCCGACAAATCTTGGTCAAAGTCGAGTAAGTTTTTATCACCCTTTGCTTCTGCATATTTATCATTGAAATTTAATGCCGTATCCGTCGTCGTGGTGATGCGCGAATAGAGCTCTTGAGCAATTTTTAAATTTTCTTCACCATCTAATTTACATTGCAGAATAATTTGCTCGTAAATTTCAAAATGGCCCTTCGATGCATAGTCGAGTAACATTTGACAAAATTGCGTTATTTTCTCTTGTGTAGGTAAGCTACGAGTCTCTTGCTGATAAGGCGGTAATCCCGCTAGTTCGCAATATAAAACAACTAAGCTTTGGCGCTCTTCAAGCCACTTATCAATAACTGCAAGTGTGCCACCCCATTCTTCTTTTGCTTGTTCTAATTTGGTTAGCATATGACAGCCTTAAATAGATTATGTAATAAGTTTTAACAGCGAAAGTAAACAAAAATTAAGTTAGCGTCAACTTCAATTTGAATATCATGATAATCTTCCTGTATAACTGTGATGTAAGCTGCTACCTGTTAAAATTTAGCAGGCACTAATTGAGTTAAATTCGTCAAGGGGAGGGGAGATGAAACCAGTTAAATCAAAGATAGATTATCAGCAAAATGCATGGTGGTTTATTGTTGCTCATAATGAAATTATTTTACAGCCACAGGGCGATTTTATCCCCTATGGAAATCTTGATGATTTGCCATTTTCAGAACAACTCGTTGCTGATAGAGTCAATATCGGCAGCTATCAGTCTAGTCCATGCTATTTAGTTCATCTTCAGGAAAAATTAGATGTTGGCCTAGGTGAATATTCGAATTTACGCTTCCTGCTTGGGCGAGTTGATGATCTTTTGTTTGATATAGCAGGGAGGGCATTTCAGGTTGCGCATTTTTATAAAACCCACCAATATTGTGGCCATTGTGGTGAAAAGATGAGTGCGATTCATTGGGAAATTGCCATGAAGTGTTATCACTGCGAACACCGTTGTTATCCTCGCGTTTCTCCGTGTATTATTGTTGGCATTCGTAAACAAAAACAGATTTTATTAGCCCTGCATCAACGTCATAAGAATGATAACAACCCTGTTTATACGGTCTTGGCCGGGTTTGTTGAAGCAGGGGAAACACTCGAAACTTGCGTAGAACGTGAAGTTTATGAGGAGTCGGGAATAAAAATTAAAAACATTCAATATGTCACCAGTCAACCTTGGCCTTTTCCCCATTCATTAATGGTTGGATATATAGCAGATTATGCTTCAGGTGACATTAATATTGACCCTAAAGAGCTTTGTAGTGCTGACTGGTACGATATTGATAATTTGCCTGAACTACCTAATACAGGGACGTTAGCAAGAAAATTAATTACAAAGATAATTACGGATATTGATTAGCGTTATCGATTTCTTGATTTTTTGTAAAAAAAGATGTTAAAAGTGTTAACATCTCGAAAATATTAAATCCAATTTTATAATGGAATAAAAGTTGTATGACTGAATTAAAAAATGATCGCTATATTCGTGCGTTATTAAAGCAACCTGTCGATAAAACACCTGTTTGGATGATGCGCCAAGCGGGGAGATATTTGCCTGAATATAAAGCAACACGAGCAGAAGCTGGCGATTTCATGTCGCTATGTCGCAATGCTGATCTTGCCTGTGAAGTGACATTGCAACCATTACGCCGTTTTGAACTCGATGCCGCTATTTTATTTTCAGATATATTAACGATTCCTGATGCGATGGGGCTGGGGCTCTATTTTTCAGAGGGAGAGGGGCCTAAATTCGAACGCCCTATTCGTTGTAAAAAAGATGTCGACCATTTAATCATGCCAGATCCTGAAGGTGAATTGCAGTACGTTATGAACGCGGTGCGCACCATCCGTCGTGAGTTAAAAGGTGAAGTTCCACTGATTGGTTTTTCAGGTAGTCCGTGGACATTAGCGACTTACATGGTGGAAGGGGGAAGCTCTAAGGCATTTACTAAAATTAAAAAAATGGCATTTTCTGAGCCACAAATATTACATACCCTGCTAGATAAATTAGCCGATTCTGTTATCGCCTATTTAAATGGTCAAATAGCGGCTGGCGCACAGTCAGTGATGATTTTTGATACTTGGGGCGGCGTTTTGTCACCGCGAGATTATAAAGATTTTTCACTACAATATATGGCGAAAATCGTTGCGGGCTTGATAAGAAATTATGAAGGCAAAAAAATACCGGTTACCTTGTTTACTAAAAATGGTGGGCAGTGGTTAGAGTCTATCGCAGATACTGGGTGTGATGGTATTGGCCTTGACTGGACTATTGATATGGCTGAAGCTAAAGCAAGAGTTGGTTCTCGTGTTGCGCTACAAGGCAATATGGATCCATCCATGTTATATGCATCCCCACAACGCATCCGTCAAGAAGTTGCTGAAATTTTAAAAGGTTTTGGCAATGGCAGTGGCCACGTATTTAATTTAGGGCATGGTATTCATTTGGATGTTCCACCAGAAAATGCCAAAGTATTTGTCGATGCCGTGCATGAATTGAGTCAGCCTTACCACCTTTAATCTTTTGATAGCCGTTACCATTTGTTTTGGTAACGGCATTGTTACCGCTTAACGTTATCGATTACTCTTTTGTTACAATCTAACCATTGCCATCCCCCTATTTACAGCCTTGCACTCGTTATAAATGCCCATTATAAATTGCTAGGAAAATACCATTTTAAAGCGCAACTTAAGTAGTCAGTATCACGACACAATAAAAAGCGAATTTTTTTCATTATAAACGCTCAAATTGCCATCGTTTTCGGGTAGAATAGCGATCCTAGTCCAAAGAATTTTTTTATAAGTTGAAAAACCAATGCATGGTTTTGCTTATTAATTCATCAACCGAGGAATGAGTAATAAAATGGAAAGTAGCCGACCGATTAAACGAGCGTTATTAAGTGTTTCAGATAAATCTGGCATTGTTGAGTTTGCAAGAGAGTTAGCGGCCAAAGGCGTCGATATTCTCTCTACGGGTGGAACCTGTAAACTACTTGCTGATCATGGCATAAAAGTAACGGAAGTATCTGATTATACTGGTTTTCCTGAGATGATGGACGGGCGTGTTAAAACCCTTCATCCAAAAATTCATGGCGGTATTCTTGCACGTCGTGGTATTGATGAAGCGATCATGTCAGAAAATGACATTATTGCCATTGATATGGTTGTGGTGAATCTTTATCCATTTGCACAAACCGTGGCTCGCCTAGATTGTTCTTTAGAAGATGCAATTGAAAATATTGATATTGGCGGTCCAACGATGGTTCGCGCTGCGGCTAAAAACCATAAAGATGTGGCAATCGTCGTTAATGCAAGTGATTACTCGCGTATTCTTGATGAAATGAATGAAAATGACGGCAGTTTACTTTACAAAACGCGTTTTGATTTAGCGATTGCTGCCTATGAGCATACTGCTCAATATGACGGCATGATTGCTAACTACTTTGGTACTATGGTACCAAGTTACGGCGAAAATAAAGAAGGTGATGAAGAGTCTAAATTCCCACGTACTTTCAACATGCAATTCAACAAAAAACAAGATATGCGTTACGGTGAAAATGGTCATCAAGATGCTGCATTTTATGTTGAGACTAATATCCAAGAAGCATCCGTTGCAACCGCAACACAACTGCAAGGTAAAGCGTTATCTTATAACAACATTGCCGATACTGACGCCGCCCTTGAGTGTGTTAAAGAGTTTGCAGAGCCAGCTTGTGTGATCGTTAAACATGCTAACCCTTGTGGTGTGGCAATCGGTGATAATATCCTAGATGCCTATGAAGGTGCTTATAAGACCGATCCAACTTCTGCCTTCGGTGGCATTATTGCCTTCAACCGTGAATTGGATGCAGATACTGCCGAAGCGATTGTTTCTCGTCAATTTGTGGAAGTGATTATTGCCCCTAAAGTGAGCTCTGAAGCGGCACAAATTGTTGCTGCGAAGAAAAACTTACGTCTACTAGAGTGCGGTGAATGGGCGAGTAAAACCACTGAGTTTGATATTAAACGTGTGAATGGTGGTTTATTGGTACAAGATCGCGATCAAGGTATGGTCGGCCTAGATGATTTGCAAGTGGTGACGAAACGTCAACCAACGGAAGCAGAATTAAAAGATCTACTATTTAGCTGGAAAGTCGCTAAATTTGTTAAATCAAATGCTATCGTTTATGTAAAAAATTGTACCACTATTGGTGTTGGTGCTGGACAAATGAGCCGTGTTTACAGCGCGAAAGTTGCTGGTATCAAAGCTGCCGATGAGAATCTGGTTGTAGAAGGTTCGGTAATGGCATCGGATGCGTTTTCCATTCCGTGATGGTATCGATGCAGCAGCTGAAGCCGGCATCACCTGTGTTATCCAACCAGGTGGCTCGATGCGTGATGATGAAGTTATCGCCGCAGCAGATGAGCATGGTATGGCAATGGTATTCACGGGAATGCGTCACTTCCGCCATTAATTGGTTTTCTCTTAGTCTGTTGTTTCGATCTCAGCGTCAAAAGTGCTCACTTACTAGAGTAAGCTGCGCGCTTTTTCCTTGACCTCGAAGCAACCGCCGTTGAGAAATTCCAATTAATACCAATCGGATTAAGTATGTGATCTAAATTTTGCGCAGGAAAATGGCTTAATTTGAGGCGTAAGTTGACGCAAATGGTTGTTCCCTTTGCGAAACTTACAACATAAAAGTAAGTTATTTTAACCAGTAAAATAGATCAGATATTTATTCCTATTGGTATAATATCTATTTATTGAAGGATTTGTTAAGAATGAATGTATTAATTATTGGTAGTGGTGGTCGTGAGCATGCATTAGCGTGGAAAGCGGCGCAAAATAAACAAGTTAACCATATTTTTGTTGCACCGGGTAATGCGGGCAGCGCTTTAGAAGATAAAGTGACGAATGTTAATATCGGCGTTGAAGATATTGATGCGTTAGTTGCCTTTGCTCAAGAAAACCATGTTGAATTAACCATTGTTGGCCCAGAAGCCCCATTAGTGATTGGGGTTGTTGATGCATTTCGTGCGGCTAACCTTGCTTGTTTTGGTCCAACTAAAGGGGCTGCGCAATTAGAAGGGTCGAAAGCTTTCACTAAAGACTTTTTAGCGCGTCATAATATCCCAACGGCTTGGTATCAAAACTTCACAGAAATAGAGCCAGCGCTTGCCTATGTGCGTGAAAAAGGTGCGCCGATTGTTATTAAAGCAGATGGCCTTGCCGCTGGTAAAGGCGTTATTGTGGCAATGACGTTACAAGAAGCTGAAGATGCCATTCAAGATATGCTTGCTGGTAATGCCTTTGGTGAAGCGGGACATCGTGTTGTTGTCGAAGAATTTTTAGATGGTGAAGAAGCTTCATTTATCGTTATGGTCGATGGTGAGAACGTTGTGCCGATGGCAACGAGTCAAGATCACAAACGTGTAGGTGATGGTGACACAGGGCCAAATACGGGCGGAATGGGCGCTTATTCTCCAGCTCCCGTTGTAACCCCTGAAATGCATAAGCGTGTGATGGACTTGGTCATTAACCCAACGGTTAAAGGGATGGCTGCTGAAGGCAATACTTATACTGGGTTCTTGTATGCGGGTCTTATGATCATGGCCGATGGCACACCTAAAGTGATTGAGTATAACTGCCGTTTTGGTGATCCAGAAACGCAACCTATCATGTTACGTATGAAGTCAGATATCGTGACCCTCTGTTTAGCGGGTGTTAACGGTGAATTAGACGGTATGGTCGCAGAGTTCGATGAGCGCGCTGCAATTGGCGTGGTATTAGCCGCAGGTGGTTACCCTGGTGATTACAGTAAAGGTCAGGTTATTTCTGGTTTACCAACGCAAGAGAGCGAAGGTCTGAAGGTCTTCCATGCTGGCACTAGTGAAAAAGATGGGCAAGTTGTGACTAATGGTGGACGTGTACTTTGTGCGACAGCTTTAGGTAACACTGTGACCGAAGCGCAGGAAAAAGCCTATCAGCTTGCTAAGCAAATTAGTTGGGATGGCATGTTCTATCGTAATGATATTGCCTACCGCGCTATTGCCCGCGAGCAAGATAAATAGGTTATATTCTATTTAATAATGTTGCTTTTTTATAATCCGATGTGGCATTGACTATATCGGATTTTTTTTGTCTGAAATATTAATTCATATTTAGTTGGCCGGGAAAGTTGAACTGTTAATACCAATCGGAATAAATAGCTGATCTATTTTACTGGTTAAAATAACTTACTTTTATGTTGTAAGTTTCGCAAAGGGAACAACCTATTTTCGTCAACTTACGCCTCAAATTAAGCCATTTTCCTGCGCAAAATTTAGATCACATACTAATCCGATTGGTATAATTTCCACTCAATTAACAACTTTAATATTTGTATATCCCAAACTTTTATCTCTATTCAAATTCACCATTGCCCATGTTGCGCATTTTTTCACTGTTGATATAAAAATAGCCGAGAGAGCGCATTTTTTGCTTTTTATAATAGACAAAAATTGAGTTATTAATTTATCATGTCGCCAAGCTCAAATGGAATTAGTGATAAAAATGCGTTTAAAAACAAAAGTAAATGGTTTTACCTTAGTTGAATTGGTTGTCGTGATTGTTATCATTGGTATTCTTGCTGCCGTTGCGCTACCTAAAATGGTCAATCTCTCTTCTGAATCACGTATACAAGTGCTCAAGCAAATTAAAGAGAGTGTTAAAACTGCCAATAATTTCATGCTTATAAAATCGCAAATGCCCAGCTACGCTAGCCAACCCGTTCCGAATCGAGATGATCTTATCGATGTTGATACCACGGGGGATGGTAATTTTGATACCCGTTTAAAATGGTTTTACTTAGACAATACCGATATCGAAAAACGAGTCTACCTCTCCGATGATTTTGAAATTCAGTACCAAGGTATAACAACAACTTTTATCGGTTACGATGCTAATGGTAATGGGCAGGTTAATGATGATGGATGTTACTTTGAATATACACAGGCAAGTTCCGCAACGAATCCACCTACCTACGCAATAACGGATAGTGGTTGTTAATTAGGGAAGGCTAATATTGTACCTTTCTGAATTCATGCCGATAACCTAATGGTGTTTTTAACATGACCTCTTTAAATTGGCGATGAAAAAAAGCCATATTGTTATAACCACAGCGATGTGCAATTTCTTCAATACAATTATCATCTTCAATTAATAATACACAGGCCTGACTAATTCGATACTCATTTAAAAAACGGGTAAAGGGTTTATTAAAGGTTTTTTTAAAGTATTTAGAGAAAGAAACTGCGGTTAAATTAGTTAATACAGACATATCCTCGGCTGTTATTCTCTGTTGATAATTTTCTGCAATATATTCAAGAATGGTTTCGATCCGTTTAGGGACAGCCTTATTTTTATACTCGACCACACTGTCACTCAGCGGTTTATAATGGCTTTCCGCCAAACAGTTTAGTAAATCTAAAAATTGAATCAGGCGAGCAAAGGCTGGTAATTTCTGCAAACCTATCAATTTACTGGTCAGTTCAGCGATATTCGATGAATCAAAAATAATCCCAGTATGGCTGTTATCGAGCATCTTTTTAATTGCGTTAAACTCCTGACGTGTTAACCATCCCTCTCCGAGCAAGTTATTATCCCACTGCACAAAGAGTGACGTCGCGCTGGCATTTGAATTTACATTGCTGTTCCAGCAATGAGGGAGGTTGGGGCTTAACAATACTAATTCACCCGGTACAAAGTGGCGAATTGCGTTGCCAGCATAGGCCATGCCAGACCCTTCAATAATGTATGTTAACTCCCACTGAGAATGATAATGCCAAGGCGCGTCAAAGCTTTTTTGTTGATACTTTTCAACATGAAATGAGTGGGCTTTGTTTAGCGGTATATACTCTAAAACTGGCTCCATAAGCCCATTCTCCCTATCCTTAAGTAAACTAAAGCATCATCACAGCGAGTGATTTTTATTGATGTGAATAATTTAATAATACGCATTAACAAGATGCGCCTATCAAATTTTTATTTTATCTAAAATGTGACGGCGATTAAGTGTCAAAGTAAATTAGCACAACAATGCAAAAATAGCACACAAATCGGATAATTTGCTATTTAGCTTTGTTGCACTTTTATCGTTATTTTAAGCACTAAAGAGAATACCAAGTTCAATTTAGGAGAAAGGCATGAGTTACGATGTCCTCGTTTCAGGCTTAAATGTTATCGATATATTAGTCACATTACCCGCACAATATGAAGCGGGTAAAAAACAACAAGTCGACAAGATTGTTATTCAAGGTGGTGCTCCAGCGGGTAATGGTGCCTGTGGAATGGCTGCACTAGGTTTAAAAACTGGCTTTTTAGGTTTTTTAGGTGATAACGCACAAAGCGATATTGCTAAAAGTGAATTTAAACGCTGCAATGTTGATACTAGCTTAATGCTTCACGATAGCCGAGCCGTCCCCGCTACTGCTTTGGTTGAAGTCGACAAGCAGGGGGAGCGAACCGTATTTTACTCGACCACGGGGTACCGCGCATTATCTGAACAAGATATTGATCCAACTTGGTTAGCGCAAAGTAAATTGTTATTTGTGGATGGTTACGATATTGAAGGCAATATTGCGTTGCTTAAACAAGCAAAAGCACAAAATATCCCCTCCGTTGTTGATATGGAAGCTGGTGATATTGAACAGCTTAATATCATGCTGAAATTAGGTTCTCATGTGATTTTGCCACTTGAGTGCGCGCAATTTATGAGCGCTAAAACAGATATCCAAGATTGTATTAATACACTCAGGGCCACTACAGATGCGCAGCTAGTGATCACCGATGGTGCTAATGGTAGTTGGGCCACAGAGGGTGATTCGGTTATCAGTCAAAGCGCGTTTAAAGTCGAAGTTGTTGATACCACTGGGTGTGGTGATGCCTATCACGCAGCTTATGCTTATGCATTAATGAAAGATTACGAACTCTCGGCTCGCATGCAATTTGCTTCTGCCTTTGCTGCGATTGTTGCAACTCACTTTGGCGGCCGTACCGCTTTCCCATCTGAACAAGATGTACACAATTTTATTCAACAAGCACAATAGGAATTCCAATATGTCAGTAGATTTCACACAACGCGTTGGTGTACTTGAAGAGGCGATGAAAGCCTTAGTAACGCCCGCTGTACCTCGTAAAGATGTGCCTATCGGTTTTATCGGTATTGGTTTTGAATTACATTTTGATTGGGCAAAAGCCAAAGAGTCTTATGCTCAGGCAATTAATGATGTAAAAAATGTCTTCTCGAGCAGTAATTCAATGCTTGCAGAAGAGGAGCCGATTCAAACTAAAGAAGAGATGCTCACGCTATTAGATGCATATAGAGCGCAGGGGATGAAAGCATTAATCATCTACCAAGCCTCTTATATTCAAGGTGATATGGCGCTTGCCTTAGCAACGTGGTTAGCTGAACATGACATTCCTTTACTGAGTTGGTCACACACCGAAGTAACTGGTGGAAACTTAACGGCAAATCGTTTGTGCGGACAAAACTTCCTGTTAAACATTGTTTCATCAATGGAAGTCAAATACAGCTGGATTTTTGAAGAGCCTGGTGCGCCAAGTCTTGAAGAATCGCTGGGTAGATTTATCAATGCAGTCTCTGCGAAAGCACGCCTTAAGCACGCCAAAATATTAATGGTGGGCGGTATGCGCGTTCCCGGTTTTTATGATTGTGAATTAAATGAGATGTCGATTGCTAAGCACTTTGGTATCGCTGTCGATCGCATTGATATGCAAACTATTTGGTTACATGGTGAGAAAAACTTTAGCGAGGAGCAAGTTAAGCCTCTTATTAAGCAGTTGCTTGTGTCAGATAAATTCAATGAAAATAATGTGTCAGAGAAAGAGCTATTTCTTTCAATTCGCTTAGCTTTGGCCATCGCAGATTACAGTAATCAGGGTAACTACATTGGTATAGCATTGAAAAATTGGCCAGAGCTTTTTGATAACTATGGCATCGCAGGTGATGGCGCGGGTGCTTTGGTACAAGATCTCGGTATTCCTGTTGCCGATGAATCAGATATGGGCGCGCTATTGACGATGGTGGTCTTTAATGAGCTAACCATGAGTAAAGGCTTACCGACCTTGATGGACTTCTCTTTTGTTGATCACGATAAAAATAGTATTGGTATGTGGCACTGTGGTGGTACCTCAACTAAGTTGATGCGAGAAGGCACGACCTTTGATGTGAAAAATCACAGTATTTTAGATAACTACGATCCTGAGCAATCCTACGGAATGTTGTTAGAGTTTCTACAGGAAACGGGGCCAATTACTATTGCCAAATACCAATATCCACACGCATCAACCGTGTTTGCCTTTGAAGGTGAAATTATTGAGTCTCCAATGCGATATCGCGGTTGTTATGGCGAAATTACACCGCAAGATATTTGTTCAAAATCGATTGCCAATTCAGTTATGAATTACGGCATGGATCATCACTGGGCGATGGCTCGTGGTCACCTCATTGAGACCTTACGCGAATTTAATTTCTGGGTAGGGGTAGAAGAGTTAATGCCAACAGAAGCAAAAACTTACGGTCGTAGCATCCCTAAAAAATTAAATTACTAAGATAAGGTTAATATACTATGTCACAATCACTTACAGCTCTACTCAAAAACTACCGTGCGCAACAACGCTGTCTTGCCGGTTTTAATATTAATGATATCTATGATTTACATGCTGTTGCACTGGCTGCGAATGAATTAGATTTACCTTTTATGGCAATGACTTATCCTCCGGTCACGCAATTAAACACTACGCGCTTGTGCCGTAAGATGGTGGATGGTTTTGAGCATATCGCTAACAACAAAATTTACCTACATCTAGATCACAGCACGAGCGTTGATCTCTGTAAGCAAGCGATTGATGATGGTTACGATTCCGTCATGATCGATGGCTCACATCAGAGCCTCAAAGAGAATATCGCTATGACTCGTGCAGTGGTCGACTATGCACGTAGCGCCAATGTCACCGTTGAGGCTGAAATTGGTAAGATCATGGGGCGTGACGTGGTCGTTAAATCAGAAGATGACTACCTTGCCTCTGTTGCCGATGTTGTTTCTCTTTACCAAGAAGCGGGTCCTGACATCATGGCTGTGGGGATCGGTACTGCACATGGTTTCACGACCAGTGCGCCTAAAATTCACTTTAAACGCCTACAAGAGATTGCTAATGCCGTTGCATGTCCATTGGTATTGCATGGTGGTACAGGCATTGCCGATGAAGATATTCAAAAAGCGATCAAAATGGGTATTGCGAAAATTAATATTGGCACGATTGTCCACTCAACTTACATGCGTGAAACACACAAAGAGATCAGTAAAGATATAGCCAATGCTTATCCACCATTGATCATGCAAGAAGTGTTGCCACGCGTGCAAGCCGTTGTACTCGATCGCCTTAAAGCGGTGAATAAACACCTCGTAAAATAGGCGTTAATGAATATAAATCTTATGGCATCTAACAAACAAGAATAGGTGCCGAATATGGAGAATGAAAGCATGTCTATCGTAATTCCAGAAAAAGCAAAAGTGGCTGAATTAATTGCTTTAAAAAAAATTCAATTTGCCGAGTATCAACTGCCTGCAATTGGTGATGATGAAATCTTAATTAAAATTGAAGGTTGTGGTGTGTGCGGTACTGATGTACATGAATACCGTAACGACCCGTTTGGTATTATCCCTATTGTATTAGGCCACGAAGGAACGGGGGAAATTATTGCATTAGGTAAAAATATCAGCAAAGACAGCGTCGGAAAATCTGTCTCACTGGGGTCAAAAATAATTACCAGTATTATTCCTTGTGGTGAGTGTGAACCCTGTAAAACTACACCAGGACGTACCAACTTATGTGAAAGCATGGGGTGCTATGGGTTAATGGGTGAACAGGAAGACAATA